>NZ_MDDT01000057.1:0-760049 GCF_001854815.1 Mesorhizobium sp. LCM 4576
CTGGTTTCGGGCAGCTTCTTCGGCATCTCCGCGCTTGCCTGGGCGCTGATCGTCTTCTCCGCTGTTATGATCGTGGTCGTCCACGGCACGTCGTTCGGGCTCAGGCTCTACGCGGTCGGCGGCCATCCCGAGGCGGCGCGCGCGGCGGGCATCAGCGTGCCCTTCTACGTCTCCTTCACCTATGTGCTGAGCGGCTTCTGCGCTGCGGTGGCGAGCATCCTCACCGTCTCGCGCCTGTCGGCCAGCACGCCCGGCTCCGGCGAGCTGCTCCTGTCGGTGCTGGCGGCCGCACTGCTCGGCACCGTCTTCTCCCGCCGCTTCGTGCCGACCATGGGCGGCACGCTGCTCAGCGTGCTGTTCATCGGCCTTCTGGCCAACGGCTTCCAGCTGCTCAACGTCTCCAGCTACTGGGTCAACGGCGTGCAGGGCGCGCTGATCCTGCTGGTGGTGGCCATCACATCCTTTGCCCGTGGTTCGGAGGGTTCGCGATGAGCGTCTCGGCCAACGACAACGCATCCAAGGCGAGTATGCGCGGCTTCCTCGCCAAATACAGCGTGCTCATCGCCTTCGCGGCCATCGTCATCTTCTTTTCGGTGGCGAGCCCGACTTTTCTCACGCCGGCCAACCTCTTCAACGTGCTGGTCAACAACGTCGTCATGCTRGCGATCGTGGCGCTGGGCCTTACCATCGTCATMTCGTCGGGCGGCATCGATCTCTCGGTCGGTGTCTCGGTCGACATAGCAAGCATGATCTTCGTCATGCTTCTAGCCGCCGGCTACAGCGGCGTGGTCGGCGTCGCCGGCGGGCTCGGCGCTGCTTTGATCGTCGGCATCCTCAACGCGATCCTCATCACCAGGCTGAACATCAGCCCCTTCCTGGCGACGCTCGGCGTGCTCTTCATCGGCCAGAGCACGCAGCAGCTCGCCACCAGCGGCGGCCAGCCGATCTATCTCACCAGCGGCTATGCCGCCGACCAGTTCAACGCCATCGCCCGCACCGCTTTGTTCGGGATACCGACCCCGGTCATCGTGCTGATCGTGCTCGCCGTCGCGGTCCATCTCCTGCTGCATCGTTCGGTGTTCGGCCGCTACGTGCAGGCGATGGGCGCGCAGCCGGGCGTGGCCTGGTATTCCGGCATCCGCGTGCCGCGCGAATTGTCGATGGTGCATGTGCTGTGCGCGCTGCTCGCCGGCGTCACCGGCATCCTGTTGTCGGCAACGGTGAAATCCTACGTGCCGCTGTCGGGCAATGCCTTCCTGCTCGACGCGATCGGCGCCACCTTTATCGGCACGACGCTCAGCCGCGAGCGCAAGCCCTCGGTCATCGGCACGCTGCTCGGCGTGCTCCTGCTCGCCATCGTCAAGAACGGGCTGCTGCTCGTCGGCTGGAATTTCTACTGGCAGCAGGTCGGTATCGGCCTGCTCGTCTTCCTGGTGCTGGCCGCAAGCTTCGGCCTGCGCCGCGCCGCCCATTGAGTTCGAAAGGTCAAGTCAGCCATGCCCCAGTTCGACGTCAGCTCGATCGGCTTCTACGTCCTCGACATCCTGGGACGGCCGGTCTCGCGCATTCCCGAAGGCGGCCGCGCCGACTATATCGAGGAGATCCGCATGACCGTCGCCGGCACGGCCGGCGCGACCGGCATGGACTGCGCCATCCTCGGCCTGAAGACGCGGGCCGTCACCACGCTCGGCACCGACGACATGGGTGACTGGTTCCTCGCCAAGCTGAAGAAATACGGCCTGGAGACGAGCCTCGTGCGCCGCGACGGCAGCGTCCAAACCTCGTCCACCATCCTGCCGGTGCGGCCGAACGGCGAGCGTCCCGCGCTGCATGTGCCGGGCACAGCCGCCTTGTTCGAGGTCGCCGATGGCGATCTCGATGCCGCGCTCGACGCGACCGTGGTCCATGTCGGCGGCACCGGCCTGTTGAAGCGCTTTGACGGCGAGCCGACGGTCAGACTGCTGAAGCGCGCCAAGGCGCTTGGCCRTATCACCACCTTCGACCTCATCCAGGCGACGCCGGAGACCTGGAAGCTGGTCGAACCATGCCTTCCCTATATCGACTATTTCGTGCCCAGCATCGACGAGGCCGGCGAGATGGCGCACGACCGCGATCCGGCCCGCGTCGCCGCCTTCTTCAAGGCGAGGGGCGTGAGGAACTGCATCCTCACCCTCGGCGCCGGCGGCGTCTATGTCTCGCCCGAGCATGGCGAGGATTTCCATCTGCCGGCCTTCGAGGTCGAGGTCTTCGACACCACGGGCTGCGGCGATTCCTTCACGGCCGGCATCATCGTCGGCATCGTCAAGGGCTGGGACCTGAAACAGTCCGCGCGCTTTGCCAGCGCGGTCGCCGCCAAGGTGGCGATGGGGCTGGGCTCCGACGGCAAACTCGTTTCATTCGACGACACGGTCGCGGCGATGAACTCGCTTCCGGTCAAGACATCAAAGGTGGAAGCAGCATGACAATTCTCCCTGAGGCCAAGGGCAAGACGGCTCTCGTCACCGGCGCCAGCCGCGGCATCGRCAGGGCGCTCGCCAAGGGGCTCGCCGAAGYGGGCTTCGACGTCGCCATCACCGATCTGCCGTCGCAGGCGGCGGAGCTTGACGTGACCAAAAGCGAGATCGAGGCGGCCGGCCGCAAGGCCTATGTCTACACGATGGATGTCAGCAAGAAGAAGGACATCGAAGCGACCGCGCAGGCGTTGCTTGAAGCGGCGGGCAGCATCGATGTGCTGGTCAACAATGCCGGCATCCTGAAACCCAGCCTGCTGCAGGATCTGGACGAGGCCAATTGGGACGCGCATTTCAACGTCAACGCCAAGGGCGTGCTGATGATGTGCCAGGCGGTGCTGCCGCATATGCGCGCCAGGAAGTCCGGCAGGGTGATCAACATCGCCTCGATCGCCGGTCGGCAGGGCGTGCCGACGCAGGGCCACTACGCCGCGACCAAGGCGGTGGTGATCACGCTGACGCGTGTCCTGGCGCAGGAGGTCGGCATGGACGGCGTCACCGTCAATGCGATCTGCCCAGGCATCATCCTGACCGAGATGGGCAAGAACAATCTGGGCAGCGAAGCGGCGATCCGCCATTGGGAGGATGTCGCGGCGCTGAAGCGCCTCGGCGCGCCGGAGGACATCATCGGTCCGGTGCTGTTCTTCGCCTCGGATCTCTCGGCCTTCGTCACCGGTCAAGCGCTCAACGTCGACGGCGGTATCTACTACCACTGAGGCTTGCAGCGGGCCTGCGCTACAGCCGCGGCCCCGCGACCATCCTGGCGACGCGCGCCATGTCGGCGCTCATTTCGCGATCGTCGTCGAGCGGGGCGACGAGCGCCCGCACGGCCTCATAGCTGCGCCGCGGGCCGTCGCCCATCGAGTCCAGCACGCCGCGCAACTCGACGCCGGTCGCGGCGAAGATCAGTTCCAWCGCCACCAGGTAGCGCAGGCGTTCGATGATCGCGGCGGTCTTGGCCACGACACGCGGCGCCATCGACGACTGGTCCTCGACGCCGTCCGAGATGGCAAGAGGGCTGAGCGACATCGGATTGGCGAGGTGCCGGATCTCGGCTTCAAGCGCGGCGACCGGCTTCTGCAGTTCCGCATAGCCCTGGCGGCTGCCGCCCCTGGCCGACAGGAAGCGCGGCAGCTCCGCCACCGTCGGCGACATCAGCTTCATCGAGCGGTTGGCGGTGCCGACCGCGCAATGCGCCAGCGCCTGGCCGAGGCTTTCCCAGGTCAGCGTGAAAGCGGTCAGGTCGAAATTGCCGTTGGAGACGACCCGTTCGGCCTCGGGCAGGATGACCGGATTGTCGCCGGAATGGCCGAGCTCGATCTCGGTTGCCAGCTTGGCCTGCTCATAGGCATGGAGCAGCCCGCCCCACACTTGCGGCACGCAGCGGAAGCTGAGCGGATCCTGGAGCCGCCGCGCGGCGTTGTCTTGCCACAGCCCGCTTCCGGAAAGCTCTGCCCGCAGCCGCGCGCCGATCTCGCGCTGGCCGAAGGCCGGCCGCGCCGCCAGCGCATCCTCGTCGATCGCCTTGAGCGACGCGCGAAAGGCTTCGTAGTTCAGCGCCACCGCCGCCAGCGACCAATCGATCAGGCAGGCGACCTCCTCGAGGGCAAGGCACGCCGTTCCGGTCGAGAGACTGTTGGCGACGATGATGGCGTGGCCATCCTTCTCGCGCAGGTCGAGCGGTTCGAGCCCTGCAAGCTTGAGCGCCTCGGCTGACGGCATGATCCGGCCTTGATATTCCGTCTCGCCGTCGCCGCGCAGCGCCCGCGCCAGATGGCCGAGCGGCGCAAGGTCGGCGGCGCCCACCGATCCCCAGCTCGGAATGACCGGATGGACACCGGCATTGAGCGCGGCGAGCAGGCCGAGCACCACGCCTTCCGAGGTGCCGGTGCCGCCTGCCGCCATGCCGCAGATGCGCGCGACCATCAGCGCCCGCACCGCCTCGGTCGGCAGCGACGGACCGGCGCCCATCGAGTGACTGAGCGGCACGCTGTGCTGGAAGGCGATCAGGTCGGCCTCGGCAAGCGGCGTGTCGACGCAGGCGCCGAGCCCGGTGGTGACGCCATAGAGCGGCTTGCCGAGCTGGGTGAGACGCTCGATCAGGGCGCGGCTGGCGCGGATGCGGCGCATGGCTTCCTCGCCGAGCACGAGCCGGGCATTGCGCCGCGCGATCTCGGCGACATCTTCCGTGCCMAGCGGCTTGGCGTCGAGGACGATCACTCTGGCTGTCATCGGGCAATTCCTCAGGCCTCCGGACTGGTGGCCGAACGAATGCAGGATATCCGGCATCGGAGCCGGCCATTGTCGAAAATCCGCCGTCGCGGTTGCCGTTATTTTTCCGCGGTCCGGATAAGCGGCACGGCGGCGAAAATTTCCGGCGCCGATGTCACATCGGGCCAAGCCTCGCTCGTCTTGAGATCGGAAGCAACGAAAGGAATCGACCCATGACTGTCAGACTTGACCCCCTTGCCGCCGCTCCTTCGCTGATGAAGGAGTGGCAGCGCGCTTCGCTCGCCATTTCCGGCAGCCTCGATCCGGCGCTGGCCGAGCTCATCGAGATCCGTTCCTCGCAGATCAATGGCTGCGCCAATTGCATCAATATGCATTCGACCTATGCCCGCGAGCGCGGCGAGACCGAGCAGCGCATCTATTTGTTGTCGGCCTGGCGCGAGGCGCCGTGCTATACCGATCGCGAGCGCGCCGCGCTCGGCTGGACCGAAGCGCTGACCAGAATCTCAGAAGGCCATACGCATGAAGCGGCCTATGAAGCGCTGAAGCCGCATTTCTCCGAGGAGGAGCGCGTGAAGCTCACATTGATGATCAACATAATCAATGGCTGGAACCGCATCGCGGTCGGCTTCGGCGGCTTTGTCGATCCGGCCGCCATCAAGGCCGCCAACAAGGCGGCTGCCGCCCAGGCTGCCAACAAGGCGGCCGCGGCTTGACGACGGAGCCGGCATTGACGGGCGCGGYGGCGGAGTTCGAGCCGCTGCGCCCGAAGCTGATGCGGGTCGCCTACCGCATGYTGGGCTCGGTCGCCGATGCCGAGGATGTGGTGCAGGAGGCCTTCATCCGCTGGATGCGGACCGAGCGCGCCGAGGTGCGCCAGCCCGAGGCGTTCCTGCGCCGCACGGTAACTAGGCTTTGCCTCGACCAGCTCAAATCCGCGCGGCATCAGCGCGAGACCTATGTCGGCCCGTGGCTGCCTGAGCCGCTGGTGGAGGAAGACGAGGCGGAGGACGTCACCTTGCCGCTGATGCTGGTGCTGGAGCGCCTGTCGCCGCTCGAGCGCGCAGCCTTCCTGCTGCATGACGTGTTCGGCCTGCAGTTCGAGGAGGTCGCGGCGGAGATCGAGCGCGATCCCGCCGCCTGCCGCCAGCTTGCGGCCAGAGCGCGTGAGCATGTCCGCGAGGCACGGCCGCGCTTCAAAGTCGAGAGAGAGCGCGGGCTGGAGATCGCCGAGGCCTTCTTCAACGCCTCGCGCAGCGGCGACATGAAAGCGCTCGGCGCGATGCTGAGCGCCGATGTCACCRCTCACGCCGACGGCGGCGGCAAGCGCCCGGCGGCGACCGAGCCGGCCCTCGGCTTCGAGGCGGTCATGACGCAATACGCGACCGTGGCGTCGTGGCTGAAGGACAATCCCTCGACGCTCATCCGCTACGGCTTCATCAACGGCCTGCCGGGCTTCGTCACGCTGGAGGTCGATGGCGAACTCCAGACCACGGCGCTCGATATCGAGAACGGCAACATCACGGCGATCTATGTCATGCGCAACCCCGACAAGTTGCGGCATCTGCACTAGCTGGGATGAAAGCAGCTGCGGGAACTTTTGCTCCGCTGGCGATTTTGGATATGCTGCAAGTCCAAATTGCTGGAAGGTCGCTGCCATGACGAAACATTTTGCAATCGCCGCGCTCATGCTTGCCGCGGCAGCCGCGATAGCGGGTCCCGCTGCCGCCGGCGAACATCGCTACCGCGTCGTCGAGCACGAGCGTTATGTTCCGGCCAGCGACGACATTATCGAGACGCTGTTCGGTGGTCCGCGCTACTACGACCAGCAGATGACCAACACGGCGGCGGGCGCCTGCGCGTATCACCGCGTCGGACCGGACGCGAATGCGGTGAACGACATCAACGACCACTATTGCGGGAAGTAGGGTCCCCCGGCGGCGTGCCGCGCGGGYCATTTCGATAAGCCTCGACCCCATTTGCGTTTATGATCCCTGCGAACTCATTGGAGTCGCTGGGGTGATTGTCGTTGGCCGGACCTAGCCTCCTTTGAATGTTGATCCTGTTATGGTTGGCGGGTCATCGCACACATTCGGCTCAAATATTGTATACAATACCAAAGAAAGATGTTGACAATCTGTCGCAGTCGGTTTCCCTTACGCCATACGCGCAGCCTACGAGCAAAACACAAAGCGCGATAACCAAGGGGAACTACCGATATGATCAACCGTCGCTCGACTTTGAAATCAATGGCGCTCGGCGCCGTCTCGACCCTGGCGCTTGCCGCTCTCGGCATTTCGTCCGCGCAGGCTGAAAACAAGGAACTGAAGATCGGCTTCGTCGGCGTCACCAGCGGCCCCGCGGCCGCCTGGGGCACGTCGAACGTGCGCTCGATGCAGACCCGCGCCGCCTGGATCAACGAGACCGGCGGCGTCAAGATCGGCAACGACACCTACAACATCAACATCGTCACCTTCGACGACCAGAAGGACCCCAAGCGCRCCATCGCCGGCATGGAGAAGATGGCGCAGGAAGGCGTCCACTATGTCGTCGGCCMGAATGTCGATGACGGCGCCGCGGCGGTGYGCCCCGTCGCCGAAGCCAACGGCATCATTTATTTCCCCTACGCCTTCCCCAAGGCGCTCTATCAGAAGCCGGCCTCCAATGCCGTGCTCGGTATGATCGCCAACTACCAGTCCGGTCCGGCGATCTACAAATATCTCAAGGAAAACAAAGGCGTGAAGAAGATCGCCTTCGTCGCGGCCAATGAATCCGATCCGCTCAGCCAGCGCGACAGCGGCGTCGAGGCGGCGAAAGCGCTCGGCCTGGAAATCGTCGCCCAGAACGACACCTACCAGAACGACACCCGCGACTTCACGCCGGTGCTGACGCCGATCGTCGCGCTGAAGCCCGACCTGCTCGTGCTGTCGGGCGTGGCGCCGGCCAACGCGCCGCTGCTCATCCGCGCCGCCCGCGAGCTCGGTTATGAAGGCCTGATCTCGACGGAAACCGCGCAGGACGCCAAGGTCCTGGAAGAGGGCGCCGGTGAATACGCCAACGGCTTCATCTCCGTCGGCGGCGCCTCCACGCCGGAAATCGCCTCGGACGCCATGAAGGAATTCGTCACCCGCTACACCAAGATGTTCGGCGAATACAACGACGAGTCCAACACCAAGGTCTATGCGCTCGAATACATCATCGAGACCTTGAAGGCGAACCCGGCAGCCATCAACGACGTAGCCGAATTCAAGAAGACCATGGACAGCTTCTCGGCGCCCAATCCCTTCCTCAAGGGCGACGCGAAGCTCAGCTATGTCGGCATGACG
The DNA here is from genome assembly GCF_001854815.1 of Mesorhizobium sp. LCM 4576. Lineage (NCBI taxonomy): Bacteria > Pseudomonadati > Pseudomonadota > Alphaproteobacteria > Hyphomicrobiales > Phyllobacteriaceae > Mesorhizobium > Mesorhizobium sp. LCM 4576. The sequence continues at coordinate 8,066 of NZ_MDDT01000057.1, forward strand.
TCCTTCGGCCAGAAGCGTCAGCTTTCGGTGCCGATGGTGGTCAACGAATATAAGGACGGCGCCTTCCAGACCCTCTTCGTCGGCTCCGTCGACTAGCGTTACCTTCGAGCGCCGCTTCCTCCAGCTTGCCGCGAGGTCCGATAGGCCGGACCTCGCGGAAGATCGAAGGTATCCATGGAACAGGTCATCGCCAACGGATTGTATCTCGGTGCCCAATACGCGCTGATCGCGCTCGGGCTAACCCTGATCTTCGCCCTGATGAACGTGCTCAATTTCGCCCACGGCCAGATGTATGTGCTGGGCGGGTTCATCACCTACACCGTCTACGGCCAGCTCGGCCTGCCTTTCGTGGTGGCGCTGCTCGCCTCCGGCGTCACGCTCGCCGTCATTGGCGCGTTGATGGAGAAATTCCTCTTCCGCACCGTCATCCGGCGCAGCCACCGCGAGGAGAGCACGATGCTGCTCGCCGCCGCGACGGCCTTCTTCTTCGACGCCGTCATCCTGCTCCTGTTCGGCGAGAAGCAGCGCGGCGTTCCCAAGATCGTCAAGGGCGTCTTCAACGACGCGGGCATCATCATGCCCTACGACCGCATCGTCGTCGGCGCGCTGGCGATCGTCTTCATCGCCGCCTTCGTGCTCTACATGCAGTACAGCCGGGTCGGCCGCGCCATGCGGGCGCTCGCCCAGGACCGCGTCGCAGCCCAGCTGATGGGCGTCCGCGTCGACCGCTATTCGATGATCGGCTTTKCCATGGGCGCCATGCTCGCGGGCGTCGTCGGCGGGCTTCTGGTCACCATCACCGGCGTCAATTCCGGCATTGGCGGGCCGATCTCGATCAAGGCCTTCCTGATGGTGATGATCGGCGGCGCCGGCGTCGTCGGCGGCGCGATCGCTGGCGGTTTCATCCTCGGCATGATGGAGTCGGTCGGCCTCACCGTGCTGCGCGAATATGGCGACGTGACCTATCTCGTCATCTTCGCCGCCCTGATGGTGTTCCTGTCGGTCCGCCCCAACGGGCTGATGGGCAAGCCGTGGGGTTGATGGCGCCATGATCGTCAATCGCAACACCAGGATCGCCGCGGTCGTCGCCTTCCTAGCGATCGTCTTTGTCGCCGTGCCGGCTGCCATCTCGTCGAGCGGCCGCTTCGACCTCTATTATACGCTGACCTCGGTGGCGTTGCTCAGCATCGCCAGCGCCGGTGTCTGGCTCACTTTCTACATCGGCCGCATCAACATCGGCCAGGGTGCCTACGCGCTGATGGGCGGCTACGTCTCGGCCATACTGGTGATGAACCATGGCTGGTCGTTCTGGCTGACCTTGCCAGTGGCCGGGCTTTTCTGCGCCGCTGCAAGCGTGCTGATCGGCCTGCCGATCCTGCGGCTGCGCGGCGTCTATTTCGCCATGGTCACGCTGGTGCTGACCGAGGTGGCGCGGCTGCTTGCGCTGGCGCTGCCGATCACCAACGGCGCCAAGGGCATCGTCAGCATCCCGCTGCCCGGCGCCCTGTCGATCTTCGGCCTGACCATCATTCCGGATTTCGCCACGCTGCAGAATTCGYGGCTCGCCTTCTATCTGCTGGCGGTCACGCTGATGGTGGTCTGCTTCGCCATCATGTACCGGCTGGTTAATTCGCGCATCGGCAAGCTTTGCCAGTCGCTGCAGCAGAACGAGGAGCTCGCGTCCTCGATCGGCGTCAACATCGCCTGGCTGCGCGTCATCGCCTATGCCGTGTCGTCCTTCTTCGGCGGCGTTTCCGGCGCCATCTTCGCCGCCATCTCGCAATCGATCTACCCGTCGAGCTTCACGGTCAYCGATTCCGTCAACTTCATGCTGAACTGCTTCCTCGGCGGTCTCGGCTATGYGTTCRGTCCGATGCTCGGCAYGCTGGTGCTCTATTTCGGCTGGGACCTTCTGTTCCAGACCGGCCAGTTCCAGCTGCTCATCTATTCCGGCCTGATGATCGTGCTGATGCTGGTGCTGCCCAACGGTCTGCTCAGCCTTGCCGAAACGACCCGGAAGAAGGGTTGAGCGATGGCCGAAATGCTCGAGGTCTCCGGCATCACCAAGCGCTTCGGCGGTCTGGTTGCGGTCAACAACGTGTCCTTCTCGGTGCGCGAGAAGGAGATCCTGTCGGTGATCGGTCCGAACGGCGCCGGCAAGTCGACCTTGTTCAAGCTGATCTCGTCGTTCCTCAGGCCCACAACCGGTGAGGTGCGCCTGAAGGGCGAACGCATCTCCGGTCTCGCCCCGCATATCGCCGCCCGCAGGGGCGTGGTGCRCACCTTCCAGGAGACGACGATCTTCAAGAACATGAGCGTGCGCGACAACGTCATCATCGCGCATCATCTGCGCTCGAAGGCGAGCCTGTTCGGCTTCTTCCTCGGCACTGGCACCGCGAAGGCCGACGAAGCGGACTTCGGCCAATCGGCCGACGAGATCCTGGCGCTGCTCGGCCTCTCCTCGCTCGCCAATSAGACCGCCCGCAACCTGCCGCACGGCCATTTGCGCGCGCTGGGCATCGCCATTGGTCTCGCCACCAACCCTTCCATCCTGCTGCTCGACGAGCCTTTCGCCGGCATGAACCACGACGAGACCATGCGCATGGTGGAAATGGTGCGACGCCTGCGCGAGCGCGGCCTCACCATCCTTCTGGTCGAGCACGACATGCCGGCCGTGATGAAGATTTCGGACCGCCTCGTCGTGCTCAATTTCGGGCAGAAGATCGCCGAGGGAACGCCGTCGGAAATCCAGGCCAACGAGAAGGTGATCGAGGCCTATCTGGGCAGCGAAGACGAGGCGATCGGCCTATGAACCAGATCCTGAACTTCGCCAATGTCGAGCTCTACTACGACCACGTCTATGCGCTGAAAGGCGTTTCGCTCGAGGTCAATGAGGGCGAGACGGTCGCGCTGATCGGCGCCAACGGCGCCGGCAAATCGTCGATCCTTCGCGCCATCACCGGTCTGCGCAAGATCTGGTCCGGCGAAATCCAATACAACGGCAAGCGCATCGATGGTGCCVCCCCCGACGAGATCGTCAAGATGGGCATCGCCATGGTGCCCGAGGGACGCCGCGTCTTCCCCTTCATGTCGGTCAGAGACAACCTCCTGATGGGCGCCTTCACGCGCACCAGCAAAGCCGAGATCGCCGCGTCGATGGAGATGGTGCTGGGGCGCTTTCCGCGGCTGAAGGAGCGCTTCTCGCAGGCCGCCGGCACGATGAGCGGCGGCGAGCAGCAGATGCTGGTCATCGGCCGCGCCTTGATGGCGAAGCCGAAGCTCCTGCTGCTCGACGAGCCGTCGCTCGGCGTCGCGCCAAAGCTCGTTCAGGACATCGCCCGCTCGATCGTCRCCATCAACCGCGACGAGAAGGTCAGCGTGCTTCTGGTCGAGCAGAATTCGCGCATGGCGCTGCGCATCTCGCAGCGCGCCTATGCGCTGACCACCGGCAGTGTCGCGCTGAGCGGCAACTCCGCCGAATTGCTGACCGACGACCGGGTCAAGCGTCTTTACCTGGGCGGCGAGATCTGAGGCTGATTGGAATGCGCATTCTCGTCATCAATCCCAACACCACTCAATCCATGACCGCCAAGATCGGCGAGGCGGCGGCAAGCGTTGCGTCCCAGGCCACCCAGATCGTCGCCGTCAATCCGRCCGACGGTCCGCCCAGCATCGAGGGTTATTTCGACGAGGTCTTCGCCATTCCGGGCATCATCGCCGAAATGGGCAAGGCGCCTGCCGATGCTTATGTCATCGCCTGCTTCGACGACACAGGCCTCGATGCAGCCCGCTGCGCCACCGAGGCTCCGGTCATCGGCATCGGCGAGGCCGCGTTCCATATGGCGAGCCTTGTCGCAGGCAAATTCAGCGTGGTCACCACGCTTGCCCGCTCCGTTCCGGCGATCGAGCACAATCTGGCGAAATACGGCCTCGCCTCGCGCTGCRCCAAGGTGCRCTCGTCGGACGWCGCCGTGCTCGAGCTCGAACGTCCGGGCTCGAATGCCAGGCACCGGATATCGCGGGAGATCGCGCGCGCCATCAACGAGGACCATGCCGAGGCGATCGTGCTCGGTTGCGCCGGCATGGCCGACCTTGCGCACAGCCTGTCCGAGGAGCATGGCGTTCCCGTGCTGGACGGTGTCGTCTGCGCCGTCACGTTGGCCGAGAGCCTGTTCAAGGTCGGTTTGAAGACATCGAAGATCGGCGGCTATGCCGCGCCGCGCGGCAAGCGCTTTTCGGGCGCTTTCGCCTCGCTGTCGCCGACCGGCTGAGAGGAGGTTGCCGGGATTGACCGTCGCGCAAGCCATATTAGATTGAACTCACCTCTACCGGTGGAGGCAAATCAGGCGTGTTGCGCCTGCGCGTTGAAGAGCATGCTGACAGTCCTCAAGGAAGAAGATCGAGATGACAAGCCGGCGGCGCGCTGGTCGCCGATCTATTATGGGTTGAGGGATGCCATCGTCAGYCATCGCCTTGCGCCAGGCACCAAGCTGCCGGAGGACGAGCTGGCCTCGATCTATTCGGTGAGCCGCACCGTCGTCCGCGCCGCCCTGCAGGCTCTTGCCCATGACCGGCTGGCGCGGCTGGAGCCCAATCGCGGCGCCTTTGTCGCCCAGCCATCGAAAATCGAGGCGCGCGAGGTGTTCGAGGCACGAGCCCTGATCGAGCCAAAGGTCGCCGCGCTTGCCGCCAAGGTGGCGGTGCCGTCCGACATCGTGCAATTGCGCCAACATCTTGAGAAGGAGCACGAAGCATTGCATGACGGCCGCGACAGCGATGCCATCATGCTGTCGGCGCGCTTTCATGTCGGCATCGCCGAGATCGCCGCGCATTCGGTGTTCACCAATTTCGTCCGCGATCTCGTCTCGCACTCCTCGCTGATCATCGCGCTCTACTGGAAGCGCCGCGACGCGACCTGCGAGAAGCACGCCCACCACGCCCTGGTCGATGCGATCGAGGCCGGCGACAGCGCCGACGCGGCCGCGCTGATGAACAGCCATCTGGTCGATCTTTTGTCCGGGCTCGACCTCACCGACAAGGTCGAGAAGTCTGACAGCCTGGCGGATTTGCTGCGCGCATAGCGACTTGCAGGYGGTTCAGCTGGATTGCCGAACCGCCTGGGCAGCCTGTTAAGCCGCGGCGGCCTRCGAATAATCCATCCGCTCCAGATCGGCGATGAGGCCGGGTCCGGTCGGCTGCCAGCCGAGATGCTGACGCGTCCATTCGCTCGACGCCGGCATGTCGAGGCCCGCGAACATGGCGAGCCACCCGAAATGGTCGGCGGCCTCTTCCTGCGACAGCGAGACCACCGGCACGTTGAGGCCGGCGCCGATCACTTCAGCGATCCCTCGCATGGCGATGCCTTCCTCGGCGACGGCGTTGTAGCGCACGCCGGCTTCCTGCTTGTCCAGCGCCAGGCGGTAGAGCTTCGCGACATCCAGCACATGCGCCGCCGACCACCGGTTGYGACCCTCGCCGAGATAGGCCGACACGCCCTTGGCGCGCGTCTGCGCGATCAGCGGGGTGATGAGCCCTTGCTTCACCGTGTCATGCACCTGCGGCAGCCGCACCACCGACACCTTGACGCCCTTCTCGGCCATCGCCGCGCCGGTGAGCTCGGACAGGATGCGCGGATTGGGATGGTCGGTGTTGAAGACGTCTTCTCGCGCCGGCTGTCCGTGTTCGGCGGAGCCCATGCCCACACCCGACGTGATGATGAGCAGCCGGTCGGAGCCGGCGAGCGCGCCGCCCAGCGCTTCGATCACCCGCTTGTCCTTCTCGCAATTCGCGACGAAATTCGAGAAATTGTGATCGAAGGCGGTGTGGATCACCGCATCCGATTTCGCCGCGCCGTCGCGCAGGCTGTCGAGATCCTCGATGTCGCCGCGATGCGGCTCGGCGCCGGCGGCGGCAAGCGAGCGCGCACCAGCTTCGGAGCGGGTCAGGCCGAGCACCTGATGTCCGGCGGCAAGGAGTTCGGGCACGATCCTGGAACCGATGAAACCGGTCGCGCCGGTAAGGAATACACGCATGGGAAGGTCTCCTGTGGTTGTTCGGAGACCTTATTTGCGCTATAACTCATCCTGTTAAAGTAGTGACTTTATCATGGTATAATTGCCAACAGGGTGGCGATGGCCCAAGAGATTGCCAACAAACAGGCCGCAAACAAGCTCGGCACCTTTCTGCGCGATCGCCGCATGCGTCTCGATCCCGTAGCGTTCGGCTTCGCCACGGGGCGGCGGCGTACCCAAGGGCTGCGCCGCGAAGAAGTGGCGCAGCGCGCCAACATCAGCCCGACCTGGTACACCTGGCTGGAGCAGGGGCGGGGCGGCGCCCCGTCCGCCGATGTGCTGAACCGCATCGCGGCGGGACTGATGCTGACCGAGCCCGAACGCGAGCATCTGTTCATGCTGGGTCTCGGCCGGCCGCCAGAGGTCCGTTACAGGAACGTCGACAGCGTGACGCCGCGCCTGCAGCGCGTCCTCGACGCTTTGGACCCCAGCCCGGCGATCATCAAGACCGCAACCTGGGATGTGGTGGCCTGGAACCGTGCCGCCGCGGCGATGCTGACCGACTATTCCAAGCTGCCGCGCGAGCAGCGCAACATCCTGCGCCTGATGTTCGGCAATCCCCGCGTGCGCGACGCGCAGGAGGATTGGCGGAGCGTCGCCCGCTTCGTGGTTGGCTCCTTCAGGGCGGATGCCACGCGGGCRGGYGCKGGCGCGGAAATCACCCAGCTCGTCGAGGAGCTTTGCCGGATCAGTCCGGAATTCGAGGCGCTGTGGCGCGACAACGACGTCGTTCCGGCCCATGGCGAAGGCGTGAAGCGCCTGCGCCATCCCGAGATCGGACTGATCGAGCTGGAGTTCTCGGTCTTTGCCGTCGACGGGCGGCCCGAGCTCGGCATGATCGTCTACAACCCCGCGACGCAGGCGGATGCGGAACGCATCCGGTCACTGATTGAGTCCCGCGCTGGCTGATGGCGTGTTCCTCAGGCCCTCGTCGCCGCGCGCCTTAGCGCCTGCGGCGGTTGGCCAAAGCTCCTCATGAAAGCGCGGCGCATGCGTCCGGCGTCGCCGAAGCCGCTCTCCTCGGCGATGCGGTCGAGCGGCGTGTTGCTCGTCTCGACCGCCATCCGCGCGGCTTCGAGGCGCAGGCGTTCGACAGCCTTGGCCGGCGTGGTGCCGGTCTCAGTGGCGAAGGCGCGGGAAAAATTGCGCGGGCTCATGGCAGCGCGTTCGGCGAGGCGCTCTACGGTCAGCGGCTGGGCGAGTTTGGTCCGCATCCACTCGATTAGTTCGACGAACCGGCCCGAACGCCCGCCGAACTCCACAAGGCCGGAGAATTGCGACTGCCCGCCAGGCCGGCGCTGGTGGACCACGAGCTGCTGCGCGGTGCGGCGCGCGATCGCCGGCCCGAGATCGTCCTCGATCAGCRCCAGCGCGAGATCGATGCCGGCCGAGATGCCGGCCGACGTCCACACGCTGCCATCCTGGATGAAGATGCGCTCGGCATCGAGTTTCACCTTCKGATAGCGGCGGGCGAAATCGTCTGTGCTCCACCAATGTGTGGTGGCGCTCCGGCCGTCGAGCAGGCCTGCCTCCGCCAGYAGATAGGCACCGGTGCACACGCTTGCCGTCCGGCGCGGCTTTGCCTGTCGCAGCCAGGCGACGATTTCCTGGGCCGCGGCCATGGAGCGGATGATCTCGCCGCCTGAAACGACAGCCGTGTCGAGGGGCCTGGCATCGGAYAGAGGCCATGCTGAAAGCCGCATGCCCGATGAACTCTCGACCTCRCCGCCGCTGGGCGCCAGCATTTCCAGCCTGTAGCTGCCGGGCTGATAGTGTTCGGCCAATTCGAAGGCTGCCGCGGGGCCAGCTACGTCCAGCAACTGGAAGCCCGGATGGATGATGATGCCTATCATGCGCATGGCAGTTTTTGCCCGATATATGTCATTTCGGCCAAAACCTATCGGAGCTAGCCTGCCGGTCAAGCGTTGAGATCGGAAGGATCAAGCCATGAGTCTGCGTATCGTGTTGTGGAGCGTTCTCGGCGTTCTGCTGATTTTCGTCGCAGCCGGCGCCGCATGGTTGCTGTCGCTGCCTTCCGCGTCGCTGGCCGCGGTGCAGCCGGCGATCGATGCCAAGGAGGCCGAAGCCACGCTCGCGGCGTTGAAGCCGAAGCGCCAGCGCCCGCTGATCGCGATCGTCGGCGTCAATGACGGCACCGAGACGACCGACTATCTGATGCCCTACGGCATCCTGCGCCGCGCCGACGTCGCCGACGTCGTCGCGCTGGCGACGCGGCCGGGACCGGTGCAATTGCACCCGGCTTTGCGCGTCGAGCCCGACGCGACGATAGCGGCGTTCGATGCCCAGCATCCGGAAGGCGCCGACTATGTCATCGTTCCCGCCATGATGCGCGACGACGATCCGGACGTGTTGAGATGGATCAGGGACCAGTCGGCCAAGGGCGCCATGGTGATCGGCGTCTGCGTCGGCGCCACGGTGGTCGGCGCCAGCGGATTGCTCGACGGCAAGCGCGCGACGACGCATTGGTATTCCCTGAACGAATTGCGCCAGAAACATCCGACGATCCGCTACGTTGCCGATCGCCGCTACGTCGTCGACCGGAATGTCGCGACCACGACCGGCATCACCGCGTCGATGCCGATGATGCTGACCCTGATCGAGGCGATAGCCGGCCGCGACAAGGCGGAAGCCGTCGCCCGCGATCTCGGCCTCGACCATTGGGATGCGCGCCACGACAGCGGCGCCTTCAAGTTCACGCGGCCTTTCGCGCTGACGGCGATCGGCAACACGCTGGCCTTTTTCAATCACGAGCAGCTCGGCATTCCGCTGACGCCAGGCATGGACGAGGTGTCGCTGGCGCTGGCTGCCGACGCCTGGTCGCGGACCTTTCGCTCCCGCGCGGTCACCTTCGCCCCAAAGGGCGGCGCCGTCGTCAGCCGCGCAGGTATCCGCATCCTGCCCGACCAGGTTGCAAGCGATTGGCCGGCGGATCGGAAGGTTCCGGCCATGGCGGATGTTCCGCCGGCAAAGGCGCTGGACCGGACGCTCAAGGACATCACGGCACGCTACGGCGAGCGCACCACCGATTTCGTCGCCATGCAACTCGAATATCCGCGGATACAGCCGACGCCGTGAAGCGTCAGTTTTGCTTCCGCCTGCCTGCCCGCTTCGGGGAAGTGCCGGTATCGCCCGAATGCCTGATATGGTCAATGAAGGCGCGCAGCTTGGGCAGAACCTGATGCCTTTCCGGATAATAGAGGAACACGCCGGGCGTGGTCACCGCGAAGCGGCCGAGCAGCGCCTGCAGACGCCCGTCGGCGATCGGCGCTTCGGCGATCGGGCCTGRCACCTGGGCCAGCCCGACACCCTGGATCGCCGCGCCGAGCAGCGACGGATAATCGTGCGCGATGAGCGGTCCCGACACGATTGCCTCGACGGCCTTGTTGCCGTCGACAAAGGACCAGGGCGCGACCGAGCCGTTCGAGCGGCGCAGGCGCAGGCAGGCATGGTCGCGCAGGTCCTCGATGCGCTCGGGCGTCGCGCGCCGGCGCAGATAATCCGGACTGCCGACGATCACCATCGGAAAGGAGGGCGTCAGGCGAACCGCGATCATGTCAGGCGCGATCAGATCGCCCATGCGGATGCCGGCGTCGAAACCTTCCGCGGCGAGATCGGCCAGCTCGCCGCTGGCGACGATCTCCAGCTCGATCTCGGGATAGGCCTGGCAGAAGGAGGCGATCATCGGCTCCAGCAGCATCGGCACCACGGCCGGCGGCACCGAGAGGCGCAACAGCCCGGCCGGCCGCTGGCCCATCCCGCGCGCGATCTCGCTTGCCGCGATCAGCTCCTCGAAGGCCGGCCGGGCGCGCGTGAAAAAGCGCTCGCCGGCTTCGGTGAGGCCGACGCTGCGCGTCGTGCGGATGAAGAGCGCAGCGCCTATGCGCGCCTCCAGCGTTCGTATCGCCTGGCTGATCGCTGACGGGGTGACGGCAAGCTCGGCTGCCGCCTTGCGGAAATTGCGGTGCCTGGCCACGCTCAAGAAGGCTTCGACGCCGTCGAGCGCGCCATGCCTGACTGTGAAGTTCTGCTTCATGACCCATCGACATTATCGCGGATAGTTGCCGGCAGAAAGCGGCCGTATTTCTGGCGTGACCTTGGAAGCCTGAAAGGAAGTGGCGATGACCGATGAACTGGACCGCGTGCGCGATCACTATCGCGCAACAGGATTGACCGATCGATTGAAGACTGYGCTGGCGGTGTTTGGGCCTCAGGAACAGCGGCTGAAGCCCGGGCAACTGGCGACCCTCGACCAGTTCCACACCCGCGGGCTGGCCGCGACAGCGGAGCTCGCCAATCTGGCCGTCATCACTGCCGGCATGTCGGTGCTCGACGTCGGATCGGGCGTCGGCGGGCCGGCTCGCTTCCTTGCGGAGACCTATGGCTGCCAGGTGACAGGCCTCGACCTCAGCGAACCTTTCGTCGAGGCCGCGCGCTACCTGACCGCGCGAACCGGGCAGGACGACAAGGTGTCGTTCGAAACCGGCAGCGCGCTTGCGCTTCCCTTCGAGGACGGCATGTTCGACGCCGCGCTGTTGCAGCATGTGGCGATGAACATCGCCGACCGGCCGCTGCTCTACCGCGAGATCAGGCGCGTGYTGAAGCCAGGCGGAAAATTCGCGACCTTCGACGTCGTGCTGAATAGCGGCGATCCGCTCTATCCGGTTCCGTGGGCGAGGACGCCGGGCGAAAGCTTCCTGCTGACGGCCGAGGCGACCTGCGAGGCGATCGAGGCGGCCGGCTTCGGCACGCTCGTGCGCCGCGACGACACCACCGTCGCCAAGGCCTGGTTCGCCGAGCTCCGCGCCTCCGGCCCGCCGCCTACACTCAATCTCGGCGTCGTCATGGGGCAGGGGTTCGCGGAACTCGCCACCAATCTCGGACGCAATCTTATGGAAGGTCGGCTGGGCATCCTCACGGCGGTGTTCGAAGCCGTTCCCGTCAACTGAGCAATTCCAGGAAAAGTGTTCAGCGGTTAGGCTCGGCGACTTCGCCGTAGCCTTTCGTCCGGAATTGCGAAAACTAAGATTTATAGGAGGCGAAGATGTCACCGGCAGTGATCTTCAACATCCACCTCGCGTTGGGCTATGTGCCCTGGCTGCTTTGCTTCACCGCCTATATCTGGCCGAAGCTCAAATCGATGGAGCCGATAGAGGCGCAGCGCGCGATCGCAGCGCTGCACAGCTTCCGCTTCTTCGGGCTTGTTTTTCTTATCCCGGGCGTCACCGGGCCGGACCTGTCAGCCGGCTTCGCAAGCTTCGCCGCCTATGGCGATTTCGCCACCGGCCTGCTCGCCATGCTGGCGCTGCTTGGCGTGAGGCGGCCCACGATCTTCTGGCCGCTCGCCGTCGCCTTCAATGTCGTGGGCGTTGTCGACCTTGTCGGCGATTACTACCACGGCGTCATGCTCGACCTACCGGGCCATGCCGGGCAGTTGGGCGCCACTTACGCGATCCCGACCCTCTACGTGCCGCTTTTGATGATCACGCATGTCGCGGCCTTCTATCTGCTGGCGCGTTCCAGGCGCCGTCAGCTGGCCGCGGCTTAATACACAGGCGTCGCCATGTGCTTGGGCGCCGGCCACTCGCTCGTGATCTCCGGCTGCACCCGACGCTCGAGATAGGTCGACAGCACGACATAACTGCGCGTCGAGGTCACGCCGGGCGTATCGTAGAGGCGGGCCAGCAGGCCTTCCAGCGCGCGCGTGTCCTCGGTGCGCACCTTGAGCAGCATGCAGGTGTCGCCGGCGACGGTGTGGATCTCCTCGACTTCCGGATATTTGGAGACCGCCATCAGCTCCGGCGTCTTGCCCCAGCCCCTGGTGTCGATATGCACGAAGGCAAGCAGCGGCTTCTTCACCGCCCTCGGATCGATGATCGCCGATGTGGCGCGGATGGCGCCGCCGCGCTTCAGCCGCTTGACCCGCTCGTGCGCCGCCGGCGGCGACAGGCCGACGCGCTCGCCGAGTTCGGCATAGCTGATGGTCGCGTCCTCGACCAGGACGCCTAATATCTTTCGGTCGATAGGGTCGACCTCGCGGGTCGGATGCCTGTTCCGCTGAATGTCATCTGTTTCTGAGTCCATATGGAAATTCTCCATTGATGCGGAATTTAATTCGGCCATTATGATGATATGTCGAACACCAATCAATCAGCAATCATAACCGAGGCCCCCCGCGCGCCGATCCCGGCCGCCGCCTACCTGCTGACCGGCTGCATCGCCGTCATCGGCTCCAATTCGCTGGTTCTGGGACCGATCGCGCCGGCAGTCGCGRCATCGTTCGGCGCCAGCGTGCCGGCAGTGATGACGGCTGCCGCGGCCTTCGGCCTCGGCACGTCGGCCAGCGCGCTTTTCCTGGCTCGCTACATCGACCGGATCGGCGCGCGCCGCATGCTGCAGGGAGCCTTGCTGTTGCTGGCGGCAGCATTGGTCGCCAGTGCCCTCGCGCCGACGGTAATGGCGCTAGTGGCATCTCAGCTCGTTGCCGGCGTCGCCGCCGGCATCGCCATGCCGGCGATCTATGCCAGCTCGGCGGCGATCGCGCCGCCYGGCCGCGAGAGCGGCACCATCGGTGTCGTGCTGACCGGCTGGACGCTTTCGATGGTCGCCGGCGTCTCGCTGTCGGCAGTGATCGCCGACCTCATCCACTGGCGCGCCGTCTTCGCGGCCGTAGCGCTGCTGGCGGGAGCGGCTGTTGCCGGCCTGGCGATGAGTTCGCTGCACGACACCAGGAAAAGCGGCCCCGCGCCGTCACCGCTCGGCGCGCTCGCCGTTGCCGGCATCGTCCCGCTGCTCATCGCCTGCGGCGCCTTCATGACCGCCTTCTACGGCGTCTACGGCTATCTCGGCGATCATCTCCATGAAGCTCTCGGCGAGCCGGTCAGCGCCAACGGCCTGGCGGCCATCGCGTATGGCCTCGGCTTCGGCGCGGCGGCTCTGCTCGACGGCGTCATCGACCGGCTCGGCGCTCGCCGTGTCATGCCCTTCGCCTATCTGCTGGTCGCCGCTGTCTATGTCGCGATTGCCCTGACGAGCACCGGCTTCGGCCTGCTGATCGCGACGATCGCCGTCTGGGGCCTAGCCAACCATTTCGGGCTGAACGTGCTGGTCATGCGCCTCACCGCTCTCGACCCGTCGCGGCGCGGCACCATCATGGGCCTGAACAGCGCGGTCACCTATCTCGCCGTCACCGTCGGCACCGCGGGCTTCGGCCCGATCTACACGAGCCTCGGCTTCGCCAATTGCGTGCTGATCGCGGCCGGGCTGATGCTGGTGGCAGCGGGCGCAGCGGCATGGCGTTCATCCGCCCGGCAATAGGCTTGCATCTGCGTTCGCACCTTCGCTAAGGCTGGCTTGCGAACCGGAGCGGAAGCGCGATGAAGACGAGCCTCGAGATCACCGCCGAGCCCTTGCCGCAGGACCTCGCTTTCCTGAGCGGGAGCCTCACCGCCTTCAACGATGCCGATGTCGGCGCGTCGGGCCGAAAACCGCTGGCGGTTTTCGTGCGCGACGAGCGTGGCGCCGTCGTTGCCGGCATTTCCGGCTATACCGCCTGGGGCTGGCTCTACGTGCAGTGGCTGTGGGTCGACGAAAGGCTGCGCGGCCGGCGCACAGCCGCCGGCATGCTCGACGCCGCCGAACGGGAGGCCATCGAACGCGGCTGCCATGGCGCCTGGATCGACACTTTCAGTCCGACCGCCGAGAAGGTTTACGAGCGCCAGGGCTACAGGCCGTTCGGCGAATTGCCGGATTTCCCGGTCGGCCGCAGCCGCATCTTCCTGCAGAAGAAATTGTAGCCCTGATCAGCCAGCCAGCTTTCCGCCGCGTAGCGGCTCAGGCGCGCCCGTGGTGCTCGGAAAGCTGATCGGCAGGCCGCGCAGCACGCGCACGGCGAGGAAAGCAAAACATTCCGCTTCCACCGCGTCGCCCTTCCATCCAAGCGTCTCGGCCTGCACCACCTCGACGCCGGCGCGGCTTTCGAGCATCGCCATCATCGTCGGATTGTGGCGGCCGCCGCCGCTGACCGCCAGCCGCTTCGGCCGGCGCGGCAACAGGTCGAGCGCCTTGCCGACGGCCGACACGGTGAAGGCTGTCAGCGTCGCCGCGCCGTCTTCGGGTCCGAGTCCTTCGGCCATCGCCGCGGTGAAGTCGAAGCGGTCGAGCGATTTCGGATAAGGCTTCGTCAGGTACGGATGCTGCAAGAGCCTGACGAGCCGTTCTTCGTCGACCTTGCCGGCGGCCGCCAGCCTGCCGTCGCGGTCCATCTCGCCGAGGCCCTTCGCCTTGATGAAATCATTGACCGGCGCATTGGCCGGCCCGGTGTCGAAGGCGACGATATCGCCCTTGCCGTCCCACCAGGTGATGTTSCCGACGCCGCCGAGATTGAGCACGGCGGTATCGCCGCTGACATCGGCCGCCTTGAGCAGCGCCVCATGATAGGCGGCCGCCAAAGGCGCGCCTTGCCCGCCAGCCGCGACATCGGCCGAGCGGAAATCATAGGCGACCTTGGTGCCGAGCAGCGAGGCCATCAGTTCGCCGTCACCAAGCTGGCGGGTGCGGCCGATGCGTCCCGGCTGCGGCGCGCGGTGGAGCACCGTCTGGCCGTGGAAGCCGACGATGCCGATATCGGCCATGCTCATGCCTTGGCTCTCGACCAGATCCTTGACCGCCGCCGATTGCGCCCGCGTCAGCGCCTCCTCCGCCTCGCGGAAGATCGCCGGCTCCGGTCCCTCGAAATTCCAGGCGCGCGCCTGGCGCAGCGTCTCTTCGAGCAGGGCGCGGATCGATCGCGGGTAGGGGGCCAGCGTATACGTGCCGGTGTCGGCGATGCGCTCGCCGTCCGTCTTGATCAGCGCCACGTCGATATTGCCGTCGAGCACCGTGCCGGTCATCAGGCCGACGGCCCAGATTGGTTCCATGATCTTGTCCCCGAATCGTCGTCCAACCACGTGTCGGACGGATCGGCGCGGCAGGCAAGTCTTTCACCGCGCCTAGAGCAATTCCAGGAAAAGTGTGAGCGGTTTTCCGTCCGGAATTGCGTGAAAACAAGAAGATAGAGCGGTTCGCCGCTTCCGTGAAACGGCGAACCGCTCTATGCCGGCCGCCTTTTGCGCCAAAGGACGAAAATCGAGCAACCACGTTCTTGCCTCTTGCCGCCGAAGGCGCGAGCCTGCGGATCCGATATCGAGCTATCCGGAGGAAAGGCCATGGCAGCCAATGTTGCAGTGATCGCGGGCGCCGGCTCAGGCTTAAGCGCCTCGCTGGCGCGGCTTCTCGCCAAGGAAGGTTTCCGCGTCGTTCTCGCCGCGCGCAATGTCGACAAGCTTGCCGCGCTGCTGAAGGAAACGGGCGCGGTGGCCGTGGAAACCGACGTGTCGGACCCGGCTTCCGTCGAGCGGCTGTTCGAGGCGGCCGATAAGGCTGGCCCCCTCGAAATCGCCGTCTTCAACGCCAGCGGCCGCACGCGCGGCCCGATCGCCGAGCTCGATCCGGAGGCGGTCAAGCAGGCGCTGCTTGTCGGTGCCTATGGCGGGTTCCTGGTCGGCCAGCTGGCGGCGCGCCGGCTTCTTGCGCGCGGCTCCGGCTCGATCCTGTTCACCGGCGCCACGGCAAGCCTCAAGGGCTTCCCCGGCTCGGCCGGTTTCGCTATGCCGAAATTCGGCCTGCGCGGGCTGGCGCAATCGATGGCGCGCGAGCTTAGCCCGAAGAACATTCATGTCGCGCATTTCATCATCGACGGCCAGATCGAGCCGACCGGACAGGCGCCCGAGCCCGACCGTCCGGATCGTCGCCTCTCRCCCGACGCGATCGCCGAGACCTATCTCGCCGTCCATCGCCAGCATCGCAGCGCCTGGAGCTTCGAGGTCGAGCTGAGGCCCTGGGTCGAGACGTTCTGACGATCCGTCGCACGAACTGCACAATAACGCACCCGGCCGCGGACTCTTTGTTTTAGAAGGTCTGCATATGCCGTGGTGCCATTTTAGCGATCTGCAATGTAAAAAAGCACAAAATAAAAGATACCTTTACTTAACTTCGGCGTGCATACTGCGAATTGGTCAGAATTGTTGTCCGGCTCTCCTGCACGAATTGAGAATGGGCATGCCGCTTACACGTCGCACGCTGTTTGCAGCCGGAGGCGGAGGGCTGCTGATCGCGCAGGCCCAAGCCGCGGCCACGCCGRCCCGGGCGCAGGACGCTCCAAGACCCATCGTCGGCGACAACAGGCTGCGCATCGCCATGCCGGCCTTCGCTTCGGATCCGTTCTTTCCGGCCGACGGCTCCGGAGCCGGTGGCATCGATATGGATCTTGCGCGCGGCTTAGCCACGGAGCTTGGCGTCGAACCGGTGTTCGACCGGTCTGCGGTGACCTTCGACGCCATGGTGCAAAGGCTGACCTCCGGTGAGGCGGACCTGGCGATCGGCAAGCTGAGCCGCACCCTCCAGCGCGGCCGTTCGATCCTCTATTCGCGGCCTTACGCCATGCTGCACCAGGGCCTGCTCGCCAATCGCGTGAACCTGGCGCGCATCACGCAAGGCAAGCCGCCTGAACAGATCATCCGCGACTTCTCCGGCGATCTCGGCGTGATCGAAGGCTCGTCCTTCGCCACCTATGCGGCGGTCACTTTCCCGCACGCCACGATCCAGCGGTTCGCGGGCTGGAACACGGTCATCGATGCGATCCGCAACGGCACGATCGACCTCGCCTATCGCGATGATTTCGAGATCAAGAAGCTGATGGTCGACGATCCGTCGATGACGGTGGTCGCGCGCTCGATCACGCTGACCGACAAGGTCGACACGATCGCGGTCGGCGTCAGTCCGGCCAATCCGCATCTGGCGGCCTTTGTCGATCTCTATCTCGATCTCGCGCGAGGCCAGCAGGTCCTCAACACCGACGAGATCATCGCCCGCTATCGCCAGGGGAGCAAAGCCTGACAATGGCCGTCTCGGATGCAGCCGCACCCATGCCCTTCGATTGGCGCTTGGCGGCAAAGCGCATCCTGCGCTCGCCATTGACGACGATCATCATGATCCTGGCCGGGATCCTGTGCGGACTCTACTACCCGGCATTCGCCCATGCGATCAGCCCTTTGGCGCAGGTCTACCTGAATTTCCTCAAGATGGTCGTCCTGCCCTATCTCGTCTCGTCCGTCATCTTCTCGATCACGGCTATGGTCCAGGACCCGAAATCGGYCCGCTACCTCGGCAAGGTCGGCATCGCCGTGCTGGTCGTGTCGTTCCTCGCCGTGCTGGTGAGCGGCACCTATTCGCTGATCCTCAAGCCTGGCCAGATCGAAAACCCGCAGTCGCGCATCGAGCTCGGCGAGTTCATCAACTCCCAGGGCAGCGTCTCCACCGATCTCGCATTTCCCTTCCAGCCGCCGCCGTCGACCGGGGATCCGAACGGCGGGCATTCGATCTTCATGGATCTGGTGCCCAACAACGTCTTCAACGCGCTGGCCTCGGGCCAGACCATCCAGGTGCTGTTGTTCTGCCTGCTTTTCGGGCTGGCGATGGGGAAAATCCCGCAGCCCTCGTCGCTCAGCCTGTCGCAGGCGCTCAACGCGGTGTACCGGGCCTGCACGGTGCTGACCAACTGGTTCGTCTGGGGACTGCCCTTCGCAACCTTCATCCTGATCGCCGACCAGACCGCGTCGACCGGCACCAAGCCGCTGATGCTGATGGGYGGTTACCYGCTGGTGATGGGCCTGTCCTGCCTGACATTCCTCGCCGGCGCCTTTGCCGTCATCGCCATACGCTCGCGGCGAAGCTACTGGGCCACGATCAAGACCCTTCAGCCGCTTCTGATGGTGGCCATCACGACGCGCTCCACAGTCGCCTCGCTCCCCTGGGTCATCAACCTTTTGAGCGAACGGCTACGCTTCAACCTTGTGGTGGTCGAGCTGCTCGTGCCGTTGCAGGCGGCGCTGCTGCGAACCGGTCCGGCGCTGGTCTACATCTCGGRCACGCTGTTCATCGCCCAGCTCTACGGCCATCAGTTGGCGATCCCGGACCTCTTGCTTGTCGGCGTCGCCTCCGCGCTTCTAGCGCTAACGACAGGCGGCATGGGCAGCCTGCTGATCCTGTCGCAGATGTCTATTGTTTGCGGTTATCTGAAGCTTCCCTTCGAGGCGGCGTTCGCCCTGTTTGTCGCGGTGGACGCGGCCGTGGACACGCTGATGACGCTGTCCAGCGTCTCCACCGTGGCCGCAAGCACGGCAATGATCGCGCCCAGCCATCGGGAGGCGGCGCAGGGCACTGAAACCATCGCGCAAGAGCTCGAAGCCGAGCCCGCTCGATGATCGACGAAGCCATCCGTCCCCAGCTCGGCATCATCGGTGGTCTCGGGCCGCTGGCATCGGCCGATTTCTACTTCAAGCTCACCCGGATGACCGAAGCGCTGCGCGACAACGAGCATGTGCCTTGCGTCATCCTCAGCGTGCCGCAACTGCCCGACAGGACCGAGGCGATCCTGRCCGGCCATGACGGGCCTCTGGYCCCGCTGACGGCCGCGGTTTCGACGCTCAATGCGCTCGGCGTTGCGTGCATCGCCATGCCCTGCAACACCGCCCATCATTGGTACGACAAGCTGGCGGCGAACTCGCGAGCCGAGATCATCCACATCGGCGACGCGGTGGTGGCGGAGATCCGCCGCGGCCTGGACCGGGGCCGGGTTGCGAACCTCGCAACCCGGGGCACGCTGGTTTCCGGCTTCTACCAGCACAGGATATCGGCGGCGGGGTTCGACCTCTGCCTCCCGCTGGATGCCGAGTTTCAGGAGCGCGTCGACAGCGCGATCATGCTCGTCAAGGCCGGGTCGATCGCGCAAGCCGCGGCCGAGACCGAACGCGCGCTTCATCTCGCGCAGCTGGCCGGCGCCGATGCAGCACTTCTCGGCTGCACCGAATTGTCGGTGGTGGCGGCCAGCCTCGGCGACACGAACGGATTGATCGTCATCGACAGCAATGCGGCACTGGCGCGAGCCAGCCTGACACGATTGGGCTTCGGCGTTCAGGAAGCGCGGGGCCTGCCGAAGGTGCCCCGCTTGCGCGCGAATGGCCGATCGAGCTGGCGCGCCACGCAGCGGGCCTCCTAGAGCAATCCAGGAAAAGTGCGTAGCGGTTTTCCGTCCGGAATTGCGTGAAAACAAGAAATTGGAGCGGTTTGGCGATTCCATGAAACGCTGAACCGCTCGTCACCGCTTCCAGATCAAAGCCGGCTTGCGAGCAGCCGGTGTTCTCCAAGTCACAAAATCTTTGAGAGAATATTTTCCGCCTCCCGTCTGAGAGGAAAAGCGCTTCTTTGCCCAGCCGGGCAGCATTGGCGATGCTGATATCAAGGCTTCGCATCCCGCCAGGCCAAAAAGATTTCAGGATCGCAAGGAACGCATCATGTCCGAAAGTGGCAACGCTTCAAAATCTCTCGTTACGTCAATCACCAGACGCGCCGGATTGGCGGCGCTTCTCGCCACGACATTGGCCGTCATCGGCCTTGCTGCGCCGTCGCCGTCCTTCGCCGAGGACAAGAAGTCGATCAAGGTCGGCATCATCAGCGGCGAGGATGAGGATGTCTGGCGCGTCGTCACCGCCGAGGCGGCCAAGAAAGGACTGACGATTGAGACCGTCGTCTTCAACGACTACACCCAGCCCAACGAGGCGCTGGAGCGCGRTGAGATCGACGCCAACGCTTTCCAGCATAAGCCCTATCTCGACAACCAGATCAAAACGCAAGGCTACCACATCGTGCCGGTCGGCTACACGGCCGTCTGGCCGATCGGCCTCTATTCGAAGAAGCACGCCAAGGTCGCCGAATTGCCGGAAGGAGCCGTCATCGGTGTGCCGAACGATCCGTCCAACGAGGGCCGCGCGCTGCATGTCCTGGACCATGAAGGCCTGATCAAGCTCAAGGACGGCACCGGTATCCTGGCGACGACCGCCGACATTGCGGAGAACCCCAAGAAGCTCGAGATCAAGGAGCTCGACGCCGGCATCGTCGGTCGCTCGGTCGACGATCTCGACGCCGCCGTCGTCAACACCGACTGGGCGCTGAAGAGCGGCCTCGGCCCCGAAAACCGCATCGCGCAGGAACCGGTGGCGGATAATCCCTACCGCAACTTCATCGCGGTCAAGGCCGGAGCCGAGAACGAGCCGTGGGTGAAGACGCTGGTCGCCTCCTATCAGAATGAGGCGGTCAAGGCCGAGTTCGACAAGGTCTACAAAGGCACCGGGATCAGCGCCTATTGATCGGCGCCTGGCTGGCAGCAACAGGCGGTCCGCCTCTGAGCGGGCCGCCATCGTATTTTCGGACTGAGACGGAAACAGAGATGAACCAGCATGTCTCGGCCGGTGTCGCCGATCCCGTCCGCGTCCAGCCGGCCGGGCTTGAAGACGTTGTCCGCCTCGTCGGCCTGAAGCGCCGCTTCGGCGCGACGGCTGCCCTCGACGGTGTCTCGCTCACGGTGAAGAAGGGCGAGATCCTCGGCATCATCGGACGCAGCGGCGCCGGCAAGTCGACGCTGATCCGCTGCCTGAACGGGCTGGAGCGCCCCGATTCCGGCGAGGTCTTCATCGAGGGCCGCGAGATCAGCCGTCTGGGCGAGCGCGAGCTGCAGCCGCTGCGCCGTCGCATCGGCATGGTGTTCCAGCATTTCAATCTTCTGTCGGCGAAGACGGTCGAGGAGAATGTCGCGCTGCCGCTCAAGATCGAAGGGCGGCCGCGCGCCGAGCGCATGGCGCGAGCGGCCGAGCTTCTGCAACTCGTCGGCCTGTCCGAGAAGGCCAGGGCCTATCCGGCCTCGCTGTCGGGCGGGCAGAAGCAGCGCGTCGGCATCGCCAGGGCGCTTGCCGCCCGACCGGCGCTGCTCTTGTCGGACGAGGCCACCTCGGCGCTCGATCCGGAGACGACGCGCTCGATCCTGGCGCTGCTCAAGGATATCAATTCCAGGCTCGGGCTCACCATCCTGCTGATCACGCATGAGATGGAGGTGATCCGTTCGATCGCGGATCGCGTGGCGGTGATCGACGCCGGCCGGATCGTCGAGGAAGGCGCCGTGTGGCAGGTCTTCGCTGATCMGAAATCGGAGATCACCCGCAGCCTGCTCGGCGGCATCCGGCCGCAATTGCCGCCAGAGATCGCCAGCCGGCTGGTTCCGGGCGAAGGCGCGGAAACGATCCTTAGGATCGATGTCGCCGGCGAGGCCGCGCGCGGGGCTTTGCTTTCTGATCTTGCCGCGGCGGTGCCGGGCCAATTCCGCCTGGTGCATGGCGGCGTCGACCATGTCCAGGGCCAGCCCGTCGGCACGCTGTTCCTGGCCGTTGCCGGCGCTGAAGCCGCGCATCTTGCGCAAGTGACGACATTCCTCAAGGAGCGCGACGCGCGGGTAAAGGTGCTTGGCCATGTCGCCGGTCCTGTTTGAACTCCTCATCCGCTCGATCTGGGAAACGGTGCTGATGACCGGGGCGTCCGGTCTGATCTCGCTGGTCTTCGGCCTGCCGCTCGGCCTTGCCCTGGTCGCCACCGATCGCGGCGGCATCGCGGAGAGCCTTTGGGTCAACCGCATTCTCGGCGCCATCATCAACGGCTTCCGTTCGGTTCCTTTCATCATTTTGCTGGTGGCGCTGATCCCGGTGACGCGGCTGATCGTCGGCACCTCGATCGGCACCTGGGCGGCGATCGTGCCGCTGTCGATCGCCGCCACGCCCTACTACGCCCGCATCGCCGAAGTGTCGCTGCGCGAGGTCGACCACGGGCTGATCGAGGCGGCGCGCGCCATGGGCGGCAACCGCTGGACGATCATTCGCGAGGTGCTGGTGCCGGAAGCGCTGCCGGGCATCGTCGCCGGCTTCACGGTGACGCTGGTGACGCTGGTCGGCGCTTCGGCCATGGCCGGCGCCATCGGCGCCGGCGGGCTCGGCGACCTCGCCATCCGCTATGGCTATCAGCGTTTCGAGACCAGCGTGATGGTTGCCRTCGTCGTCGTGCTCATTGTGCTCGTCTGCGGCATCCAGTGGATCGGCGACAAGCTGGTGGCGCGGCTGGATCACCGCGGATGAGGACGCGGGCGGGAGGAACGAACGCAATTTTGCCGCGACCGATGGGAATTGAGCGCGAGCTTCCTCCGTTTGCAATGAGATTGGTTGGTACGTTTCTTCATCCGCAATGACGCCCATGTCATCGTGAGGTGGGGCCGCGAGTCTCGCCAAGAGGAGCCTGTCAATGCCTAGAATAATTCCCGTTCTCGATCTCGACCGCCTGGAGCAGGGCGCATCGGAACTGCGGACATTCTTGTTCGATCTGCGCACCGCCGCCCGCGATGTCGGTTTCTTCTATCTGAGCGGTCACGGCATCACCCAGCCAGAGATCGACGCGGTGCTGGGCGCGGCGCGCCGCTTCTTCGCTTTGCCGGAAGCCGACAAGCTCGGCATCGAGATGGTGAAGTCGCCGCAATTCCGTGGCTATACGCGCGCCGGCGGCGAGCTGACCAGGGGCAAGGCAGACTGGCGAGAGCAGCTCGACATCGGCGTCGAACGCGCGACCATTGCGCAAAGGCCGGGGGTGCCGGCCTGGACGCGGCTGCAGGGCCCGAACCAGTGGCCTGCCGCGCTCCCTGATCTGAAGYCGGCGCTGCTTGCCTGGCAGGCCAAGGCGACCGATGTGGCGATCCGGCTGCTTAAGGCCTTCGCGCTGTCGCTCGACCAGCCGGAGGACGCCTTCGATCCGATCTATCACGGCGAACCGAACCACCGCATGAAGATCGTGCGCTATCCCGGCCGCGACGCCACCGGCGACGACCAGGGCGTGGGCGCGCACAAGGATGGCGGCTTCCTCACGCTCCTGCTCCAGGACGAGAACAAGGGCCTGCAGGTCGAATATGACGGCAGCTGGGTCGACGTCGATCCGATCCCGCAAACGCTGGTCGTCAACATCGGCGAGCTGCTCGAGCTCGCCTCGAACGGCTACCTCAGAGCTACAGTGCACCGCGTTGTCACGCCGCCGGCCGGCGTCGAACGGATTTCGGTGCCGTTCTTCTTCAGCGCCCGGCTCGATGCCACCATCCCGCTGCTCGATCTGCCCGAGGAACTGGCGACCGAGGCGCGCGGCCCGGCCAGCGACCCCGACAATCCGCTCTTCCGCAATGTCRGGACCAATGTGCTGAAAGGCCGGCTGAGGTCGCATCCCGACGTGGCGCGGCGTCACTATGCCGACCTGCTGGAAAAAGTATCGGCCGCAGGCTGACGGTTTCCGATGAGTGAGCGAGATTTTTTCGCGATTTCGATTTTTTTTGGAATTCTGTTCGTGGAAAATACACCGTTCAGGCCCCAAATAGATGGCATCGCTCGGTGTTTTCCTCCCATTGCGCCGGGCGATGTTCCCCTCTGAAGGTTATGACCTTCATTCTTGGCCGGGCCGCTTTCGCGCCCGGCCTTTTTCTTATCCGTGCTGGAATGAAGCATGTCTCCCGAAAGTGGGAACCGGTTTCGGGATAAAGATATGCGCAAAATCAAAAGCCTGAAGCGCATGGAGCGAATCTGAACGATCGCGACGCGCTTTAGGCCGATCAGGCGAAGCTTATGCGGATGGTTCCGTAGCGGCCGAAATCCGAGACGATCTCGTCGCCGTGCCGGCATTCGACAGGCCGGATGAATGAGCCCGACAGCACGACCTGCCCGGCCTCGATCCGCATGCCGTATTGATGCAGCCGGGTGGCGAGCCAGACGATGCCCTTGGCGGGATGATCGAGCACGCCGGCGCCCAGGCCCGTTTCCTCGACCTCGCCGTTGCGCGAGACGATCGCGCCGATCCAGCGCAGATCCGCCTCGCGCGGGCCGGTCACGCGGCCGCCGACGACGATGCCGGCATTGGCCGCATTGTCCGAGATCGTATCGAAGAAGGTGCGGATCTTGCCGGTCTCCTTGTTCATCCGCTCGATGCGGGTGTCGAGGATTTCGAGCGCCGGGGTGATGTGGTCGGTGGCGTCGAGCACATCGTCGATCGAAATGTCCGGGCCGGCCAAAGGCGCCTTCATGACGAAGGCGATCTCGGCCTCGATGCGCGGCTGGATGAAACGATCGGCCGGCACCGTGCCGCCGTCCGCGAAGAACATATCGTCGAACAGGATGCCGGAATCCGGAATGTCGATGCTGAGCGCCGACTGCATCGCCTTCGAGGTCAGGCCGATCTTCCAGCCCTTGATCGTCAATCCCGAAGCGGCYTTCCTTTTCACCAACGCCGCCTGCACGCGGTAGGCATCGTCCATCGTCGCTTGCGGAAATTCGAGGCTGAGCAGCCCGATCTGACGACGGTCGCGCTCGGCTTCGAACAGCCGGCGGGCGGCGTCCTCGACTTGGCTTTCGGTCATCATCGGCCGGCCTCTTCGTCGACGACGCCGTTGCGCAGGAGTCCAATGCCTTCGGCCTCGACCTCGATCACGTCGCCCGGCCTCAGCCAGACCGGCGGGTCGAAGCGGGCGCCGGCGCCCGTCGGCGTGCCGGTGACGAAGACGTCGCCTGGCGCCAGTGTCGTGAAGGTCGAGATGTAGGTGATGATCTTGCGGAAGGAAAAGATCATGCGGCCCGTGCGATCCTGCTGGCGGATTTCACCGTTGACGCGCGTGGTGAGCGCAATGTCCGCGATCTGCGCCTCGTCGGTGAACGGCACGAGCCATGGCCCGATCGAGCCTGTGCGGTCGAAATTCTTGCCTTGGGTGACGTTGAACTTGGCGTGGCGCACCCAGTCGCGGATCGTGCCTTCATTGCAGAGCGAAAGCGCCGCGATATGGCCGAGCGCATCGGTCTCGGCGATCCGTCGTCCGCCCTTGCCGATGACGATGACGATCTCGCCCTCATAGTCGAGCTGAGACGATTCCGGCGGCCGCACCAGCGGCGCATCATGGCCGACGAAGGAGCGCGGAAAGCGGATGAACAGCGACGGGTTGGAAGGCGCCGCCTGGCCATCCTTGTATTCCTCGTTGCGGTCCGGATAGTTGACGCCGACGCAGATGATCTTTTCGGGGGAGGGGACCGGAATCTCGTAGGCTATGTCCTCGACCCGGAAATCGGCCGCGAGGCCGTCGGCCTCCTCGGCGAGTCTCACGAGCGCACCGGCCTCGATCACCTCGCGCAGCGTCGGCCATTCGGGATGGCGCGTCGAGAGATCGACGACGCCCTTGTCGGTGATCGCGCCGTAGCGCGTCTTGCCGCCGACGGTGAAGGTGGCGAGGCGCGCCATGCTCATGCCGATGCCCCCTTACGGCGCCACGATCGGCGAGGCCGCCAGGTCGGCCTTGCGCGGTTCCACACCCGCGAACACGCTGCCTTCCTCGAACCAGCTTCGCGGCGCCGGCGCGCCCCACAGCGTCTGGCGCTGCGGATCCTTGAGATCCCACTTGATCGGCTCCAGGTCCGGGTCGACCGTCTGGTAGTCCGAGCAATAGATCTCGATGCGGTGGTTGTCGGGATCGCGGATGTAGAGGAAGAAGGCGTTGGAGATGCCGTGCCGTCCAGGGYCGCGCTCGATATTGCCGACGTAGCCGGTGGTCGCCATCAGGTCGAGCAGGTCGATGATGTTGAGCGGCGTCGGCACCCAGAAGGCGACATGGTGCAGCCGCGGGCCGAAGCCGTTGGTGAAGGCGATGTCGTGCACGCCACCCTTGCGGTGCGTCCAGGCCGCCCACAGCTTCCCGGTCTCTTCGTCCTGCGTGTACTCGGTCACGCGGAAGCCGAGCTCATTGTAGAAGGCCACTGATTCATCGACATTCGGCGAGAAGCAGTTGAAGTGGTCGATGCGCAGCGGTTTCACGCCACGATAGAGCACGTATTTTTGATGGATCGGCGGCAGCCGCTCCATCTTCGAATAGAATTCGAGYGGGATGCCGTGCGGATCGCGGGTGCGGAAGGTGCGCGACTGGTAGGGCCGCTCCACCCACTCCACCGGTAAACCTTTGCCCTTGAAGAAGTGCTCGGCCTTGTCGAGGTCCTCGTCGGAGAAAACCTTGAAGCCGAGTTCGCGCGCTTCCGGCGTCGCCGCCTTGCGCAGCACGATGCAGTGATGGCCGCGTTCCTCCATGGCGCGCAGATAGATGGCGCCGCTCGTCTCGTCGGTCACCTGCAGGCCGAGCGTGTCGACATAGAAGGCGCGTGACTTGGCAAGGTCGGTGACGGCAAGCTCGACATGGCTGAGCCGCACGATGTTGAAGGCAGGGTAGAGGTTGGGTTGGGGCAGGGCCATTGGTGTCTCCGCTCAGCCGCCGAGCTTCTGGATCGAATGCGGCGCCGTGGCGAACGCGATGTTCTTGGTTTCCATGTAGAAGTCGAACGACCAGTCGCCGCCGTCGCGGCCTATGCCCGAGCTCTTCACCCCGCCGAACGGCGTTGGCAGGTGCCGCACATTCTCCGAATTCACCCAGATCATGCCGGCGTCGAGCGCATCGGTGAAGCGCAGCGCGCGGGTGACATCGGAGGTCCACAGATAGCCGGTGAGGCCGTATTGCGTGTCGTTGGCGAGAGCCAGCGCCTCGGCTTCGTCCTTGAACGGGATCGCCGTCAGCACCGGCCCGAAGATTTCTTCCTGGGCGACGCGCATCTTGTTGGTGGCGCCGACGAACAGCGTCGGGCTGACATAGCAGCCGCCGCCCGGTCCGGCGAACTTGCCGCCGCCGGCGGCGACCACCGCGCCTTCCGATCTGCCGATCTCGATATAGGAGAGCACCTTCTCCTCATGCACCGGATGGAYGAGCGGACCGACCACGGTTTCAGGATCGAGCGGATGGCCGATCTTGATGCGCTTCGCCTTCTCCGCCACCAGGTCGGTGAACTTGTCATGCACGGATGCCTCGACCAGCAGGCGCGACGATGAGGTGCAGCGCTCGCCGTTCAGCGAATAGATCATGAAGACGGCGGCGTCCGCCGCGCGCTCCAGGTCGGCATCGGCGAAGACGATGACCGGGTTCTTGCCGCCGAGCTCGAAATGCACGCGCTTCAGTGTTTCAGCGCCCTGTTTCATGATCATCGATCCGGTGCGGCTTTCGCCGACGAAGCCGATCGCCTTGATGTCGGGATGTTCGGTCAACGCCCGGCCGGCATCCTCGCCGAAACCGTTGACGAGATTCCAGACGCCCTTGGGCAGGCCGGCTTCCTCGGCGATCTCGACCAGCAGCCGGGCGGTCAGCGGCGACAACTCCGCCGGCTTGTGCACCACCGTGCAGCCGGCGGCCAAGGCCGGCGCGATCTTCCAGGTCGACAGCATGAAGGGCGTGTTCCACGGCGTGATCACGCCGACCGGGCCGATCGGCACGCGCGTCGTCATGTTGAGCTGGCCCGGCGCCCGGAGCGAGCGGCCGTCACGCGCCTCCGGGGCGCGGTCGGCATAGAAGCGGAAGTTCTCGGCGCCGCGCAGTGCCGCCTTGGCCATGAACTTCAGCGACTGGCCGGTATCCATGCATTCGACGAAGGCGATTTCTTCCGCCCGCGCGACGATGGCGTCGGCTATTTTATGCAGCAGCTTCTTGCGCGCGTCGCCAGAGACCGCCGCCCAATCCTTGAAGGCGGCCTTGGCCGCTTTGGCCGCGCGGTCGATATCGGCCGCCTTGCCGCGTGCCACCGTCGCGATCGGCTTGAGGTCGACCGGCGAAAGCGTCTCGAAGGTCGAGCCGTCGGCCGAGGGCACCGCTTCGCCGCCGATCTGGTTGAGCACGCCGTCCTTGCGGAAGCGTTCGAGATAGGCCTCGGCCTTCCTCAGATTATCGTCCAGTGCCGCCATGGGTTCTTCCTGTTGCTTGCTTGCCGCCGCTCATTTGCCGCGCAGTCGCGGATGGATGGCGTTCTTCTTCCAGCTGAGCTCGGCGTCTATCTCGCGGATCTCCAGCGACAGCGCGAAATGYGGCGTGGAAAACAGCGAGGAAAGATGGTCGGTGACCGCCGCGAAGATCGCCTCGCCGGCGCTCTTCTTTTCCGCCGCGCTACGGCCCTTGCCGATGCGGAAATTCATGTCGATGAAGCCGTTCTCGGGAAGCCGGTCGGCGATCGCATAGGCTTCGGCCCGGAAGGCCCGTACCCGCACGGCGCCGGACTCGAACAAGCCTGTTTCGAGGATGGTGCGCGAGACCAGCGCACAGAGCTCACCCATATCGACCTTCGCATCGAGATTCGCCGAATATTCGATCGCCATATGGGGCAAGGATTCCTCCGCCGGCAGCGCCGGTTCTTGTAATTAACATGTGAATTACATCTTGACGGCGGAATGTCAAGCGTCGTTGTCGATGCGCCGTGGCGGCTTGGGACGCAGGATTGCCGGTCTCGGCAAAATCGCGGATATAACTCGATAGCCGTCGAATTTCGCTCCGAGTCGCCAGCGGAAATTGAATTGGAGACCTGACCTTGCTACCGCCCAGCACTCGCCGCTCCTTGCCCATGGCACTGCTTCGCGCCCGCGAAGTGATCATGGCGCACTTCCGGCCGATGCTTGCCCGCCACGACATCACTGAGCAGCAGTGGCGTGTGCTGCGCGTTCTTGCCGAAACCGGCCCCCTGGAGGCAACCGAGCTCGCCAACCGCGCCTCGATCCTGCCGCCCAGTCTCACCCGGATCATCAAGGCGCTGGAGGAGCGTGGCTTCATCACCCGCAACAAGGTCAAGGACGACGGCCGCCGCGCCTTGCTCGCCATCAGCCCGGCCGGCGTAGCGCTGATCGAGGAACTGGCGCCCGAACGTATCGCCATCTACGACGCCATCGAAAAGCGCTATGGCGCCGAAGAGCATGAGCGCCTGCTCGACATGCTGGAAAGCCTGATCCAGTCGGAGACGGTGGAGGGCTGAGAAGCCTATCCGCCAAAACTCCCCAGCGCGCTTGGCTGCATGTAGTTGCGTCCGACATAGAGCAGCGCCGCCTCGTCGCTGCCGTGGCGGATGTCGACGACGCGGCCGAACATCACATTATGCGTGCCGACCTTGTTGACCGCGCCGATCTCRCAATCGAAGCTGACGATGGCGTCAAGCAGCGCCGGCATGCCGGACGGCATGGTCTGCCAGCGCGCGGCTTGGTAGCGTTCGGTCATGTCGCGGATTGCGCCCGCGAATTTCGCCGCCAGATGCATATGCGACTGGGTCAGCACATTGACGCAGAAGCGTTGGTTGGCGAGGAACATGCCGGTCTGCGCCGAACGCTCGTTCATGCACACCAGCAGCGTCGGCGGGTCGTCGGAGACGCTGCACATGGCGGTGGCGGTAAAGCCGCCGCGCCCCGCCGGGCCGTCGGTGGTGACGATGTTGACCGGCGCGCAGACCCGCGCCATGGCCTCGCGGAATTCCAGCCTCGCGACTTGTGTTGTCATGGCCGCTTCCATGGCGGGCTTCGCTCAGTTGGCCTGCGCGGCAAGCGGCGGCAGCCAGGTGTCGCCGGTCCAGCCTTTTTCGTCATAGTCGGCCATGCATTGGTCGACCAGTTCCTCCATCTGCTTCAGYCGGCCGCCGCGCTCGGCGCCCTTCAGCACCTGCAGCCGCACCTCTTCCGGCGCGCCGGCATAGTTGAGCTCGTAGAGCGCGTGGCGGCCGCCGAATTCGGTGCCGGTCGCGTCCCAAAGCAATTTCATGATCTTGATGCGCTCGACATGGCCCATGTCGTTGGAACCGCGCACATATTGAGCGAGATAGCGGTCGATCTCCGGATTGTCGAAATCGCGCGCCGAGGACGGCAGATAGATGAGGCCGGAGGCGATTACCCGGCGCACCGTGTCGATGACGCGCGGATAGGCTTCCGACATGAAGGTGCGGTAGGCAAGCGCGGCCTCGAGATTTGGCAGCACCGCGCCATTCGCCCACGGTATCGGATTGTGCGCCATCGCATTGGAAAAGCTCCAGAACATGTGGCGCAGCGCGATCACTTCGCCGAGCGCCGCCTGGTTCCCGCGGAAGGCGTCGCCGCCCGTGGCCCGCAGCGCCTTGGCAAGCAGTCCGGCGAGGAAGTCGAGCTTCACGGCAAAACGCGTGCAGCCCTGGAAGCAATAGCCATGCATGAAGCCCGACGCCGGGTGGAACGACAGGATCTTCTGCGCATCGCGCAGCACCAGCACGTCCTCCCAGGGAATGAACACGTTGTCGAGCACCAGGATCGCGTCGTTCTCGTCGAAGCGCGACGACAGCGGATAGTCGAAGGGGTGGCCGACGCTGTTGGCCGTCTGCTCGTAGGAGACGCGGCAGAACATCTTTATGCCCGGCGCGTTCATCGGCACGATGAACATCACCGACAGCGACGGATCCTCCGTCACCGTCGCCGAGCTCTGCGCCAGGAAATTATAGTGGGTGAGCGCCGAAGACGTCRCCACAACTTTGGCGCCCGACACCCAGATGCCGGCATCGTTTTCCTTGGTGATGTGCACGAACACGTCCTTCACCTGCTCGGCCGGCTTATGGCGGTCGATCGGCGGATTGACGATGGCGTGGTTCATGAACAGGACCGCTTCCTGGGCGCGTTTATGCCAGGCGCGCGCATTGTCCTTGAACGGGCCGTACCATTCGGCATTAGCGCCGAGCGTGTTCATCAGCGCCGCCTTGTAGTCGGCGGTGCGGCCCATCCAACCATAGGTCATGCGCGCCCAATGTGCGATCGCGCCCTRCTGCGCGGCGAGCTCGGCGGGAGAATGGGCGACACGGAAATATTTGTGGGTGTAGCCGCCCGAGCCGGTGTCGGTGGGCGAGGTCAGCACAGGCTGCTGGTTGGGATCATGCAGCGCGTCGTAGAGGCGCGCCAGCGACCGCGCCGAATTGCGCATCGCCGGATGGGTGGTGACGTCGGCCACCCGCTCGCCATTGATATAGACCTCGCGCCCGTCGCGCAGGCTGGCCAGATATTCGGCGCCCGTAAACGGCCGCGATTTGTCGGCCCGGAAATCTTCCGATCGCATCATGATCCTCCCTTGATCTCTTGAGAGTAGCCGCGGACAGCGCAATGGTTTATGGACGAAAGCGCAAAACCGCTTGGACTTTTTCGGGCGTCTCATGAGCCAGACCGCTATCCCGGAATTCTTCGTCTAYGGCGAGCCGGCGCGGGTGCTCGACGTCGGCTTCCTGCATGTCGAGACCGTGCAGGCCCGCGCTTCGGTGCATCGCGGCCAGGTCCTGGCGCACAAACACCCGCAAATGGCGCAGATCACCTTCTGGACGAGTGGCCAGGGCATCTACCGGATCGAGGACAGGACCTGGAGTTTTTCGGCACCGACAGTAAGCTTCATGCCGAGCGGCGTCGTGCATGGGTTCGACATCGAGCCGGGCACCGACGCGACCGTCGTCTCGATCGCCGRTGAGGCCCTCGCGGCGATCGCCGAGCATTCGGCGTTGGCGCTCGACCAGCCGGTCTTTGTCACCGGTCAGGGAGAGGCGGTGCTCTGGCAAAGGCTCAGCGAGACAATCGGCATGATCCAGGCCGAATATGTCGAGGCGCAAGCCGGCGCGGAAAAGATCCTGCCGCCGCTGGTCGCGGTGGCACTGTCGCACATCRCCCGCCTCTATGCGCAATCACATGCGGTCACCGTGCCTGCGGCGGTTGCTCTGGGCGGCCGGCTCAGACGGCTGATCGACCGCCATTTTCGCGACGACTGGCCGGTCGAGCGCTATGTCGAGGAACTCGGCACCACACGCCATCTGCTCGACAAGGCTTCGCATCATGTACTGGGATCCGGCGTGCGTCAGGCGATCGGCGAAAGGCGCCTGGTCGAAGCCAAGCGCCTTCTGCTCTTCACCATCCGCACGGTCGAGGACATCGCCTACGAGACCGGCTTCAACGATCCGACCTATTTTTCGCGCTTCTTTCGCCAGGCGGTTGGGGTGGCGCCGGCGATGTGGCGAAAAGAGCGGTTAGGCAGTAGGGTAAGGGCCGGTGTCATCGTCAACGCCAATCGCATTCAGCTCCTCGAATAGAGGCTGCGCGCGCGATCGGTACTGGCAGCGGTCGATTTAGCCTTCGGTCCCTGCGCCGGCTCCAAAGACACCCGCAATAAAAAGCTGCTCAAGGCGGCTGTGGATTAGTGTTCTCGTCACTTCCGACCTTGTCGTGYCGTGCAATCCAACGGCAATCAATTGGTCAATCATCGCCRCCGCTTGCCTCGATATCGTTACCGAGAACTGCACAGAATCGGAACTAGTCTCACGCTTGACGGGCATGTCCAGGCACAATGTTCTTGCAATGTAAGAGCATTGTTACTAGCATTGTGACCAAAAGGCGAATCGACTCTGATACGCACTTTTGCTTCAATAAAAAAAGGGACGGCAGAAGCCGTCCCAGTTACCAAGCGAAGAGGTGAAGGGCTCTGACTATCTCTCGTAAACGGGAGCGTCCTTGGAGCCCTTCACCAACCCGATTGCGTTCAGGCAATCGGCTTTGTTCCAGTAGGATTCACCGCTGGCGATGATTTCATGGTTGTTTGACTTGAAACGCCAACGCCACTCATACCCAGATTTGTAGATTTCGTAGTAACCGGTGCTGGTCGCCATAACTTGGATCTCCTTTCGTATGGCTACAGTTGAAAAATACGCAACTCACCTGTTCAGCTATCGCTTTCAGGATAAGACCTACACGGTTGACATCGTCGCGAAGGATGCCGCCGAAGCCAAGGAAAGGCTCAAGGCCTTGGCTTGGGCTCAATATGACGGCGAACTTGTCGCTAGAATGCCTGCTGGGTCTGGTCCCCTCGTTCGAATCGCTGTACTGTTACGCAACGTCACGCATACCATAGTCAGTCGATTCGCATAAGCTGCGAACCACTATTTATGGTAGCGTCAATGTGCCAAAACACAAGATGTTGCGGCTGCGGTTGAGTTACCCACAACCTTATCCCCAGTCTTCACAACCGTTATGGTTGAAACCAGCGTGTTTGCGCCCTCAGCCGCCATCATCCAGCTCTTGCTGCGAAACCCTAGGCCGCGGCAGCTRCTAACCCCGMATCCAGCCCCTCGGCAATCTTCGCCACATCGGCGGCCGTGATGACCAGCGGCGGCGACAGGATGATGTTGTTGCCGGAGACACGCAGCATGACGCCCGCRCCATAGGCGCCGTCCGCGACGGCGGCCATCGTCTTCTTGTCGGCCGGCTTCTTGGCTGCGCGGTCCGAGACCAGCTCGAGCGCGGCCATCAGGCCCTGGTAGCGGACATCGCCGACAAGCTGGTGCTTGGCCTTCAACGCTTCCAGCGCCTTGCCAAGCTCAACGCCGCGCGCGACGGCATTTTCGTTGACGGCCAACCGCTTCGTCTCGGCGAGCGCCGCCAGACCGGCCGCGCAGCCGACGGGGTGGCCGGAATAGGTGTAGCCGTGGCCGATCGCGCCGAAGCTCGTCTTGTCGGCCTCGAACACATCGGCGACCCTGGCGCCGATCATTGTCGCCCCGAGAGGGAAATAACCCGATGTGATCGCCTTGGCGATGGTCATGAAATCGGGCTTCACGCCGGAGAGCCGCGAGCCGGCCCAGGCGCCGGTCCGGCCGAAGCCGGTCACCACCTCGTCGGCGATCAAAAGGATGTCGTGACGGTCGCAGATCGCCCGCACCATCGGCATGAAGCTCTCATGCGGGACAATGACGCCGCCGGCGCCGAGCACCGGCTCCATGATGAAGGCGGCGATCGTGTCGGCGCCCTGGAAAGCGATTTCTTCCTCGATCGCCCGCGCGCAGAGCTTCGCTAGCTTCGCCGGGTCGGTCTCGTCGAACGGATTGCGATAGGTCATAGGTGCCGGCGTGTGGAAGACGCCGGGCAAAAGCGGCTCGTAGTTGCGGCGGAAATTGGCATTGCCGTTGACCGAGGCGCCACCGAAATGCGTGCCGTGATACCCCTTCTTCAGCGCCAGGAACTTCGTTCGATCGCCCTGGCCGCGGATCTTCCAATATTGCCTGGCGAGCCTGAGCGCTGTCTCGACCGAATCCGACCCCCCCGAGGTGAAGAAGGTGCGCACCATGCCCTCCGGCGCAAACCATTGCGTCAGCTCGTAAGCGAGCTCGATGGACGGTCCGGTGGAGGTGCCGCGAAAGCCGGAATAATAGGGGAGCGCATCGAGCTGCGCGGTCATCGCCTTCTTGATCGGATCGCAGCTGTAGCCGAGGTTGACGTTCCACAAGCCGCCGACGGCGTCGAGCACGGTGCGGCCCTCGGCGTCGGTGAYCGAAACGCCTTCACCCTTCATGATGATCTTCGGCGGGCTCGCCCGCATTTCGGCCGGATGCGCCATCGGATGCCAGATCGGCTTGGCGTTGTTCTCGGTGAGGAAGTTGATGTCACGCATCGGGAGGAACTCCGGTTTTCCAATCAGGAGAGCGTAAGGCCGAAATGGCTGAGCGCCTCGGCATAGCTTCGCGCCGGCTCTGCGACGTCGAAGTGAACGGTGAGCATGCCGGCGGCAACCGCGCCGTCGACATTGCGCTTCTGGTCGTCGACGAAGACGCAGGCCGAAAGCGGCAGCTCGAGCGCCTCGCCGACCATCGCATAGGCTCGGCCGTCCGGCTTGAGGATTTTGCTATAGGTCGCATCGACGATCGTCTCGAACAGCGAAAGCAATGGCAGCCGCTCGCGGAAGGATGCGCCATAGAACAGGTCGAGTTCATTCGACAGGATGGCGAGGCGGACACCGGCTTCATGTGCGATGCGGATCGCACGCTCGGCCTCGGGCCGCACCACCGCCTGCGGATCGGCGCCGCGCGCCCGCTGCACGAAGGTCGACATGTCCTGCCAGTCCTCGCCCACCAATTGGCCGACTTCGCGCGTGCGCGTTTTCCAATAGTCGCGCTCGCTGATCTCGTCGGCCTGCATCGAGCGCCACAGCGCATCGGAGGCTGGGTCGAACGGCCCGCGCCAATCGAGCGTGCCGGGCGCGAGGCCAAGCGCCTGCTCGGTCAGTGCATGCGTCTCGAACAGCGTGCGGGTGACGACGCCGCCGAAATCGAGCACCAGCGCCTGCGGCCTCACCCCGCTCATGCCGGCTGCCTACCGGTGACGCCGGGAGGCACGATGCCTTCGGCCACCCAGCGGTCGAAGATCTCCAGCGCCTTGGCGCTGAAGGCGGCGTCATTGATGTGGCCGGCGATCTCATGCAACTCGGCATTCTCCGGCACGTTCGCCCGCATCTCTTCGATAAAGGCCGAGAGCGCGTCGGGTTCGTAGAGCGGTTCGCCCTTCTGATCCCATTGCTGGATGCCGCCGGCGGGTAGGATGAAGGCGGTCGGGCCGGTCGCCGCGGCAAGCTTCTCGCCGATGGCGCGCGCGATCTCCTGGCGCGTCGCGCCATCGGAGGTGACCGAGGCAAGCAGCCGGTTATGCGCGTGATAGGGCCRCTCGGTGAAGCGCGACGGCACGGCCTGCCAGGTCGGGAAATCCACCATGTCGATGGCGCCGGGCGCGACGATCTGCGGGATGCCTTGCCGCCCGGCATTCTCCAGCCGGTCGGCGCCCGAATTCACCACCGAGCCGGTGAGCTGGTTGGCGAGCTCCTGCAGGCTGAAGTCGAGCACGGCGACAAAACCTTTCTGCGCCGCGATCGCCTCCAGCGCCCGTCCGCCCATGCCGGTGGTGTGGAAGACGATGACCTCATAGCCGCGCTTTTCCAGCTCCGGCTTCAAGGTCACCATGTATTGCAGGCAGCTTTTGCCCAGCGAGCTCATGCCGATGCATGGCCTGGATTCGTCGGGTTTGACGACAGCCCGCGCGGCGCCGACCACGGCGCCGCAAGCCTGCGACAGCACCGCCTTGCAGGCGCTGTTGAGCCCATAGAGGCCGCCTGCCCACAGGATCATCATCAGGTCGGTGGCGATGCGCTCCGGCGGCACGAGGTGCGAATATGCGATCGTCGAGACGACGAATTTCGGCACGCCGAGCGGCAGCGCCAGCGCCACATCGAGCGCAAGGTCGGTGCCCATCGAGCCGCCCAAGGCGATGAAGCCCTCGATCTCGCCCTTGTCGTGCAGCGAGCGGGCGAGCCGCGAGGCACCAAGCGCCATCAAGGTCATCGCCGAATTCTCGTCGCCGCTGGCGATGATCGCCTCGATCGTCGTATCGGCGGCCTTGGCCACGGCATGCCGGTCGTGCTCTGGCCTGTAKGGCGGATCGCCAAGCACGCTGACATCCATCATCACGGCAACGCCGCCGACGGCCTCGATGCGCTCGCGCATGAACAGAAGCTCGTCGGCCTTGGTGTCGCCGGTGCCGATAACCAGGATTCGGCGTTTCTCCTCCACATCAATCTCCCTGCAGTCTCTTGTTGGCTGTTACGCCCGCTTCTGGCCAGGCAGGCGGCCGAACAGCCGCTCGCCGATCTCGCGCGCCGCCGCGGCGACGCTCGCGCCGTGGCGCTCGATGTCGCCTTTGTGGATGCGCACCCTGGGGGCGGCGATGGCGATGGTGCCGATGGCGAAACCATCGGCGCCGAGGATTGCGGAGGCCACGCTGAGCACGCCTTCCTCATAGCCTTGCGAGCCGGTCGAATGGCCGCGGGCGCGGGCTGCGGCGACATGCTCGACGAGCGTCTCCACATTGTCGATCGTATGGGGCGTGAACGCCGACAGCGGCCCTGCGAGAATGCCTTCGCGGATGCGCTCCTCGGTAAAGGCCAGGAAGGCGATGCCGGAGGCCGTCGCATGCATCGGCAGCACATCGCCGGGCTGCACGCTGACGCGGTTGGCCTTGGTTGATTCGATGACTTGAAGGGTGATCAGACCACGCTTTGAGTACTCGGAAAGATGCACGGTTTCGCCGGTTTCCGCCGCCAGCGCCTCGACCACCGGCGCCGCCATGCGCAGGAACGGAAACTGCGCCTCGCGCATCAGCGCCAACCGCGTCAGGCCGGCGCCGAGCCGGTAGAAGCGCGTCGTCTCGTCCTGGTCGATCAGACCTTGCGCGATGAGCGAAACCAGCAACCGGCGCGTCGTCGCCTTGTCGAAGCCCGCAACCTTGGCAATGTCGGCAAGCGCCGCCTCGGGCGCGCCGCTGCCCAGCACCTCCAGCAGCGAAATGGCTTTGGCAACCGTGCTCATCGCGTCTCCCTCAGATACTTAACGTGCGAATTAACTTGACAGCAAGTCGATTCCTTTGCAAGTCTAATATCGAAATGCCGTTGCAGATAATGAAATGCATATCGGCCCTCTCAGAAGGCCCTCGGCATCTCAGGGACACTTGGTTTCCGCAGCGCGGAATGGAGGGAAAAATGACCACACTTGAAGCCGGTGAACTGAACCGGCTGAGGAAGAACAGCCTTGGCGTCGGCGCCATCACCTTCATGGTGATCTCGGCCGCTGCGCCGCTCACGGCCGTCGCCGGCGGCACGCCGCTCGGCATGCTGATGGGTAACGGCGCCGGCTTTGCCGGCACCTATCTGATCGTGACGCTTTTGCTGCTCCTGTTCGCGGTCGGCTATGTCGCCATGTCGCGCCACATCGGCAATGCCGGCGCCTTCTACGCCTATGCCGCGCGCGGCCTTGGCGGCCTCGCCGGCGGCGCCGTCGCGCTGATCGCCATCCTCTCCTACAACGCCATGCAGATCGGCGTCATGGGCCTGCTGGGCGCCGCCACCGCCGGCCTTTTCGCCGGCTGGGGCATCAATCTGCCCTGGTGGGTGTGGAGCTTCATCGCCATCGCCATCGTCGCCGTGCTCGGTTACCGCCAGGTCGACCTCTCGGCCAAGATCCTGACGGTGCTGGTGCTTGCCGAATATGTCGTCGTGCTGATCCTCGACCTCACCATCCTCAAGACCGGCGGCGACAGCGGCCTGTCGGCCGCGCCCTTCAGCTGGAGCCAGATCACCAGCGGCGCGCCGGCGATCGCCATCCTGTTCTGCTTCGCCGCCTTCATCGGCTTCGAGGCGACGACGATCTATGCCGAGGAGGCGCGCGACCCCAAGGTGACCATTCCGCGCGCCACCTATTTCTCCGTCATCCTGATCGGCCTGTTCTACATGGTCACCGCCTGGCTGATGGCGGTCGGCGCCGGCGTTGACAAGCTGGTGCCGTCGCTGCAGGCGCTGCAGGATCCGACCACTTTCCTGTTCGGCCTCTCCGACCGTTACGCCGGAACGCTGCTCACCCACGCCATGAGCATCCTGTTCGTCTCGAGCCTGTTCGCAGGCGTGCTGGCGTTCCACAACGCGGTCGCCCGTTACATCTATGTCGCCGGCCGCGAGAAGCTTCTGCCGCAGACGATCGGGGTCACGCATTCGGCGCATCAGAGCCCGCATGTCGCTTCGGTCATCCAGAGCGTGCTCGCGGCGGTCGTCGTGGGGCTTTTCGCCGTGCTCGGCCTTGATCCGGTGCTGGCGCTGTTTTCGTGGCTCACCAACGTCGCCACGCTTGGCGTCATCGTGATGATGGCGGTGGCCTCGCTGGCCGTGGTGATGTACTTCCGCGCCAATCCGTCCAATCAGGAGAATGGGCTGAAGACCACGATCCTGCCGGCGCTGACCTTCATCGCTTTCGCCGTCATCATCTACCTCATCGTCATCAACTTCGGCAGCCTGTCGGGCGCGGGCGGCTTCCTCGGCGTGTTCCTGCCGGCGTTGGTATTGATCGCCGCCGTGGTCGGCGTGCTGCTGGCAGGCGCCTTGCGGGGCAGGGATCCGGCGGCCTTCGAACGGCTCGGCCAGCCGCTGAAGGATTGAGGAACAATAAACAAGGGGCGGCGCTCGTGCCGCCCCTTCAAATTGCCTTAGGAGCAAACTCGTAATGATCAACCAGGACACCATCGACACGCTGCGCAAAACGGAGGTCGGCGCGCGGCGTCTGTTCATCGATGGAGCCCCGGTGGATGCGCAGAGCGGCGCCAGCCTTGAGGTGATCTCGCCGATCGACGGCCGCCCCTTCGCCCGCATCGCCGATGGCGGCGTCGCCGACGTCGACCGCGCCGTAGCCTCGGCGCGCAAGGCCTTCGCCAAGGGCTCCTGGTCGCGTGCGGCGCCCGCCTTGCGCAAGAAGGTGCTTACGAAATTTGCCGAGTTGGTCGAAAAGCACGCGCTGGAACTGGCCGTGCTCGGCGTGCGCGACAACGGCACCGAAATCGGCATGGCCTACAAGGCCGAGCCGCTGTCTGCCGCCGGCACCATCCGCTACTATGCCGAGGCGATCGACAAGGTATATGGCGAGATCGCGCCGACGGCCGACAACGTGCTCGGCCTCATCCACAAGGAACCGCTCGGCGTCGTCGGCGTCATCGTGCCGTGGAACTTCCCGCTGATGATCGGCGCCTGGAAGATCGCGCCGGCCTTGGCCGCCGGCAATTCCATCGTCGTCAAGCCGCCGGAGATCGCCTCGCTCACTTTGCTGCGGCTGGCGGAACTGGCCGTCGAGGCCGGCTTGCCGGAAGGCGTCTTCAATGTCGTCACCGGGCGCGGCTCGGTCGCCGGCGAGGCGCTCGGCCTGCATATGGATGTCGACGCGATCGCCTTCACCGGCTCCGGCCCGGTCGGTCGCCGCCTGCTCGAATATGCCGCGCGCTCCAACCTCAAACGCGTGTTCCTCGAGCTTGGCGGCAAGTCGCCCAACATCGTCTTTGCCGATGCGCCTGATTTGAAGCAGGCGGCGGTCGTTTCGGCCAACGGCATCTTCCGCAATTCCGGACAGGTCTGCGTCGCCGGCTCGCGGCTGCTGGTCCAGGCCTCGGTCTATGACCGCTTCATGGACGAGCTCCTCAAGGCAACCACCAAGCTGAAGGTCGGCGACCCGCTCGACCTTGGCAGCGATATCGGCGCGGTGTCGAGCGCCGAGCAGCTGACCAAGAATCTCGGCTTCGTCGCCAAGGCCGTGGAGGAGGGCGCCCGTCTCGTCACCGGCGGCGAACGCATCCTGGCCGGGACCGGCGGCAGCTACATGGCGCCGACGATCTTCGAGAACGTGACTGAGACGATGCAGCTCGCCCGCGAGGAGGTGTTCGGGCCGGTGCTCGGTGTCATGCGCTTCGAGACGGAGGAGGAGGCGGTGCGGCTCGCCAACGCGACCGTCTATGGGCTCGCCTCGGCCGTATGGACCTCGAACCTGTCGACCGCCCACCGTATGGTGCGCGCCATCAATGCCGGCGTCGTCCACGTCAACACCTACGGCGGCGCCGACGTCACCGTGCCGCTCGGCGGCTTCAAGCAGTCCGGCTTCGGCCGCGACAAGTCCCTCCACGCCATCGAGAAATACACCGACCTCAAGACGGCGTGGATTTCGCTGGGGTGAAGCGCCAGCGCCTGACTTTGCACGTCCACACGACTTAAACAGGCGGCCGCTTGCGCGGCTCGCTTCGAGGCACTCCTGTCGTTGGCGGAAACGCTCCGGCTGCCTTGTTGGTCCCGGCCGCCGCAACCCGATTTGCCTGCCCGTTTTACGGATTCTTGAGCGGGGGCCGAAAAAAGACTCGACTCAAATGTCATGACGTTCGTACGATGTGTCCATGACGTGGGACATGAAYGATCTCGACCAGGGGCCTTTGCCGCTCTGGTTCCAAATCGCGGACCGGCTGCGCGCGGCGATCGAGCGCGGCGAGTTCAGGCCCGGCGATGCCTTGCCGTCGGAAGCGCGGTTGAACGAGCGCTTCGGCGTGAGYCGGACGACGGCGCGCGCCTCGCTCGACCGTCTCGAGCAGGAGGGGTTGATCAGCCGCCGCTCCGGCAAGGGATCGATCGTGCTGACGTCGCGGGTCGAGCAGCCGCTTAATCTGCTGTCGAGCTTCTCCGAAGACATGCTTCGCCGGGGCTTGCAGCCATCCTATGTGACGCGAAGCGCCGACTATGCCCTGCCCACGGCGGAAGTGGCCGAGGCGCTCGGCATAGACCGCAAGACCCGCGCCTTCCGCATCGATCGTCTGCTCAAGGCCGACGGTTGGCCGATAGGGATGTCGGAATCCTGGATATCGCCGGCGGTGCTCAATTCGCATACGCCGAGCAGCAGGGACCTCGACGTCGGATCGCTCTACACCTGGCTCGAGCGCAACCACGGCGCCAGGATCGCCGGCGGGCAGGAGCTGATCGAGGCGGCGACAGCGACGAGGAAACTCGCCGAGAGCCTGGACATTGCCGTCGGCGCGCCGCTGCTGGTTGCCCGGAGGCGGTCGCATGCAGCCGACGGCGCGCCCATCGAATACGCGGTCATGCACTATCGCGCCGACCGCTACCGTTTCCGCGTCGATCTGGTGCGGCAATGACGGGTCGAGCCGCGCTGTTCGTCGGCGATGTCAGTTTCGACCTGACGATGACCGTGTCGCACATACCGGAGCCCGATGAGAAAGTGCACGCGGCCACGGCGATCGAATCGCCCGGCGGCGTGGCCGCCAATGCGGCGGTGGCTTGCGCCCTGGCTGGGACTCCGGTTCGGCTTGCCGTCGGCGTCGGCGACGATGTCGTCGGGCGGGCGCTGGTCGATCAGTTGGAGACGACCGGCGCCGAAATCGCATGGCATGTCTATCCCGGCATGACTTGCCGGGTTGTCGTCCTGCTGGAGCCTCATGGCGAGAAACGCCTGCTGCTTTATCCCGGCGTCTCGATGTACCCGCAACGGCTGCAGATCGAGGCGCTTTCGCTTGACGACACCGGTTGGATCCATACCGCCGTCTACGACCGCTCCGCCGCCGCCGCGCTGATCGACCGCTGCCGGGCGCGGGCGCTGCCCTGGTCGCTCGACCTGGAGCCTTCCACCTTTCCCGACGGGATAGATCTCATGCGCGATTTCATCGCCGGTGCCGCGGTTGTCTTTTGCAATGGCCGTTCCATGGCCGCCATCGGCGGCAATTCGATCGAGCGCTTGCTGGCGATGGGCGCCAAGACGGTCGTTCAGACACGAGGCGCCGACGGCGCGACGCTGCATCGGGCGGAAGGGCATCTGGATATCGCGGCGCCGCGAGGCCCTGTCGTCGACACCACCGGCGCCGGCGACTGCCTGGCCGGCTGGTTCATCGCCGAACGATTGCGCGGCACGGCGCCCGAAGCAGCGCTTGAGACTGCCGTCGCCGCGGCCACGCTGAGCTGCGCCCGGCTCGGATCGCAATCATCCTATCCCAGACGGCAGGATCTGCCCGGCCTGATAATCCAGGCCTGACGACCGCCGGACGACGCAACAGAGAGCCAGCAATGAAAGCGACGCAAGTCCTCCCCCCCAAGATCAATGCCCTGGAAGAATTGTTCCAGGTCAGGAAGCCGATCATCGGCGTCATCCATCTGCAGGCCCTGCCGGGCGCGCCCCGTTATCAGGGTCAGCCGATGCGCGACATCTATGCCGCCGCTGTCGCCGACGCGCGCACCCTGTCGGCGGGCGGGATCGACGGCATCATCATCGAGAATGCCAGCGACATGCCGTTTCGCAGGCCCGAAAACATCGGTCCCGAGACCGTGGCCGCCCTGACGGCCGCGTGCCTGGAGGTAAGAGGCGCCGTCGACACGCCGATCGGCATCACCTGCGTCGCCAACGGCGTGGTTCCGGCGCTCGCGGTCGCCAAGGCGGTCGGCGCCCGCTGGGTCAGGGCAAACCAGTGGGTCAACGCCTATGTCGCCAATGAGGGTTTCCTGAACGGCCCGGCGCCGGAGGCGATGCGCTACCGCTCGGCAATCGGCGCGACCGATGTCCGCATCTTCGCGGATGTCCATGTCAAATTCGGCGCGCACGCGATCACGGCCGATCGCAGCATTCCTGAACAAGCGACCGACGCCGAATGGTTCGACGCCGACGTTCTCATCRCCACCGGCACGCGCACCGGGTCTCCGACCGAGCCGCGCGAGGTCCAGGAGGTGAGGAGCGGCACGACGCTGCCCGTCATTGTCGGATCCGGTCTCAACCCGGATCAGGTTCCGAGCCTCTTCGAGGTTGCCGACGGCGCCATCATTGGCCAGTGGCTGAAGCGCGACGGGGTCTGGTGGAACCCTGTCGATCCGGCCCGCGTCGAGCGACTGGTCGCCGCCGTCTCGCGGCTGAGGAGCGGCGGATGACCCTGCTTACCAAAGCGACCGACGTCTTTTCGGCGGCGGCCAGCGAGCGCTGCGTCGTGCTGTTCATCGCCAAATCCCAGCCAAGGCTGCCTGGCGTTTTCGATGCAGGGCACCTTGCCGCCATAGGCGCGGTGCTTGGCGAATTGGAGGCCGAGGGATGGCTCCTCTCGCTGCGGGCCATGGTCGACCCGTCCGAGAAGACCGCGCCTACCGCGTTCGAGACCGGTTTCGCCCATGACGCCGATGTCGTCGGCGTGTTCGAGGCGCCGACGATCTCTGCGGCGCTGCGGGGCACGGTGCGGCTGGAGAGCGCCGGATGGTCTCGGCGCTTTGCCACGCAATGGCTGGTCGGCCCGCGGGAGTTCGCCGCCGTGAACGGGATCGGACCGGCGATCGACCGCAAATGGGGTTTCTTCGCGCTCTGGGAATGGAACGACGCCTGGGCGGCGGCATCCGCCGAAACCCGCCGCGACTATGACGCCGAATGCGATGTCGCGTTCCAGGGCGATCTCTCCTTCAACGTCAACATCGCCGGGCRCCACCGCCTGGACTGGGCCAGTTCCTGGCATCATCTCGGCGTCTGGGAATCCGATCGCCCCGAAACCGTCGACGCCGCGATCCGCGGTCATGAGCGCGCGGCCGATTTCAAGTTCACGACGTCCAGGCATTTGCTCGGGCGGCGGCGTCCGCTCACCGAGCTGCTTGCCGGCGCCCCAGGAGGAATATCATGACGGAAAGCATCTGGATCCACTATGCGCGGCCTCGCCCGCATTGGTACGGGCTGAGCGAAGCCGAGCAGGCGGCGCGAAGGAAGGCCTGGGCGGAGGTGTCAGCCGCCTCGGGCAAGGCCGGCGCCRCATTTGTCGGCAATTATCATGTGCGCGGACAGCACGATTTCGAGACGGTCGAGATCTGGCGCTTTCCCGACGCCGAGGCCGCCTTCGATCATTGGTCGCGGCTGACGGCGGCGGCCTACAACGAGTGGTTCGCCTTCTCCAACAATATCGGCCTGGCCGCGGAATCGGCGCCGTGAGCACGATCCCGCTCCTCGAGGCGCAAAACATCCGACGTCGGTTCGGGCACGTTCATGCGCTCGACGGAGCGAACTWCGCCGTCTATCCGGGTGAGATCTGCGCCCTCATCGGCGACAACGGCGCCGGCAAGTCGACCCTGGTCAAGATATTGTCGGGCGCCGATCGTCCGGACGAAGGCCGCATCCTCATCGACGGACGCGAGGTTTCCTTCGACAGTCCGTCGACCGCGCAGCAACTGGGCATTGCGACCGTCTATCAGGATCTGGCGCTCGCGCCCGAACTCGCCGCTTCCGACAATCTCTTCCTCGGCCGCGAGATCATGYGGGCCGGACTGCTCGGACAACTCGGTTTTCTCAA
The DNA here is from genome assembly GCF_001854815.1 of Mesorhizobium sp. LCM 4576. Taxonomy (NCBI): domain Bacteria; kingdom Pseudomonadati; phylum Pseudomonadota; class Alphaproteobacteria; order Hyphomicrobiales; family Phyllobacteriaceae; genus Mesorhizobium; species Mesorhizobium sp. LCM 4576. Next base: position 52,453 of record NZ_MDDT01000057.1, read on the forward strand.
CCGGCGCGAAATGCGGCGACGCGCGGCCGATCAATTCGCAAGGCTCAGCGTGCATCTCAGATCGCCGGGCGTGCCGGTTTCGGCACTTTCGGGCGGCCAACGTCAGTCCGTCGCGATCGCACGTGCGGCGTTGTGGGCAGACAAGATCATCTTCATGGACGAGCCGACCGCAGCACTWGGCGTGCAGCAGACGGCCCGTGTCCTCGACCTCATCCGGCAGGTGCGCGACCAGGGCATCGCCGTGGTCCTGATCAGCCACAACATGCCGCAGGTTCTCGAGATCGCGGACAGGGTCGAGGTGCTGCGGCTTGGCAAGCGGGTCGCCCGCTTCGAAACCAGGGCGGCGACCGTCGAAAGCCTGGTGACCGCCATGACCAGCGGCACCGATGCAGGGGACGTGGTTCAATGATCCGGCTCAACGCTAAAGCCGCGGGCGGCGATGGCACCGAACGCGAAACAGGCGCGGAGCGGTTGAGCAGGCTGATCGGCGGAGGCTGGATATTTCTCCTGCTGTTTGGCCTGATCGTCATCTTCTCGGTCATGCGGCCCGAGCAGTTCGGCTCTTCCTACAATCTCACCATGCTGGCCGTGAACGCGGCCATCCTGCTCGTGCTCTCGATAGGCCAGACCTTTGTCATCGCTTCGGCAGGCATCGATCTGTCGGTGGGGGCGGTCCTGGTCTTCTCCTCGGTGACCTCCGCGCAGGTGATGCTCTGGCTGTCGGGCACGCCCGGCGGCACCTATGGCACGACCGACGGTGGCTGGGGTGTCATTGGCGCCGGCCTCGTCGTCGCTCTCGTCAGCGGCGCCGGCTGGGGGGCGCTGAACGGGTTCCTCGTCGCCTTCGCCCGCATCCCGGCGCTCATCGTGACGCTCGGCTCGCTCGGCATGGCGCTGGGCTTTGCCCAGATCCTGACCGGCGGCGTCGATGTGCGCGCCGTCCCGGAACTGCTGGTGAGCGAGATCGGCGCGGGAACGATCGCCGGCGTGCCGGTCCTGGTGATCATCGCTGTCATCGTCACCATTGTCGCGGCAATCGTCCTRCATCTCACACGCTTTGGCCTGCACGTGTTCGCCGTCGGCTCGAATGCGGAAGCCTCCCGCCGATCCGGCATCAAGCTCAGGTCCCGCATCGTCCAGATCTACGTCTTGTCCGGAGCGCTCGCGGGGCTCGCCGCGATGATGTCGATTGCCCGTTTCTCCACGACCACGWTCGGCGGCCACGCGATGGACAATCTTTCCACGATCTCGGCCGTCGTCCTTGGCGGCACCAGCCTCTTTGGCGGCATTGGCAGCATCGCCGGGACAGTGATCGGCGTGTTCATCCCGATCGTATTGCTCAACGGCTTCGTGATCCTCGGCATCCCCCCGTTCTGGCAGACGGTGGCGATGGGCGCCGTGCTCATCCTCGCCGTCTKGATCGACCAGCTCAAACGCCGCGCGCGAGAACGCGGTTGAGAAAAAAGTGCCTTCCAACAACCAGAGGAGAATAAAAATGACGAAGAAGAAATATCTGCTTTTTGCAACCGCCGCCCTGGCCGCATCGGTCTGCGCGAGCCCTGGAAATACCGCCGAAAAATCGGTGGCGTTGGTGCTGGGTGTCAAGGGCAGCCCCTTCTACCAGGCGCTCGCCTGCGGGGCGAAGGCCAAGGCCAAGGAGCTCGGGCTGGACCTGACGGTCTCGGCGCCCGATCAGTTCGCGGCGGATTCGCAGGTGCCGGTCGTGAACGCCGTCACGGCGACCGGGCCGGCCGTCGCGGCAATCGTCCCAACCGATATGCAGGCGCTGATCGCGCCGATGAAGCAGTTGAGCGATCGCGGCACCAAGGTGATCACCGTCGACCAGACGATCGGCGACAGCTCGTTCGTCCAGACCCAGATCCTCACCGACAATGAGGCGGGCGGCAAGCTTGGCGCCGACGCGATGAACACGTTGCTCGGCGGCAAGGGCAAGGTCCTCGTCATCACGCAGCCACCCGGTTCCGCCGCCCAGGATGCGCGTACCACCGGCTTCGAGGAAGGGCTCAAGAAATATCCCGGCATCGAATATCTCGGGCCGCAATATCAGAGCGACGATCCGCAGAAGGCGGCCGAGATCATCACCTCGACGCTCTCGGCCCACCCCGATCTCGCGGGCGTCTTCTCGACCAACGACCAGGGTGCCATCGGCGCCATCACCGGGCTGAAGCAGGCGGGTGCGGCGGGCAAGGTGAAGGTCGTGGCCTATGACGCCGCCACGGCCGAGGTCAACGCGTTCAAGAACGGGACCATACACGCCCTTATCGCCCAGAACCCCAAGCAGGAAGGCGAGGTGGCGATGGAGGCCGCGGCCAAGCTGATCGGCGGCGGATCGCTCGACAAGACGACGCTGACCGAGATCGTCACGATCAAGGCCGGCGACACGGCCGCCGCCGAGAAATACGAATACAAGGGCGATTGCGAATGATCTGAAACGGCCGCTCCGCCCGGTTCGGACGGCGACCTCCGCGATGATCGCGAGGGCTCGCCTCCGCGGCTGGGCGGGACCGGAAGCCGGTGGTGAAGCTCATCGGATCGCCTGGCTTTCCTCGACGGCCTCCCGGCAGATGCGATCTGACCTCGACTATCCGCTTGGYAAGCGGTGCTGTGTCGGGCCAAACTGGCCAATCTGCATGCCTGCCTCAAGGAGACTTCGAAAATGACCGCCAGTGTTTTTTCCGGCTGCATGCCGGCGCTGATGACGCCCTGCACCGATGACCGCCTTCCCGACTTCGACGCTCTGGTGCGCAAGGGACGCGAGCTGATCGCCGCCGGCATGTCGGCCGTCGTCTATTGCGGCTCCATGGGCGACTGGCCGCTCTTGACCGACGCGCTGCGCATGGAAGGCGTCGAGCGCCTGGTGAAGGCCGGCGTCCCGGTGATCGTCGGCACGGGCGCCGTCAACACCGCCAGCGCCGTGGCGCATGCCGCGCATGCGCAAAAGGTCGGCGCGCGCGGCCTGATGGTGATCCCGCGCGTTCTGTCGCGCGGGCCGTCGGTGACGGCGCAGCGCCATCATTTCAAGGCGATCCTTGCCGCCGCGCCCGACCTGCCGGCCGTCATCTACAACAGTCCCTATTACGGCTTTGCCACGCGCGCCGACCTCTTCTTCGCGCTGCGCGCCGAACATCCGAACCTTGTCGGCTTCAAGGAGTTTGGCGGCCCGGCAGATCTGCGCTACGCGGCGGAAAACATCACCAGCCGCGACGACGACGTTGCGCTGATGATCGGCGTCGACACCGCCGTCTTCCATGGCTTCGTCAATTGCGGCGCATCCGGCGCCATCACCGGCATCGGCAATGTGCTGCCCAAGGAAGTGCTGYATCTGGTGGGCCTCAGCCAGGCCGCGGCGAAGGGCGACGCCGAAGCGCGCCGGCTGGCGCAGGAACTGGACGCGGCTTTGGCCGTTCTGTCCTCTTTCGACGAGGGTCCGGACCTCGTGCTCTATTTCAAGCACATGATGGTGCTGAAGGGTGCCCCCGAATACAGGCTGCACTTCAACGAGACGGACGCCTTGAGCGACAGCCAGCGCGGCTATGCCGAGCAGCAGCTCAAGCTGTTCGACAGCTGGTATGCGCAATGGTCGAGGCAGCCCGCAATGGCACGATACGCGGCCTGAGCTGACATCTCGGCCGGACCCGCCGGCTGAGGCGAACAGGCCCGCGCTTGCCGCGGGCCTGTTCATACATTCAGGTCAGGCGGCCTTGACCTTCAGTTCTTCCTCGCCGCRCACCATCCTGGTCACGCCGGCGAAGTCGAGCTTGCCGGAACCGAGCACCGGCACTTTCGGCACGATGCGCACTTCGGCCGGCACCATCAGGTCCATGGCGCCGTTCGCTTTGGYGAAGGCCAGGAAGTCGGCGCGGGTGGCGCCGGACGCCTCCGTGATCAGGATCAGCTTCTCGCCCTTGCGCGCGTCGGGCATCGTGGCGACGGCCGACAGCGAGCCTTTCCACAGTTCGCCCGCCAGCGCCTCGACCGCGGCAAGAGAAACCATCTCGCCGCCGATCTTGGCGAAGCGCTTGGCGCGGCCGCGGATCGAGATGAAGCCGGCGTCGTCGACCGTGACGACGTCGCCGGTGTCGTGCCAGCCGTTTTCCAGCGGCTCRATGACGCCCGGATTCTCGGCGCGCAGATAGCCGGCCATGACGTTCGGTCCGCGCACGAAGAGCCGGCCGCCTTCGTCGACGCCGGGGACCGGCTCGAGGCGATATTCCATGCCGGGCATGATTTTGCCGACGCTGCCCGATTTGTTGTACATCGGCGTGTTGATGGCGATCACCGGCGCGGTCTCGGTCACGCCATAGCCTTCCAGGATGCGCAGACCGAACTTCTCCATATAGGTCGTGCGCGTGGCGGCCTTGAYCGGTTCCGCGCCGGCGAAGCAGTAGCGCACCGAGCGGAAGTCGTACGGATGCGCCGTGCGGGCGTAACCGGAGAGGAACGTATCGGTACCGAAGATGATCGTCGCGTTCGACCCRTAGATCAGTTCCGGCACGATGCGGTAGTRCAGCGGCGAGGGGTAGAAATAGACCGGCACGCCGGAGATCAGCGGCAGCACCGTGCCCGCCGTCATGCCGAAGGAGTGGAAGATCGGCAGCACGTTGAACACCTTGTCGCCCGAATGGAAGTCGATGCGCGAGGCGGCCTGCGCGGCATTGGCCAGGATGTTGCGGTGGGTGAGCACCACGCCCTTGGGCGTGCCTTCCGAGCCGGAGGTGAACAGGATCGCTGCCGGATCGTCCGCCTTGCGCGCCACTCGCGGCGTCGTCTTGCGCAACAGGCCGAGCAGCTTGTCCTTGAGGCCGATCGTGGCCCGCAGGTCGTCGAGCCAGACGATGTCGACCGAGCGGCCGATCTCCTCCACCACCGGCCCGAGCTTTGCTTGTTCGACGAAGGCCCGGGAGGTGAGCACGGTGCGCACCTCGGCGGCCCTGCAGGCCGACAGGATGTTGGCGGCACCGGCGGTGAAGTTGATCATCGCCGGCACCTTGCCGGCCGACATGAYGCCGAGCAGCGTCGCGCAGGAGCCGTTGGCGTTGGGCAGCATGATCCCCAGCGTCTCTTGTCCCGCATAGAGATGCTCGAACTTCTCGCCGAGCACTGCGGCGGCGGTCAGCAACTTGCCGTAGCTCAGCGAACCCGTGACAGGATCCTGCACGGCAAGCTCCTTCAAGCCGCGCTCATTGGCCGTCTCGATGATCTTCTCAAGCACCGTCTTGCCGATGTCCTGGGTGCGGAAGACGAGGTCCGACATCACCTGATAGAGCGCGGAACCCGCCGCGGCGCGCCGCTGGCGCCCCTTCAATTCCTGCGCGACTTCGAGCTTCACCGGTTCCAGGATGGTCACCTTGACCTTCGGGAACAAGCGGCGGCGCACATGCTGCGAGGAGAGCCGCGAGAAGTAGCTCTTCTCCAGCCCTTCGATGCGCACCGGCACCACCATCGAGCCGGTCTTGTCGGCGACCATGGCGGCGCCGTCATAGACCTTCATGAGGCCGCCGGTGACGGTGATGCGGCCTTCCGGGAAGATGACCAGCGGATCGCCGCCCTGCACGATCTTGATCAGCGTGCGGGTCGACATCGGCTTCGCCGGATTGAGCGGCAGCGCACGCGCAAGTTTCATGAACGGCTTCATCCACCAGGCCTGCGCGATCGTGTAGTCGATGGCGAAGACCGGCTCCTCGTCGGTGAGCGTCAGCGCCAGCGGGCCGTCGAGGAAGCTGACATGGTTGAGCGCCAGGATCGGCGCCTTGCCGGCCGCCTTGAGATTGTCGAGCCCTTCGACCTCCAGCCGCAGGAAGGCGCGGAACAGGATCGAGACGAAGTCGCGGAACGGGTTTGTCGGCAGGAATTTCAGCATCAGCCAGGCGGCAATCGCGTTGGCGACGACGAGGCCGAACAGGATGCCCGCGATCGAGACGCCCGCCGCCTGGATGGCCGCGACAAGGATGCCGCCGACAGTCATGAAGCCGGCATTGACGATGCTGACCGCCGCGACGACGCGGGCGCGGCGCGCTTCCGGCGACCAGGCCTGCACGGCGGCGAAGGTCGGCACCACCAGGAATGCGGCGGCAATGGCCATGCCGGCGAGGTCGATGGCCACACGGATGGTGTTCGGTCCGGCGAAGAAGGACGAAAGGCTGGCGGCTGTCGGCGAAGGCTGCATGCTGCCGATGGTCCATGCGAGATGCAGGCCGAACAGCGCCATCAGCGCGGTACCGACCGGCGCGGGCAGCAGCACCATGCGGCCCTGCGACATCCAGGCGGCGATGGCCGAGCCGATGGCGATGGAGACGGCGAAGACCGCAAGATAGGCGGTGACCGCGATCTCGTTGCCGCCAAGCGAATCCTTGATCATCGCTGGCAAGATCGAAAGCACGATGGCGCCGACCAGCCAGAACCAGGAGGTCATCAGGCCGGCGCGCCAGATGCGCATGTCGGTGCGCAAGTCGGCGACCTGCCGCCAGGTCGAGCGGAAGATGTTCTTGTCGATGGTGAGGTTGGGAGCGGCCGAGCCGGTGGCAGGAATGTAGCGRCTAACGAACCAGCAACCGACGGCCAGCGCCATCATGATCGGCCCGAACACGGCAACCCCGATGCCGTCGGCGGAAACGACGCCCCCGGCGATGGTGCCGCCGAGGATCGCCGCGAAGGTGGCTGACTCGATCCAGGCATTGGCCTTGGGCAGTTCCTTGCGCTCGAGATGATCGGGCAGGATGCCGTATTTGATCGGTCCGAACAGCGCCGAGATGATGCCGAACATCAAGAGCGCCGTCATCAGCACCGGGATCGAGGACAGCGCGATGCCGGCGACGGCGACGGCAGCCGCGGCGATCTCGATGAATTTCAGCCGACGTGCGATGAGCGCCTTGTCGAAGCGGTCGGCGATCTCGCCGCCCAGCGCCGAAAGCAGCAGGAAGGGGGCCATGAAGATGGCGCCGGCCAGCGTCACCAGCGACGCGGCCTGATCCTTCGCCAGCGTGAAGAGAATGAGGAACACCAGCGTGTTCTTCAGGAAATTGTCGTTGAAGGCCGAGAGGAATTGCGTCCAGAAGAGAGGCGCGAAGCGCCGCGACATCATCAGATGGGTGTTCATGGCAATTTCCATTGGGCAAGTCCGGCCGGCAATCCGATTGGACTGAGCGGACACTTGCGCGGTTTGAGCCTTGTTTATCGGGAAGCGGTTAAGCTTCGTTACTGCGATCGAACCCAGTCCATTTGTTTCTTGTTCTTGGTGCATGGAATCGGTCGTCCGCGACCGGTCTCCAGGCCTTCCAGGCACTAGACTGTTTGCKGGCTTGGCTGTCGGCGGGCATCGATATGATCCTTTCGTTTCAGCGTTAAGCCGGATCGGCGCCGGTCTGTTTCAGGCCGGATACATTACTTTGAACGGCGTTCACGATCGCACCATAGCACATCGTGAACGACGTTCAAGAGAAAAATGAACGACGTTCACACCGCTCGAGGCATGGTCAACAAAGCGAGCAGGCTGGTATGGAAGTGCTGGGCTTGTTCTCCGGCGGCGGTCCACACCAGCGCGGAAGGAGGCAGGTGAACCCTGCTCACATGGGCTTTTCGCCGATCACCTCGAACCGCTCAACCGTGCAATGCTCGGCGACCACGCCCAGCACGTCGGTTGAAGGCTGGTCCGCATCCGGCTGCTTCCAACGGATTTGGAAGCAAAACACGAAACGGTTGYCGATGGCGTCATGCTCGATGCCGACGAGGCGGGCATCGTAGCCGAGTGTCCGTATCATTCCATGGAGGTCGGGCGGCGAGCTGTTCGGCCATGAGACCGAAAGCATCGCCTTGTGCTCGCGCGAAATCTTGAGGTCGACCCATTTCAACCCCTGCAGCGTGACCAGAGTCAGTACCGTCGCAATCGCGCCGAGGCCGTACTGGCCGCCGCCGAAGGCAAGGCCGATCATCGTCATGATCCACATCGTGGCGGCGGTGGTGACGCCGGTGACGAGATCGCCCCGCCGCAGGATCGCGCCGCCGCCGATGAAGCCGACGCCGGTGAGCACGCCGAGCGCGAAACGCATGACGTCCATGCGTACGAAGGAATCCGGCCCTTTGCCGGAGACATCGAGAAGCATGTTGGCCTGGACCATGGCAACGCAGRCCGCCAGGCCGACCAGTATGGTCGTGCGCAGCCCGGCGGAGTGGCCGCGCGCCTCGCGATTCAAACCGATGAGAAACCCTGCCAGCAGTGTGACCAGCAGCCGCCCGACAAGGTCCGGCCAGGTCGGGTGAAGCGGCATGTCGCAGCAAAGCGTCTCGAACATGGTCCCGATGGGGCGCTGAAAGGTCRCCGCGCCTCAGTTTCGTCTGCGACGTTCAACTGGCGGAGCCGGTGATGGTTCCTTGGCCCAAGCTCGGGTTTCCGCGGTCGACAACCACCTTCAATGGGCGGCGAGGCTGACCACCAGCGCCAGAACCACGATGCCCACCAGCCCCGCGATGAAGATGATGCGCTGAGCGCGCGTGCGCAGGATGATCTCGCCCTGCCGGGCATTCTGGCCGGAGAAGACCGGCCCTTCGTCGTCGCGCTCCTTGCTCATGACCTGCTCCTTCCTTTCGATGGGTGTGGAAGGTGTCTGAGCAGGAACCGATTTGTCGGCGTGAAGTTCCGCCGCGTTTCGGCAAGGCGGATATCCGCGACCGGGGGATCGAACCGGTCGCGGGGAGTGATCGGCTCAGCCGAATTTCGGGTCGAGGCTGCCCGACTTGTAGCGCTTGGCCATGTCGGCCAGCGGGATCGGCTTGATCTTCGGCGCATTGCCGGCGGTGCCGAACTGCTCGAAGYGCTCCTTGCAGAGCTTCTTCATCGCAGCCATGGCCGGCGTCAGATATTTGCGCGGATCRAACTCCGACGGGTTCTCCGTTAGCACCTTGCGGATCGCGCCGGTCAGCGCCATGCGGTTGTCGGTGTCGATGTTGATCTTGCGCACGCCATGCTTGATGCCGCGCTGGATCTCTTCCACCGGCACGCCCCAGGTCGGCTTCATCTRGCCGCCATATTTGTTGATGATCTCCTGCAGCTCCTCCGGCACCGAGGACGAGCCGTGCATGACGAGATGCATGTTGGGCAGGCGGCGGTGGATCTCCTCGATCACGTTCATCGCCAGCACCGCGCCGTCCGGCTTGCGCRAGAATTTGTAGGCGCCGTGGCTGGTGCCCATGGCGACCGCCAGYGCGTCGACATGCGTGTCGCGCACGAACTGCTCGGCCTGTACCGGATCGGTCAGCAACTGATCGTGGCTGATCGCGCCCTCGACGCCGTGACCGTCCTCCTGCTCGCCRCCGCCGCTCTCCAGCGAGCCGAGCACGCCGATCTCGCCTTCCACCGAAACACCGCCCCAATGCGCCATGTCGACGACGCGCCGCGTGATTCCGGAATTATAGGCATAGTCGGCCGGCGACTTTCCGTCCTCCTTCAGCGAGCCGTCCATCATCACCGAGGTGAAGCCGTACTGGATCGCGGTGACGCAGGTCGCTTCGTTGTTGCCGTGGTCGAGATGCATGCAGACCGGAATGTCGGGATGGATCTCGACCAGAGCGTCGATCAGCTTGGCCAGCACCACGTCATTGGCGTAGGCGCGCGCACCGCGGCTGGCCTGCAGGATGACCGGCGACTTGGTCTCCTCGGCCGCCTCCATGATGGCGAGCCCCTGTTCCATATTGTTCATGTTGAAAGCAGGCACRCCGTAGCCGTGTTCGGCGGCATGGTYGAGCAATTGTCTCAGTGTGATGCGAGCCAACGAATAGTCTCCGTATCTGGTTGCAGGCACAATTCACTACGGCCGGGTGTGACCGACCGACTTGCTTCTGGCCGGATTTCCGACGGACCGCAACCACTCTCGTTGCGACCCTGGAATCCAAATCGGTTTAGTATCGGATACGGCCRCGCGCGAAGCGGTTCAAGCCGCGATGCGTGCGCGCGCGGCGAGGATTTCGACGCAGGCCTTCGCCGCTTCCTTGCCCTTCACGGTGAAATGCTCGTGGAAGAAGCGGTGATGCTCGGCGCTGTCATGGTAGTTGTGCGGCGTCAGCACCGCCGACAGCACCGGCACGCCGGTCACGAGCTGCACGTCCATCATGCCGTCGATGACGGCGCCCGCCACGAAGTCGTGCCGGTAGATGCCGCCATTGACGACGAAGGCGGTGCCGAGGATCGCGGCATAGCGACCCGTCTCGGCAAGCGTCTTGGCGTGCAGCGGKATCTCGTAGGCGCCCGGCACGTCGAAGATCTCGACGGCAAAGCCRCCAAGCGCGGCGAGCTCCGCCTCGAACGCCGTCACGCATTGGTCGACGATGTCGGCATGCCAACGCGCCCGGATGACGGCGACACGACGAGCAGTATGGTCTTTGAGAAAATGCTGATTCATGGGTCCTTCCTTCCGTTTCGAACCAGAATCAGGACGCACGACGCAAAAACGCGGCCCGCGCGAGCGGACCGTCTTTTAGCGATCGTTCTCTTCCATCCGGACTGTAACCGTCGGCCCCGGAATCGCACCGGATCTGCTGACCCTCCTGTTACCGGGAGGCGCTCGCGGGCTTGAGCCGAGGCTCTTACCGCCGGTGGGGACTTTCACCCCGCCCTGAGAACATTAACGCGGGTTTTATGGAAGGGCAGAATGGCGCTGTCAATTGGCGATTGGCCAATCCTTCCCTTGTAGGGATGCCCGGCAGGGGCGGCGCTGTCCCGCCAACGTATCTATGCTTGGGTTCCTCGCCCCGCCGAAGGCGGGGAGAGGTGTCCGCGAAGCGGACGGAGAGGGGCCTTCGTAGGGTGCTCCCCTCTCCGTCTCGGCTTCGCCGAGCCACCTCTCCCCACTTTCGTGGGGCGAGGAACCTTGATCCTGCGACGCCGCGATACTTCGCGCCCCCTCTGTCCTGCCGGACTTCTCAGCCGTCACCCGCGCTCCGGAAACATCGCCTTCAGCCCCTCGCGCGAGGCCTTGGCAACGCCGCGCTCGGTGATCAGCCCGGTCACCAACCGCGCCGGCGTCACGTCGAAGGCGGGGTTCGCCGCCGGCGTCGCATCGGGCGAGACGCGCACCTGCGCGACCTTGCCGTCCGCCGTCTTGCCCCACACCAGCGAAACCTCGTCGCCGGAGCGCTCCTCGATCGGGATTTCCTTCAGCCCGTCGGCCACGGTCCAGTCGATGGTGGGCGAGGGCAGCGCGACGTAGAAGGGCACGTCGTTGTCGGCGGCGGCCAGCGCCTTCAGATAGGTGCCGATCTTGTTGCAGACGTCGCCATTGGCGGTGGTGCGGTCGGTGCCGACGATCACCATGTCGATGTCGCCATGCTGCATCAGGTGGCCACCGGCATTGTCGACGATCAGCGTGTGCGGCACGCCGTGGCCGGCCATCTCCCAGGCGGTTAGCTGGGCGCCCTGGTTGCGCGGCCTGGTCTCGTCGACATAGACATGCACCGGAATGCCGGCCTCGGTCGCCAGATAGATCGGCGCGGTGGCGGTGCCGTAGTCGACGGTCGCCAGCCAGCCGGCATTGCAATGGGTGAGGATGTTGACCGTTTCGCCCGGCTGCTTGCGCGCCGCGATCTCCTTGATGATGGCAAGACCGTTCTCGCCGATGGCGCGGTTCAGATCGACATCCTCGTCGGCGATCTCGGCGGCGCGCCGGTAGGCAGCCTCCGCGCGCTCTGCCGGTGCCAAGGGCTTCAGGAAGCGCCGCATCTCGTCCAGCGCCCAGCGCAGGTTGATCGCCGTCGGCCGAGTCTTGTGAAGCTTCTCCCACACCGCGTCGAGCGCTTCGTCCGACGGGTCGTCCTGCATCTGGATGGCGACGCCATAGGCAGCGGTGACGCCGATCAGCGGCGCGCCGCGCACCCACATGTCGCGGATCGCGGTGGCGATGCCGGCGACCGTTTCGATCCTCTCGATGCGGAACTCATGCGGCAGCCAGCGCTGGTCGATGATCTCGACCGACCGCTTGTCGTCGCTGAGCCAGATGGTGCGGTAGTGGCGTTCGCCGACGTTCAAAGGCTCTTCTCCTGTTCGATCAGCGCGGCGAGATTGTTGACCTCGTCGATGCTGTGGATCTGGCGCCGGTTGACGGCGATATGGCGGCCGAAGCGCAAAGCCTTGGCCTCACATCTGGCGCGCAGGTCTTGATCGGCAATGGTCTCGAAATCGGCATTGTGGGCGAGGCCCAGGATGCGCCGGTGCACCTCGATGCCGGCAAAGCCGAGCAGGTCGGTCCAGATGGAATGCAGCATGTGGTCGAGCGCCTGTTCTGAGCCGAGCATGTCGCCCTGATCCTCGAACAGGCTTCTCTGGTAGAGGATGCCGCTGCGCTCGGTCCGCCACAGATGGGCGAACTCGGCGCGGAAGGTGGCCCAGGTCTCAGCTGTGACGCCGAGCAGATAGGCACGCATCGAGTCCCGGCTGCCCTTCTCCTCATGCCCGCGCTGCGAGAAGAAGGCCATCCAGAAATTGGCGAGCAACATGCCGACGTCGAAGGCGATCGGGCCATAGAAGGCGAACTCCGGATCGATCATCCGGGTCTCTGTGTCCGTCACCATGATCGAGCCCGAATGCAAATCGCCATGCAGCAGCGTCTCGGCATTGGCGGCGAACAGATGCTTCAGCCGCTGCGCCTCGACCTTGAGGTCGCGGTCGGCGCGCAGCTCCGCCACCAGGCCGTCGAGCTGCGGGCTGGTGTGGCGGTTCATCTTGGCGTCGAAATAGGGATCGGAGAACACCAGGTTCTCGGTGATGTCGCAAAGCTCGACATTGTCGGCGAACAGCGCGAGGTCGGCCTTGCGCTCTTTCGTCACCATCGAGAGATCCGAGCCACGGAACAGCGTGCGGGCCATGAACAGGCCGATGTCGCGCGCGATGTTAGGCAGTTCGCGACCGTCGATCAGCGCGCGCCGCAGGATGACGTGCGGCGGCGCCAGATATTCCATGACGATCAGCGCCTGGGTCTCGTCGAAATGGTAGATCGCCGGCACCGAGCCGGGCGCACGGCGCTCTTGCCGCGTCAGCGCATGGTATTCGAAGAAGGAGCGTTTGAGCGGCAGCGGCCAGCTGTCGCCGACCAGCCGCACATAGGGCAGCGCCTGCTTGACCACTGCCGCGCCCTGGTCGCCCTCGACGATGAAGACGAGGTTGAGATTGCCGTCTCCGACCTCCTGAACCTTCCAGCGGCTGGYGTCCCTGCCGATGCGCCCGGTCAGCGCCGCGGTCCCGCCAAGGCGCTTCGGCAGCGTTTCCACCGACAATGCTTCGAACTTCCCGGTCATGCTCTCCCCTCCTGCGCGTGGTTTCCGACGATAGCGGAGCCACGGCGGCGGGGCCAAGCTAGGAAGCTCACTGGCAAATGTCAATCGTGTTGACAATTGCCGAATGAGCCCATAGCGTCACGATCCGGGAGGAATGGATGGGCGCAGATGCCGTGTTCCATGTGGAGGGCCTGAGGAAATCCTTCGGCCAGAACGAGGTGCTTGGCGGCATCTCGCTCGACCTCTTTGCGGGCGAGGTGACGGTGCTGATGGGCGCCAACGGCGCCGGCAAGTCCACCCTGGTCAAGATCGTCAGCGGCGTCTACGAACGTGGCGCCGGCTCGATGAAACTCGCCGGCCAGGCCTTCGATCCGCAGACCCCTGCCGAAGCCATCCGCGCCGGCGTCGTCACCGTGCACCAGAACATCAATGACGGCGTGKTCGCCGACCTCGATGTCGCCACCAATCTGACGCTCGACCGGCTGAGCGGCAAAGGTGCGTCGTTGCTGTTCAAACCTGCCAATGTCCGGGCTGAGGCGAGGGCGGTTGCCGACCGCATGGGGCTCGCCCTCGACCTCAGGGCGCGCGTCAGCGACTTGTCGTTGGCCGATCGGCAGATGGTCGCCATCGCGCGGGCCATGGCGCATCAGCCCAAGGTTCTGATCCTCGACGAGCCGACCTCCTCGCTGTCGAGCGCCGAAGCCGATCGGCTGTTTTCGCTGATCGACCGGCTGCGCGGGCAGGGCGTCGCCATCCTCTATATTTCGCATCGCATGTCCGACATCAGGCGTCTCGCCGACCGCATCGTGTCGATGCGCGACGGCGTCGTCTCCGGCGTCTTCGACAAGCAGCCGCTCGACTATGAGGGTGCGGTCAATGCCATGCTCGGCCGCAAGATCCACCTCGACAGGGTCGTCGCCCGGAGCTCGGCGCGCGCGGTTTTCACCGCCGAAGGCCTGCAGCTCGCGCATGGAGCAAAGCCGATCTCGATGACGCTCGGCGCCGGCGAGGTGGTGGCGATCACCGGCCTTGTCGGCGTCGGCAAGACGGCTTTGGCGGAAACGCTGTTCGGCGTGCGCCGGCCGCTCGCCGGCACCATGCATATGGATGGCAAGCCATACGCGCCGGGCTCGGCGCGCGAGGCGATCGCGGCCGGAGCTTTCCTCGTCGCTAAGGACCGCGCAGCGAGCGGCATCGTCGGCGGCTTCAACATCGAGCGCAACATCAGCCTGCCGTTCCTCAAGCGCATGTCGGGCTTCGGCGTCATGAAGAAGCGCGCCGAGCGCGTCGCCGCCCGCCGCCAGATCGACGAGCTCGGCATCGTCTGCCGCTCGGAGAAGGACGAGCTGTCGGCGCTGTCCGGCGGCAACCAGCAGAAGGTGATGGTGGCGCGCTGGATGTCGCAGGCCTCGCGGCTCTTCATCCTCGACGAGCCGTTCCAGGGCGTCGACATTTCGGCGCGCCGCGACATCGCCGCCAAGCTCAGGGCAAGCGCCGACAGCCGCGCCACGCTCATCTTCGTCACCGAGATCGACGAGGCGCTGGAGACCGCCGACCGCATCCTGGTGATGTCGGAACACACGGTCGTCGGCGAGCACCGCAACGGCGACATCGACCTCGACCGGCTGCTGGCGGAAGTGGCCGGCGGGCCGCTGAATAGTGCTGCGTGAGATCGTGCGAATGACGAGACTTGGAGTGCGGGCATGAGTTCCAGTTTGGCGGAGAGGGCAACAGCGCGGGAGCGTTCGATGACATTGCGTGACTATGCCATCCGCTACGGCTTCATCGTCCTGCTGGTCGGGTTGATCGCCTATTTCGCGATCGCCGCCGATGGCTTCGCCTCGCCGCAGAGCGCCGTCTTCATCTTCCAGTCGGTGGCCATCACCGGCGTGCTGGCGCTCGGCGTCACCGCGACGCTGGTCGTCGGCGGTTTCGACCTGTCGATCGGCTCGGTCGCGACCAGCGCCATGATGGCGGCTTCCTATGCC
Organism: Mesorhizobium sp. LCM 4576; assembly: GCF_001854815.1. Taxonomy (NCBI): domain Bacteria; kingdom Pseudomonadati; phylum Pseudomonadota; class Alphaproteobacteria; order Hyphomicrobiales; family Phyllobacteriaceae; genus Mesorhizobium; species Mesorhizobium sp. LCM 4576. The sequence goes on from NZ_MDDT01000057.1 coordinate 67,719, forward strand.
ATGGTCGTACTGGAGCAGAACGCCATCGTCGCCGTCATCGCCTGCCTGGTCATCGGCGTCATTGTCGGCCTGATCAATGGCTGGCTGATCGTCTATATGCGTGTGCCCGATCTTCTGGCGACGCTCGGCATGATGTTCCTGCTGCTTGGCCTGCAGCGCATTCCGACCGAAGGCCGCTCGATCGCCACCGGCATGACCATGCCCGACGGTTCGGTCGCCAACGGCAAGTTTTCGGAAGCTTTCCTGGCGCTCGGCCGCCACCGCATCGACTTCTTCATCCCGAACTTGATCCCGGTCTCGGTGGTCGTGCTCGTCGTGCTCGCGCTGCTGATCTGGTTCTTCCTCGAATACACCCGCTTTGGCCGCATGATGTATGCGGTCGGCTCCAACGAGAGGGCGGCCGAGCTCGCCGGCGCGCCTGTCAAGGCATACAAAATCTGGGCCTACGTCATTTCGGGAGTTTTTGCCTCGATCGGCGGGATTTTGCTCGCCGCCCGGCTTGGACGCGGCGATATCGCCTCGGGTAATAATCTGCTGCTCGACGCTGTCGCCGCGGCGCTCATCGGCTACGCGGTGCTCGGCGCCGCCAAGCCCAACGCCTTCGGCACCGCCGTCGGCGCGGTGTTCGTCGGCGTCCTGCTGCAAGGCCTGACGATGATGAACGCCCCCTATTACACGCAGGATTTCGTCAAGGGCGCGGTGCTCGTCGTCGCCCTTGTCTTCACCTTCGCCCTTTCCGGCAGGGGCAAGAGATAGTTTCGACCGGGGCATTGAGACAAAACGGAGGAAAAGGAAGTGAGCATCACAAGAAGACTTTTGGGGAAGGCGGCGCTCGGCCTCGCCGGCGCGGCGCTGCTGATGCAGGGCACGGCGTTGGCGGYGGACAAGCCGGCGCCGTTCGACAAGCCGGGCGTCAAGATCGCGCTGGTGCGGTATCTGTCGACCGGTGACTTCTTCCAGGCCTATCTCTCGGGCGTCGAGGCGCAGGCCAAGGCGCTCGGCGTCGACCTGCGCGTGCTGGACAGCCGCCAGGATGCAGCGCTCCAGGCCGACATGGTCGACCAGGCGATCGCGCTCGGCGTGCAGGGCATCATCATCCAGCACGGCCTGACGGAATCGATGAAGGACGCCGCCCAGCGCGCGGTCGACGCAGGCATCAAGGTCGTCGCCTTCGACGTCAATGTCGAGAACCCGAAGATCCCGCAGATCGAGCAGTCGGACAAGGACCTCGCCAGGCTCGCGCTCGAGCAGGCGGTCAAGGACAACGGCGAAAGCTGGAAGGCAGGCTATGTCTATGTCGCCGGCATCGCCCCGCTCGACCGCCGTAACGAGACCTGGGTGGACGTGAAGAAGAAGTATTCGGGCATCAACGAGGTCGCCATGTTCGGCACGCTCGACAATCCGATCGCCAACTCGGTCGCCAACCAGGCGCGCTCGGTTCTGCAGGCGCATCCCGACATCAACGTGATGTTCGCGCCCTATGACGAGTTCGCCAAGGGCGTGAAGATCGCCGTCGACGAAGCCGGCCTGAACAAGAAGATCAAGATCTATTCAGCCGATATCTCGACCTCGGATATCGCCGCGATGCGTGAGCCGGACAGCGCCTGGGCCGCCACCRCAGCCACCAACCCGGCTGTCGTCGGCCAGGTCTCGGTGCGCGCCCTGRCACAACTGCTCGCCGGCGAGGATCCCGGCCACAACGTGATCGTGCCGCCGACGCTGATCACCCAGAAGGAGCTGATCGACAAGGACATCAAGAACATGGAAGACCTGTCGGCCAAGCTGCCGCAGTTCGCCCATGCCGATGTCGCGATGCCGGCCTGGATGCCGAACCCGAACGCCAAGTAAGGTTCAGCTCATCACAAATGAAGAGAGCGGTCCTGTGGGCCGCTCTCTGTCGTTCTATCTGAGCCGCCCCGGGCCTCATCGCTGCCAGAACGGCAGTTTGGCGATCTCCGCCTCGACCTCTTTCCTCGTCAGCCCGATGTCGTCGATCAGATGCGGATTGTCCGTCGCGATCCGCTTGAGYTCGAAACGGAAATAGGCCTGTTCGCGGCGCAGCGCGATGAGGCTGCGCAAGGCCGCCAGGCTGTAGCGCCGGCGGCTCTTGATCTCGGCTGGGCGCGCCGCCAGGGGTGCGCAAGTCGCAAGAATATCGTTCATGGCAACCTCCATGCAGTAGAGGGTTTGGAAACCCGTGGTCTGATTGAGATAGCAGTGTGCCGCAGCCAGCCGGCGGCGTAATTAAGCCCTCCCAAATAGTTCTCAAAACTTCCAAATCGATCTGAGCGTTTCACCGTTTCACGGAAACGGCGAAACGCTCTATCCCTTTGTTTTTACGCAATTCCAGGCGGAAAAGCGCTCACACTTTTCCTGGAATTGCTCTATAGATCGCCGCATGCAGCGATCGCGCTTTGCCTTTGGACCGTTCGTGCTTGACCCGGGCGCGGGAACGCTGCTTCGGGGCGATGTTCCCGTTGCCGCAGGTCACCGTGGGCTGAAGCTGCTCGAAGCGCTCGTCGCGCGCCCGGGCGAGATCCTGGGCAAGGCCGAGCTGATGGACGCGGCTTGGCCTGGCACGGCCGTCGAGGAAGGCAATCTCACCGTCCAGATCGCGCAACTCAGGAAACTGCTCGGTCCGGCGACCGGTGGCGGCGAGTGGATCGCGACGGTGCCGCGCGTCGGCTATCGCTTCACCGGTACCRTCGAACAGTCCGGCGCCACGCGCAAAACCTTGCCGTTGCCCGACAAACCGTCGATCGCCGTGCTGCCCTTCGTCAATCTGAGCAACGATCCCGAGCAGGACTCTTTCGCCGACGGCCTGACCGAGGACCTGATCACCGATCTTTCGCGGATTCCGGGCCTGTTCGTCATCGCCCGCAACTCGGTGTTTGCCTATAAGGGCAAGGCCATGGACGTGCGCGCTATCGCCGGCGAGCTCGGCGTGCGCTATCTGCTGGAAGGCAGCGCCAGGCGCGCCGCCGGGCGTGTGCGGATCAACGCGCAGCTGATCGATGCGCTGAGCGGCGAGCATCTCTGGGCGGAGCGGTTCGATCGCGGCCTGGAAGACATTTTCGCCGTTCAGGATGAGGCGACCGCCAAGATCGTCGAGGCGCTGCTCGGGCGGCTGCGCGCGCCGCCGGTGCGCAACCGGCCGAAGAACCTCGAAGCCTATGATCTCGTCGTGCGGGCGCGAAAGATGTTCGACGAGTCGCCGCAGATGGCGCGCGAGGCGCATCTGATGCTGACGCGCGCGATCGCACTCGATCCCGACTACGCCGAGGCCTATCGCTGGCTCGCCATGAATTACTGGATGAGCTGGGTGCATTGGGGCGAGCCGTTTGAGCCTGCTCGCAGCACAGCCCTGGAGTTGGCGCGCAAGGCCGTGGCGATCGACCCCAACGATGCCGGTTGCCGCTGGGTTCTAGCGAACCTTTTTGCCTATGAACGCGACTTCGAGCAGTCCGAGGCGGAATTCGCCAAGGCGATCGAGCTCGACCCGAACGAGGCCGATATCTGGGCGACATTATCCGATATCGACGTGCTGGGCGGGCGGATAGACGAGGGCCTGGAGCACATCCGCAAGGCGTTCCGGCTGAACCCATTTCCGCCGAGCTGGTACTATCTCACACTCGGCCAAGCGCAGTATGCGGCCCGCGATTACGAGGCCGCGGTTGAGACGCTGCGCCGCGACGAGACCTATCGCACCAGCTCACGCCGTTTCCTGGCGGCAGCTCTGGCGCAGCTCGGCCGCCTGGACGAGGCGCGCACCGAGGTTACCCTGTTCCTTGTCGGCAATCCGCATTTCTCCACGCAGCGCTGGGTCGACACGGAGCCRTTCCGTGACGACGCGACGCTTGAGCATTTCGTCGACGGCTTCCGCAAGGCCGGCCTGCCGGAGTGAAGCCGGCATAACCTCAACGGCCGGCGCGCGCCAACCCGTGCGCCACTAGGCGGTCGATGACCTCCGGGTAGCTGACGCCGCTGGYCGCCATCGCCTTGGCGTACATGCTGATGTTGGTGAAGCCGGGAATGGTGTTGAGCTCGTTGATCAGGAAATTCATGTCCGGCATCAGGAAGAAATCGACACGGGCCATGCCGTCGCAGCCGAGTGCCCGGAATGCCCTGGCGGCCATATCGCGCATGGCGCTCTCGACCTCCAACGGCAGCTCGGCCGGCACGATCAGGGCCGCGCCGTTCTCGTCGATGTATTTGGCATTGTAGTTGTAGAAGCCGTGGCTTTCCGCGGGCACGATCTCGCCTGGACGCGAGACGAAGAGCTCGCCCGTGGGGCTCTCCAGCACGCTGAACTCGATCTCGCGTCCACGAACGAATTCCTCCGCCAGCAGCTTGCTGTCGTGCTGGAACGCCTCTGACAGCGCGCGATCGAATTCCTGGCTGCCATTGACCTTTGCCACACCAACCGACGAGCCCTGCCGCGCCGGCTTGATGAACAGCGGCAGGCCGATTTGCTCCTCCAGTTCGGCGAGTGAAGGCGCGGCACCTTCACCGATGGTCACCGAGCGGGCGACAGGCACGCCCGCCGCCTTCAGCAGCCGCTTGGCGACGTCCTTGTCGAGCGCCGTCGCCGAGCCGAGGATGCCGCAGCCGGCGAGCGGCACGCGCGCCACCTCGGCCGCTCCCTGCACCGCGCCGTCCTCGCCATGCAGGCCGTGCAGCACCGGAAACAGGATGTCGAGGGCGGGCAGGTCGTGGGGTGCGCCGCCGGCAGGGATCGCCAGCATCCGCCCATGCCCGCCCGGCACCAGGCAGAGCTGTGTGCCAGCCGACGGCGTCGCCAGCGCGCCGTCTTCGAAGCGGCTCAGCAGCCACTGCCCTTCGCGGGTGACGAAGATCGGGACCGCATCGTATTTCGCCAGGTCCAGCGCGGCCATCACGTTGGCCGCCGAAAGCAGCGACACCTCATGCTCCGCGGAACGCCCGCCGAACAGCACAGCGATACGAAGTCTTTTTGCGGGCATCGACAACTCCACCAATGATCAGGGTTGGAGCTCGCATGCGAAACACCAGACATCCCCTTCAACCGTAGTAAGCGGAGGATTGGAGTGGGACTTTGACCGGTTGCAGCAGTTTTTCAGCAGAAGCGCGAAAGGCGCTCCGCTCTGAGAGGCGATAATACGAGGAGGGCGGTTCGTCGTTTTCGTGAAACGACGAACCGCTGCAACGGTACTCGTCAGCGCAGCGCCGCCGCGATGTTGCCGCCGTCCACCGTCGTCACGTCGGCGGTGGTGCGTTCGGCCAGCGCCTGATGCAGGAAGGCCTGCGCCACGTCGTCGGCCGTCACTTCCTGTCCGAGCAGATTGCCGGACATGTATTCCTTTTCCGATACGCCGCGCGCGCCGGAACGGCTGGCGATCATGGCGTCGGTCAGAAGACCTGAGCGGATGCGGTCGGCATTCACCGCATTGGAGCGGATGCCATAGGCGCCGTAGTCCAGGGCGTATTGCCTGGACAGGAACAGCGTCGCCGCCTTCGGAATGCCGTAGGCGCCGAATTTCGGGCCGGGATTGATCGCCTGCTTGGAGGTGTTGAAGAGCAGCACGCCGCCGGTGCCCTGTTCCAGCATGATGCGCACCGCGTTCTGCGCCGCCGACTGGTGGGCGAAGAAGTTGAGCTCGAAACTCTTGCGCAAAGTGGCGTCATCCAGTTCGCCGATACGGCCTTCCCAGGCGGCGCCCGCATTGGAGACCAGGATATCGACGCCGCCATAGACGGCGACCGCCTTGTCGAAGGCGGCGCGCATCTCCGCAGGCTTGGTGATGTCGGCGCCGACGCCGATCGAGCTGTTGCCGRCCGCCTTGGCCGCTTCCGCGGCCTTGGCGGCGTCGAGATCGACGATGACGGCATGYGCGCCGTTGGCGGCGAACAGCTTTGCCGTCGCGRCGCCGATGGCGCCGGCGCCGCCGGTGATCAGCACCACCTGGCCGGTCAGCGGCTTCGGCTTGTTGGAGGCGAGCTTGGCTTGCTCGAGAGACCAGTATTCAAGCGGGAAGAGATCCGCCTTGGAGAGCGGATGGAAATTGCCGATGGCTTCCGCACCGCGCACCGCTTCGATCCACATCTCGCCGACATCCGACGCGATCTTCGCATCCTTCAGCGTGCGGCCATGGCCGAACATGCCCAGCCCCGGCACCAGCGTCAGGCGCGGCATCGGGTCGAGCATGGTGCGCTTGACGTCGTCCAGCGCGTCATTGGTCTCGAAATAGGCGGTGTAGTCCTTGACGAAGGCCTCGACATGGCTGCGCACCACGGCCTTGTAGTGGCCGAGCTTGTCGGCGTCGGGCGCCGGCACGGCCATCGGCCCGGTCTTGATGCGGATCGACAGATCCGGCGTCGAGACGCCGCGGCCGGCATAGTCGGCGATCTTCGCCGAATTGATGAAATCGACGATCGAGTCCGATGTGCGGAAGTCGCTGATCATGCGGTCGAAGCGGCCTTCGCCGCGCGCCACGGCCACGGCGCCGCGCAGCGTTGGCGCGATGTCGCTCGGCTTGGCGAGCTTTGYCGGCAGCGCGGCCTTGGGCGCCTGCGGCTTGCCGTTTTTGGCGACATAGTCCTCGGCCATCGTCACATAGTGGATCATGCGGTCATAGGCCTGCCTGGCGTCGTCGCCGAAGGTGAAGATGCCGTGCTTGTCGAGGATAAGGCCTTCGACGCTGGGGTCGGCGTCGAAGACTTCCGCCGCGACCTTGGCGAGGTCGAAGCCCGGCTTGATGTAAGGCACATAACCCATCTTGTCGCCGAACACGGCCTTGATCAGCGGTTTGCTGTCTTCCTGGTCGACAATGGCGAGGATCGCCGTCGAATGCGTGTGGTCGACAAACTTGTGCGGCAGGAAGGCATGCAGCAGCGTTTCGACCGACGGGTTGGGCGAGGATGGGTCGATGAGGTTGGAACGCTGCAGCGCCACCATATCCTCGTCGGCGAGCGTTTCCAGAGAGCGCGCCTTGAGCAGCGCGCCCATCTTCACCGCCGGCAGGCCTTGCGGCTCGATGACCGCCATGTCCCAGCCGCTGCCCTTGACGCACAGCACGTCCCATTCGTCGCCGACGAGATCGGTGGCCTTGGTCTTGCAGGATGTGTTGCCGCCGCCGTGCAGCACCAGCCGCGGCTCGCCGCCGAGCAGGCGGGTCGTATAGACGCGCAGAGCAAGATCGCGGCCGACCCCCTTCTTGGCATAATCGGCAACCATCTTTTCCGCGTCGGCGTCATTCCAAAGATTCTTCATGTCGATCCGTCCGATACTCGTCTTTTTTGCTCATGAACAGAAAGCCGCGACGCCTGTATGACAGAAGCGGCGAGGGGATTTCTAAGAGGCCTTCTTGGTTGCCTCGCCGGCGTGCTGCAGCAGGCGCTCGGCCATATGCGCGCCGATCACCAGATGCGTGCACAGTCCGCCGGCGATGGCCGAAAGCAGCGGTTCGAACTTGGTGTCTTCCTGCACCACCATCAGCCGCTTCTCGATGGCGCGGAGCGAGGCGAGCTCGGCGGAGATGACGCGCCGGTTGTAGCTGCAGTCGAGCACCTCGCCCGTGGCGTCGATGATCTGCCCGGCGATGACGCCTGCCGCCCCCTGGCTGCGCAGCRCTTCCATCTCGGCCGGCGACAGCGCGCCGCATTTCACCAGATGACTGTCGGCATCGACCGCGCCGACGGAATAGAGCGCCAGATCGCATTCGGCGATGCCGGCCAGTTGATCGCGGATCACCGGCTCGGCGCGCAGGCTCTTCGCCAGCTCTTCCGTCGACAGCACCAGCGGCGCATAGAAGTTCAGGCCCTTGGCGTTGAGCCGCCGCGCGATCTCCATCGTGCACTGGTCGGGCCGGTAGGAATAGGGCGCGCCGAGATTGCCGCAAAGCTGCACCACGGTGACGTCCTGCAGGTCGGCAAAGGACATGATGTCGGCGATGGTGTAGACGGTGCGGCCCCAGGCGACGCCGATGCGGTCGCCCTTCTTCACCAGCTCGAGGAAGACGCTTGCCGCCAGCACCGCGATATCGGTCGAGGGATCGGCCAGATAGGCGTTTTCCGGCGCGATCCATACGGCGTCGAGCCCGAAGGCGTCTTCAACCTTGCGCGCCATGACGTCGTCGGTGAAGAGCTGCGTCGAGGTCGAGATGTTGACGATGCCGGTCTCGCGCGCCTTGCGCAGATACATGGCGACCGAGGCGCGTGAAATGTTGAGCTGGCTCGCCACTTCGTCCTGGCGAAGGCCATGCGCATAGTAAAGCCAGGCGGCCTTGTGGATGAGCTGTTCTGCCGGTCTGATCGCCATGCCGCCTCCTCGGCTGACATTAGTCACGGCTCTCGACAAAAGTCAAATTTGGGTGAGCGGAGGCGCTTTCCTGTCAGCACGGCTCAACGTGGATCGCCGTTCTGTCAAGGGGTCAGATCATAGCATTTTCAGCCATTCGAAGGGATAGCGTGACAGCGGACCTGAGGTTAGAAGGTTCGAAAAGAACTTTGGGGAGAACGGGATGGCCAATCCCTACGAACAGGATCTCGACAGGAACGCCGCCAACCACCAGCCGCTGACGCCGCTCACTTATCTTCAGCGCGCGGCCAAGACCTATCCCGACCACATAGCCATCATTCATGGCAGCCAGCGCATCACCTATCGCGATTTCTGGCGCCGCTCGCTGAAGCTCGCCTCGGCGCTTGCCAAGCATGGCATCGGCAAGGGCGACACGGTGACCGTGATGCTCTCCAACACGCCGCCGATGCTGGAAGCGCATTTTGGCGTGCCGATGGTGAAGGCGGTGCTGCATTCGCTGAATACCCGTCTCGACGCCGCCGTCATCGCTTTCCAGCTCGACCATGCCGACTCGAAGGTGCTGATCGTCGACCGCGAGTTCTCGGGGGTCGTCAGGGAGGCTCTGGCGCTGGCCAAGGCCAAGCCCTTGGTCATCGACTATGATGACCCCGATTATGCCACCGACGCTCCCTATCCGAAGGGTGACCGGATCGGCGTGCTCGATTATGAGGACTTCGTCACCGCAGGCGACGAGACTTACGCCTGGTCGATGCCGGATGACGAGTGGGACGCCATCTCGCTCAACTACACGTCCGGCACGACCGGCAATCCGAAAGGCGTCGTCTATCATCATCGTGGTGCCGCGCTGATGGCCTACACCAACACCATCCATGCCGGCATGGCCAAGCACGCGGTCTATCTCTGGACGCTGCCGATGTTCCATTGCAACGGCTGGTGCTTCCCCTGGACCTTGGCCGTGCAGGCCGGCACCCATGTCTGCCTGCGCTGGGTGCGGGCGAAGCCGATATATGACGCCATCGCCGACCATGGCGTCACCCATCTCTGCGGCGCGCCCATCGTCATGTCGGTGCTGATCAACGCGAAAGACGAGGACAAGCGCCAGTTCCCGCAGACCGTTACCTTCAACACCGCCGCGGCGCCGCCGCCTGAGGCCGTGCTGTCCGGCATGGCCGATGCCGGCTTCGCAGTCACCCATCTCTACGGCCTGACCGAGACCTACGGCCCGGCCGTCGTCAACGAATGGCACAATGAGTGGGACGCGCTGGAGAAGGGGCCCAGGACGGCGAAGAAGGCGCGCCAGGGCGTGCGCTATGCCGCGCTCGAAGGGCTGACGGTGATGAACCCGGAGACCATGGTGGAGACGCCGGCCGATGGCGTGACCATCGGCGAGGTCATGTTCCGCGGCAACATCGTCATGAAGGGGTACCTCAAGAACAGGAAGGCGACCGACGAGGCCTTCGCCGGCGGCTGGTTCCATTCCGGCGATCTCGGCGTCATRCACCCGGACGGCTACATCCAGCTCAAGGACCGCTCGAAGGACATCATCATTTCCGGCGGCGAGAACATCTCCTCCATCGAGGTCGAGGACGCGCTCTACAAGCATCCCTCGGTCGCGTCCTGCGGTGTGGTTGCCCGCGCGGACGACAAATGGGGCGAGGTGCCGGTCGCCTATGTCGAACTGAAGCCCGGCAAGACCGCGACAGAGGCGGAGATCATCGAGCATTGCCGCGGTCTGCTGGCGCGCTTCAAGGTGCCGAAGGCGGTGGTGTTCGCGGAGATCCCGAAGACCTCGACGGGGAAGATCCAGAAGTTTCGGCTGAGGGAGATGGCGAAGGGGGCGTAGTTCTCGCCCCAACATGGCCGTGACGTCGACAGTTTGCGCCAGCGCCCGCGACGTCGTCATCCTAGGGTGGAGCAGTCGCGCAGCGACGTCGCGGAAACCCTAGGATCCATGCCGTTACCTTGCGGCCGCGCTCCGGCGGTTGAAAATGGCTTGCGGCGAATGGGCAGCCCAATCGTCGTAACTTCTTGATCTGCCTTCGTTCTTCGGTCTACGTCACGGCATGGATCCTAGGGCCTGCGCGCGTCGCTTCGCTCCTTGCTCCGCCCTAGGATGACGACCTCATCGGTGTCGGCTGCCAGTCGGAAGCGCCGATTGAAGGCCTAGCAACTGTCACCATCTGTCACCAAATTATACGCGTACGTCGATTTCGCGTTGACTCCCCGCCGCTTTCGTTTTACGACTGACGAAAATTAAAATTCGTCACTCATCAAACGAAAGCGCCATGTCCGAAGCCGCCAACATCGTGGCAGATCCCGCCAGACAGGAGAATGTGACCCGCATTCTCGACTGCGCCGAGCGCTTGTTCCGCCACTACGGCTACGGCAAGACCAACGTCGCCGACATTGYCCGCGAGCTCGGCATGTCGCCGGCCAACATCTACCGCTTCTTCGCCTCCAAGGTGGAAATCCACCAGGCCGTCTGCGGYCGCATGCTCGGCGCCAGCTACAAGATGGCCTACGAGATTATGCACCTGCCGGTCAGCGCCGAGGAGCGGCTGCGCCGCTACATCCATGCCCAGTACAAGATGACGCTGGAGGTCATGCTCGACCAGGAGAAGGTGCATGAGATGGTCATCGTCGCGCTGGAGCGCGACTGGGGCGTCATCGATGCGCATGTGAACAGAATCCACGACCTCTATGCCGAGGTGATCCGCGAGGGCATCGAGGCCGGCGAGTTCAGGGAGCAGGATCCGGAGACGGCCTCGCGCTGCTTCGGCGCCGCGACGGTCATTCTGTGCCATCCGCAGATGGTGGCGCAGTGCCTTGCCAAGACCAACCGGGCGATGCCCGACGAACGAATCGACTACGCCATCAGAGCTTTGAAATAGYCGTCGCCCGCCGGGCGCGGTTTCGACAAATCATCTCCAGTTCGGGAGTGCTAAGGTGTCTTTGTCCAGTTCCATCTTCCGCAGRCTGCCGGCCGTCGGCCTCCCAACCGCCGCCGTCATCGCGGCAGCGCTCGGCCTTGCCGGCTGCAGCCAGGAGAAGGCCGAGGTCGTCCAGGAGATCGTCYGGCCGGTGAAGGTGGTCGAGATCGGCGAGGCGCAGACCACCCGCCAGCTCGACTATTCCGGTTCGGTGCGCGCCCGCACCGAGATGAATCTCGGCTTCCGCATCGCCGGCAAGGTCACCGAGCGTCTGGTCGATATCGGCCAGCATGTGAATGAAGGCGACGTGCTCGCCCGTATCGATCCTGCCGACTACGAATTGTCGGTGAAGAGCGCCGCGGCCAGCCTCGACGCCGCCGAGCGCCAGGTCGAGACCGTCGACCTCGCCAGGAAGCGCGCCGAACAGCTCTACGCCAAGAACTTCGCGCCGAAGTCGCAGCTCGACCAGGCGCGGCTGACCTATGACCAGGCTGTGGCGACCCGCGATGCCGCGCGCTCGACGCTGGCCCAGGCGCAGAACCAGGTCCAATACGCCGATCTGAAGGCCAGCAAGAACGGCATCGTCACCGCCATCTCCGCCGATGTCGGCCAGGTGGTCGCCGCCGGCACACCGGTCATGACCGTCGCGGTCGACGGCGAGAAGGAAGTGTCGATCGCGGTGCCGGAGATGGACATTGCCGGCTTCAAGCCCGGCAAGGAGGTCAAGGCGAGCTTCTGGTCGGACGACGGGCTTACTCTCGACGGCAAGGTCCGCGAGGTCGCCGGTAGCGCCGATCCGCAGTCGCGCACCTTCGCTGTCCGCGTCTCGCTGCCCAACGATCCGCGCGTGYTGCTCGGCATGACCGCCAACGTCCAGGCGATCGTTGGCAGTAAGACCCAACTTGTGTCGATCCCGCTGACGGCGATGACCGAGAAGGACGGCAAGCAGATCGTCTGGACGGTCGACCGCGCCTCCGACACGGTGCATCCGCGCCCGATCAAGGTCGCCAACTTCACCGCCGACGGTGTCGCCGTGGCCGATGGCCTGAAACAGGGCGACGTCGTGGTCGCGGCCGGCACCCAGTTCATGACCGAGAACCTGAAGGTCAAGCTTTCCGGCGACGCCCAGCAATCCGCCTCGGCGGAGGGTGACGTCGCGACGACGAGTAGCCTGCACTGATGCTTGTCGCCCAAAAGTGCGAAGCGGTTTTGGGACAACGACATGCATCGAACTAAGACCTGAAGTCAGGCGCAACAGACGCCTTTCCCGCTCTCGCTGCGTCGAGCCGCGAGCCGGGTGGGGCATGGGTTCCGGGCGGCGGACGCCCGATCGTGAGATGCCGGCATCGTGAGATGCCGGCATGTTGGCTTCCCCCGCAGCAGTGCCGCGTCCAGCGCGATTTGCGAATCTCTCCGCTTGAGGGTCTCGCCGCCCGGAAACCCGACCGAGAATTCACGGGCAATGCCAGGCGTGCATTGCCGGCCAATTGGACTGGACTTGTGCCATGACCACGACGGACAGCAGCACTGAAAAGCGGCCCTTCAACCTCTCGCGCTGGGCGATCGGACATCCGAGCATCGCCCGCTTCCTGTTCGGGCTGATCATCCTGGCCGGCGCGCTCGGCCTGATGCGCATGGGCCAGAAGGAAGACCCGGACTTCACCTTCCGTGTCATGGTGGTGCAGGCGGTCTGGCCCGGCGCCTCGATCCAGGACATGGAAGACCAGGTCGTCAACAAGATCGAGCGCAAACTGCAGGAGACGCCGCATCTCGATTTCGTGCGCTCCTACACGCGCGCCGGCAGCGCCATCATCACGCTCCAGGTCAAGGGCGACACCAATGCCGAGGAGGTGAAGGACGCCTTCTATCAGGTGCGCAAGAAGGTCGGCGACATTTCCAACGAATTGCCGCAAGGCCTGCTCGGTCCCTACTTCAACGACGAGTTCGGCGACACTTTCATCACGCTGCATTCGATCAGCGGCGACGGCTTCACCTATCCGGAGCTGAAGAAGTTCGCCATCCAGGCGCGCGACATGCTGTTGACGACGCCTGGCGTCGAGAAGGCAGTCATCATCGGCGACCAGCCGGAGAAGATCTATATCGACGTCTCGTCCAAGGCGTTGGCCGAGCGTGGCCTGACCATCCTCGACCTGCAGAACGCCGTGAAAGGGCAGAACGCCGTCGATCCGGCGGGCTCCGTTGACACCGGCCTGCGCTCGGTGCGCATCTCGGTCGAGGGCGACGTCACCAGGGCCGCCGACATCCGCGAACTGAGGCTTCGCTCCGGCAACCAGGTGACGCGCCTCGGCGATATCGCCACCGTCACCTCCGGTCTCCAGGATCCTTACGACAACAAATACCTCTTCAACGGCCATGAGAGCGTCCAGCTCGGCGTCGTCATGGCCAAGGGCTTCAACGTCAGGGATGTCGGCAAGGATGTCGAGGCGACCTACCAGCGCTTCGAGGCGGGGCTGCCCTATGGCGTTTCGGTCGACCAGATCTCCGACCAGCCTCAGGTCGTCAAGGATGCCGTCAACGAATTCATGGAGGCGCTCGGCGAAGCGCTGCTCATCGTGCTCGTCGTCTCCTTCCTGTCGATCGGCTGGCGCTCCGGCCTGGTGATCGCCATCGCCATCCCGCTGGTGCTCGCCRCCACCTTCGCCATCATGTACGAGATCGGCATCGACCTGCAGCGCATCTCGCTCGGCGCCTTGATCATTGCGCTCGGCCTGTTGGTCGACGACGCCATGATCGTCGTCGAGATGATGGAGCGAAAGCTCGAGGAGGGGCTGGTCAAGATCGAGGCGGCGAGCTTCGCCTACACCTCGACCGCCTTCCCGATGCTGACCGGCACGCTGATCACCACGGCGGGCTTCATCCCCGTCGGCTTCGCCGCATCGACAGCAGGCGAATATGTGCGCACGCTGTTTTATGTCGTCGGCATCGCGTTGGTTGTGTCGTGGTTCGTGGCGGTCTATTTCACGCCGTGGCTCGGCTACATGATCCTCAAGCAGCGCAAACATGCCGGCACCCATCATGATGTCTTTGACACCAGCTTCTACCGGCGGCTGCGCGCGACGGTCACCTGGGCCGTGCGCCACCGCATCATTGTGCTGGTGATGACGCTGGTCACCTTCGCCACCAGCCTGTGGGCCTTCCAGTTCATCCCGCAGAACTTCTTCCCRCAATCCTCGCGTCCGGAAATCCTGGTCGATCTCTGGCTGCCGGAAGGCACCTCGATCAAGGAGGTCGAGAAGCAGGCCAAGGCGTTCGAAGGCAGGATGGCGGACGATCCCGACAAGCGCTTCATCGCCACCTATATCGGCGAAGGCGCGCCGCGCTTCTTCCTGCCGCTCRACCAGCAGCTCCGCAATCCCAACTTCGCCCAGCTCCTGGTCATGGCCAAGGACGAGCCGGCGCGCGAGCGGCTGATCGTCAAGATGCGCAGGATCCTGGCGCAGGACTTCCCCTCGATCCGCGGCAAGGTCGACCGCCTCTTCCTGGGTCCGCCGACCGGCTGGCCGGTGCAGATGCGCATCATGGGCCCGGACCGCCAGGAGGTGCGCCGCATCGCCGACGAGGTGAAGGCGAGGTTCCAGGCCAATCCGCTGCTCGGCGCCATCCATGACGACTGGCTGGAGCCGGTGCCGGCGATGAAGCTGGTGATCGACCAGGATCGTGCTCGCGCCCTTGGCGTCACCTCGCAGCGCATCCGCCAGATGCTGCAGGCCACCATGTCCGGCGCGCCGCTCGACGACTTCCGCGACGGCGAGGAGACGGTCTCGATCGTCGCCCGCGAGCCGGAGGCGACGCGTCATCTCTTGTCCTCGGTCGACTCCGTCTATATCCCGACCGATTTCGGCGGCTCGGTGYCGCTCTCGCAGGTGGCCAAGGTCGTGCCTGTCATGGAGCAGGGCATCGAATGGCGGCGCGACCGCCTGCCGACCATCRGCGTGCGTGCCACGCTGCCGGACGGCGTGCAGTCGAACGACGTCGTCACCAAGATGTACAACGACATGAAGGACCTGCGCGCCGGCCTTGCGCCCGGCTACAAGATCGAGATCCAGGGCGGTGCCGAGGACTCGGCCGAGAGCCAGGCTTCGATCGCGGCCAAGGCGCCGATCATGCTCGCCATCATCGTCGTGCTGCTGATGGTCCAACTGCAGCATTTCGGCAAGTCGATGCTGGTGCTGGCTACGGGTCCGCTCGGCATCATCGGCGCCGCCGCGGCGCTCTTGATCAGCGGCGCRCCGTTCGGCTTCGTCGCCATCCTCGGCGTCATCGCGCTGCTCGGCATCATCATGCGCAACTCGATCATCCTGGTCGACCAGATAGACCAGGATATCGCTGCYGGCATGGAGCGATCGGAGGCGATCGTCGGTGCCGCCGTGCGCCGCTTCCGGCCGATCATGCTGACCGCGCTCACCGCCGTGCTGGCGCTGATCCCGATCTCGCGCGCCGTCTTCTGGGGACCGCTCGCCTACGCCATGATGGRTGGCATCCTGGTCGCCACGGTGCTCACCATCCTGGTGCTGCCGGCCGGCTACGCCCTGTTCTTCGGCCGCGCACCGAAGAAGGCCAAGACCGACGAGGAGGCGCCCGAGCCGGCCAAAGGCATCGAACGGCCGCAACTGGCACTGGCTGCTGAATAGAAATAGACGTGGCAACCTGGACCATCCGCCGCCGGCGAAAGCCGGCGGCGGATGATCTGCATCAAGGATCCGCCCGGGCGAAAATGCTCGGCGGCAACGCTTCGGTAAAACAGAATTCCTTTTCAGCGGCGCGATGCGGGCCGATCCTGCGCCGATACCGGAGCGGCAACGCTCGTCATCGCTGGATCATTCCCCATGTCAGAAAAACGGCAATTGCGACTCGGTGCCTTCATGCGCCCCGTCAGTCTTCACACCGGCGCCTGGCGCTATCCGGGCGCTTATCCCGACGCCAATTTCAACTTCGCGCATCTGAAGCGTTTTGCGCAAACGCTCGAGGCCGCGAAGTTCGACGCCTTCTTCATGGCCGACCACCTGGCCGTGCTCAACATGCCGATCGAGGCGCTGCGGCGCAGCCACACGGTGACATCCTTCGAGCCGTTCACGCTGCTGTCGGCGCTCGCCGCCGTCACCGATCATATCGGCCTTGTCGCGACCGCATCGACCACCTTCGACGCGYCCTATCACATTGCCCGCCGCTTCGCCTCGCTCGACCATATCAGCGGCGGCCGCGCCGGCTGGAACATCGTGACGACCTCCAACCCGGACGCGGCGCTTAACTTCGGTCTCGATGATCATGTCGAGCATGACCAGCGCTACCACCGGGCGCGCGAATTCTACGATGTCGTTACCGGGCTGTGGGACAGTTTTGCCGACGACGCCTTCATCCGCGATGCGGACAGCGGGCTCTACTTCGATACATCGAAACTGCATGTGCTCGACCACAAGGGCGAGCATCTGTCGGTACGCGGTCCGCTCAACATCGCGCGGCCGGTGCAGGGCTGGCCGGTCATCGTCCAAGCCGGCGCGTCCGAGGCCGGACGGCAGCTGGCCGCCGAGACGGCCGAGGTGATCTTCGCAGCGCCACCCGACCTGGCGTCTGGCCAGCRCTTCCTTGCCGACGTGAAGGGCCGTGCGGAAAAGCTCGGCCGTTCGCGCGACGATATCAAGATCCTGCCTGGAGCCTTTGTGGTCGTCGGCGATAGCGTCGAGGAGGCTCGAGCCAAACGCGCCAAGCTCGACAGCCTCGTCTACTACGAGAGCGGCATCGCCTCGCTGTCGATCGCGCTCGGCCACGATGCCTCCGGCTTCGATCCCGACGGTCCGCTGCCGGACGTGCCGGACACCAATGCCTCGAAAAGCAGCCGCGAGCGCGTCATCGAGTTGGCGAGAAAAGAGAGCCTCACTGTTCGCCAGCTCGCCCAGCGGCTCGGCGGCTATTCGGGCCTGGCCTTCGTCGGCAGCGCCAAGTCCATTGCCGACGAGATGGAGGAATGGCTGCTCACCGAAGGCTCAGATGGCTTCAATGTCATGTTTCCCTATCTGCCCGCCGGGCTCGATGATTTCGCCGAAAAGGTGGTGCCCGAGCTGCAGCGGCGCGGGATATTCAGACGTGAGTATGAAGGATCGACGCTGCGCGAGAATCTCGGCCTGAAGCGGCCGCCGAACCGGTTCTTCGAAGAAGCGGCGGTCCGCAAGGCGGGCTGATCCAAATGAAACGGGCGCGCCGGAGCGCGCCCGTTTCCTTTCAGGTTGCCGTGTCAGATGACGAACACCCAGTTGGCGATCAGCATCACCACCACGCCTGCAATCAGCGTCAGGTAAGGCAGCATGCCCGCCTTCTTGACCGAGAGGTCGGCTCCCGCCATGCCGAGGTCGGCCAGCATGTGCTCTGGGAATTTGCCGCCGTCCTGGATGTAGTGACGGAAGCAGAACACCGGAATGATCAAGGCGGCCGTGATCAGGCCGGCCCACAGCGCCATCGGGTTCCACACCTTGGCGYYGGCGCCYATGAAGATCGCGTTGACATAGGYGAAGATGGCGCCGATGCCGAGCAGCCAGGTCGGCGCCTTCCAAGGACGGTTGATGTGGCCGTTGTCGATGCGATGGATCCAGCCGGCGTTGAGGTTGAGGAAATTGAAGATGATGTAGCCGCAGTTCGACACGGCGAGGATGAAGAAGAAGCTCGTCGCGTCGGCCGAGGCTATCGCCAGCACGATCAGGTTGAAGCAGAGGTCGGTCCACATCGCCCGCGTCGGCGCGCCGTGCTCGTTGACATGGCTGAGATAGCGCGGCAGCCAGCCGTCGACCGAACCCTGGTAGAGCGTGCGTGACGAGCCGGYCATCGCCGTCATGATGCAGAGCACCAGCGCCAGGATCATCAGCATGACCAGCAGGCTGTGGATCAGCTTGCCGCCGCCGACCATGCCGGCCAGCGCGTCGGCGACGCCCGAGCCGTCGACGATCGGCGTCGCCAGCATGCCGTTGAGCCCCAGCACGCCCTGGAAGGTGAAGGGCACCAGGATGAAGAGCAGCATGCAGAGCAGGCCGGAGTAGAAGATCGCCTTGAAGGTGTCGGTGCCGGGGTTCTTGAATTCCGACGTGTAGCAGACGGCGGTCTCGAAACCGTAGGTCGACCATGCGGCGATGAACATGCCGCCGAGCGCCAGCGTCCAGCCGGCAATGTTCCAGGAGCCTGGGTCGGGTGCGTAGGYGGCCGCCAGCGGCACCAGCGGCGAGAAATTCGCCCAGTCGATCTGGCCGGTGAAGATCGGCACGACGCCGACGATCAGCATCGGGACGATAACCAAGAGGCCGATATATTTCTGCACATTGGCCGTGCCGAGGATGCCGCGATGCTGGATCGAGAAGATGACCAGCATCAGCACGGCGCCGATGAAGAAGGTCGCGTTGAAGGTGAAGGACACCGGACCGAGCGTGTGACCCCACAGCGACCATGTGCGGATCGCCGGCGTCGCGGCGGCGGTCACCGCGGCGATCGCGTCGGCGGGCGCCGTCCCGGCATGCGCGGCGATATAGGCGACCACTTCCGGCGAGGTCTYGGTGAAGATCGGCACCGGCGCCAGCGCGTTGAGGATATAAGCGGCGGCGATCGAGCAGCCGAGCGACAGCACCGGCGTCCAGGCGAACCAGTTGCACCAGAYCGACAGCGGCGCGATGAATTTCGAGTAGCGCAGCCAGGCCGTGGCGCCGTAGATCGAGGCGCCGCCCGACTTGTTCGGGAACAGGCCGGCGATCTCCGCATAGGTGAAGGACTGCAGGAAGCCCATGATCATGGACACCGTCCAGATCAGGAAGGCGAGCTTTCCGGTCGTGCCGGCAATGCCGCCGATCGAGAACAGGACCAGTGCCGGAACGCCGCTTGCCACCCAGAAGGCGCCACGCCAGTCGATATGCCTGAGCAGCTTGCTTTCGGCAGGCTGCTCGAGGGCCGTGCTTATCGTGCTCATATGGTTGTCTTCCCCTTTTTTCTGTTCCCCGCCGGCGACGCTTCGGCTGTTGCGAAGCTTGCTCCCCGGCCACTATGGTTCGACTGTCGTGTTTCCACTCAGTCGTATTTTTTTCTTAAGAGTGAAGATTGATCCGACGCGCTTTCGCGTCAAGCGTTTTGTGGATGTCATGCACATCACGCTTGCGAAACATTGGCTCTTGCCTTCTCCCGCGAGGGGAGAAGGCAAGGGTTGCGGCTATCAGGAACGTGGCTTGGTCTTCTGCGGATCGTAATGCGCGAAGGCCACGACGCGCGCGGGCAGCCGCTTGGCGTGGCCATCCAACTTGCCGATCTCGACCTCCGTGCCGATCTCGGCATGGGTGACGTCGAGCCTTGCCAGCGCGATGGTCTTGCCGAGCAGCGGCGAGCGCATGCCCGACGTGACGACGCCGATCTGGGCGCGGCCGACATGGACGCAGTCGCCATGGCCGACCGGGATGTTGGCGTCGAYGTCGAGGCCGACAAGCTTGTGCTGCGGGTGTTCCTTGCGCCGGATCAGCGCGTCGCGGCCGATGAAGTCGTCGGCCTTGGTCTTGAGCGGCACGGTGAAGCCGATGYCGGCCTCGAACGGATCGGTCTGGTCGGAGAACTCGTAACCGGCGAAGATCAGTCCCGCCTCGATGCGCACCATGTCGAGCGCCTGCAGGCCCATGGGCTTCAGCCCGTGCGGCTGGCCGGCCTCCCAGATGGCGTCGAACACTTTTTCGGCGTCGCGCGGGTGRCACCAGATCTCGTAGCCAAGCTCGCCCGTATAGCCGGTGYGCGAGACCACGACCGGGACGCCGTTGCCGCCGCCGATGCGCGCGACCGCGAASCGGAACCATTCGAGCTCGCCGATCGAAGGCTGCGCCGGCGAGGTCCACACGACTTCCTTCAAGATATCGCGGCTCTTCGGCCCCTGCACGGCGATGTTGTGCATCTGGTCGGTGGAGGAGCGCACCAGCACGTTGAGACCAAGCTTTTTCGCCGTCTCGCGCAGCCATTCGCCGGAAAGATCGTCGCCGCCGACCCAGCGAAAATTGTCCTTGCCGAGCCTGAGCAGCGTGCCGTCGTCGATCATGCCGCCATGCTCGTAGCACATCGCCGTATAGACGACCTGGCCGACGCCGAGCTTCTTGACGTCGCGGGTCAGCGTGTATTGCAGCAGCGCTTCGGCATCCGGCCCGGTGACCTCGAACTTGCGCAGCGGCGACAGGTCCATGACCACGGCGTCCTGCCGGCAGGCCCAGTATTCGGCGATCGGTCCTTCCTTGGCGAAGGAATTGGCGAGCCAATAGCCCCTGTATTCGACGAAGTCGCGCGTGTGCTTGGYAAAGCTCGAATGAAAGGCTGTCTCGCGGGTCATCTTCGGTTCCGAGTCGGGCTTCATGCGTCTGGCGATCGCTCGCGAGAATTTGTGCTGGCCGGAATAGGTTCGCACGTGGATATCGGTGAGGTCCCAGCCATTGGCGGGCGTGGTGTCGTCCGGGCAGGCGGAGGACACGCAGACGATGTCGGTCAGCGCGCGCAAGAGCACATAGTCGCCCGGCCGCGACCAGGGCTCGTCCGATACCATCACGCCGTGCGCGTCGATCGCCGTGTTGAAGAAGAAGTTGATCGCCATCCAGCCGGCGCGGGACGTCACGCCCTTGTCGGAAAGCGCCTTGTTGAAATTCTCCGAGCAGTTGGTGTGGCCGGGATAACCGATGTCGTCGTAATATTTGGCGGCGCAGGCGAGCGCGAAGGCGTCATGCCGGCCGCACGTGTCCTGCACAACCTCGACCAGCGGCTCCATGTCCTGGTCGTAATATTTCGAATGCAGGCCGGGCATCGGATAGGCCGAGCCCATCAGCGTGYGGGTCGTCGTCACGTCCAGCGGCAGGTCGCGTCCCTTGTCCAGCTTGCGCGCCGAAAAGCACTGGAAGTCGGTGCACTGCCGCCCGTCGACGTCGATGATCTGCAGATAGTCGCCGGCCTTGACGAAATAGGATTCGGCGGTCGCGGATTTCACCCGAAGATCGACCACCGGATCGGCGAGCGGATCGGGAAGCTGCCCTCTTGTCTTCAGCCGGATCGTGGCGCGGCGCACCAGGACGGTCAGTGGCGTCGCCGTATTGTGGCCGTCCACTAGCATCGGTCCGCCCGGTGCCGCGATCAGCAGCGCGCTGTCGCGCTGCACGGAAAAGCTCTGCTCGGTGCCGGCCGGCGTGGCGCCGCCGAACACGCGCACGGCCTTCGGCTGGTCGAGCTGAACCTTGCGGCGCTCGAGGCTGAGACGCAGCGCCGCGAGGCTGTCGTCGCCTTCG
This sequence comes from Mesorhizobium sp. LCM 4576, assembly GCF_001854815.1. NCBI lineage: Bacteria > Pseudomonadati > Pseudomonadota > Alphaproteobacteria > Hyphomicrobiales > Phyllobacteriaceae > Mesorhizobium > Mesorhizobium sp. LCM 4576. The sequence goes on from NZ_MDDT01000057.1 coordinate 89,231, forward strand.
GCGAGCAGCGTCTTGATGCCGGCGGCATTGCTGTTCGACCGCTCGCCGAAAATGCCGGGATCGGTCGCGCCGGATGTGTCCCAGGCCAGCAGCTCGCAAGGTTGCCCGCCCTCGACATTGGCGACGCTGACGCTGTCGCCGGCCTCGACATCGATGAGCACCGCGCCATTGCCCTGCACGGTATAGCGTTCCACGCCCGGTGGCAGGCTGATCTCGCCGGGGCGCAGGATCAGGCTGGGACGCGGCGGCCCGGACAGGACGGCGGGGTAGGGCGACTGGCTCATCTCAAACCCTCCTCCGAGCGAGAAACAAGTTTGCCTGTGTGTAAAATTATTTTCGCTGAGAGAATAGCAGGGGGAATGCGTTTGGCAAGCTCTGGCTCCCCCTTCTCCCCTTGTGGGAGAAGGTGTCGCCGAAGGCGACGGATGAGGTGTGCTCCAGCTTGGCGGCGCCGCTTATCCAGTTCGCCAGCGTCTCACTCCGCTGGAACACCCCTCATCCGTCTCGGCGCTATCGCGCCGATCCACCTTCTCCCACAAGGGGAGAAGGAGAGGGCGCAGYGGCTACGCCAGTTCCTCGGAATGGCCGATCGTCACGCCATACTCAGCGGCCGAATACAGAATCGTGTGCCACAGGCTCTCGGCGAAGGTCGCGAACACCAGCAGGTTGAACACCGCCTGTCCGTTGCGATCCACGCCGCGCCACAGCGTGACACTCGTGTGATCCATCGACGTCGCCGCCGCCGCGCCGACCGCGGACGCATCGGCATGCAGATCGATCGACGACAGCTTGGCGAGCATGGCGCGGGCCTTATCGCCGGAGATGCTGATCAACGCCCGCGCGTGCGATTGGTCGGAAAGCGAAGCCGAACCGGCAAAGCCAGGGGCAAGCGCCTCGATTGAATGCTTGCCGCCCTTGGACAGCACAAGGAACTGGTCCGGTCCCGACCAGATCAGCGACGCGTCCGACGTGCCGGTCGCCTTGGGCGTCTCCGGCGCGGCAACACCGAAGCGCGCCTTCGCGGCCGCTATCATCTCGCCGGCCTTGCCGCGCCGCGCCATGACCTGCACGAGATCGAAATTGCGGATCTCGGTCAGCGCCACACYGGCGTCGCCGGGCGCCCCATAGGCGCCGGCGACCAGCGCGCGGTCGAGCGGGCTGCGGATGTCCCAGGAAAAATCAGCCACGCTGGCGCCCTCCATCCGGATCGTAGAAGACGGAATTGCAGAGCTCGACATCGTAGTCCTCGCCGCGCAGCGGATCATGCGCGCGCACGATCTCGCCGATGCGCTCGCGGCCGCGCTCGACGAGGCCGAGCCCGATCCACTGGTCGAGCACCGGCGAGAAGCAGACCGAGGTGACATAGCCCTGGTCGTTGTCGGGGCCGGGGGTCTCGCCCTTCGGGATGATATGCGCGCCGGAGCGCAGGCGCCGCGCCTTGTCGGTCGGCTTGATGCCGACGACCACCTGCCGGTTCGGCGCCACCAGCGCCTCGCGGCCGGCCATGACGCGGCCGATGAAATCCTTCTTGGTCGACATCATCTTGCCGAGGCCGAGATCGGCCGCCGTCGTCGTGCCGTTGAGCTCCGGCCCGGCGACATGGCCCTTTTCGATGCGCATCACGCCGAGCGCTTCGGTGCCGTAAGGCGTGACGCCGAACGGTTTTCCCGCAATCATCAGATTGCGCGCCATCGCCTCGCCGTAGCGCGCCGGCACCGAAATCTCGAACGCCATCTCGCCGGAAAAGGAGATGCGGAACAGCCTTGCCTTTAGGCCGCCGCGCAGCTTGACCTCGCGCGCGCCCATGAACGGGAAGCCTTCGTTCGATAAGTCCTCGGCCGGATCGACGATCTCCTTCAAGAGATCGCGGGTCTTCGGCCCGGCGATCGAGAACTGTGCCCATTGGTCCGAAACCGAGGTCAACTGCACGTCGAGCTCGGGGAACAGCACCTGACGGCAGAATTCCAAATGTTGCATCACCAGCCCGGCCTTGGCCGTCGTGGTGGTGAGGAAATAGTGGTCTTCGGCCAGACGCGAGGTCGTGCCATCGTCATAGACGATGCCGTCCTCGCGCAGCATCAGCCCGTAGCGCGCCTTGCCGACGGCGAGGCTGGAGAAAGCATTGATGTAGACGCGGTCGAGGAAGGCGCCGGCATCGGGCCCATGCACGTCGATCTTGCCAAGTGTCGAGACATCRCAGAAACCGACGCCGCTCCGCACCGCCTTGACCTCGCGGGTTACCGATTCCAGCCAGTCCTTCTCGCCGGCGCGCGGATACCATTGCGCGCGTTTCCAGAGACCCGTGTCGACGAAGATCGCGCCCTGTTCGGCGGCCCAGTGATGCGACGGCGTCAGCCGGGTCGCATGGAAATTTTCGTCGCGGTGGTGGCCGGCGAAGGCGCCGATGGCGACCGGCACGTAAGGCGGCCGGTAGATCGTCGTGCCCGTCTCCGGAATCGACTTGCCGCTGACGGCGGCCATGATGGCGAGACCGGTGACATTCGAGGTCTTGCCTTGGTCGGTCGCCATGCCGAGCGTCGTGTAGCGTTTCAGATGCTCGACCGATTGAAAGCCCTCGCGCTGCGCCAATTCGACATCGGAGGCGGTGACGTCGTGTTGCTGGTCGACAAAGGCCTTGCCCTTGCCTGCGACATGCCAGAGCGGCGCAAGCGAGAAAGCCGCGTCATCTGCGGCCGGCATCGAGCCCGTACTGCCGCTGCGTCCGGCATCGCGCGCAGCAGTGGCGCCGGCCTCAAACCCTTCGCGTAGGCACGCCCCAAGCCCGAAGGCGCCGTTGGCAGCGCCCGCCGCCACCATGCCGGGCGGCGCGCCGTCCGGCACGAAGGCAGCGATGTCGTCACGCCATTTCGGCCGGCCGCGATGGTAGGAGGTGAGGCCGACCGCCGGGTTCCAGCCGCCCGAGACGGCAAGGCCGTCGGCCTCGACCTCGGCGCGGGCGCCACCGGTCAGCGAGACGGAAATCTTGCGCACCCCGCCCTTGCCGCCATCGACGCCGCTGACGGAGCCGTGCAGCACGGGGAAGCCGCCCTTGCTGGCGAGCGAGCGATGAGCCGGCGAAACGTCCGGCCGCGCGTCGATCACGGCGGCGATCTGAAGGCCAGCGGCGATCGCCGTTTCCGCTGTCCGCCAGCCATCCTCGTTGTTGGTGAAGAGCGCGATGCGTCTCGCCGGCGTGGCGGCGTAGCGGTTGATGTAGCTGCGCATGGCCGAAGCCATCATAACGCCGGGCGTGTCGTTGCCGGCAAAGACGATCGGACGTTCGATCGCGCCGGCCGCGACGACACAGCGCTTGGCGACGATCCGCCATAGGCGCTGGCGCACCTGATGCTCAGGCGGCRCCGGCAGATGGTCGTTGACGCGCTCGATCGCACCAAAGGTGCCGCCGTCATAGACACCGAATAAAGTCGTGCGCGTCATGATGCGCACATCGGGCAATGCCTCAAGTTCCGCGACCGTGCGCGCAACCCATTCGGCGGCCGACAATCCGTCGATCGTGCCGCCATCCGCGAGCAGGCGCCCGCCGAGGACAAAATCCTCCTCGCAAAGGATGACGCGCGCGCCGCTGYGTCCCGCGGCAAGGGCAGCCGCCAGGCCAGCCGGGCCGGAACCCGCGATCACCACGTCGCAATGCGCCCAGGCCTTGTCATAGTGGTCCGGATCGGGAACGCCGGCCGCGCGGCCGAGGCCCGCGGCGCGGCGGATCGCCGGCTCGTAGATCGCTTCCCAGAACTTCGCCGGCCACATGAAGGTCTTGTAGTAGAAGCCGGCGACGAAGATCGGCGCGAACAGCTGGTTGACCGACATGACGTCGAAATTGAGCGACGGCCAGCGGTTCTGGCTGGCGGCTTCGAGGCCCTCATAGAGCTCGGCCGTCGTCGCCTTGGTGTTCGGCTCGCGCCTGGCGCCGCTGCGCAGTTCGACCAGCGCGTTGGGCTCTTCGGAGCCGGCGGTCAGGATGCCGCGCGGACGGTGATATTTGAACGAGCGGCCGACGAGCTTGACGCCGTTGGCGACCAGCGCGGAGGCAAGCGTGTCGCCCTCGAAGCCCGAGAAAGCCTTGCCGTCGAAGCGGAAGTTGAGCGGTGCCGAGCGGTCGATGAGACCGCCATCGTTCAGCCGGTTTGCCTGATTGCCGCGCATCACGCACCAACCTTGGCGGCGCCGGCGCCAGCCGCCGGCTCGACGGCCGAAATCTCATGCGTCAGCGTGTTGCGCGTGACCTTCAGCCAGGCCCGGYAGCCGCCGCCATGGTACCAGTGCTCGCTCATCGGGCCGGCGACGTTGTCGCGCAAATAGACGTAGTCGTAGACCGCGTCCTCGCCGGCATCGGCCGCGGGACGTTGCGGCTTGGCGTCGCCGAGATAGGTGAACTCGCCGAGTTCGCGTTCGCCGCAGAAGGGACAGACTATGCGCATGGCTGGGTCTTCAGAGCATGATGCCAAAAAGTGTGAAGCGGTTCTTGGAGAACGTCATGCTTTATCCCTAATGGAGGTTCGGTTGGGCGCCCTGGCCCTTCTCGTCGATCATGGCGCCGCGCTGGAAGCGGTCGAGGCGGAAGCGGGCTGCCTCCTTGTGCGATTGATCGCGGGCGATGAGATGGGCAAAGACGAAACCCGAGCCGGGCGTCGCCTTGAAGCCGCCATAGCACCAGCCGGCATTGATGTAGAGGCCATCGACCGGGCTCTTGTCGATGATCGGCGTGCCGTCCATCGACATGTCCATGATGCCGCCCCACTGGCGCAACAGCCGCACGCGGCCGATCATCGGGATCAGCGCCATGCCGCCTTCGCAGACATCTTCCATCACTGGCAGATTGCCACGCTGGGCATAGGAATTGTAGCCGTCGATGTCGCCGCCGAAGACCAGCCCGCCCTTGTCGGACTGGCTGACATAGAAATGCCCGGCGCCGAACGTCATGACACCGGGGATCAGCGGCTTGATGGCTTCGGAGACGAAGGCCTGCAGCACATGGCTTTCGATCGGTAGCCGCAGCCCGGCCATCGCCGCGACACGCGAGGAAGAACCCGCCACCGCCATGCCGACCTTGCCGGCGCCGATCTTGCCGCGCGAGGTCTCGACGCCGGTCACCTTGCCGTTGGCGTCGCGCGTGAAGCCGGTGACCTCGCAATTTTGGATGATGTCGACGCCGAGCGCGCTCGCCGCATGCGCGTAGCCCCAGACCACGGCGTCATGCCGAGCCGTGCCGCCGCGCCGCTGCAGCAGCCCGCCCTGCACGGGGAAGCGTGCGTTGTCGAAGTTCAGGAACGGCAGCATCTTCCTGAGCGCTGCCTGGTCGAGCAACTCGGCGTCGATGCCGTTGATGCGCATGGTGTTGCCGCGCCGGGCGAAGGCGTCGCGCTGCGCGTCGGAATGGTAGAGGTTGATGACGCCGCGCTGGCTGACCATCGCGTTGTAATTGAGGTCCTGCTCCATCCGCTCCCACAGCTTCATCGACAATTCGTAGAAGCCGGTGTTGCCGGGCAGGCCGTAATTGGAGCGGATGATGGTGGTGTTGCGACCGGCATTGCCGGAGCCGATCCAGCCTTTTTCCAACACAGCGACGTTGCGGATGCCGAACTCGCTGGCCAGGAACCAGGCGGTGGCGAGGCCGTGCCCGCCGCCGCCGATGATGACCACGTCGTAGCGGTCCTTGGGCGCCGCGTCGCGCCAGGTGGGCTGCCAGTTCTTGTGGCCGGAAAGAGCGGCGCGGGCGAGCGAGAAGATCGAATATTTCATTGCGTCATTCCGAGGCCGCTCACCCRCAACGCTGGATTTCAGATATCCAGCGTGTGGTCGCGCTCCCACTGCGTRAAGTGCGAAGCATAGGAATTCCATTCCTGCTGCTTCAGCTTTAGGTATGCCGACGAAAATTCCTCACCCAGCRCCGCCTTGAGCGATTTGTCGTTGTCGAACTCGCGCAGCGCGTCGAGCAGGTTGAGCGGCAGTTTCGGCGCATCCGTCACCGTATGCCCGAACTGATACATGTCGATGTCGTAGCGCTTGCCGGGGTCGGCCTTGGAGCGGATGCCGTCGAGGCCGGCGGCGATGATCACCGCCTGCAGGAGGTAGGGATTGGCGGCGCCGTCGGGCAGACGCAATTCGAAACGGCCGGGTCCGGGCACGCGCACCATATGGGTGCGGTTGTTGCCGGTCCAGGTCACCGTGTTCGGCGCCCAGGTCGCGCCCGAAATGGTGCGCGGCGCGTTGATGCGCTTGTAGGAATTCACCGTCGGGTTGGTGATCGCGGCAAGCGCGGAGGCATGCTTCATGATGCCGCCGAGGAAGTTCCTGCCCTTGGCGGACAGGCCGAGCTCTTCCGAATTGTCGGCAAAGACATTGGTCCTGCCGGTCTCGTCCCACACCGAGATATGCGCATGGCAGCCATTGCCGGTAAGGCCCTGGAAGGGCTTGGGCATGAACGTCGCGCGCAGACCGTGCTTTTCCGCGATCGACTTGACCATGAACTTGAAGAAGGAATGCTTGTCCGCGGTCGCCAGCGCGTGATCGAAGGTCCAGTTCATCTCGAACTGGCCGTTGGCGTCCTCATGATCGTTCTGGTACGGGCCCCAACCAAGCGCCAGCATGTGGTCGCAAATCTCGGCGATCACGTCATAGCGGCGCATCACCGCCTGCTGGTCATAGCAGGGCTTCGAGGCCGTGTCGTACTGGTCGGAAATGGCGCTGCCGTCGGGCGAGATCAGGAAGAACTCGGCCTCGACGCCGGTCTTGACATGCATGCCGTCGCGGGCGGCTTCGTCGATCACCCGCTTCAGCGTGTTGCGCGGCGCCTGGTCGACGAGCTTGTCGTCCATCACGCAGGTGGCGGCCACCCAGGCGACGTCTTTCTTCCACGGCAATTGGATGACCGAATCCGGGTCCGGCACCGCCAGCATGTCCGGATGCGCCGGCGTCAGGTCGAGCCAGGTCGCGAAACCGGCGAAGCCCGCACCGTCCTTCTGCATGTCGGCGATCGCCTGCGCCGGCACCAGCTTGGCGCGCTGCCCGCTGAACAGGTCGGTGTAGGAGATCATGAAGTATTTGACGCCGTTCTCCTTGGCGAATGCGGCGAGATCGTTCCCCATTATAGTTCCTCGCTTATGTGGTCTTGGAAGTCTGTCTTAGAAGCCGTTCTTCCCCGGTATCCAGTTGGTGCCGGCCAAAGGCACGCCGGCCATGGCGGCGGCTTCGATCGAGAGCGCGACGAGATCCTCGGGCTCGAGATTGTGAAGGCTGTTCTTGCCGCAGGCGCGGGCAATCGTTTGCGCTTCCAGCGTCATCACCTTGAGGTAGTTCGCCAGCCGCCGTCCGGCCGCGATCGGGTCGACCCGCTTCATCAATTCGGGGTCCTGGGTGGTGATGCCGGCCGGGTCCTTGCCTTCGTGCCAGTCGTCATAGGCGCCAGCGGTGGTGCCGAGTGCGTTGTAGTCCGCCTCCCAGCGCGGATCGTTGTCGCCCAGCGCGACGAGGGCCGCCGTGCCGATCGACACCGCRTCGACGCCGAGCGCCAGCGCCTTGGCGACATCGGCGCCGTTGCGGATGCCGCCGGAGACGATCAGCTGCACCTTGCGGTGCATGCCGAGGTCCTGCAGCGCCTGCACCGCCGGCCTGATGCAGGCAAGCGTCGGCTGGCCGACATTCTCGATGAACACTTCCTGGGTCGCGGCCGTGCCGCCCTGCATGCCGTCGACCACGACGACGTCGGCGCCGGCCTTCACCGCGAGCGCGGTGTCGTAATAGGGGCGGGCGCCGCCGACCTTGACATAGATCGGCTTTTCCCAGTCGGTGATCTCGCGCAGTTCGAGGATCTTGATCTCGAGATCGTCCGGCCCGGTCCAGTCGGGATGGCGCGAGGCCGAGCGCTGGTCGATTCCCTTGGGCAGCGTGCGCATCTCGGCGACGCGATCGGAAATCTTTTGTCCGAGCAGCATGCCGCCGCCGCCGGGCTTGGCGCCCTGGCCGACGACCACCTCGATGGCGTCGGCGCGGCGCAGGTCGCGCGGGTTCATGCCGTAGCGCGAGGGCAGGTACTGATAGACCAGCGTCTTGGAATGACCGCGCTCCTCCTCGGTCATGCCGCCGTCGCCCGTCGTGGTCGAGGTGCCGGAAAGCGTGGCGCCGCGCCCGAGCGCCTCCTTGGCGGGGCCGGAGAGCGAGCCGAAGCTCATGCCGGCAATGGTGATCGGGATCTTCAGCTCGATCGGCTTCTTGGCGTGGCGCGACCCCAGCACCACGTTCGTGTCGCAGCGCTCGCGATAACCTTCGAGCGGATAACGCGAGATCGAGGCGCCGAGGAACAGGAGGTCGTCGAAATGCGGAACCTTGCGCTTCGCGCCGGCGCCGCGGATGTCATAGATGCCGGTCGCGGCCGCGCGGCGGATTTCGGAAAGCGTGTAGTCGTCGAAGGTCGCGGATTTGCGCGGCGTCGTCGGAGGATTGTGATAGGCCATTTCTGTCCTCAATACGCGTCGGCGTTGTCGATGTTGAAATTGTAGAGCTTGCGCGCCGAGCCGTAGCGCTTGAATTCCGATGGCTTCACGTCGCTGATGCCGGCGCGGTCGAGCAGGCCCTGCAAGAGTTCGATATGCTCGGGCCGCATCTCCTTGGCGATGCAGTCGGCGCCGAGGCTCTCGACCTTGCCGCGCACGAAGAGCCGCGCCTCGTAGATGGAGTCGCCCAAGGCATCGCCAGCATCGCCCAGCACCACCAGATTGCCGGACTGCRCCATGAAGGCTGACATGTGGCCGATATTGCCGCGCACGACGATGTCGATGCCCTTCATCGAGATGCCGCAGCGCGACGAGGCGTTGCCCTCGATGACCAGCAGGCCGCCGCGGCCGGTGGCGCCGGCATACTGGCTGGCATCGCCCTTGATGACGATCGAGCCCGACATCATGTTCTCGCCGACGCCGGGACCGGCCGAGCCGTGCACGGTGATCGTCGCGCCGTCATTCATGCCGGCGCAGTAATAGCCGACGCTGCCGCGCACATCGATGCTGACCGGCTGGTCGACGCCGACGGCGACGGAATGGCTGCCCTTCGGATTGAGCACTTCCCAGGCCGTCTCGTTCGAGCCGGGGGCGAGATTGTGCAGAGCCTGGTTCAGCTCGCGCAAAGACTGTTGGCCGAGGTCGAAGACCCTCGCATGGCCTTGCTCGCGCTGCGCCTTCGGCATGGGTGTTGCAGGCATGAATTCAATGCTCCCAGAAATAGACGGTTGCGGGCTYCGGTTCCCAGACCCTCGCATTGTCTATGCCGGGCAGCTTGGTGAGCGCACGATATTCARAGCCGAAGGCGACATACTGGTCGGTCTCGGCCATGACGGCCGGCTTGCAGGCGATCGGGTCGCGCACCACGCCGAAGCCGTTCTTGGTGCCGACGACGAAGGTGAAGAAGCCGTCGAGGTCGGAGAGCGTGCCTTCCAGCGCCTCGCCGAGATTCTTGCCATGCGCCATCCGGTTGGAGAGATAGGYGGCCGCCACTTCCGTGTCGTTCTCGGTCTCGAAGGTCATGCCGTCGCGGATCAGCTCGCGGCGCACATTGTTGTGGTTGGAGAGCGAGCCATTGTGCACCAGGCACTGATCGGCGCCGGTCGAGAAGGGATGCGCTCCCATCGTCGTCACCGCCGATTCCGTCGCCATGCGGGTGTGGCCGATGCCATGCGTGCCGGTCATCGCGCGCACGCCGAAGCGTTCGACGACGGCCTCGGGCAGGCCGACTTCCTTGTAGATCTCCACCGCCTCGCCAGCGCCCATGACGCGGATGTCGGGCCGGAGCGTCTGCAGCGTCTCGCGCGCGGCGTCGACCTTGTCCGGCGTGGTCCGGATCACCGCATGCGTGGACTTGACCGCGACGCTCACCGGTGCGCCGATCGCCTTGGCGAGCTCGGCGTCGAGGCCGCGGAAATCGCGATCGGGCTTCGGCGACTGCACGGTGATCTTGGCTTCATTGCCGGTGGCCGCGCCGTAGATGGCGATGCCGGCGCTGTCGGGCCCGCGGTCGCTGAGCGACACCAGCATCTCCGACAGCATGGCGCCGAGCTTCGGCTCCAGCGCCTTGTCCTTCAAGAAAAGTCCGACGATCCCGCACATGCCAGCCTCCAGCGTTTTTTGCTCTCTGATGATGTACCCAATGAGTTTGCCAAATTCAATGGTATGAAAGAAATTTTCCTGTCGTTATATATTGGGCGACGCATTGCCGTCGGCACTATCGCTGTCCGGACGCGCCTTGTGAACCCAGATCGCATGGCGGATGCGCGCAAGCCGATAGGCGTCGAGGATCGAGAAGGCATAGATCAGGAAGCCGCCGGCATGGCGGCCGATGAAGCTGGCGTCGGCCGGCGCCATCTTGGTCGTTATCCAGCCGAGGATCACCATGAAGAAAAGGAACTGCAGGCCGCGCRCCGGCACGCCGAGCATGACGTGGCCGCTTGCCGGCAAAACGATCGCGGCGCCGAGCACGAAATAGGGATTTATCGGGGCAGGGGTGGCGGTTCCGTCGCTCATGCCGCCCGCCTTTCGCGCCGGTTGATGGCTTGGCGAAGCGTCGAGGCCGCCTCGAGCAACCGTTTGATCAAGGCCGGATCGATCCCGGCATCGCCGAAGGCGGCCTGCCGGAACACGCCGTAGCGCGCGCGCTCGGCCTCGGCCAGCCGCCACACGATGCGCACGCCCTTTGGCGTGATCAGCAATTCCTTGGCGCGGCTTTCGGCAAAGATGTCGGTGTGCGTGGCGATCAGATCCTGCGGGAACGCGACGCCTTTGCGGTCCGTCTTGAGCACCGCATCGGCGGGAAAGCCCAGCACTTTCGGCAGCGTGTGCGCAAGATGATCGAAATTGGAAAATGTCGTCGCCGAATTCGGCCGCATCATCATGTCGAAGACACCCGGCACCGCGACCGGCTCGGTGATCGAAACGCTGAGCCAGCGCGTCGGCAGCTTTCGCGTCGCCAGCGTGTCGACGATGGTGCGCAGCTGAACGCGCTGACCGTTCCAGGAGCCGGCCCAGGTGACGACGCCGGCCGTGCCGTCGGAAATGTCGGCGGCATCGGGAACGACGCTGCGGACGCTCGCCATATCGGCGGCCAAGGCCGCCTTCGCCCTGTTGCGGCCGGCGCGCGCCAGCCAGGCAATATGGCCGGCGACCCCCAATGCGATCGCCCCGGCAAGCAATACTGATGTCAGTTCCGACATTTCGACACGCCATGGCCCGCCGTCGACAGGCGGGCCTTCACTCCACTCAATAACCCTGYGGCTTCGGCCACGGCATGGAGAACTGGTCGCCGCGCCGCACGAACTTGTAGCGGTAGAAGTGGAACCACAGCGAGATCAGGAAGTAGAACACCGTCATCGCGATCAGCTGCGAGCCGAAGCCGAGGAAGATGGCGAAGAACGTCACCATRCACAGGCAGAACAGCACGATCGCCGGCAGCGGATGGAAGGGATGCGTGTAGCCGCGACGGATCGTGCCCAATGGCCACTTCCTGCGGAACATCATGATGTTGATGCTCATGAAAGTGTATTGCAGCACGCCCGACAGGATCGAGAAGGTGATCGCCTGGTTGAGGTCGGCGATGAAGGCGAAGGCCAGCGCGATCGGCAGCAGGAACAGGATCGAGCGATAGGGCGTGCGATACCTCGGATGYACCGCCGAGAACCAGCTCGGCAGGTAGYGGTCGCGGCCGAGCGAGAACCAGGCGCGCGCCGCGTYGTTGATGCAGCCATTGGYCGAGGCGAGTGCTGCCAGCAGTGTGGCGACGAACAGAAGTTCTTCGAGCAGCGGGCTGCCGGTCAGCTTGCCGGCGTCCCACAGCGGATAATAGGTGATGCCGAGATATTCCCAGGGCATCAGCGAGGCGCAGACATACCAGGTCATCGCCGCGGYGATCAGAAGCGTGATCATGCCGGCCATGGTGCCGTAGGGCAGGGAGCGCGCCGGCGAGCGCACTTCCTCGGCCGCCTGGGTGGTGCCCTCGATGCCAAGATAATACCAGATGCCGAACTGGAAGGCGGCGATGACGCCGATCCAGCCATAGGGCAGCGCGTTGCCGGGCGTGACCARCTCGTTGAGCTTCAGCACCGCGCCTTGCGTCCATGGGCTGACGGAGAAGAACAGGATGACGATCGAGATATAGGCGATCGCGGTGATGACGAAATTGACGTTGAGTGTCATCAGCACGCCGCGATAATTGAGCCAGGCGAGCACCACGATGGTGGCGGCGATGAAGGAATTATGCGTCAGTCCTTCGGCGCCTGCCTTGGCGACGATGGTATCGCCAAGCAGGATCGCATCCGACACTTCGAGCATGGTGTAGGCAAAGACCAGGAACAGCGCGACGTTGAAGGCCATCAGCGGCCCGACGATGTGTTTGGCCTGCGCGTACTGGCCGCCGGCGGCGGCGACGGTGGATGTCACCTCCGAGTCGATCATGGCGACCGATGTGTAGAGCAGTCCGACGATCCAGCAGACGATCAGCGCTGCGAGCGCGCCGCCCTTGTCGGCGGAGAAATTCCAGCCGGTGAACTCGCCGACCAGCACGATGCCGACGCCCAGCGCCCAGACATGCGCCGGGCCCARCACCCGAAGCAGCGAGACCCTGTCGCCATGGATCGTCGTCGTCTGTCCCGTATCAACAGCAGCCGTCATTGCTCAGTCCCCACTCAGATCCGGTGCTTTTCGGAAACGGCTTCAAGCTCGCCTTCGCGCGAGGATGTCAGCACGGCCTCGGAATAGGTCGTGTCGACCTTGAACCAGTCGTAGAGCATCCACGCCGCAAGCACGGCCGAGATGCCCCAGCAAACGTAAGACAGTCCCATCCACATGATGTTTTCCCCGGACTATTGGTCGTCGTCGAAGGTCTATTTGTCGTCGARCTTCTCGTTGATGACCTCGCGATATTCCTTATCGGAGGCGCGGAACAGGAAGACGAAATAGGCGATCAGCACGATCGCCATGATGATCAGCGTCGGCCAGTCGATGATGTAGTGGAAGCGATTCTGGATGATGTCGTGCGCCGTCTCCGGCGTGTAGCCGAGCTTCTCCCAGATCGATGCCATGGTGGCGTTCTGGCCGAGCGCGTCCCAGGTCTTGGCATCAAGCGGGTCGATCGACTTGGCCGCTCCGGCGAGGCCGAGCTTCAGCGGCAGCCACAGCGMCACGAAGATAGCGACCACCACGACGGCGATGTCRAGGATCTGTCCGGCCTTGCTCTGCTCCGGCGGGGTATAGCGGGCCATGGTTTCTCCCTCAGGATTGACGGTTGCGGGYCGCGTCGGCGTTCTTGATGTCGAGCCCGTAGATGAAGTCCTTGTCTTCCTTGTAGTGGTTGAGCATGGCGAGGATCGCCGCGGTGTTGAAGATCAGCACCGCTGCGGCCGCGATCGCCACCACGAGCTTGATCCCGCCGTCGGGGATGTAGGTCCAGGTCATCAGGAGGACGAAGAGGATCGTCGCCCACAGGCAAACGATCAGGAGCACGGATCCGCGCACGTCGGAACGGTACAGCGCTTCAATGCGCTGCTGCAGGTCGGACATCGGTTTTCCMCTTCTGGCGACGTCCGGCCCCGAAATCGACCGGGCGTCCACTCTTTCAACAGAGTGAAATTTTTTTCATAAGTTCTGCCCGATTCCCGAAATTGTCAAGCCGGATTTACGCATCGTAAACCGTTTGTTCCCAGTCAAGAAACTTGCCTGACAATGAAATTATTTGCTTCAAGGGGATTGCAGGGCTTCGCCGTTTGCGGTCAATATTCGAGCAAGCTCCGCCGCCAAGCAGGAGCAGGGAACAGCAACCGCTTAAAGCGACCTAGATTGCACGGAGGACGATCGGATGACGGCATCCTGGAGATTCTCGACCCTGGCGGATCGCCATCGCGCGCTCGGCTCGAAGCTCGAGGACTGGAGCGGCATGGGCACCGCCTGGACCTATGACAAGGACGCCGACGAGGAATATATCGCGATCCGCACCAAGGCCGGGCTGATGGATGTCTCCGGCCTGAAGAAGGTCCATATCACCGGGCCGCACGCCTCGCATCTCATCGACCTCGCCACGACGCGCGACGTGGAGAAGATCTATCCCGGCAAGTCGGCCTATGCCTGCATGCTGAACGAGGCGGGAAAATTCACCGACGACTGCATTCTCTACCGCATCAGCCCGAACTCGTGGATGGTCGTGCACGGCTCCGGCACCGGTCATGAGGAGCTGCAGCGCGCTGCCATGGGTCGCGATGTCTCGCTGCGCTTCGACGACAATCTGCATGACCTCTCGCTGCAAGGCCCGACCGCGGTCGACTATCTCGCCAAGCATGTGCCCGGCATCCGCGACCTTAACTACTTCCATCACATGCAGACGCAGCTCTTCGGCTTGCCCGTCATGATCTCGCGCACCGGCTACACCGGCGAGCGCGGCTACGAGATCTTCTGYCGCGGCCAGGACGCCGGAACGATCTGGGACAGGATCCTCGAGGAGGGCAAGAGCGCCGGCATCATTCCTTGCCGCTTCACCACGCTCGACATGCTGCGCGTCGAGAGCTACCTGCTCTTCTACCCCTACGACAATTCGCAGAAATATCCGTTCGAGAACGAAGGCCCTGGCGACACGCTGTGGGAGCTTGGCCTCGACTTCACCGTCAGCCCCGGCAAGACCGGCTTCCGCGGCGCTGAAGAACRCTACCGGCTGAAGGGCAAGGAACGCTTCAAGATCTATGGCGTGCTGCTCGACGGCAAGGAGCCGGCCGACGAGGGCGCGCCCGTCTACCGCGACGGCAAAAAGGTCGGCGTGGTAACCTGCGCCATGTATTCGCCGCTGGTCGAGAAATCGATGGGCATCGCCCGCCTCGATGTCGATTGCGCCGTCAAGGACACCAAGCTCGAGATCCGCAACAGGAGTGGCTCGATCAAGGCGACGGCRCAACCGCTGCCGTTCGACGATCCGAAAAAGACCAAGCGCACGGCAAAGGGCTGAGGCATCATCACGGGGAGGGGATCTAGGATACGAAGGACGAATGGCAGCCAAGACGATCATCAGCCGGCCCCTCTACGGAACGCTCTCTCCGCAGCCGGGTAAGCACCATCTCTTCATCGCCGACGCTGAAGGCGCGCTGGCGATCACTGACATGGCCGGCAAGGCGCTGCCCGGCTTTTTCGACGGCGCCGAGATCGTCTTCATTCCGGGGCCTGAGGGCAAGCACGTCGCCGCCCTCGAAGCGCTGAAGCCGGCGCAGCTCCATATCGCGCCGTCCTTCGCCAGCCTCTTGCCGCGGCTGAGGCAAACTCTGACCAACGCCCATATGGGGTTGCGCCTCTATCTTGCCGGCACCGAGGGCCTGATCGGCCAGGCCATGCAGGCGGCGCTCGAAGCCGGCATCGACCACACCTCGATGCAAACCGAGCATCGCGGCTCGCTGGCGCGCCGCGTGCAATGCGTGCACTGCAAGGGCATCACCGAGAATGTGACCACGCAGCCGGCGCTCTGCTCGCATTGCGGCCTGCTGCTTCTGGTGCGCGATCACTATTCGCGCCGGCTCGCCGCCTTCCAGGGCGTCTGTATAAACGCCGAGGATCGCTCCGAGATTCCTCCGATGGAGGAGGCCTTCCCATGAGCACCGGTACCACCAAGCTCGACGTCGTCGTCAGCGACGTCGTCCCTGTCAATGAGCTCGTCACGCGCTTCCATTTCCGCCGCCGCGACGGCGGACTGCTGCCGACCTTTTCCGGCGGCGCCCATGTCGTGGTCGAAATGCGCGACGGCGACCGCACCCGGCTCAATCCCTATTCGCTGATGGGCTCGCCGCTCGACACGCGCGAATACACGATCTCGGTGCGGCGCGACGATGTCGGCCGCGGCGGCTCGCTGTTCATGCACCGGCAGGTCAAGCCCGGCCTGGAGATGGTGATCAGCTATCCGGTCAATTTGTTCTCGCTGGATCTGAGAGCCAAGAAACACCTGATGCTGGCCGGCGRCATCGGCATCACGCCGTTCATGGCGCAGACATCGCAGCTCGCCGGCGCCGGCGGCAATTTCGAATTGCATTACACCTGCCGCACGGCTTCGCTCGGCACCTATGCCGATGTCTTGYAGCAGCGCTACGGCAACCGGGTCAGGCTCTATCACGACGACCGCGAGGAGCGCATCGATCTCGATAAGCTTTTGTCCTCGCAACCGCTCGGCACGCATCTCTATGTCTGCGGTCCGGCCGGCATGATCAACTGGGTGCGCGATCGCGCCGCTAGCCTCGGCTGGCCGCCGGAGACCGTGCATTTCGAGCATTTCGCGGCGCCCCAGCCCGGCGCGCCTTTCGACGTGACCTTGGCCGTCAGCGGCAAGACGATCCGCGTCGGCGAGCAGCAGAGCCTGCTCGAGGCGATCGAGGCCGCCGGCGTCGACCCGCCTTATCTGTGCCGCGGCGGCGTCTGCGGCCAATGCGAGACCAATGTCATTTCCTCCGATGGCAAGTTCATCCACAACGATCACTGGCTGAGCGAGGAAGACCACCGTTCCGGCTGCAAGATCATGCCTTGCGTCTCGCGCTTCGAGGGCAAGTCGCTGGTCCTGGAAAGATAGGAGGCGTCAATGGGCATCACCTTTCGCAAGGAAACTTTCCGCGACGACTACACCTTCAGGAACAGCCCGGAGCACATCAGGCGCTTTCCCYTCCCGTTCAACGAAGACGCCTACATGTACGCGGTCAACATCGAGCCGCATGTCGTCGGCCCGAAGGGCAGCGTTCTCGAAAACCTGATCGACGTCGACGAGCACTATGTCGCCGAGATGCAGGACCGCGCGCTGGTGCTGGCCGAGGATCCGCTGCGCTGCCAGTCGCTGCCGCACATGACCTTGGCCGGATGGGACCTGCTCGAGCTTCTGATGGAGCAGCAGGCGCTTGGCTATCCCGAGCATTTCACGCTGGAGCGGAACGGCGACCGCTGGCGCTGGATAAACCGGCCGCTCGGCATAGACGACACCTTCACCTTCGGCGACACCTCGACGCTGCCCTATGGCCCGATGGAATACATCACCCRCCAGAGCCAGGGCGATTTCTRCATCCTCGACCAGCGCGACGGCAATCTGTGGATGGATGCCGGCATGGTCACCACCCAGGCCGACTGGTCGCTCGATTTCGACATCGGCATGAATTTCTTCGAATGGCACGCGCCGGTGCCGCTGGCGCATGAGAAGGGCATCTTCACCCGCGCGTTGAAATTCCTCACCAACATCCAGCAGGGCAAGCCGGCCCGGCGTCTCAACTGGACGATGACGATCAATCCGCGCCTCGACACCAGCCCCGAGAATTATCACAAATGGGGTCCGGACCGCGCCACCGTCACGCCGGAGAATGTCGGCCAGAAGGTGCATCTGCGCGTCGAACTGCAAAGCTTCTGGYGACTGCCGCGCTCCAACGCCATCGTCTTCCCGATCCGCTGCTACCTGATCAAGATGGACGAATTGGTCACGCAGCCGAAATGGGCGCGCCGCCTGCACCGCGTCATCCGCGACCTGCCGGAAGAACTCGCCACCTACAAGGGCCTGACGCGGTATCGGCCGACGCTGGTGGAGTGGCTGTCGAAGCTCGATGACGGGAGTGCGACGAGTCCAGGGTTTGGGCCGGATTAGGGGGGACTCCCCCTCATCCGGCCGCTTCGCGGCCACCTTCTCCCCGAGGGGAGAAGAAGTAGGCGCCGGCGCCGACGATCTCCTCTCCCCTGGGGGAGAGGTCGGATTGCCCCGAATTGCTCTTGCAATTCGGCCTTGGCAATCCGGGTGAGGGGCTGCGGYGGTCCAATCACCCTGCGCTGTTCTGCGGATAGCAGATGATCGACAGATACCGCATCGGCAGCTGCGTCAGCTCTTCCGGTCCGTGCGGCGCGTCGGCGTCGAAGAACAGGCTGTCGCCCGGCTTCATCGGATAGAGATTGTTGCCGTGCCGGTAAACGACCTCGCCCTCGAGCATGTAGAGGAACTCCATGCCGGCGTGCTGGAAGGTCGGGAACACGTCCGAATTCTCGGTCAGCGTGATGAGATAGGGCTCGACGACGACGCCGCTGGTGTTGGCGCCGATATGGCCGAGCAGATTGTACTGATGGCCGGCGCGGGTTCCGCGCCGCTCGACATCGACGCCTTCACCCGCCTTGACGAAGACGGCGCTGTGCTCTTCCTCGAAACGCCGGAAGAAGGCGGTCACCGGAACGCCCAGCGCCCGCGACAGCGCCTGCAGCGTCGTCAACGACGGCGAGGTGATGCCGTTCTCGATCTTCGACAGCATGCCGAGCGAAATGTCTGTCGCCGCGGCGAGATCGGCGACGGTGATGCCGAGCTTCTTGCGGAAGGCCCGCACCTCATGGCCGATCGCCACTTCGAGCACCTTTTCGCGCGTGTCGCGAATGGCGTGCGGGTCCTGTGTCAGCGGCGTGCGGATCGTCCGCCCGTCGGCCGAAACGCGTTTCGGCGGCGCCTTGGCCTTGGCGGCCGCAGCGGCGGGCTTTGTGTCAGAAGTCTTGTTCGCCATGTCGCCCCCGAATCCGCGGATTTATTTCACTCAAGGTGAACATATTCGGTGGCGATACGGAAGCGCAACCACCACGGCAAGCCRCTGGATGTCGCGGGCGCGCCGGCCTGAACGTGATGGCCGCCGCCTTTGCTCAGAAAAACCGTTTCACGCAAACGCCGTTGCCGCAGATGTTTGTTGACAGCACCGAAGACCTAATTACTGTCACTGTCAGTGAAATTTGTTTCGCTGGGGAAATCAAAAAAGAGGAGGCCTGCAATGAAATCTCGTGTTGCCGTCATCGGCGCCGGACCGTCCGGTCTGGCGCAGCTTCGGGCCTTCAAGTCGGCCGCCGACAAGGGCGCCGAGATCCCGGAAATCGTCTGCTTCGAGAAGCAGTCCGACTGGGGCGGCCTGTGGAACTACACCTGGCGCACCGGCCTCGACGAGCATGGCGACCCGGTGCACGGCTCGATGTACCGCTATCTGTGGTCGAACGGCCCAAAGGAATGCCTCGAATTCGCCGACTACACCTTCGAGGAGCATTTCGGCCGGCCGATCGCCTCCTATCCGCCGCGCGCCGTGCTCTGGGATTACATCAAAGGCCGGGTCGAGAAATCCGGCGTGCGCGAATGGGTGCGCTTCAACAGCCCGGTGCGCATGGTGACCTATTCGGACGAGACCGGGAAGTTCACCGTCACCGCGCATGACCGCACCAACGACGTCACCTACTCGGAAGAGTTCGACAACGTCGTCGTCGCTTCCGGCCATTTCTCGGTGCCCAACGTGCCGTATTTCGAGGGCTTTGCCACCTTCAACGRCCGCATCCTGCACAGCCACGATTTCCGCGATGCGATGGAGTTCAAGGGCAAGGACATTCTGATCATCGGCCGCTCCTATTCGGCCGAGGATATCGGTTCGCAGTGCTACAAATACGGGGCGAAATCGATCACCTCCAGCTACCGCTCAAAGCCGATGGGCTTCAAATGGCCGGAGAACTGGAAGGAAGTGCCGCTGCTGCAGAAGGTCGTCGGCAAGACGGCGCATTTCAAGGACGGCACCACCAAGGATGTCGACGCCATCATCCTGTGCACCGGCTACCTGCACGCCTTCCCCTTCCTGACCGACGACCTCAAGCTCAAGACCRCCAACCGCATGTGGCCGCTCGATCTCTACGAAGGCGTCGTCTGGGAGAAGAATCCGAAGCTGTTCTACATCGGCATGCAGGACCAGTTCTACACCTTCAACATGTTCGACGCGCAGGCCTGGTACGCGCGCGACGTCATCATGGGTCGCATCAAGCTGCCGTCGGCCGAGGCGATGGCCGAGCACAGCGCCAAGTGGCGCGCCCGCGAAGAGACGCTGGAGGATGCCGAGCAGATGATCTGGTTCCAGGGCGATTACACCAAGGAGCTGATGGACCAGACCGACTATCCGGGCTTCGACGTCGAGGCGGTCAACCGCACCTTCATGGAGTGGGAGCACCACAAGATGGAAAACATCATGACCTTCCGCGACAACGCCTACCRCTCGCTGATGACCGGCACCATGGCGCCGGTCCACCATACGCCGTGGCTGCAGGCGCTGGACGATTCGATGGAGAGCTATCTCGAGGTRAAGGGCGTGGCGGCCGAGTAGTTCTCGCCATTCCAGCATAGCCACAAACAGAAAGGGCAGCTCGGCGATATGCCGGACTGCCCCTTGATCGTTTTGAGCTTGCGCTCAGAAATACCCGTCCGACGCTGCCGTCGCTTCCTTCGGGATCTCCACCCCGTCGACCAGGATCTTGTCGACCAGCTCGTGGTGGAAGCACACGAGGCCCTTGATGCGCTCGGCCTCGTGCACCGGCTCTGGATAGTACCAGACGAGGTTCTCGTGACGCTTCTTGGGCGTCGTCACATGGTAGTAGTTGGAGATGCCCTTGTAGGGGCAGCGCGAGATGTAGCGGCTGGGCGAAAACATATCGAGCCTGGTATCCGATATCGGCAGATAGTGGCGCACCGGATGTCCAGTCTCGAACAGGAACACGCCGCGCCGTGAATCGGCCACCTGCTCGCCGTCGAGGATGACCTGTACGCGCCGCGAGGAGGGCAGGCAGTCGACACGGCGGAACGGGTCGCGGGCATGGACGAAGATCTCTTCGTCCTCTTCATACCAATGGGTCATCTTCGGCCAGTAGAAGGAGATGTAGTCCTGGATCGGCGGGCAGCCCTTGACGGGGTTGAGGTATCGCCAGGCGCCGTCCTCGACCAGCGTGATGCCGGTGTTCAAGGAATAATGCGTGGCGACGCCCTTGAACGGGTCTTCCGTCGTTGTCTTGCTCGGCAGCAGGAACTCCTCGCGCATGTCGCTCATCGGGAAATAGTAGACCGGCAGGTGATCGCTTTCCTGGAACACCAGCRCCTTCGTGGTGTCGGCGACGATCATCGGCCCGACCTGCACCCTGATCCGCTTGGGCGAGGGCATGGTGAAGGCGACGTAGCCCGGTTCGAACTCGTACTGCACGATATTGTCGAGGATYGGGAAATGCGGCCCGCGGCCGCGCAGATGGGGTTTGCGAATGGTCGTCGTCCTCTTCTCGTCGTTTGCCACTAGAGCATGATGCCGAAAAGTGTGAAGCGGTTTTCGGACGRCATCATGCTCCATCTCTTTGATTGGAGAGCCAGACGATTTCTGGTCGGTCCGACCCGAAATCGTCCGGCTCGGGTTCTTTCGCGCAACCGTAGTCATGACGTCACCGATACACGATCGAGCAGCAGGCCGGCGGCGATCGGCGGCAGGCCGCTGACATTCTTGCGCACCGGCACCAGGAGGTCGGGGAAATAGCTGAAGATCACRGGCGTCTCGTCCAGCAGCAGTTTCTGGATGTCGGAAGCGGCCTTGCGCTGGGAGTCGAGGTCGAGCGCCTTGAGATAGCTGTTGACCATCCCGTCATAGGTCGCGTTCTTGAAATGCGCCGCGTTCCACGGACCGTCGCTGACCAGCGGGCTTTTCAGGAACACGTTCGGCACGCTGCGATGCGCGTAGTCGGTGATGCCGAGCGGGCTGTCCAGCCAGTCCGACTGGCCGAACACCGCCTTGCCGTAATATTTGTCCTGGTCTTCGATGTTGAGCGAGATGCGCGCRCCGATTTCCTTGGCGAAGTTCTGGAAGAGCTGCGCGTATCCGGGGATGTCGGAATAGCGCAGCGTCGTCAGCGTCATGTCGAAGCCGTTGGCCAGGCCCGCCGCCTCCATCAGCTGCTTGGCCTTGGTGAGGTCCTTGGTGCGCTGCGGCACCGACTTGTCGGTGACCGGGAAGGCGGGAGCGAACGGGCTGTCATTGCCGGTGGCCGCCATGCCGCGACAGAGACCGTCGACCAGTTGCGAGCGGTCGATGCACAAGGCCAGCGCCTGGCGCACGCGCTTGTCGGTGAAGGGCGCCATGTCGCAGCGCATATGGAGCTGGCGATGCGCGGTCGAGGCGACGCGCAGCACGGTGATGTCCGGATTGCCGAGCACTACCTGGCTGACGTCGAGCGGGATCGCGTCGAGGACGTCGACCTCGCCCGCCTGCAGTGCCAGAATCCGCGGCTGCACGTCGGCATAGAATTTGAACTCGAGCCGGTCGGGCAGCGCCTTCTCGCCCCAATAGTCGGGATTGCGCACGAAGTTCGCGCCGACCTTCGGCGTGTAGCTTTCGAGCCGGAACGGCCCGGTGCCTYCGAATGTCTTCTCGTAGTCGCCCTTGTAGCTCGCCGGCAGGATGACGGCGTTGTAATTGTCGATCGACACCGAATAGGGGAAGCTGCCGTTCGGCGCGTCGAGATGGAATTCGACCGTGTGGTCGTCGACCTTGCGCGTGCTGCCTTTCGACAGCAGGCCCTTGAACACCGACAGCGCGTTGGACGGGCCGTTCGGATCGGCGAGGCGGTCGAAGGTCGCCACGACGTCGTCGGCCTTGAAGTCCTCGCCATTGTGGAATTTCACGCCCTTGCGCAGCTTGAAGGTCCACACGCTGCCGTCGGCATTGGGCGACCAGCTTTCGGCGAGCACCGGCTTCAGCGTCAGGTCGGGCTGCGTCACGCACAGGAACTCGGACGTCTGGAAGGCGAGCTGGTAGCTGCCGCTATCATAGAAGGTGACCGGATCGATGGCGCCGCCAGGCACGGCGACACCGGCACGCACCGTGCCGCCGGGCTTGCCTTCGGCGCGCGCTTGCGGAACACCAAGGCCGACGGCCGAGGCTATGCCGCCAAGGAAGGGCAGCGACAGGCCGAGCACGCTGCCATGGCGCAGGAATTCGCGGCGGCCGATCCTGCCGGCGAGCAATTCGTCGATAGCGGAATTTTCGATTGCGCCGAGGGTCTTGCGGGCGGTGTCGATCGTCCTGAAATGCTTCGGCATGGCGGCATTCCCTGTTTGTCGCGGGGGCTTTGCATTCTGGTCACTGTTGACCGCGACCGCAAAGCGATATTTTTTGATTGCGGCCATCGGAAATTTCGATGGCGGTGGTTTTGAGGGCAGGGGTGATGGATACCGAGAATCTGCGCAGTTTCCTGGAGGTCGCGGCGCATGGCAGCTTCACCGTCGCGGCGAGCCGCCTGAACCTTGCCCAGTCGACCGTCAGCGCGCGCATCCGCGGCCTGGAGGAGCAGTTGGGGCGCAAGCTTTTCGTCCGTGACAGCGATGGCGTCACGTTGACGCCGGCCGGCCGGCAGTTCCTGCCGCATGCCTCGACGATCACCCGCACCTGGGAGCAATCGCGCCAGGACATCGCCGTTCCCGATGGCTACGAAACGCTRCTCAGGCTCACCGCGCCCGCCTATCTCTGGGACAGCATCACCTCGCCCTGGATCGACTGGATGCGCGCGAAGCGGCCGAACGTGGCGCTCAGGCTGGAGGGCAGCTTCCCCGATCTGGCGGTCGACCAGATCGCCGAGGGCCTGCTCGACATCTGCATCCTCTATCTGCCCAAGCCGCATCCCGGCATCGTCTATGAAACGCTGGCCGTCGATCAGGTGGTTCTCGTCCAGCACACGGCGCAGTCCGGGCCGTGGACGCAAAACTATATCCTGATGGACTGGGGTCTGGAGTTCCGCATCGAGCACGATCGCGCCTTTGCCGGCATGGTGAAGCCGGCGATCTCGGCCGGGCTCGTGTTCATCGGCCTGCAGCACGTCCTGTCGCAGAAGGCGGCCGCCTATCTGCCGTTGAGCGCGGTCAGCACCCATATCGAGCGCGGCGAACTGAAGCGCGTCGAGGACACGCCGGTGTTCCAGCGCCCGATCTATCTTGCCTATCCGGAGAACCCCGCATCTTCCGATGCGCTGGACGTTGCGCTCACGGGGCTGCGTACGCTCGCCAGGCACCTGTCGAGCGATCAGGCTTTTGCGGAAAGCGACCGCGCCTTTAGTATGGCAAGCATGTCTCCTGAAAGTGGGCACCGGTTTCAGGATAAAGACATGCGTAATCAAAAAATCTAAAGCGCGTCGCGATCTGACAAATCGCGACGCGCTTTAGCGTGGCAGCGTTCTGATCGCGATCACGCCGGCTCCACGGCCTTCGGCTTTTGCAGCCGCGCCAGTTCGTCGTAGGGGATATGGCAGCGGATGGTGTGCCCCGGCTGGGCCTCGGCGAGCTCCGGCTCCTTTGTCTCGCAGATCGCGCCGATCTTGCGGGGGCAGCGCGTGTGGAAGACGCAGCCCGTCGGCGGGTTGGCCGCGCTCGGGATCTCGCCGTCAAGACGGATGCGCGCGCTCTCGCTGCGGTCGAGCTTCGGCACGGCCGACAGCAGCGCTTCGGTGTAGGGATGGTGCGGCCCGGAGAAGACCGCTTCCGACGGCCCGAACTCCATGATGCGGCCGAGATAGAGCACGGCGATCTTGTCGGAGAGATAGCGCACCACGCCGAGGTCGTGCGAGATGAAGATGTAGGAGACATCCTGTCTCGACTGCAGGTCGGCCAGAAGGTTGAGGATCGCCGCCTGCACCGAGACGTCGAGCGCCGAGGTCGGCTCGTCGCAGACCACGATGCGCGGATCGCCGGCGAAGGCGCGCGCGATCGCCACGCGCTGCTTCAGCCCGCCCGAAAGCTGGCGTGGCTTGACCGCCAGGTGCCGGTCGGTGAGCCGCACCGAGCGGACCAGCTCTTCCAGGCGGTTGTCCAGCGTCTTGCCGGTGAGCCCGCCCAGCCGCTTCAGGGCGCGGGAGAGGATATGCCGGATCGAATGCGAGCGGTTGAGCGCGGAGTCCGGGTTCTGGAAGACGATCTGCACCGCCTTGACCTGATCCTCCGAGCGGCTGGCAAGCCGTGGCGCGAGCTTCTTGCCTTCGAGCTCGATCGAGCCGCCGTCGTCCGGCGGGACAAGGCCGAGCAGGAGCCTGGCGAAGGTCGTCTTGCCGCTGCCGGATTCTCCGACCAGCCCGAGCGTCTCGCCGGGCCTGAGGCTCACCGAGACGTCCTTCACCGCCCTGAGCGGACGGCCGTGGCTGGCATAGGTCTTGTTCAGCCCCTCGACCTGCAGCACCGGCGGCGCCTGCTTCGGCTGGGCGGCGGCGATCTCGGCGGGCGTTGCGCGCGGCAGCGACTGCGCGTGATCGTGATAGTGGCAGCGCGACAGGCGGCCGTCGCCGAGCTCATAGAGCGGCGGCGGCTCGGCGCGACAGCGTTCGGTGGCCAGAGYGCAGCGGTCGGCGAAGGCGCAACCGACGATGTTGGCGCCGATGCCGGGCAGGAAGCCCGGGATGGTGTCGAGCCGGCCCTGGTCCTTGCGCTGGCCGCCGCGCGGCAGGCAGCGCAGCAGGGCCACCGTGTAAGGATGGCGCGGATCGTTGAAGACGTCTCTGGTCGAGCCTTCCTCGACCAGCATGCCGGCATAAAGCACGCCGACGCGGTCGCACATGTTGGAGACGACGGCGAGGTTGTGGCTGATGAACAAGATTGAAGCCGACAGCTCGCGCCGTAATTGGCCGATCAGGTCGAGCACCTCCGCCTCGACCGTGGCGTCGAGGCCGGTCGTCGGCTCGTCGAGGATCAGCATCGAGGGATCGTTGGCCAGCGCCATGGCGATCGCCACGCGCTGCTGCATGCCGCCGGAGAGCTGATGCGGATAGCGCTGCATGACGCCTGCCGGATCCGAGATACGCACCCGGTTCAGCATGGCGAGCGCCTTGTCCTCGGCCGCCTGTCCGGTGACGCCGGCAAGCTCGAAGATTTCGGTCAGCTGGCGGCCAATGCGCAGCGACGGGTTTAGCGCCTTGCCGGGGTCCTGGTAGACCATCGACACGCTGTCGGCGCGGGCGCGCCTGAGCGCCTCCGCATCGAGCTTCATGACGTCCTTGCCGTCGAGCGCGATCGAGCCGCCGGTGATGGAGCCGTTGCGCGGCAGGTAGCGCACCACTGAAAGCGCGACGGTGGATTTGCCGCAGCCGGATTCGCCGACCAGCCCATAGGCCTCGCCGGCCTTGATGGTCAGGTTGACGTTGCGCAGCACCGCGCGGTTGCGGYGGCCGACGCGATAGGCGACCGAAAGGTCCTTCAGCTCGAGCGCGTTGGCGGCTTGCCTGGGGTCAGTCATTGAACGCTCCATGCACGCCGTCGGCCACGAGGTTGACGCCGATCACCAGCGAGGCGATGGCGAGCGCATCGAACAGCACCGTCCACCAGAAGCCGCCGCCGATCATGCCGTAATTGGAGGAGATCGACAGGCCCCAGTCTGGCGACGGCGGCTGGATGCCGAAGCCCATGAAGGAGAGGGTCGCGACCGCGAAGATGGCATAGCCAAGCCGCACCGTCGTCTCGACCAGGATCGGCGGGATGACGTTGGGCAGGATCTCGACGAACATCGTGTGCAGCGCGCCCTCGTGGCGCAGCTTTGCCGCGGCCACATAGTCGAGCTCGCGTTCGGCCAGCACCGCCGAACGCACCGTCCTGGCGATGATCGGCGCGAAGCTCAGGCCGATGACGACGATGACGGTGATCTTGGAGGTGCCGAGCGCGACGATGGCGAGCAGCGCGATGATCACCACCGGGATCGCCATGAAGGCTTCGAGCACGCGGCTGACGATGTCGTCGACGATGCCGCGGAAATAGCCGATGACGAGGCCGAGCGCGGTGCCGGCTATGGTCGCCAGGATAGTCGCCAGCGGCGCCACGGTGAGGATGTCGCGTGAGCCGACAATGACGCGCGAGAACACGTCGCGGCCGAGCTGGTCGGTGCCGAACCAGTGATTGGCCGCCGGCGGCGTCAGCGCATCGATGATGTCGCTGGCCAGCGGATCGTAGGGGACGAAGTGCTGGCCGAACAGCGCGCAGACGATCCAGAAGACGACGATGCCGAGCCCGGTCAGGAAGGTACCGGACCGTAGCAGCGAATGCAGCACCTCGCCCCAGGGACTGCGCTGTGCGGTGTCGGGCGTCGGCAGGCTGACAGGCGTGTCGGTGGCGCTCATTGCTCTGCTCCCAGCCGGATGCGCGGATTGAGCACCGAATAGAGGAAGTCGGCGACCAACGTGGCCACCGCATAGACGATGCCGATGGTCAGGATGCCGGCCTCGAGCATCGGGAAATCCTTGCCGCGCGCAGCGGTGAAGATCAGCGAGCCGATGCCCTGGTAACGGAACAAAGTCTCGATCACCACCAGGCCGCCGATGAGATAGCCGGTCTGGGTGGCGATCACGGTGATGGTCGGCAGCAGCGCGTTGCGCAGCACATGGCGCCAGATCACCGTGCGCCACGRCAGGCCTTTGAGCACGGCCGTCCTCGTATAGTCGGAATCGAGCGCCTCGATCATGCCGGAGCGCGCCATGCGCGCGATGTAGCCGAACAGCACCAGGAACAGCGGCAGCGAGGGCAGGATGAGGTAGTAGAGCTGGGTGAAGAAGCCGGCGCCTTTCGGCCAGGCGGCGGCGATCGGCAGCCAGCGCAGCCACACCCCGAAGATCAGGATCAGGATGATGCCGGTGACGAACTCGGGCAGCACCGTGACCGACAAACCGCCAAGGCTGATGATGCGGTCGAGCGGCCTGTTGAAATTGAGCGCGGCGATGACRCCGCCGAGGATGCCGATCGGCACCACCAGCACGAAGGCGACCAGCGCCAGCTTCATCGAATTGCCAAGCGCATCGATGACGAAGGGCGCCACCGGCGCGCGGAATACATAGGACGTGCCCATGTCGCCATGCAGGAAGTTCCAGATCCAGCTTCCGTATTGGACAAGCAGCGGCYGGTCGACGCCGAGCGAATGGTTCAGCGCATCCACCGCGCGCTGGTCGGCGAAYGGCCCCAGGATGGCACGCCCGACATTGCCCGGCAGCACCTGGCCGCCGAGGAACACCATGACGCTGAGCAGGAACAGCGTGACGAGCGACAATGCCAGGCGCCGGACGAGGAAAGCTGGAATGGCGTCGTCTCCTTATGAAAGACCTTTGCGCCCGGACATGCCGGGCAAATCGGATAAATCAATAGTGGCAGGCGGATCGAAGGCTGTCACGGGCGGAACGGTTCCCGTAAACCGCGACACCTGAACCAGCGTCGAATTGCAGGTCGGCGACTGCGCAAGCCGCGACGTGCCGCGATCGGGCGTCARCACATTCGGATTGCCGTGCTTTTCGAGGCCTTCCGGCTCGCCTGGCCGTGCCGGGTCGAACCAGGCTCCGGTCGGCAGTTGCACGACGCCGGGGGTCAGGCTGTCGGTGAGCACGGCGCCGGCGAGGCACGATCCGCGCTCGTTGAAAATCTTGACCACCGCGCCGCCCACGATGCCGCGTGCCGCCGCGTCCTCGCGATTGATCAGCAGCGGCGCGCGGCCCGCGACCTTGCCCGCCCGGCTGACCGACCCGTGGTCGTACTGGCTGTGCAGCTTGTCGGCCGGCTGCGGCGACAACAGATGCAGGGGAAACCGTTCGGCAAGGTTCTCATTGCCGAGCCATTCGCGCGGCTCGCGCCAGACGGCGTGGCCGGGACAGTCGTCATAGCCGAAGGACTCGATCGTCGCCGAGAACAGCTCGATGCGCCCGGACGGCGTCGCCAACGGATGCTGCTCCGGATCGGCGCGGAACGCGCCAAGAAAGGTCTGCGACGTCACCGAGCGCGCAAGGTCGGCATGGCCGTCCTGCCAGAAGCGCTCGAAGGGCGGCATCTCCACGCCGGCAGCATTGGCATTCTCTACCGCCTGGCCATAGAGGTGCCGGATCCATTCGTCGGCGCCGCGTCCTTCGGTGAAGGCTTCGCTTGTATCTAGGCGCGCGGCGAGGTCGGCGAAGATGGCAAAATCGTCGCGCGCCTGCTGGAACGGCTCGATCGCCTGCTTCATGGCGACGATGAGGTTTTCCCGGTTCGAGAAGGCGAGGTCGTTGCGCTCCAGCGGCGTCGTCACCGGCAACACGATGTCGGCGTGACGCGACGTCGCCGTCCAGAATTGCTCGTTGACGATCACAGTCTCGGGCCGCTGCCAGGCCTCGACCAGACGGTTTAGGTCCTGGTGGTGATGGAACGGATTGCCACCGGCCCAGTACACGAGCCTGATGTCGGGATAGGTCAGCCTGGCGCCGTTGAAGTCGAACGATCCACCGGGGTTGAGCAGCAGGTCGGCCATGCGCGCGACCGGGATGAAATGCGCCACGGCATTCCTGCCCTGCGGCACCGAGGGCCAGCGGAACCCCATCTCCGGCCTGCCGGCGCCGTTGGTCGAGGAATAGCCGAAGCCGATGCCGCCGCCCGGCAGTCCGATCTGCCCGAGCAGAGCGGCGAGCGTGATCGCCGCCCAGTAGGGCTGCTCGCCATGATCGGCGCGCTGCAGCGACCAGYTGACCATCAGCATGGTGCGGTTGGCGGCCATGTCGCGGGCGAGCGCTTCGATCGTCGCGGTATCGACACCGCTGAGTTTCGCCGCCCAGGCTGGATCCTTCGGCTGGCCGTCGCTATCGCCCAGTATATAAGCGCGCACGGTCCCGAAACCTGTGCAGTAGCGCGTCAGGAACGCCCCGTCGTGCAGGCCCTCGCGGATCAGCACATGGCAGAGCGCCAGCATCACGGCGGTGTCGCTGTTCGGCCTTAGCGGCAGCCATTCGGTCTCGGTCCCGCGCGGCGCGTCGTCGCGCACCGGCGAGACGTTGATCAGCCGCGCGCCGTTGGCGACGGCGTTGCGCAGCGCCGCCGAAGCCTCGTGCCGCGCCGAGCCGCCGCCCTGCACCTGCGTGTTGYGCCAGGGCAGACCGCCGAAGGCCACGATCAGCTTGGCATGTTCTTCGATCCCGTCCCAGGTGGTGTGATTGCCGGTCAGCRCATCGGTGCTGCCCAGCACATGCGGCAGGATGATCTCGGCAGCGCCATAGGAATAGCTCAGCACCGAGCCGGTATAGCCCCCGATCGTGTTGAGGAAGCGGTGGACCTGCCCCTGCGCATGGTGGAAGCGCCCGGCGCTCGCCCAACCATACGAGCCCGCATAGATCGCGCTGTTGCCATGCGTCGAGCGGACGCGCTGCAGCTCGGCGGCCACGATGTCGAGCGCGGTTTCCCAGGAGACTTCGACGAAGGGTTCGTCGACGCGCCTGCTTGCCGGGCTGGACCTGTTTCCCTCCAGCCAGCCGCGCCTGATGGCCGGGCGGGCGACGCGCAACTCGCCCTGCACCGTGCCGAGCATCGACCGGCCGATCGGCGACGGGTCAGGATCGCCGCTCCATGGCTCGACGCCGACGAGCCGGCCGTTCTCGGCGCGGACCTCGTAGGTCCCCCAATGCATTGTGGTGAGCAGGGTAGCGGTTCCCATGGGTCGCATCATCCCGCTACGGCCATCTACGGGCAAGGCGTTTGGCACCCTGTCGCGCTTGGCCGCGAAGCGCCAGCCCTTCCGAAGCCGGCGCTTGCGGGATTACGCTTGCCTCATGCTCAGCCTTTCGACGCCTTGTCGAGGAACAGCTGCGACATGGCGGTGGGCTGCACGCCGGCCACGCCTTTCGCCGTCGCCGTCAGATAGTCGTAGAAATAGCCGAAGATCACCGGCGTTTCCTCGAGCAGCAGCTTCTGGATCTTGCCGGCGTCGGCCTTCTGCGCCTCGAGATCGAGGGCGGCGATATAGCTTGTCGCCAGTTGATCGTAGTCCTTGTTCTTGAAATGCGCGGCGTTCCAGGTGCCGTCGCTCTTCAAGGGCGCCGCGAGATAGACATTGGGCACGCCGCGATGGCCGTAATCGGTGATGCCCATCGCCGAATCCAGCCAGTTCGACTTGCCGAACACGGCATSGCCGTAATAGGCGCTCTGGTCGAGGATGTTGAGCTCGAGCTCGATGCCGATTTCCTTGACCCAGTTCTGGATGAGCTGGGCGTATTCCGGGATTTCCAGGTAGCGCTCGGTGGTCAGCGTCATCTTGAAGCCTTGAGCGAGGCCGGCCGCTTCCATCAACTGCTTGGCCTGGGCGATATCCTGCTTGCGCTGCGGCACGCTGGTGTCGGTCGAAGGGTAGACGGCGGCGAACGGGCTGTCGTTGCCGAGCGCCGAGCGTCCMTTCATCAGGCCGGCGGCGAGCTTCTCGCGRTCGAGGCAGAGCGCGATGGYGCGGCGCACGCGGGCATCCTTCGTCGGGCCTTCGTCGCAATGCATATGCAGCTGCTGATGCGCCGACGACTTCAGGCTGATGATGTCGACATTCGGGTCGTTGAGCACGGCGACACCCGCCAGCACCGGCATCTGGTTGATGATGTCGATCTGTCCGCCCTGCAGCGCCAGGATCTGCGGCTGGATGTCGGTGAAGAAGGTGAATTCGGTGCGGTCCGGCAGAGCCTTCTCGCCCCAGTAATCGTCATTGCGCACGAAGGAGGCGCCGACCTTGGGTGTGTATTTCTCGATCTTGAACGGCCCGGTGCCGTCGAAGCTCTGTTCGTAACCGCCCTTGTAGCTCGCCGGGATGATGACGGCGTTGTAGTTGTCGGACGACAGCATGTAGGGGAAGTTGCCGTTCGGCGCGTCGAGGTGGAATTCGACGGTGTAGTCGTCGACCTTCTTCGAGGCGCCCTTCTGCAGGATGCCGGTGAACACCGACAGCGCGTTGGACGAGTTTGCCGGATCGGCGAGACGGTCGATGCTGGCGACCACGTCGTCGGCCTTCATCTCGCCGCCCGAATGGAATTTCACGCCCTTGCGCAGCTTGAAGGTCCACACCGTGCCGTCGGTGTTGGGGGACCAGCTCTCGGCCAGCGCCGGCTTCAGAACGAGGTCCGGACCGTCGACGCAAAGGAACTCGGCGACCTGCTGCATGACGAGCAGGCCGCCGGCGTCGGCGATGGTGACCGGGTCGATCGCGGCGGCCGGCACGCTGCTGCCGACGCGGATGGTGGCGCCGGGCGCGCCGGCGCGCGCGAGCGACGGCGCGGCGCCGAAACCGGCGGCCATGCCGATGCGGCCGAGCAGCGGCAGCGACAGGCCGAGCAGGCTGCCGTGGCGCACGAATTCGCGGCGGCTGATGCGGCCGTCGATCAGGCCGTCGATGAGATGGTTTTCGAGCGGCGTACGCCCGCGGCGGAGGAGATCGAGAATGCGGTAGTTCTTGCTCATGGGTCTAGGCCCTTTCCCCAGTTGTTGTGGTTGGCGGGTGCATTCAATTTGCGAGTTCCATGGAGTTCTCCGGTCCAGGCACTCAGTATCGGTCGATGTACAGTAGCATGCGGTTCCGACTGGTCCATCCGCTCGTTGGGACGGAAAAGTCAGATTTTCTTGATGAATTGTCTGTCGGCCAGGCGACTTGTGGCCGCCTTTTTCCAGATAAGTCCTGCTAGCTTTTCGACATCCTCCTAATTCAGCGGCAGTCTGCGGTAGGTCCCGGGCTTTTCCGGGTCGTGATATTTGTTGCAAGCACCGTTCTCGACGAAGTCGCGGTGGCAGGCGGCAAGCCTTYCCCGTACCAGCGTGACCCCGAGGCCATGCCCTTCCGGCACCGGCACAGTGTTGTTCTTCGGCGTAAACGGACCTTCCTCGATAATGTCCATCGGCTGCATGCGAAACAGCGACTGGTTGGGCTCCCTGATCCAACCGAGCGCGGCGCACAGATGCAGGTAGCAGGCGCTGCCGATGYCGGTGTCGCCGCTGTAGCACCAGTAGTCGATGCCGGCATGCTCGCAGGYGCCGACGAAGCGCAGCATGCGGTTGATGCCGCCATGCGCGGTCGGGTTGCCGACGAAGGCGTCCGGCACCTTCAGCTCCATGGCGCGGGCGATGTCGATGTTGTGGGTCGAGAACGGTATCGAGGTGTGGCGGCGCAGCTCACGCATCTCCTCGATGGTCGCCACCGGGTCCTCCCAGTTGCGCACGCCGAGTTCTTCCAATGGCCGCGCCAATTGTCTGGCCGTGGCCAGCGAATAAGCCTGGTTGGAATCGATGCGGATCATCGCATCGTCGCCGAGCCTCTTGCGGATCAGCTCGACCATCTTCATGGAAACTTTGGGATCGTGCGTTGAGAACTTGCCTTCGAAGAAGGTCGTGCCGTGGCGCTCGTTGAGCTCGACGCAGTAGTCGGCGACCTCTTCCGGTGTCTTCTCGCCTTTCACCTTGGCGCCGTCGCCGCGCAGCGAGAAATAATCGGTGAAGGGAATGTCCTTGCGCACCGCGCCGCCGAGCAATTGGTAGAGCGGCTGCTTCCACGCCTTGCCCCGCAGGTCCCATAGCGCCATCTCGATGGCGCCGAAGGCCATGATGCGGGTGCGGTCGTTGATCGACTGCACGCCGCTCCAGAAGGGCAGGCAGACTTCCTCCGCGCCGGCGATGTCGAAGGCGTCCCGGCCATTGAGTCTCGGCGCCAGCACGTCGTTGATGATGGCCGCCGCGCCCGGCGTCGGCGCTTCGCCGATGCCGACGAGCCCGTCCTCGGTCTCGACCTCGACGATGGTCGGCGAGAAGCCGTCGAGCTCGCCGAAGACCCAGACGTAAGGCGCTTCCAGCCTGTAGTTGATTGGTGTCGCCTTGACGCGCCTGATCTTCATGTCAGCCGATCTCGAAGAAGGGCTCGCCGAGCAGGCCGGGGTCGACATCGATGCCGAGGCCAGGGCCGTCGGGTACGCCCATATGGCTGCCGGTCACCGGCGGCGCGTTCCTGGCCGTGCGCACCGTGACCCATTCGTGGAAGGCGATGGCGTGCAGCCGGCGTTCCGCCGGTGTCGACAGCGACAGATGCGCCATCGCCGCGGTATCGATCTCGGCGCCGCCGGTGTCTTCCACCGTGATCATGAAGCCGAGATCGACGGCGACGTCGCGGATCAGTCGTGTCTGCGTCACGCCGCCCAGCCGCGAGATCTTCAGCG
Source organism: Mesorhizobium sp. LCM 4576 (assembly GCF_001854815.1). Lineage (NCBI taxonomy): Bacteria > Pseudomonadati > Pseudomonadota > Alphaproteobacteria > Hyphomicrobiales > Phyllobacteriaceae > Mesorhizobium > Mesorhizobium sp. LCM 4576. The sequence goes on from NZ_MDDT01000057.1 coordinate 122,998, forward strand.
TCAGCCCGTCGGYGGCACCGCGGCGATGGATCTCCAGCATCTCGCCCAGCGAGGTGACGGACTCGTCCAGCACCATCGGCTTGTCGAGCATGCGGCGCACCGACATGTTCTCATCGAGCGTCGTGCAAGGCTGCTCGAATGTGTAGTCGATGCCGCGCGTGGCATCGGCGAACTGCCGCGCCTGGTAAGGCGTCCAGCCGGCATTGGCGTCRCAGAAGATCACCGTGCCTTTCGGCACGGCAGCGGCCACCGTCGTCACCCGCTCGATGTCGTCATGCACGTTGCCGCCGACCTTGACCTGCAGGCGCCGGCAGCCCTCKGAAATGATCCGCTTGGCCAAAGCCGCCATCTGGTCGAGCGTGCCGTGGGTGACGACCCGGTAGGTCTCCGCCATGTCGCTCTCGCGGCCGCCGAGCATGGTCACCAGCGGCACATCAGCCGCTCGCGCCGCGAGGTCCCAGCACGCCATGTCGAGCGCCGACTTGATGTAGGGGTGGCCCTTGAACACCGTGTCCATCAGCCGGCCGATGCCGGCGAACCCGCGCGGATCCTGGCCGATGAGATGCGGCGCGATCTCCGGCACGCCCGCGCGTGCTCCCGCCGGGAAGGCGGCCGAGTAGAAATTGCCGAGCGGCGCCATCTCGCCCCAACCGGTCAGGCCGCTGTCGGAGGTGATGGCGACGATCACCGCGTCGAAGCAATCGGCGACGCGCCCCTTGGACATGCGGTAGGGCCCGTCCACGAAGGGCTGCACGACATGATAGGCCTTGATGCTCTTGATCTTCACTTTGCCGTCGTCCGCTTGTCGGTCAGTTCTTCGACGCGCGCTTTTCGAGGCCGCGCGCATAGGCGAGAAGCTCCTCGAAATCGAGGTCGATATGCTCGCGCGCATGGCGCTGCGCTGCGCGCATGTCGGCGCCTTTGAGCAGCGCCACATAGGTCTCGTGCACGTCCTCGGCCGGCACCGGCTCGTTGCGCGCCCGCTGGTGCAGGGCGAAATACATCTGCAGCCGGCTGGTCAGGCGCTGCCAGGTCTCCAGCAGCACCGAATTGTCGGCCCATTCGTAGATCAGCCCGTGCAGTTGCAGCGCCGTCTCGATCTGGCGCGTGGTGTCCTTTGCCCGTGTCGCCTGCTTCACCGCTTCATGGCGGCGGTCGAGCTCGTCGAAGAAGCGCTGGTCGCGCTGCGGCCAGGCGAGTTCGATGGCGAATTCATCGAGCACCTTGTTAAGCGAATAGGCGTCGATGATGTCCTTGGCGGTGACGTCGACCACGAAGGTTCCGGCGTAAGGAATGCTGGTCAGGATGCCTTCCTGCACCAACTCGCGCATCGCCTCGCGCAGCGGCGCGCGGCTCACCCGCATCTGCTCGGAAATCCGGAGCTCGTTGAGCTTCTGCCCGGGCTCCAACTGGCCGGTCAGGATGGCGCGCCTGAGCAGGGCGACGATCTCCGCCCTGCGCGTCGTATCCGCGATCGGACCGAAATCCAGCTTTGCCATGGGTCGACTCCCAGGAGGAATTTCTGCAAGACAAGCAGATTGTCGACAATCTAACAAGAGCTGATTTCCACGAACTGCGGATTTTGAACCGGCAGTCTCAAGCCRCTCGCCCGTAGAAACCGATCCGCTCCTCGTCGGTGAWCATCACGCCGGGGCGTTCGTAATAGGAGAACACCGCGATCATGCGCTCGCGATTGCCCTCGACCGTGGTGACGCGATGCGCGGTGTTCTTGCCGCGGAAGACGTTCAGCGTGCCGGCCTTGATGCGCAGGATTTTTGCTTGGGGGTCGCGCCCCTCGAGCAGCTTGGCTACCCCGTCATAATTCGGGTCGCTGTCCGTGCGCAGGTCGGTGCGGTACTCGAAGTCGCCGCCGCGCTCGGGCGCCTGCAGCAACAGCGTCGTGGTGAATTCCGAGCGGTCGAAATGCCAGTTGAGCGCTTCGCCGGCACGGTAGCCCATGACATTGGCTCGGGCGAGGGGATCCTGCATGACGTAAAGGTGCGGCTTGTCCATTGTCGCCGCCAGGAACCGCACCAGCGGCGCGTATTCGTAAATCGAAAGCACGGTGCTACCGGGAATCTGGTCGGCGCAGACCGTGTGGCTGATCGTCTCCACTTTGCGCAGCGCCGGATGATCCGGCGAAAGCTCCGGGATCGACGGCTTGAAATAGATGTTGTGCATTCGCCTGTGGACATGCGAGCGCGTGTCCATCACCGGCCGGATCTCGGCGACGGCCTTTTCGACCATGCCGGGGCGCAGGAAGCCTTCGAGGTTGAACATGCCGTTGGCTGCCAGCGCGGCCTTGGACTCGCCCACCAGCCGTTGCCATTCGGGGGTGCCTTCGCGGTCGAGCGGGTAGCGGTCCAGGTCGAGAATGGTTTCGATCATAGCGTCCTCCGAAATCTGGAGGTCACTTCACACCAAGGAAAACTTTGCCACAACGCGGAAAATTGTTAGGGTTTCCCAAGAAAAACTTTCGAGGATGGCATGGAAAAGCTTCCGCCATTGAACGCGATGAGGGCTTTCGAGGTCGCGGCCCGCGCCGGCTCCTTCACGCTTGCCGCCACCGAGCTCGGCGTCTCCTCGGCCGCGGTCAGCCAGCAGATCCGCAACCTGGAAGACTGGTTCGGCAAGCAGCTCTTCATGCGCAACGGCAACCGCATCGCGTTGACCGACGCCGGCCACGCCATCTATCCGCAGACGGCGCACGCGCTGGGCGAGATCGCGGCGGTCGGCCGGCGCATGCTGGAAGGCGGCCTGCGCACGCGCCTCGTGGTCAGCGTGCCGTTCTCGCTCGCCGAGCTTTGGCTGGCGCCGCGATTGGCGGTGCTGCTTGAAAGCTTCCCGCAAATGGCGATCGACGTCCGCGTCGAGGACGATCCGATCGACGTGGTGCGCCAGAACATCGATCTGCGCATCTCCTATGGCGACTACCACTATCCGGCGCTGAAAATGGTCCGGCTCGTCCATGACGACGTCCTGCCGGTCGCAGCCCCCGAGTTCTGCCAGCGCCACGGCGCTGCCGATCTGGCGGACATGCATGAAAGCCACTTCATCCACACCAATTGGGGGCCGAATTATGCCTCGCATCCGAGCTGGGCGGACTGGTTCGCCGCCGCCGGCGGCAACCGCGCGCCGGACCCCTCGCATGGCCGCCGCGTCGGCTTGTCCAGCCTGGCAATCGGCGCGGCGCGGCTTGGCCTGGGGATAGCTCTGGGCCAAAGGGTCATGGCGAGCCCCGACCTGGAGGCAGGCCGATTGATCGCCCTGTCCTCCGTCTCGGTTCGCCTCGGCCAGCCCTATTGCGCCTTCATGCTGCCGGCCAAGGCAGAACGCGCCGATATCGCCGGCCTGGTCGAACTGCTGGCGAGCAATCCCCGCGAAGCCACGCACAGTGCAGTCGTCGGGGACTGACTGAACCCACACAGCAAAACGGTGCCCTCGACGTGGGAGTCGAGGGCACCGTCGGACCGGAAACTGATGGGGGTTATCAGCTGGCCGGTTTCGGTTGCGGCAAGGGAGAAACCGGCATTCCGGGTCCGATCTTCTGCAGATTGCCCGTGATCACCTGGTCGGTCTCGGAGATGCCGGAGGTCACGGAAATCAGGTCGCCGTCGGTGGGCCCAAGCGATACCAGCTTCTGGTCGACGGTGTTGCCCTTGCCGATGACATAGAGGTACTTGCCGAGCTGGCTGGAACCGAGCGCCACTTGCGGCACCATCAGCGTGTTGGGCTGCTCCTTCACATGCAGCCGCACCCGTACATATTGCCCCGGCAACAGCGTGAACTTGGCGTTGCCGATCGTGGCGCGCGCCGTGATGGTGCCGGTCGAATGGTCGATCGTGTTGTCGATGAAGGTGAGCTCGCCCTTTTGGCTGGGTTGTGTCTCGCCGGGCAGCAAAACGTCGACGGCGATCGGCCCGTTGGCCTTCGCCTGCTCGATCTGCACGAGATCGCTCTCGCTCGGATTGAAGGTCACATAGATCGGGTCGAGCTGCACCAGCGTGTTGAGCACCGTGCCGGCGACGCTGACCAGCGTGCCGACCGAGGCCTGGTTGCGGCCGATGCGTCCCGGGAACGGCGCCTTGATCTCGGCATAGCCGAGATTGAGCTCGGCCGTCCGCACCRCTGCCTGGTCGACGGCAAGCGCGGCCTGGGCCGTGCGCAGATTGCTGGTGCGCTGGTCGAAGCTGYCCTTGTCGAGATAGCCGGCCTTGGCGAGATCTGTGCCGCGGCCGAGATTGGACTTGGCGTATTCGAGCGTCGCGGCATCGCGCTGCACCTGTGCCTTCGCCTGATCCAGCGCGGCCTGATAGTCGTCGGGCGCGATGCGGTAGAGCAGGTCGCCCTGCTTGACGTCGCTGCCGTCGGCCGCGGTCTGCTCCTGCAGATAACCCGGCACACGGGCCTGCAGCGTGATGCTGCGGATCGGCTCGACCCGCGCGGCGTAGTCGAGATAGATCGGCAGCGTCTTCTTGACGACATTCACCACCGGCACCGGCATGACGAAGGCCGCCGGGGCGGGCGCTGCGCCCGCGGTGCCGCTGCCGAGATAGCCCGGATTCAGCAGGTGGACACTTGCCACCGACACTGCGCCCACCGCGACGGCGGCGCCTAGAGCGATTTTCCATCTACGCATTTTGGTCTCCAATCTTATTCAGCCGCTTGTGCGAGCGGCTGAAGCGCCGGCTCGGCGGTCGGTTCGATTTCTTTTGGCTGAGGGGCGTCGTGGTGCCCCTTGGCTGGTTCTTTTTCGCCGCGCTCGCGCAGCTGTTCGATCACCGCGTAAAAGACGGGCACGAAGACCAGCGACAGGATGGTCGCCGCCACCATGCCGCCGAAGACGGTGGTGCCGATCGACTGCCGGCTGGCAGCGCCCGCGCCCGTCGCGAACATCAGCGGCAGCACGCCGAGGATGAAGGCGAAGGCCGTCATCAGGATCGGCCTTAGCCTCAGCCGTGCCGCTTCCATCGAGGCCTCGATGATGGTCAGGCCTTCCTCGCGCCGGCGTCTGGCGAACTCGACGATCAGGATCGCGTTCTTCGCCGCCAGGCCGATCAGCATGACGAAGCCGATCTGCGAGTAGACGTCGATCTGCATGCCGCGCAACAGGAGCACGATGAAGGCGCCGAACAAAGCCAGCGGCACGGCGAGCAGCACCATGAAGGGCATCGCCCAGCTTTCATACTGCGCCGCAAGGATCAGGAAGACGAAGACGATCGCCAGCCCGAACACGACGGAGGCGATCGATCCGGCCTTGAGCTCCTGGAAGGTGATGCCGGTCCATTCATAGCCGAAGTCGCGTGGCAGCACGTTGGCCGCCGCCCGCTCCATCGYGGCCACCGCCTGTCCGGACGAGAAGCCGGGGGCAGCGCCGCCATTGATCAGGGCCGAGGCGTTGTTGTTGTAATGCGGCACGGTCTCCGGACCGACGATCGGCACCAGCTTGCCCAGCGTGCTCAGCGGCACCATGCCGCCCGACGCGTTGCGCACGTAGAGCCTGGAGATGTCGGTTGCGTCGGCGCGCGCGTCCTTGTCGGCCTGGATGGTCACCCGGAAGGTGYGGCCGAACAGGTTGAAATCGTTGACATAGAGCGAGCCGAGATAGATCTGCAGCGTGTTGAAGACGTCCGGCAGGTTGAGGCCGAGAAGCTTCGCCTTGCTGCGGTCGAGGTCGTAGTTGAACTGCGGCGTCGAGGTCGAGAAGGACGAGAACAGCTGCTGCGGGTTGAGTTCGGGCTGCTTGCGCGCCTCCGCGATCAGCGCCTGCGTGACGTCGTTCAGCGCAGCGCTGCCGCGACCCGACAGGTCCTCCACCTGGAACTCGAAGCCACCGGTGGTGCCGAGGCCCGGGATCGAGGGCGGATCGAAGGACAGCGCGAAGGCTTCAGGCATCTGCAACAGCTTGCCGCGCACCTGCTCGACGAGCTTCGAGGCGCTCTGGTCGGGCCCACGCTCGTCCCAGGGCTTCAGGATGRCGAACTCGACCGCTGAGTTCGACTGCGCGGCGCTGGTGAGGAAGTTCAGGCCGCTGATCGAGCCGACGATGTCGACGCCGGGCGTGTTCTGCAGGATGTCGCGCGCCTTCTGCGCCACCGCGTCGGTGCGTTCGAGCGAAGCGCCGTCCGGCAGYTGGATGACGACGAAGAAATAGCCTTGGTCTTCGACGGGCAGGAAGGTCGAGGGCAATTTCTGCCAGACGAAGTAGGTGGCGACCAGGCCGGCCGCGAACAGGCCGAGCATGATCCAGCGCAGCTTGATCAGGATGCGCACGCCATGCGCATAGGCATGCGACAGCCAGTCGAAGCCGGCATTGAACCAGCGGAAGAGCACGAACTGGGTCGCGCCGCGATGGCGCAGGAAGGCAGCGCTCAGCGCCGGCGACAGCGTCAGCGAGTTGAAGGCCGAGATGCCGACCGATATCGCCACGGTCAACGCGAACTGGTTGTAGAGCCGGCCGGAAACGCCCGGGATGAAGGCGACGGGGATGAACACCGCCATCAGCACCGCCGTGGTGGCGATGATCGGTCCCGTCACCTYGGCCATCGCCGCGCGTGTCGCGGCCAGCGGCTTGAGCCCGGCCTCGAGCTGTCGTTCGACATTCTCGACCACGACGATGGCGTCGTCGACGACCAGGCCGATCGCGAGCACCATGCCGAGCAGCGAGAGCATGTTGAGCGAGAAGCCCAGCATGTACATGATCGCCAGCGTCGCGATCAGCGAGACGGGAATGGCGATGGTGGGGATGATGGTGGTGCGCCAGCTCTGCAGGAAGACGAACACCACCGCCACGACCAGCACCAGCGCCTCGCCGAGTGTGATCAGCACGTCATGCATCGAGGCCGACACGAAGCGTGTCGTGTCGTAATGCATGGCGTAGTTGACGCCCTTCGGGAAACGCTGCGACAGCTCCTGCATCTTGTCCTTGACCCGCTGCTGCAGGTCGAGCGCGTTGGAGCCGGGCATCTGGTAGACGGCCAGAACCACGGTCGGGTCCTTGCCGAAGAAGGCGGACGAGGAATATTGCAGCGCGCCGAGCTCGATGCGGGCGACGTCGCGCAGCCGCACCAGCGAGCCATTCTGCGAGTTCGCGCGCACGACGATATCGCCGAATTCCTTCGGGTCACTCAAGCGGCCGACGGCATTGACCTGCATCTCGAAGGCGGTGCCGGCCGGCGCCGGCGACTGGCCGATCTTGCCGGCCGCCACCTGCACGTTCTGCTCGGAAATGGCGTTCTGCACATCGACCGCGGTTATGCCGAGATTGGCCAATTTGTCCGGGTCTAGCCAGACGCGCATCGAATAGCGGCGTTCGCCGAAGATCTGCACGTCGCCGACGCCGGGCAGGCGCTTCAGTGGGTCGACCACCTGCAGATAGGCGAGGTTGCTCAGTGCCACCGGATCGATCGAGCCGTCCGGCGAGGTGAGGTCGACGATCAGCACGAAATTGGGGTTCTGCTTCTTGATCGTCACGCCGCCCTGGTTGACGATGGCGGGCAGGGAGGATGCCGCTTGGCTGACGCGGTTCTGCACGTCGACGGCCGCCGTGCTCAGCGGATAGCCGACGTCGAAGGTGATGGTGATGGTGGACGAGCCGTCATTCGAGCTCGTCGACGACATGTAGGTCATGCCTTGCACGCCGTTGATCTGCTGCTCGAGCGGCGTGGTGACCGTATCGGCCACGACCTGCGCGCTGGCGCCCGGATAGTGCGCGCTGACCACGACCTGCGGCGGCGTGATGTCGGGGAACTGCGAGACCGGCAACAGGAAATAGGCGATCGCGCCGGCGAGCACCATGATGATGGCAATCGCCGACGCGAAGATCGGGCGGTGGATGAAGAAGTTCACCATGATGCGGACGCCTCGCCGAACGGTTTTGCGAAATGGCGCAGGCGCCGGGCCCGGCCGGAACCGGAATCCTGCAGGAAGGATGGCAGGACTTCATCGTCCGGCRCCTGTTCCGCCGCGCGCTGGCGCAGCAGCCGTTCGAAGGCTTTGGGGTCGATCCCATCCGCCTTCATCACCAGCCGGATCATCGGATCCCGGATGGCTTCGTCGATCGTCAGGTCTTTGCGCTTTTGCATAGGAGTGGCTCCTTGCTCGGCCCGCATCGCATGATCACGGACCGCTTTTTTCTCGTTCTTCACCGGCCGAAGCCGCATGACAGGCAGGTTTTGCGTCCTATTTCACTCTGGCAGGACTATCGGAGGCCTTGTCGTTTGACGGCGAGTGATATAGGTGTTACCAGTAAGTAACATACTGGAAGTTACAGACCGGTAACACCCTAGTCAAGAGGTGGCGACGGTTTTTTTGGAAACGACGAAAGGAGATCATCATGACTGACGGCGTCGCGGAGCGTTCCCGCCCCCGGGATCGAATCCTGGAGACGGCGCAGGACATGTTCCACAAGCACGGCATCAAGGGCGTTGGCGTCGACGCCATCACCGAGGCTGYCGGCACCAACAAGATGACGCTTTACCGTCACTTCGAGTCCAAGGACGAGCTGATCATCGAATGCCTGCGCGCCACGGCGGCGAAGGGTGCCGCGGTTTGGGATGAATTCGAGGCCCAGCATCCTGGCGACAAGCTGGCGCAGCTCCATGCCTGGGTTCGCAAAGTCGCGGACATGCTCGTTTCCGACAGCCGTGGCTGCGACATGGCCAATGCCGCGGTCGAGCTGACGGAAACGGATCATCCGGCCAGGCGCGTGATCAAGGAGCTCAAGCAGGCCCAGCGCGACCGCCTCGTCGCGCTGTGCCGGGACGCCGGCATCGGGCAGGCGGAGCTTCTGGCCGACAYGCTGTCGCTGTTGTTCGAGGGCGCGCGCGTGAGCGTGCAGACCGTGGGCAGCGAGGGCCCGAGCGCGCAATTCGTGCGCATGGCCGAAAGCCTGATCGCCTCCTTCCGGGCGCGCTGAACGCGACTTACGGACTCCCCCTCATCCGGCCCTTCGGGCCACCTTCTCCCCGAGGGGAGAAGAGGTAGCGCCGGCGCTGATCGTCTCCTCTCCCCTTGGGGAGAGGTCGGATTGCCCGAATTGCTCTTGCAATTCGACTTGGCAATCCGGGTGAGGGGCTGGCGCACCTCAGCTTACCGCTGATCGGGCAAAGAAAAAGCCCGCTGCCGGGAGGAGGAGGCAGCGGGCTTCGATTTCGAATACGGCACGGGAGGAGGTGTACCGTATTCACCGTCGGTGTCTGGGAGGAGGAAGACATCCGACAGGTCAATAAATACGAGCTGCCCAACGATTCGGCAATTGCCAAGCGTGCATAGCTGCTGTGCAGAATTGCAGGATCAATCGTCAGACAAATCCACGAAACAGTCGCTGGCCTGCTACTGCACCGGCACGTTTTCCTTGAAGATCAGCCGCGGCTCGATGAATTTCTTGGTCAGGTAGGGCGCCGAGGAGGCGATGGAGCCGAGCAGGCGGATGACCGACTGCTCGGCGATCAATCGCGCATTCTGGTCGATGACGACGTCGGCGAGATCGTCGACGAGATAGCGGCGCGTTTCCTTGGTCAGGTCGTGGCAGATGAAGACCGGCTTCCTGCGCGGCTTGGCTTCCAGCAATGCCTTGGCGACGCCCGAGCGCCCCGCGCCGACGCAATAGATGCCGAGCAGCTCGGGTTCGTCGTGCAGCGCCTTGATGGTGGCGCGGTAGCTGGCGTCCGGCTCGTCGTTGATCTCGACGGCGCTGGACACGGTGAGGTTGGGGAACTCCTCGCTCAGCACCGAGCGAAAACCCATCTCGCGCTCCTCGTGGCCGCGATAGGAGCGCGAGCCGACCACCATCGCCAGATGCCCCGTGCGGCCGCCGAGGAAGCGGCCCATCAGCAGCGCCGCCGTGCGGCCGGCCACCCGGTTGTCGATGCCGACATAGGCCGAGCGGGGCGCGGCCGGCACGTCGGAAATCAGMGTGACCAGCCTTATCCCGGCATCGACCAGCTCGCGCAGGATGTTGCGCGTGCGCGGATGGTCGACGGCGATCACGCCGACGCCGTTGGCCTTGAGTGAGAGGTTCTCCACAGCGCTCTGGAGCGCGCCCGGCGAAATGCCGGCAAGGTTGTGGATGCGGCATGAAGCGACCAGCGGCAGGCGCGCCGCATAATCGTCGATGTGGTGGGCAAGGTCGGCCATGAAGGCGTTGGACCCGATCGGCAGGAAGAATTCGAGATGCGCCGGCTTCGAGGGCAGCACGACCTGGTCGAGCGTCGGCAGATAGCCGAGCTGCTTGGCCGCCTCCATCACGCGCTGACGGTTGGCCGCRCTTGCGCCCGGCCGGTTGTTGAGCACCCGGTCGACGGTCGCTGTCGACAGGCCGCAGCTTTTRGCGATATCGGCTACGGTGGCTTTCATGGGTCCAGTCATAGGGGCTTATGCGATCCTGTGCCAGCTCAAGGCGTGAACGGCGCTTGGCCGCTGATGCGATTTGCTGGTCAGCAATCAGCCATGCCGCTGCGGGCCATCGGAAATCGCGTCGCGGATTTCCTTGTCCGACATGCCGGTGATGACGCGCTCGACCTCGGCGACCGTGGTCTTCTTCGGGTCGATGTCGTCGGCCACCACCTTGCCCCGGCGCATCACCACGATTCGGTCGACCACCTGGAAGACGTGGTGGATGTTGTGCGCGATGAAGATGCAGGAATGGCCGGAATCGCGGGCGCTGCGCACGAAGCTCAAGACCCCTTGCGTCTCGGCGACGCCGAGATTGTTGGTCGGTTCGTCGAGGATGATGAGATCGCTGTCGAAATGCATGGCGCGCGCGATCGCCACGGCCTGCCGCTCGCCGCCCGACAGCGAGYCGATCGGCGTCGTCGGCGGGATGTTCTTGGTGATGCCGACTTCCCTCAGCAGGTCGCGCGCCACCGCGTTCATCGCCTCCTGGTCCATGCGGTTGAGGAAGCGCGGCGGCTTGATCGGCTCGCGCCCGAGGAACAGGTTGCGGGCGATCGACAGCTGCGTGACCAGCGCCGAGTCCTGGTAGATCGTCTCGATGCCGTGCGCGATGGCATCGCTGGTCGAGCGCAGCGTCACCTTCTTGCCGCGGATGAAGATGTCGCCGCTGGTCAGCGGCACGGCGCCCGACAGCACCTTGATCAGCGTCGATTTACCGGCGCCGTTGTCGCCGAGCAGGCCGACGATCTCCTTTTCATTGACGTGGAAATTGGCGTCCACCAGCGCCTGCACGCGCCCGTAGGACTTGCGGATGTTTGTCATGCGGATCAGAGGCTCGGCCATCGTCTTAAGTCCCCGCCTGGTGCCGGCGCTCGAGCCATGAATGCAGCGCCATCATGCCGAGGATGATCGCGCCGATGAAGATGTTGTAGGCCAGCCCCGRCACGCCGATCAGCACGATGCCGTTGCGCATGACGCGCAGGATCAGGATGCCGAGCACGGTACCGATGATGGTGCCGCGCCCGCCGGTCAGCGCCGTGCCGCCGATCACCACCATGGCGATGACCTCTAGCTCGTAGCCCGTGCCGCTGTTGGGGTTGGCCGCGGATGTGCGCAGCGACGAGATCACGCCGGCGAGCGATGCCATCACCGCCGACAGGATGAACAGGCCGACCTTGACGCGGTTGACGTTGACRCCGCGCGCGCGGGCGGCATTGGGATTGCCACCGGCGGCCTGGATCCAGTTGCCGGTGCGGCTCTGTGTCAGCACGTAGCCCAGCGCGATCGCGGCGCCGRTGAACCAGAACAGCGAGGYGTAGATGCGAAACGGGCCGACATAGAAGTCGCCGACCAGGATGTTGGCCAGCCAGCTGCCTTCCGCGCTCCAGGTCCGCTGCGGGAAGCCGTCGGTGATGAACAGCGCCGTGCCGCGCACGACCAAAAGCATGCCGAGCGTCACCAGGAAGGACGGGATCTTGAGCTGGGTGACGAACCAGCCATTCACCAGCCCGATCAGCGCGGCAACGATCAGTGCGATCAGCAGGCCCATCTCCAGCGAGGTGACGCCGCTGTTGTAGAGCGTCCACATCAACACCGGCGAGAAGCCGAACAGCGAGCYGACGGAAAGGTCGAATTCGCCCGATGTCATCAGGAGCGTCATCGCCAGCGCGATCAGGCCGAGCTCGACGGTGAAGGCCAGGATGTTGGAAATGTTCTGCGGCRACAGGAAATCGGGATTGATGCCCCAGAAGACAACGAGCTCGACGATGAGCAAAACCAGCGGACCGAATTCCGGCCGTGCGATCAGGCGTTGGATGTGAGAACGGTTTTCCATTGAACCCGCGACGTTACGGCCGGCCTGCCTGGCAGAGGCGGGCGCGGCGGGACAGGAAAAAGGCGGCCGCGACCGGGTGAAGTCGCGACCGTTCGAGTTTCAAGGGATTATTTGCCGGACAGGATCTTGTCGTAGACGCCGGCGGTGTCCTTCTCATAGAGCGCGCCGGTGATGACGTTGAAACCCGGGGGGATGCCGCTGGCGGCCATGTTGGCCAGCGAAAGCGCCACATAGCTGGTCGCCTGCGGGTCCTGCCACTGCGCGGCATTGACATAGCCGTTCAGCACTTCCTGCGTGGTGTCGAGCGAGTTGCCCCAGCCGACCACCGGAATCTCGCCCGGCTTGACGCCGACCTGGTCGAACACGCGCTTGATCGAGCCGGTGACGAGATCGCCGAGGCCTATGATGGCTTTCACCTTGCCTTTGTGCGCGGTGAGATAGTCGACCATGCGGTTGATCACTTCGGCCTGGTCGAGCGTCGCCTCGGTCACCTCATAGGTGATGCCGGCCGGCTCGAACACGCTCTTGATGCCTTCCTCTTCCTGCACGCCATAGGTTGCGCCGGGGATCTCGACCGGCATCCAGACGAAGTCGCCCTTCTTCACCAGGCCCTTGTCGACCAGGTATTGYGCCCAGTGCTTGCCGAAGGTGACGTTGTCGCCGCCGACATAGGCGTTGAAGTTGGCCTTCGGATCGGGCGTGTTGAAGTTGATGATCGGGATGTTGGCCGCGCGCGCTTCCTTGGCGAGCTCAATCAGGCTGYCCGGATCGGGGCTGGTGGTGACGATGCCGTCGGCCTTGGCCGAGATGGCGGCGCGGATCGCCTCCTGCTGCGAGGCCACATCGCCGTTGTGGAAGGACGTGTTGACCTTGTTGCCGGTGTCATCAGCCCATTGCTTGGCGCCAGCGAGGAAGTAGGTCCAGACCGGATCGGCCGGGCCGCCATGCGAAATCCAGTAGAACGTCTTGGCCTCGGCCATCGCCGGAACGGCGAGCATGGCGATCAAGCCAAGCACGAGCAGTCTTAGCCGCGAAAGCATTCGATTTCCTCCCATGTTGAAACTCTCCTCCTGGATCGGCGCGACGCGGCCTTGGACCGCATCTCCTGCCGGCGCCGACCGGAACATCTAGAGCATTCTCTTTTTCCGGCGCTGGCAAGCCTCTATCGCCAATGGATGTTGGGTGAGGCGCGCACGCCATCAGCAATCCCATCAGATTGCATCAGATCAGGTGCTATTTTCTGGGGCAAGCAGGTGCCGTTAGCCCATCGGCTCGCCGTGGTGGCCTGCGGCGATGTCGCCTCGGTCGAGCGCTAGAGAAGGCCTGCCTTGGCCAGGTCGCGCATCAGGTGGCTGGCGCCGTAGGTCCAGTACGGGCAGTCAGGCRACAGGCGCACGCGGTTGGTGAGCGCGCCGAGCTTTTCGGACGAGATGGTGACGATGTCGCCGACCTTGTGCGTAAAACCCTTGCCCTTTTCGCCGCGATCCTTCGAGGGCACGAACATGGTGCCGAGATAGAGCGCCAGCCCGTCCGGATACTGATGGTGCGGCCCCATCGCCGCCTTGACCAGCTCCTCCGGCGAGCGGCTGATTTCCGCCATCGAGCTCGCGCCCTCCAGCGAGAAGCCGTCCTCGCCCTCGACGCTGAGCCGCACCGTGGCGCGCTTGACGTCGGCGATCGAAAACGTCTCGTCGAAGAGCCGGATGAAAGGCCCGAGGGAGGCGGAAGCGTTGTTGTCCTTGGCCTTGCCCAGCAGCAGCGCCGAGCGGCCCTCGACATCGCGCAGATTGACGTCGTTGCCGAGCGTGGCGCCGACGATGCGGCCCGAACTGTCGGCGATCATGGCGATCTCCGGCTCCGGATTGTTCCAGGTGGAGACGGGATGCAGTCCGACATCGGCGCCGAAGCCGACCGAGGCCATAGGCTGGCATTTGGTGAAGATCTCGGCGTCCGGGCCGATGCCCACTTCCAGATATTGCGACCAGGCGCCACGCGAAATCARCTTGGCCTTGATTTCCATCGCCTCCGGCGAGCCGGGTTTCAGCTTCGACAAATCGTGGCCGATCAGACCGGCGATGTCTGCGCGGATGGCGTCCGCCTTCTCCGCCGAGCCGCGCGCCTGCTCCTCAATGACGYGCTCGAGCAGGCTGACGACGAAGGTGACGCCCGAAGCTTTCACCGCCTGCAGATCGACAGGCGAAAGCAGAATGGGCTTCCGGGCGTCGCGTTTGGTCTCGAAGCTGTTCGCCGCGATGTCGGCGAGCGCGCCGACCGCCTTGCCCTTGGCCGAACGCACATGGCCGGCCGGATCCTTCAGCTCGCAAAGGTCGCGCACCGTGGGCGCCGCGCTCGAGGTGATGTCGATCACCTGGCCGTCCCRCACCGTGACCACCAGCGGATGGGACGTTTCGCTGATCCTGGCGCGACCGACGAAAAGGCCGTCGGCGGGCAGGCGGGTTTGGTCGGTCATGGTGATGCTTCCTCTCGATTTTTCGCGCGCGGCACTTTTCCCCGATTTCGCGGAAACGTCTATCCCRCCGACCGCAACATTTATGACCACGCATGTGCTGTCACACAGCCATGGYCGAACTGGCCCATCGAAGCGCTCTTTCAAGTTTATGAAATCGACAATAGGATTTTCACGAAGTTCCAGCGCGTAGGTGACCTCTTGCCCGCAGYCTTTTCCGATCCGATCTGGCGAAAGCCCCAGGCGGCCACGGCGTTCCGGTCCGAACTGTTGGCCGGCGGCACGCTCGACGCGGTCATCGTCGGTGGCGGCATTATGGGGCTATCGACCGCCCTGCACGCAGCGCGCGCGGGCCTTTCCGTTCAGGTGCTTGATGCCGGCGCGATCGGGCAGGGTGCTTCGGGTCTCAATGGCGGCCAGGTTATTCCCGGCCTCAAATATGATCCCGAATGGCTGCTCGAGCACCTCGGAAAGGAGCGCGGCGAAGCCCTGGTCGACTTCGCCGCCGCGACAGCTGACGCGGTGTTCGATGTGATCCGCGACGAGAAGCTGGCCGTGCCGGTCACGCRCAATGGCTGGATCCAGGCCGCGCACACCGAAACCGCCCTGAAGGCAGCCGCCAACCGCGACCGCCAATGGCGCTCGCGCGGCGCCGATGTCGAACTGCTCGACAAGGCGGGGATCGCGGCGATGACCGGCGCCAAAGGCTATCTCGGCGGCTGGCTCGACCGCCGCGCCGGCGTCATCGATCCACTTTCCTACACGATGGAATTGGCGCGCGTCGCCGCGGCCGCCGGCGCCAAGATCGCCGAGCAGCAGCGGGTGGTGAAGCTCGCCAAGGAGGCCAACGCCTGGCGGGTTTCGACGCAAGGCGGCGCCGAGTTGCGCGCCAAATCGGTCGTGCTCGCCACCAACGCCTATACGGACGGGCTGTTGCCCGGGCTTGCCCAGACGATCGTGCCGCTGCATTCCTTCCAGATCGCCACCGTGCCGCTGCCGGCGGACCTTGCCGCAGACATCCTGCCGGGCGGCCAGGCGGTTTCAGATTCCCGCCGCATCCTGGTCTATTACCGCCGGAGTCCCGATGGCCGGATGGTGCTGGGCGGGCGTGGCCGCATGGCGCTGCCTTCAAGTGCGGCCGACTGGGCACATTGCGAACGCGCGCTGCTGCGCCTTTATCCCGCGCTAGCCGGCATCGCGATCGAGAAGCGCTGGTTCGGCCGTGTGGCGCTGACGCCGGACCACCTGCCGCATCTGCATGAGCCGGAAAAGGGCCTGCTCGCGGTCGTCGGCTGCCAGGGCAGGGGCGTTGGCCTGATGAGCGCGCTGGGCAAGCGGATGGCGAACTACCTTGCCAGCGGCGACGCAAGGCAATTGCCGTTCCCGCTGTCGCCGATCAAGCCGATCCCCTTCCACGCCTTCCGCCAGGTCGGCGTCGCTGCCGCGATCACCTGGTATCGGATGCTCGACGCATTTGAGCGTTGACCACGCGTGCGGCGCACAAGCGATTCAGCTTGACAGTTTCATGAATATGAAAAAGCATTGGTGGATTTCAAAAATCCACAATGCCCAACAGGCAGTCAGATGTCGACCATCATTGCAGCACGGCCATTGCCGGAGAACCGCGTCTCGCCGGTGTTCCGCTTCGCCATGCTGCTGCCGGGCGGGCTGGTCACGTTCTTCCTGATCCTCTTCGCGCTTGGCCTCGTGGTCTTCCTCGCCTTCAGGGGCAATGACGGCTCGCTGCTCGGCGTCGGCCTGACGGCGGAGAATTTCCTCACCGTCGCCACCGATCCGCTTTACTGGACAGTGACGCTGCGCTCGCTGGCAATCGCCGGCATGGTGACGCTCGCCACCGTCGTCACCGCCTATCCGGTCGCCTATTACCTCGCCTTCCATGCCGGCCGCCGCCGCAACCTTTTGCTCTTCCTAGTCACGCTGCCCTTCTGGACGAGCTATCTTTTGCGCGTCTTCGCCTGGAAGATCGTGCTTGCCTATAATGGCGTGCTGAACTCGACCTTCATCGAGACCGGCCTATGGTCRCAGCCGACGCTTGCCTTCCTCAACACGCCGGCCGCGGTGGTCGTCACGCTCGCCCACGCCTACGCGCCCTTCGCCATCCTGCCGATCTATGTGGCGCTGGACACGATCCCGAAATCGCTGCTCGAAGCCGCGTCCGATCTCGGCGCGCGGCCCTTCACCAGCTTCCGCCGTGTRGTGCTGCCCAATTCCATGCCGGGCGTGCTGGCTGCGGCGCTCGTCGTCTTTGTGCCGACGGTCGGCGACTATGTCACGCCGGCCATGGTCGGCGGCCCGGCCAGCACCATGATCGGCACACTGATCCAGTCGCAGTTCGGCAAGGCCAATGACTGGCCGTTCGGCGCGGCACTCTCAGTCTGCGTCATGCTGGTGATCCTCTGCGTCGTGCTGGTCACGCGCGGCGCCGACCGCCGGTTCGGCAGCCGCACATGAGCGCCCGGGCCGATGCCAATAGCGACGGCCGCTGGCTTGGCCTCTATGTGCTTGGCTATCTCGTCTTCCTCTATCTGCCGGTGCTTTTGATCCCGCTGTTTTCCTTCAACAACTCCATCCAGGCGGCGTTTCCGTTGCAGGGTTTCACGTTCGACTGGTACCGGACGCTCTACGGCAATCCGGCGCTCTCCGGCGCCTTGGCCAACAGCCTGATCATCGGCGTCGTCGCCGCTTCCGGCGCGACACTCTGCGGCATCACCGTGTCCTACATGGACCTCTACGGCCGCTCGCCGCTCGCCGCCACGATCAGCGCCATCGCCCGGCTGCCGATCCTGATCCCGGGCGTCATCGTCGGTATTTCGCTGTTGATCCTGGTCAACCTCATCGGCCTTGGCCCGTCGCGCGTTTCCATCGTGCTCGGCCACATCCTCGTCGCGCTGCCGACGACGGTGGTGGTCATGCGCAGCCGCTTCGCCGCCATCCCGAAGACGATCCGCGAGGCGGCGCTCGACCTCGGCGCGTCCGACTGGACGACATTCCGGCGCGTCATGCTGCCGCTGAGCGCGCCGGCCGTGCTGTCGGCCTTCATGCTCGCCTTCCTGACCTCGTTCGACGAATTCATCGTCGTCTTCTTCCTCGCCGGCACCGAGCCCACGCTGCCGCTTTATATCTGGAGCCAGCTGCGCTTCCCGCGCTCGCTGCCGACCGTGATGGCGCTGGGAACGGTGATCCTCTGCGTCTCCTTCATCATCGCCGGCGCCGCAGAAATCCTTCGCCATCGCGGCCTCGGCGCCGCGCGCCGCAATCCAGCCTGAACCACAACAAAGAAGAGGAGAACGAAAATGACATTCCACCTGAAATCGATCACCGGACATAAAGCCCGGGCGGGCCTTGCCGCGCTGGCTCTGGCCCTGTCGTCGACGGTCGCTCTGGCCGCCGACAAGCTGCAGTATTTCACCTGGTCGGGCTATGAGTTGCCCGATTTCAACAAGAGCTTCCTTGCCGCGCATCCGGACGGCGTCGAGGCGACGATCTTCGGCGATGACGACGACGCCTTCACCAAGGTCAAGGCCGGCTTCCGCCCTGACATCGCGCATCCCTGCTATGACAAGGTGGCGCGCTGGAACAAGGAAGGTCTGCTGCAGCCGATCGATACCAAGCGCATCAAGAACTGGGATTCGATCTTCCCGGTGTTCAAGAATCTGCCCGACCTGCAGGCCGGCGATGGCAAGGTGTGGATGGTGCCGTGGGACTGGGGCAATACCTCGATCCTCTACCGCACCGACCTGGTGAAGAACCCGGAGGCGAGCTGGAACCTTCTGTGGGACAAGCAATATGCCGGCCGCATGGCGACCATCGACGCGGTGCATGACACGCCGATCGTCGCGGCGTTGCTCGCCGGCGTGAACCCCTTCGACATGACGCCGGCTGAGATGGACAAGGTGGCCGAAAAGCTGCGCGAGCAGCGGCCGCTGCTGTCGAGCTACACCACCGACATGACCTCGGTCGAGCAGGCGCTGGCGAGCGGCCAACTGGTCGCCGCCATGACCTGGAACGCGTCCGCAACGTCGCTGAAGAAGCAGGGCGTGCCGGTCGAGTTCATGAAGCCGAAGGAAGGCATGCTCACCTGGGCCTGCGGCTTCGTCATGCTCAAGGACGCCAAGAACGTCGACCTCGCCTATGACTTCATCAACAGCCGGCTCGATGCCGACTCGGGCAAGTTCCTGATCCAGTCCTACGGCTATGGCAGCTCGCTTTCGACCGCCTTTGCCGGCGTGTCGAAGGAGGAGCTCGACAAGCTGCAACTGCCGGCCGATCCGGACGTGATGCTGAAGAGCACCATCTTCACCGGTCCGATGAAGCAGAATGACGATATGGCCAAGATGTTCGAGAAGGTGAAGGCGGGAGGTTGAGTGGCGCGGACTCCCCTTCTCCCCTTGTGGGAGAAGGTGGCCGCGCAGCGGCCGGATGAGGGGTGTTCCAGGGAAAGCCAACGTCTCACTCCGCTGGAACACCCCTCATCCGTCTCGGCGCTATCGCGCCGATCCACCTTCTCCCACAAGGGGAGAAGGGAAAGACAACGAGGACTGTTGCATGGACTTAGTGGRCGAAGCCGCCGAGAAACCGAAGGACGATGCCGACATTCGCGTCGGTCGGCGCGTGCGGGCGCTGAGRCTCGAGCGCAAGCTGTCGCTGGCCGATCTCGCGGCGAAAGCCGGCATCTCCATTGGCGCGCTCAGCCAGATCGAGCGCGGCATGTCCTCGCTGCGCGTCAAGGTGATCTGGCCGCTGGCGGCGGCGCTCGATATCGAGCCGTCGGCGCTGATCACGGATGGCAACGAGGCGGTCAACGACCTCTATTGCGTGCGCGCCGACAAGCGCCGCGCGATCCCGGTCAAATCCGAAGGCATCGCCAAGGCGCTGCTGTCGCCGCCGGCGGCGACGCTCACCGGCATGCTGGTGACGGTCGAGGCCGGCGGCGGCACGGCGGAGGCCTACGCCCATGCCGGCCATGAATTCGGCTTCGTGATGGGGGGCGAGGTCGAGCTGGTGGTCGATGCCACCACCTATGTGCTCAAGGCCGGCGACAGCTTTGCCTTCAAGAGCACGCTGCTGCACGCCTTCCGCAACCCCGGCGCCGAGCGCTGCCAGATCCTCTGGGTCAACACCACCAAGCCGTCCGAGGTGCGCGATGGCGCCTGAACCACTCGTTCGGCTGCAGAAAGTCTCGAAAGTCTTTCCGGGCGGCATTGTTGGGCTTGATGGTGTCGATCTCGACATCGCTCCCGGTGAGTTTCTGACCCTGCT
The DNA here is from genome assembly GCF_001854815.1 of Mesorhizobium sp. LCM 4576. Lineage (NCBI taxonomy): Bacteria > Pseudomonadati > Pseudomonadota > Alphaproteobacteria > Hyphomicrobiales > Phyllobacteriaceae > Mesorhizobium > Mesorhizobium sp. LCM 4576. The sequence goes on from NZ_MDDT01000057.1 coordinate 142,974, forward strand.
TGGACCCTCCGGCTGCGGCAAGACGACCAGCCTGCGCGTCATCGCCGGCTTTGAGAGCCCGACGAGCGGCAATGTCTTGCTCGAAAACCGCGACATCACCGGCCTGCGGCCCTTCGACCGTCCGGTCAACACCGTCTTCCAGGACTATGCGCTGTTCCCGCATATGGATGTCGCGGCCAATGTCGGCTTCGGCCTGTCGCTGCGCAAGCTCACCAGTGCTGAGCAAGCCAAACGCGTCCGCGAGGCGCTCGACATGGTAGGCCTTGCCGACAAGCTGCGCGCCCGCGTCTCGGAACTGTCCGGCGGCCAGCGGCAGCGCGTCRCTTTGGCCCGCGCCATCGTCTGCGAGCCGCGCGTGCTCCTGCTCGACGAGCCGCTGTCGGCGCTCGAYGCGCATCTGCGCGAGCAGATGCAGGTCGAGTTGAAGCGGCTGCAGTCGCGGCTGGGCACCACCTTCGTCATGGTCACCCACGACCAGACCGAGGCGCTGTCGATCTCGGACCGCATCGTTGTCATGAACAAGGGCCGCATCGAGCAGATCGCGCCGCCGGCGACGCTTTACGACCGGCCCGCGACGCGCTTCGTCGCCTCCTTCATCGGCACGATGAATCTGCTGCAGTCGCGCTTTGTCGGCCGCGACGGTGAGCGCCTGCGCTTCGCCGCCGGCGAACTGCCGCTGGAGGCGACCTCAGACAACGGCGAGACGCCCGTCGCCGGCGACACCCGCACCATCGGCGTACGCCCGGAGGATCTGCTGGCTGACGGGGAAGCCGGTGAAGGAACCGCGCCGGCGCGGGTGAGCGGCGTCGTCTTCCATGGCCGCAYGCTGCGCCTGCATGCCGAGTTGGGCGAGGGGACCGCGATCATCATCGATGCGCCCCGCCGCGCCGACGGTTCGCAATTCAGCGTCGGCGACGTGGCGCATGTCAGCCTGCGGCGCGGCGCGAACTGCCCGATGCTTTCAAGCTGATGCGACCGGCCTCTCACGACGCCTTGGCAAAGAATCCCTGATAGTCGGACTTGGCCTGCAGCAGGCGCAGGATGTTCTCGCGCGAGCCGCGCACATGGGCGCGGGCGCGCTCGCCGGCCAAAGCGACATCGCCGGCGCAGATCGCGTCGACGATACCGGCATGTTCCTCGCGGGTGAGCTTCCATTCGTCCAGCCACAGAAGCTCCGTCCAGACATATTGCTGGCATTTGTCGAGGATGCCGCAAAGCATGCCGTAGAGCATCTCGTTGCCGCTGATCTCGGCGATCACCCGGTGCAGGTCGATGCCGACCTGGAGTTCCTCGAATTTCTCCCTTGTGCTGCGATCCGGGATCGCCGCCAGCCGCTCGCATTCGGCGAGCATGTCGCGCAGCTTCGCCTTGTCGGCGGCGGTCGCATTGGCCGCCGCGAGTTCCGTCGCGCGCCCGTCGAGCAATTCGCGGATGTCAAAGGCCTCGCGGAACATGGTCAGGTTGAACTCGGCCACGACGTAACCCTGGCGCGGCCGCCCGATCACCAGCCCGTCGCGCTCCAGCCGATTGAAGGCCTCGCGCACCGGYGTGCGGCTGACCTTCAGGCGCTCGGCGATCTCGTTTTCGGTCACCCGGCCGCCCGGCGGGATCTGGCCGGTGATGATCAACGCCTTCAGCTTCTCGAACACCGAGTCGCGCAGCGTGTTTTTCCGTTCCTTTTTCAAACGTCCGCCTCCAACGGCCCCAACGCAGAATCGCATTCTAAAGCTTTTTAGCCCTTGCTTGAAATCAGGCCGTTTCGCGCACCGTGCGTGGCGCCGCCGCTTCCCGCTGTGAAAAGCGCTCGCTGACGACGACCCGTGTTGACATCGCTCTGCCGTAAGTTACACTCAAAATTGTATACAAATTCGCATACCAAATCAACGATAACGGGAACACCGGTTGGAGAAGCGAAAAATGACGAAGAGACTTTGTATTCACGGCATGGCCGTCGCTGGCCTGCTCGCCTCGGTCGCCGTTCCGGCATCGGCTGCCGACACCATCACCGTCGCCTCATGGGGCGGCACCTATCAGGAAGCGCAGACCAAGGCCTTCTTCGATCCGACGGCCAAGGACCTCGGCATCACCATCAAGCAGGACACCACCAACGGCCTCGACGACGTTCGCCTGCAGGTCACCGGCAACGCCGTCAAATGGGACATCACCGAGCTTGGCGCCGACGAATGCGCGCGCGGCGCCAAGGAGGGCCTGTTCGAGAAGCTCGACTACAACGTCATCGACAAGAGCGGCATCAACCCGAAGCTTGTCCACGACGATTGGGTCGGCATCTCCTACACCTCCGTGGTGCTGATCTACCGCACCGACGTCTTCGGCGACAAAGGCCCGAAGACCTGGGCCGATTTCTGGGACGTGGAGAAATTCCCCGGCCGCCGCGCGCTTTCCGRCAGCCAGTCGACCGAAACGCTGAGCGTCGCCGCTTTGGCCAAGGGCATTCCGATCGACAAGGTCTATCCCGTCGACATCGACGGCGCGCTGCAGTCGGTGGACAAGATCCGCGGTCATATCGATGCCTGGTGGACCTCCGGCGCGCAGGCCATGCAACTCGTCAAGGACGGCGAGGTCGATATGGCGAGCATCTGGAACGGCCGCGCCGGCACGCTGAAGAAGGAAGGCGCGCCCGTCAGCTTCTCCTTCGACCAGGGCGTGCTCACCGCCGACTGCATGGTCATCCCGAAGGGCTCGAAGAACAAGGACATCGCCATGAAGGCTCTGGCCAAGTTCGTCAGCCCCGATCTCCAGGCCAATCTGCCGCTCTATGTCGACAACGGCCCGGCCAACGAGAAGGCTTTCGAGACCGGGAAGATCCCGCAGGATCGCATCAAGGACATCAATTCCTCGCCCGAGAACGTCAAGAAGCAGGTGTTGCAGGACCCCGCCTTCTGGCGCGACACCCTCGTCGAGGCGACCGAGAAGTTCAACAACCTGATCCAGCAATAGCGATCTCAACGGAGCGGTGCCCATGAGGCGCCGCTCCGCATCGTTTCGCGAAAAATGATCCGGAGTTGAAGGAGATGCTCTTGTCTGTCGCGCCGTCCGCGCTTCCCATCGGCATCAGCRGCATCGAGAAACGCTTCGGCGGCCTGTCGGTGCTGCATGATCTTGGCCTCGATGTCGCGGCAGGGGAGTTCCTGACGCTGCTCGGGCCGTCGGGCTCGGGAAAGACGACGCTGCTGATGATCCTGGCCGGCTTCGTTCGGGCCAATGCCGGTTCCATCAAGGTCGGCGGCGAGGAGATCATCACCATGCCGCCGCACAAGCGAAACATCGGCATGGTGTTCCAGAACTATGCGCTGTTCCCRCATATGAACGTCTTCCACAACATCGCCTTTCCGCTGAAGCAGCGCCGCGTATCGGCTGCTGAAACGGCCGAACGTGTCGAGAGGGCGCTGGACCTCGTCCAACTGAAGGGTCTCGGCGAGCGCCGCGTCGACCAGCTCTCCGGCGGCCAGCGCCAGCGTGTGGCTTTGGCCCGCGCCATCGTCTTCGAGCCGCGCATCGTCTTGATGGACGAGCCGCTGTCGGCGCTCGACAAGAGCCTGCGCGAGCACATGCAGATCGAATTGCGCAATTTGCACCGAAGGCTGGGCATGACCACCGTCTACGTCACGCACGACCAGCGCGAGGCGATCACCATGTCGGACCGCATCGCCGTCATGAATGCCGGGCGCATCGAGCAGATCGACCAGCCGGAAGTTCTCTACGCCAGGCCCAGGACCAAATTCGTCGCCGGCTTCATCGGCGAATCCAGCTTCATTCCGGTCGAATGCCGCAATAGCGGCGTCTGGCACGAAGGCGGCAAGCTGCGCATGAAGGATCCGATGCCGTCTGCYGGCCGGCATTTGATGGTGGTGCGGCCGGAGAAGCTGCGCGTGATCGCCGGCGAACCCGCGGGCGACGTCAATACCCTGCCGGCAACGGTCGGCGACCTGATCTATCAGGGCGACAGCTTCGTCTGCTACGCGACGCTCAAGGACGGCCGGCAGGTGATTTTGCGCGACTATTGCCGTTCCGACGTGCTGGCAAGACTGCCATCGCCGGGCGAGCCGATCACGCTCGGCATCGATGCGCAGGATGTCGTGCTGGTGGCCGACCAATGAGTGTCGCATCCGCCAGCCTCGATCATGCCGGTCGGTCCGGTGGGGCGCTCAATGCCGATGCCTTGCGCGCCGATGCCCGGCGGGAATCGCATGGCACGCTCGCGCTTCTGTCGCCCGGGCTGTTGCTGGTCTTCGCCGTCATCATCGTGCCGATCGGCTGGCTGTTCTGGCTTTCGCTGTTCGACGAGACCGGTCAGCTCAGCGCTTCCAACTATGCCCGCTTCTTCGAGCAGGCCTCTTACATCAAGACCTTCGTCACCACTTTCAAGGTGGCCTTCGTGGTCACCGGCGCCTGCGTGCTGTTCGGCTATCCGCTGGCCTATATGCTGTCGCAGCTGCCGCGCCGCGCCGCCGGGGTCTGCCTGATCTTCGTCATCCTGCCGTTCTGGACCTCGGTGCTGGTGCGCACCTATGCCTGGCTGGTCATCCTGCAGCGCAAAGGGCTGGTGAACACGTGGTTGATGGATCTCGGCGTCATCTCCCAGCCGCTGCCGCTCGCCAACAATTTCGCCGGCGTCGTCATCGGCATGACCCACATCATGCTGCCCTTCCTGGTGCTRCCGCTTTATGCGTCTATGAAGAGCATCGACACCGACTGCCTGCGCGCCGCCATGAATCTCGGCGCCAGCCCCTCGGCCACCTTCCGGCAGATATTCCTGCCGCTGTCGCTGCCGGGCTTAGCCTCGGGCGTGGTCATCGTCTTCGTGCTCTGCCTCGGCTTCTTCGTCACGCCGGCACTGATGGGCGGCGGCAAGGTCATCATGTGGGCGATGCGCATGGAACAGACCACAAGCCTCTATTCCAACTGGGGCGCGGGGGCGGCGCTCGGCGTCGTGCTGCTCGCCGTCACGCTGGCGCTGCTCGGCCTGTTCCACCGGCTGCTCGGCGCCCGCGCAACCGGAGTCTGGAGCCGGCGATGAGCATGGAAAACGCCCTGCCCATCTCGCATCGGCAACGCCTTTGGCTTTACGCGCTCGGCGGCCTCGTCATGCTGTTCCTGATCGCCCCGTCAGTGATCATCGTCATCATGTCCTTCTCCGGCTCGTCGCTCTTGCAGTTCCCGCCRCAGGAATGGTCGTTGCGCTGGTATGAAGCCTATTTCGGCTCGCTCGAATGGCGCGACGCCACCATCGTCTCGGTCAAGGTTGCGGTGATGACGGCGGTCGTCGCAACGCTGCTCGGCACCGCYGCGGCCTACGCCATCAATGCCCGCACGCTGCGGCTGACGGGCGTCATCAACGCGCTGCTCACGGCATCGCTGATAATCCCGGTCATCCTGATCGGTATCGGCACCTTCTTTCTCTATGCCCGCATCGGCCTCAACAACACGCTGACCGGCCTCGTCATCGCGCATACGGTGCAGGCGTTGCCGCTGGTCGTGCTGACCGTGCTTTCGGGGCTAAGGTCCTACGACATGAACCAGGAGATGGTGGCGCGCAGCCTCGGCGCCGGGCGCTTCTCCGCCTTCTTCCAGGTGACGATGCCGCAAATAAGATTCTCGATCGTCTCGGGCGCGCTGTTCGCCTTCATCACCTCCTTCGACGAGGTGGTGGTGTCGCTGTTCATCTCCGGCGGCGAGACCACGACGCTGACGCGCCGCATGTTCAATGCGCTGCGCGATCAGATCGATCCGACGATCGCCGCCATTTCGACTTGCCTGATCGTGCTATCGATCGTTTTGTTGTCCGCCGCCCAGCTTTTCGGCCGCGGACGTTGAGTTCAGGGATACCAAAACCAGCATGCGTGACTTCCAGTTTCCCGGCCGCTCGCCGGCCCGCGCCACCGAAGCGATGGCCGCGACCTCVCATCCGTTGTCGACGCTTGCCGCTATCGACATGCTGCGCTCCGGCGGCAACGCCATGGACGCCGCGGTTTGCGCGGCCGCGGTGCAGGCCGTGGTCGAACCGCAATCGACCGGCATCGGCGGCGACTGCTTTGTGCTCTATTGTCCGAAAGGGCAGGGCGAGGTGATCGCCTTCAACGGCTCCGGCCGCGCACCCGCCGCCGCGACCGTCGACTGGTACCAGGACAAGGGATTCAGCGAACTGCCGAAGCAGGGCCCGCACGCGGTTACGGTTCCCGGCGCCGTCGACGCCTGGTGCCGGCTGTTGGAAGACCATGGCCGCAAGGGCTTGGCCGATGCGCTCGCTCCAGCCATCCGTTACGCTCAAGAAGGCTATGTCGTGCACGATCGTGTCGCCTTCGACTGGGAAGATCCCGAGACCGACCTGTCGGCCGACGAGGTGGCGACGCGCATCTTCCTGCCGGGCGGCAAGCCCCCAAAGCCGGGCGACATCCACCGCCAGCCGGAGCTGGCGGAGACCTTGCGCGTCATCGCGAAAAAAAGCCGCGCCGGTTTCTATGAAGGCGCGGTCGCGGAGGACCTCGTCGGCCGCCTGCGCGCGCTCGGCGGCCTGCACACGCTCGACGATTTCGCCGCCACCAAGGGCGACTACCGGACCCCGGTCGRCACCGCCTATCGCGGCTACGACATCCACCAGATGCCGCCCAACAACCAGGGCCTGACCGCGCTTTTGATGCTGAACCTGCTTTCGGGCTTCCAGTTGGGCAAGCTCGATCCGGGCGGCGCCGCCCGCCTGCACCTCGAGATCGAGGCAGGGCGTCTGGCCTACCAGGACCGCGATGCGTATGTCGCCGACCAGGATCATGTCGACGTGCCGGTCAAGGCGCTGCTTTCCAGCGCCTATGCCGACAGCTTGCGCGCCGCAATAGACTCCGAGCGCGCCATGACGCATCTGCCGCGTCTCGATCTTCCGGGCAGCGACACGGTCTATATCAGCGTCGTCGACCGCGACCGCAACGCGGTGAGCTTCATCAACTCGACCTATTATTCCTTCGGCAGCGGTGTCGTCGGCCCCAGGACCGGTGTCGTGCTGCAGAACCGTGGTTCCAGCTTCTGCCTCGATCCGAAGCACCCGAATGCAATTGCACCCGGCAAGCGGCCGATGCACACGATCATGYCGGGCATGATGACGAAGGATGGCCGCGCCATGATGCCCTTCGGCGTCATGGGCGGCGGCTACCAGCCCTTCGGGCATGTGCATCTTTTGACCAACATGATCGACTTCGGCATGGACCCGCAGCAGGCGATCGACGCGGCGCGGGTGTTCTACAACCACGACGTCGTCGAGGCCGAGCGAAGCGTGCGCGCCGATGCGATCGAAGGTCTGCGTCGGCTTGGCCATCAGGTGGTCGAGTCCGGTCATCCGCTGGGCGGCGGGCAGGCGGTGCTCATCGATTGGGAAARGGGCACGCTGACCGGCGCTTCCGATCCGCGCAAGGACGGCCTGGCGCTCGGATATTGAGAAGGCCTTTGCTGGACATCGGCCGATCGTTCGAAACATAGTCTGGAACCATGACAAACAGCGAAAACGCCACCGATCTTGCCCATCGCCTTGCACCCGGAGCCGACAACGCGCCGGCCATCGCCGCGCCCGAGCGAACGGCCCTCTCGCATGGCGGACTGCGCCGCCTGATCGGCGATACCGTGGCGCGCTTGAACGCGCTGGGCATCGGCCGTGGCGATCGGGTCGCCATCGTGCTGCCCAACGGCCCGGAGATGGCCACGGCTTTCATCGCCGTGGCGGCCGCCGCGTCCACCGCGCCGCTCAATCCGGCCTACCGGGTCGACGAGCTCGATTTCTATCTGAGCGATATCGGCGTCAAGGCGATCCTCGTCGGCAAGGACGAGCAGGGCCCTTCGGTCGAAGTCGCCGGGCGCCTCGGCATCCCCGTGCTGCGGCTGGTGGTGCCGGAAGGCGCGCCGGCCGGCGCCTTCACGATTGAGGGCGATCCGGTCGGATCGCCGATCGCATCCGGTCTGGCCGCCGATGGCGATGTCGCACTTCTTCTGCACACATCCGGCACCACCTCGCGTCCGAAACTGGTGCCGCTCAGCCACGCCAACCTCGCCGCCTCGGCAGCCCATATAGGGGCGACGCTCGGCCTGACGCCGGCCGACCGCTGCCTCAACATCATGCCGCTGTTTCATATCCACGGCCTGATCGCCGCGGTGCTGTCCTCGCTCGCCGCCGGCGGCAGCGTCTTCTGCACGCCGGGTTTCAATGCGCTGCGTTTCTTCCAGTGGCTCTCAGAGGCCAAACCCAGCTGGTACACCGCGGTGCCCACCATGCACCAGGCGATCCTGCCGCGTGCCGCGCGCAATCCGGAACAGCTTGCCGGGGCGAAGCTGYGCTTCATCCGCTCTTCCTCGGCGTCATTGCCGGCGCAGGTCATGGCCGAGTTGGAGAAGACCTTCGGCTGCCCGGTGATCGAGGCCTATGGCATGACCGAGGCCGCGCATCAGATGGCGTCCAACCGCCTGCCGCCCGGACTGCGCAAGCCAGGCAGCGTCGGCGCGTCGGCCGGACCGGAAGTCGCCGTCATGGCGCCGGACGGGCGGCTGCTCAAGGCCGGCGAGATCGGCGAGATCGTCATTCGCGGCCCCAACGTCACCGCCGGCTACGAAAGGAACCCGGACGCCAATGCCAGCGCCTTCGCCCATGGCTGGTTCCACACCGGCGACCAGGGCGTGCTCGACGAGGACAGCTACCTGCGCGTCACCGGCCGGCTGAAGGAGATCATCAATCGCGGCGGTGAAAAGATCTCGCCGCTCGAGGTCGACGACGTGCTGATGGATCATCCGGCGGTGGCGCAGGTCGTCACCTTCGCCATGCCGCATGACAAGCTGGGTGAAGAGGTCGCGTCCGCAGTCGTGCTGCGCGAAGGCCAGAGCGCCAGCGAGGCCGACATCCGCGGCTTTGCGTCGACCCGGCTCGCCGACTTCAAGGTGCCGCGCAAGGTGGTGATCCTCGATGAAATCCCGAAGGGCGCCACCGGCAAGCTGCAGCGCATCGGTCTCGCGGCAAAACTCGGGCTCGGCTGATGCGCATTGCAGTCTTTGGCGCTGGCGCCATCGGCGRCTATCTTGCCGCCAAGCTGGCGATCGCCGGCAATGTCGATCTTTCGGTAGTGGCGCGCGGCGCGCATCTGGAGGCGATCAAGGCCGACGGCCTTCGCCTGATCGAGGACGGCAAGGAAACGGTTGGCGTGGTCCGCGCCGCTGCCCGCGCCGATGAACTCGGCGTGCAGGACTATGTCGTGCTGGCGCTGAAGGCGCATTCGGTCGGGCCTGCGCTTGACCAGATAGCACCGCTGCTCGGGCCGGACACCRCCGTCGTCACCATGCAGAACGGCGTGCCATGGTGGTATTTTTACGGGGCCGGCGGCGCGCTCGAGGGCACGCGGCTCGACGCGGTCGATCCAGGTGGTGCGATCTGGGAGCGCATCGGCCCGCAGCGCGTCATCGGCTCCGTCGTCTATCCGGCCGTGGAGGTCGACGCGCCCGGTCTGATCCGGCATGTCGAGGGAACGCGCTTTTCGCTGGGCGAGCCGTCCGGCGAGAAGAGCGAGCGAGTGACCGCGCTTGCCCGCGAAATGGTCAAGGCCGGGCTRCAGGCGCCGGTGCGCGAGGACATCCGCTCGGAAATCTGGGTGAAGCTCTGGGGCAACCTCTCCTTCAACCCGATCTCGGCCCTGACCGGCAGCACGCTCGCGGCCATCGTCGCCGACGAAGGCACGCGCGCCACCGCCCGCGCCATGATGCTGGAAGCGCAGGCGATCGGCGAGCGCCTCGGCGTGCGTTTCCTCATCCCCGTCGACCGGCGCATCAAGGGCGCCGGCGATGTCGGCGAGCACAAGACCTCGATGCTGCAGGACCTCGAGCGCGGCCGCCCGATGGAGATCGACGCGCTGGTCACGGCCGTGCAGGAGCTCGGCCGCCTGACCGGCCAGCCGACGCCGACCATCGACACCGTGCTGGCGCTGGTGCGCCGGCTGGCGATCGAGCGCGGGTGTTATTGACTTCATAGACGTGAAGATCGCCCGCCCTTGACTCTTGCCAATGTTCCTGTTTTGTTCTTGTTACGAGCTTAAACAGGAGCGTTCTCAGCCGAACGAGTACGGATGTCTCGGCAGCAAGAGTTTGATTTCGGGATCCCGATTCCTCCACTGCAGCCGAAGCGGCCCGACCGGGTATTCTTCGCGCTATTTTTGCAGGCCAAGGATCGTGCCGCGTTTTGGTCGCTGCAGACACATCTCTGCGATCTCAATGGGATAACTGGGCCGCTGCTACTGAAAGAGCGATTTCACGTCAGTCAACAGCATGTCGGTGACTACAAAAGGCTTCGATCGAAAATCGAATTCGCGGCAAAGCGAGCTGGCCGGTTGGTTGAAATGCCGGCGTTTGAAGTCACATTTCGCCATGCCGTAAGTTTTCCGGGGCGCCCGGCGGCAAAAGGCAGACCGCCATCGCGTCCGTTTGTGCTTTTGGCGGACGATGGGCCGGTCCGCGAACTCAGCCGGCGGATTGGCATTGCGATGAAGGCAAACGGTCTCAAGTCGGCGGATCATTTTGTCCCGCATATGACGCTTGCCTATGACGAGAAATTCGTCCCCAGGCAGCCGATCGATCCAATCGGCTTTGTAGCAAGGGAGTTTGTCCTCATTCACAGCCTGCGCGGCCTGACGATCTACAAGAATTTGAGCCGCTGGCCGCTGATGGCCGCGCCATCCTGACACGAATTGTCACCTGCGGAGCGGCGCATCGCTGGCAGGCGAACGATCGGTCCCTATCTGATCTCTTGTCCAAACCGGGAGGAAATCATGACCACTGCGGAAATTGCCAAGGATTTCACCGAACTCCTCAGGAAGGGCGACAGCCACACCGCCGCCGCGAAATACAATGCCGATGACATCGTCAGCTACGAAGCCATGGAAGGCCCGATGGCCGTGTGCAACGGCAAGGAAGCCGTCAAGCAGAAGGGCRAATGGTGGGAAGCCAACCACGAGGTTCACGGCGGTTCGGTCGAGGGTCCCTACGTCAATGGCGACCAGTTCGCGCTGCGCTTCAGCTTTGACATAACGCCCAAATCGACCGGCGAACGCGTCAAGATGGATGAGGTAGGCCTCTACACGGTCAAGAACGGCAAGATCAGCGAAGAGCGGTTCTACTACTGAGGCTTGCTGGCCTTGGGCTGCGAACGCCCTTCGCAGCATGATCTAGCAATCAGGCATGGCGGCCTCGGATGATACCCAAGCCGCCATGCCCGCTTCTCAGATCGTCTTCACATAGTCCGCCAACTGGTCGGCGACCGTGCCCCAGCCGTCGAAGAACCCCATCTCCTCATGGCTGTTGCGCGTCGCCTCGTCGCGGTGGATGGCGGTGGCGGTGTAGCGCGTGCCTTTGYCCTCGGGCGTCAGCGCGATGACAGCGGTGATGAAGGGCTCGCCGGACGGCCGGTAGCCCGGCAGCAGCGCGTCGGTCCACACCAGCCGCTCGTTCGGCACGATTTCCAGATAGCAGCAGTGACGGTCATTGACCTCCTTGCCGTCGGGCGATTGCATGCGCGTGCGGAACAGGCCTCCAGGCCTGAGGTCGATCTCGCAATCGGTGATGACCCACGGCTTCGGCGTGAACCACTGCTTGACATGCTCCGGCCGCGTCCAGGCGCGCCACAGCAACTCGCGCGGCGCGTCGAGGAAGCGCTCCAGCGTCAGGTCCAGTTTCGGGTTCGGCTTGAACGGATAGCTCACTTTTCACTCTCCTTGAGGTTCATCACATAGGTGTCGAACTGGTCGAGCCGGCGCTCCCACAGCGCGCGCTGTTCGGCGAGCCAGTTTTCCGCAAGCTTCAGCGGTTCGGGCGAAAGGCTGTAGGTTCTGACGCGCCCGGCCTTTTGCGACTGCACCAGCCCGCAACCTTCCAGCACCTTGAGGTGCTCGACGAAGGAGGGAAGCGCCATGCCGAAGGGCTCCGCCAGCTCGCTGACCGAAGCCGGGCTTCTGTTCAACCGCTCCACCACACGCCTGCGTGTCGGATCGGCCAGCGCGCGAAAAATGCCGTCGACGGGCAGTGGATTCTGGCTTGCTGTCTGCAGGCTCATGGCTGTTCCTTCCGAGACCRCCTGGCGGTCGGGCAATTGTTGCCCAAAAATATTTAGGAAAAAACCTTAGTATTGGCAAGGGCCAAAATCGCACCCGGCGCAAGGCGCTGGCAAAGCTTGTGGGGCCGGCCTAGRCTTCCACCGGATTCGAAACCCATCCGACAGAGGCCCCAATTGACCATCACCATGTTCGGCATCACCACCTGCGACACGATCAAGAAGGCGCGCGTCTGGCTGGAGAGCCATAACGTGCCCTATCGTTTTCACGACTACCGGGCAGAGGGGATCGAGGCCGGGAAGCTGAACGATTGGGTCGGCAAGGTCGGCTGGGAAAAGCTGCTCAACAAGGGCAGCACCACGTTTCGCGAGCTGCCGGAGGCGGACAAGGCTGGGCTGGATGAGAAGAAGGCAAAGAAGCTGATGCTCGCCAGGCCCACAATGATCAAGCGGCCGGTGCTGGAGGTGGGGGAGCGGATTTTGGTGGGCTTCAAGCCGGAGGTTTACGAGGAGGCGGTCGGCGGAAAGTAAGATTCGATCTTCATAAGCCGCGTTCCTTCGCGCCCCCCTCTGTCCTGCCGGACATCTCCCCCACAAGGGGGGAGATCAGCCCTCGCGCCGGCTTTCGCCAATGTCCGATGTTGCAGGATGGGCGCCAGCGCCAAAGCTGCCAATCTCCCCCCCAAGTGGGGGAGATGTCCGGCAGGACAGAGGGGGGCGCTGTCCCGCCGGCATCTCAACGTTACGTCCGCAAATACCCCGCCAGCGCCACCGCATTGTTGTGCGCTTCGTCATGCGCGCCGTAGAGCAGCGTCACCTTGCCTTCGCGCAACAGATCACGCAGCTGCGCCACCGCTTCGCCATTCGCGTCAAGCTCCGCCCGGTATCGCTTCTGGAACTCCGCCCAGCGCTCCGGCTCGTGCCCGAACCATTTGCGCAGCTCGTCGCTCGGCGCGATCTCCTTCAGCCACAGCGTCAATTCGGCGTCCTTCTTGCTGACGCCGCGCGGCCAGAGGCGATCGACCAGCACGCGCTGGCCGTCGGCTTTCGCCGGCGGCTCATAAATGCGCTTCACTGCTATGTCGAAGGCCATTCCGCCTCCTTGGCTGTTACGCCCACTCGCCCTTACGCATCACCGGCACGCGGCTGCCGTCCTTGGCCACGCCATCGATGTCGATCCCGTCCGAGCCGATCATCCAGTCGATGTGGATGAAGCTCTTATTGCCGCCGCGCTCGGCGATCTCGTCCTGGCTGAGCGAGGCGCCGTTGACGAAGCATTTCGAATAGCACTGCCCGAGCGCGATGTGGCAGGCGGCGTTCTCGTCGAACAGCGTGTTGAAGAACAGCAGCCCACTCTTCGAAATCGGCGAGGAATGCGGCACCAGCGCCACTTCGCCGAGACGCCGTGCGCCCTCGTCGGTGTCGAGCACCTTCTTCAGCACGTCCTCGCCCTTCGAAGCCTTGGCCTCGACGATCCGCCCGCCTTCGAAGCGCACCGAGATCTCATCGATCAGCGTGCCCTGATAGGAGAGCGGCTTGGTCGAAGAGACGTGGCCCTCGACACGTCTTGCGTGCGGCGTAGTGAAGACCTCCTCGGTCGGGATATTGGGGTTGCAGGTGATGCCGTTCTTCGCCGTCGAGGCGCCGCCCATCCATTCATGGCCATCCGCCAGCCCGACGGTCAGGTCGGTGCCCGGACCGGTGAAATGCAGCGCATGGAAATTGTGCTCGTTGAGCCACTTCGTGCGCTCGGCCAAGGCGGCGTTGTGCGCCTTCCAGTTGCTGATCGGGTCCTCGACATCGACGCGTGAGGCCGAGAAGATGGCGTCGGCGAGCTTCACCACCGCGACGTCGTCCGGGTCACCCGGAAACACCTGTTTGGCCCAGGCAAGGTCGGGATAGGCGACGATGTTCCAGTTGATGTCGAAGCCGGTGATCTTCTCCAGCGCCGGCTGGTAGGCCATCGAGTTCGCCTTGTTGGCGCGCGCCACCTTGGCCGGATCCTGTGACGAGAGCAGCGACGGGTCCTCGCCGCGCACCGCAAGCCGGGCGGCATTGTTCGAGAAGGCCTTCGCCATGCCTTCGTAGAGCCAGCCGGYGGCGCGGTCGAAGCCGGCATCGGCGCCATAGCGGAAGCGCGCCAGCGTGATCTCGTCGTCGTTGAAGATCGGCGTCACCAGCCCGGCGCCGGCCTTGTAGGCGTGCTCGACGATGCGGCGGGTCAGCGGCAGCGCCGCGATCGATGACGTCAGCACCAGGTCCTGYCCGGGCTGCAGCTGCAGCCCGACCTTGACGGCGACTTCCGCCAGCCTGTCGAGCTTCACCGGGTCGATGGTTGCCGAAACGCCGCGCGAATGTGTGGTCATGGTCCTGCCTGCCGTTTGTTGGAGTCCTGGTTCTTACATAGACCGCTGCGGTTGGCCTTTCCACCGCGATCGACTGAGCCTGATCCCGAAAAGTGTGTAGCGGTTTTCGGAAAAGATCATGCTCAAACGAACTCAGGCAGCGCTGTCGAGCGCCCGGAACTGCGCCATGGTCGTTTCGATCTCCTCGCGGATCCAGGCTTTGAAGTCGCGCACCTTGCGGCTTTCGCTCTTGGTCGCCGACGTCACCAGCCAGTAGCCCAGCCCACTCTGCGCGCGCACGCCGAACGGCGCGACCAGCCGCCCGTCGGCCAGCGCGTCGGCCGTCAGCAACTGCCAGGCAAGCATCACGCCATGACCGGCGATCGCCGATTCCAGGCAAAGCATCGGATCGGTGAAGCGCGCCCCCTTCTGGAAGGTGACCGGCTCGACGCCGGCCGCCTCGAACCAGCCGTCCCAGCTGAACATCGCCCGCTCGTCGGTGATGGCGCAGGTCTGCGCCAGATCGCCGATCGATTTCAGCCTGGCCGCGATCGAGGGCGCGCAGACCGGAAACACTTCCTGGGCAAGCAGAAGCTCGGCGCGGTCGCCCGGCCATTTGCCGTCGCCGAGCCGGATGGCGATATCGATGTCGGACCGATCGAGATCGGCGACCCTGGCCGAGGCGTCGATGCGCAAAAGCACGTTCGGATGCCGCGCGAAATGCCGCGACAGCCTGGGCAGCAGCCATTTCGAGGCGAAGGCCGGCGCCACCGAGACGACCAGCGTGCACTCGTTGGCCTCGTCGGCCAGCGCCACCGCTTGCGCGAGCTCGCGGAAGYCGGCGCTGAGCCGTGCCGTGAAGGCGGCGCCGAACTCGGTTGGCACGAGCCCGCCCGGCGTGCGTTCGAACAGCGCCTGTCCGAGCTGCTTCTCGGTGCGCTTGACCTGCTGGCTGACGGCGCTGACCGAGACGCTTAGCTCTGCCGCCGCTGCCGCCAGCGATCCCAGCCGGGCGACGGTTTCCACGGCGCGCAAGCCATTGAGGTGGACGCGATTGAGCATTGCCATTCAGTTTTTCTAAAGCGCATGGATCGAAATCTCAATTGAAACCCGACAGGAAAGGGCAGAATTTAACAAGAACAGCCTTGAGCCATGAGGTGGCCCATGAAGATTTTATCTTTGCTGAAAGGGCTTTCCGGCGCCGAGGCGAGGCCGCGCGATGACGGCGAGATCGCGCGCTGGGTCACCGATCCGCTGTCGCATCCGGTGCTCGACACCATGTCCGAGCGCGAGCTCGGCGACATGCCCTTCCGGCTGACGGCGCGCCGCACGGCTTATGAGACCGCGAGGCCGACCCGTCTCTGAGGCTACGCAGCTCAGGACGGGGTCGCGCTGGCCCAACGCAAACGCATTGTTTCGCCGCAGCGCACACTTATTGTGCGCCGCAATGAACGCCTCGCCATCTCTCCAGCGTCTTGCCCMACTGCGTCTTGCTCTCGCCGGCATGGTCGCGCTCGCCGTCGCCCAAGGCATCGGCCGCTTCGTTTACACGCCGATCCTGCCGGGCATGATGGAAGGGCTGCACTTGACGCCGGCCGATGCCGGCTGGATCGCTTCCGCCAATTATCTCGGCTACCTCATCGGCGCGTTTGCCGCGGCCGGCGACTGGGCACACGGGCGCGAGCGTCTGCTGATGTTCGCCGGCCTTGCGGCCACCGCCGTGCTCGCGGGCCTCATGGGGCTCAACGAGACGATGGCCGCATTCCTCCTCATCCGCTTCCTCGCCGGCCTCGCCAGCGCCTTCGTCATGGTGTTCATGGCCTCGATCGTCTTCAGCCATCTGGCGGAGGCCRGCCGCGGCGATTTGCAAGCGCTGCATTTCGGCGGCGTCGGCGTCGGCATCGCCGTCTCCTCCGCGCTGCTCGCGATCCTCGTCTCCGAACACGCGGATTGGGCCGCCGGCTGGCTATGGTCCGGAGCGCTTTCGGCGATCGRCCTCATCGTCGTCATGCTGCTCGCCGGCTCGACCACGCCGGCCAATGGCGTTGGTGRCCCCGAGCCGGCGTTGCCGAAGGACAGGTCGCTGGCGAAAATGATCGTTGCCTACGGGCTGTTCGGCTTCGGCTATGTGGTGACGGCCACCTTCCTGGTCGCCATCGTGCGCCAGGGCGGCGGCGGGCGGGTCTTCGAGGCCATCGTCTGGATGGTCGCCGGCCTTGCCGGATTTCCCTCGACCTGGTTCTGGCAGAAGCTTGCCGGCCGTATCGGGCTCTACGCCGCTTACGCGGCGACCTGCCTGATCGAGGTGGTCGGCGTCACCGCCAGCGTCGCCGTCAAGGGCGCCGCCGGACCGCTGATTGCCGGCGTCCTGCTCGGCGGCACCTTCATCGCCATCACGGCACTGGGCATACAGATAGGCAGGCAGCTCGCGCCGCGGGCGCCGCGCCGCATCTTCGCGGTGATGACGGCCGCCTTCGGGCTCGGCCAGATCGTCGGCCCGATCGCCGCCGGCCTGCTCGCCCAGTCCTCGGGCAATTATACGCTGGCCTCGATCATGGCGGCGGCCGCGCTGCTCGCCTCCGGCGTCATTGCCTGGTCGGCCGCGCCAAAATCGCCATGATTTGCGGCCTTGTTCGGTGCCGGGCATCGGGCAGGGCATTTTCTTTCCCCCTAATGTGTGACCTTATGCCCGCCGAACAGCAACGCCGCTGATTTGCGGTCAGACCGAGGAAACCCGCCACAGTGTTCGTATCCTTCTTCCCGCAGCCGAAGCTCTTCTTCACCTCGGCCGCCGTCTGGAGCCTCGCCGCTATCCTGTTCTGGTTCTTCGGCGGCGAGCAGTTGGGCGCCGTCTTCGGCCTRCCGCCGGCAGCGGCCGGCACGCCGCCCATCATCGGCATCGCGGTGCTGTGGTCGAAGCCGTTCCTGTGGTTCTACCTCTACTTCGCGGCCTGCGTGGTGATCTTCTACGCCTTCTGGAGCTGGTACGCCCCGCACCCGTGGCAGAACTGGTCGATCCTGATGACCGCCGTCATCCTGTTCTTCATCTACTTCAACGTTCAGGTCTCGGTTGCGGTCAACAATTGGTATGGCCCGTTCTTCGACTACGTTCAGGGCCTGATGTCGGGAACGACTCCCTCGACCAACACGGAATTCTACAAGGGGTTGGCCGATTTCTCCTGGCTKGCGCTGGTCGGCATGAACGTGCAGGTGGTCAATGCCTTCATCGTCAGCCACTGGATCTTCCGCTGGCGCACCGCGATGAACGATTACTTCATGGCCAATTGGGGCCGGCTGCGCCACATCGAGGGCGCYTCGCAGCGTATCCAGGAAGACACGATGCGTTTCTCGCAGATCATGGAGGATTTGGGCTCGACCTTCGTTCAGTCGATCATGACCCTGATCGCCTTTCTGCCGGTCCTGATTCAGCTGCAGGCTCACATCACTGAATTGCCGATCATCGGCGCCGTTCCGCAACCGCTGGTCGTTGCCGCTTTGGGCTGGTGTCTGTTCGGAACGATTTCCGTCATGGTGGCGGGTCTCAAGCTGCCGGGCCTGCAGTTCCGCAACCAGCGTGTCGAGGCAGCCTATCGCAAGGAACTCGTCTAYGGCGAAGATCATCCCGACYGGGCTCAGCCGGCAACGACGACACAATTGTTCACCAATGTCCGCCGCAATTATTTCAAGCTCTATTTCCACTACATCTATTTCAACGTTGTCCGTTACACCTACCTGCAGGCGGACAACATCTTCTCGCTGCTGATCCTCGGGCCTTCGCTGGTCGCGCACAAGATCACGTTCGGCGCGCTGAACCAGATCTCGAACGCGTTCGGCAAGGTGACGAATTCGCTGCAGTTCCTGTTGAATTCGTGGTCGACGATCGTCGAACTGCAGTCGGTGCATAAACGTTTGCGTGCCTTCGAGGCGACGCTGCAAGGCGAACAACTGCCGGCTATCGATCAGCATTATCTGGAACGCGAGCGGGCTGGCATGCGCCCCGAAGATCAGCCGGTAAGTTGAAGCCTGTTGCCCGAATGTGGGAACCGGTTTCGGGATCAAGACGTGCGTAAGATCAAGAACCTAAAGCGCATGGAGCGACTCTGAAAGATCGCGACGCGCTTTGGGGCGCGGCTCAGCCGCCTGCGCACGTCCGGCGCGCTGCCGCGCGACATAATCGCGAAAACTGATGCACTCGACATCGGCTTTCACGCAGACCTCGTCGGCGAACCGCTCCAGCGCGTCCCAATAGGCACCGTTGTTCATCAGCGTGAAGTGGAAGCCGAGCTCCAGCGGCAGGCGCTTGCCGTTGTACTCAGCCTCGAAGGCGGCGTGGAAGGCCTGATAGGCGCGCTCGGTGAATTCGCCCGCCATCGCCGGTTGCTCGGCGCCGTCTGAATGGCGGACATAGAGATTGTAGTCCATGGCGACCACCGGCTTCGCCTTCGGCCCCTCCGGAATGAGCGGCAGGGCGAAGYGGACTATGCCGTTCCGGGTCGGGGGCAACTCCGGGCCGTTCGAAACGCCGCTCGCGTCATATTGGAAGCCCGCCTCGGGCAGCGCT
The DNA here is from genome assembly GCF_001854815.1 of Mesorhizobium sp. LCM 4576. NCBI lineage: Bacteria > Pseudomonadati > Pseudomonadota > Alphaproteobacteria > Hyphomicrobiales > Phyllobacteriaceae > Mesorhizobium > Mesorhizobium sp. LCM 4576. The sequence continues at coordinate 161,959 of NZ_MDDT01000057.1, forward strand.
TCGTAAAGCGCCTTGCCGGTCGAAAGGTATGGCGCGCGGAAACCGGTCACGGCATGGCGGGCAAAATCGCGCCAGCCGGCCGGTTCCGGGATGCCGTTGATCGCATAGGCGTTTTCGAAGATGCGCCGCGCGGACGCGAATTCGGCAAGCCAGTCCGCCTTGCTCCAGTCCTTGCCGTCGAAATGGCCGCAGGCATGGCTGCCGATGTCGTGGCCTTCGGCCGCCGCCAGCCGGATCTGCTCGAGCCGGTCCGCGACATCCTGTTTCGAGGCGCCGAAGCCGACATTGGATTTGCCGGCGGCCTTGCCGGGGCCGGCATAGTCCTGCCGCGTCTCCGGCGAGAGCAGGAAGACGCAGGACAGGAAATAGGTGAAATGCGCGCCCGTGCGCTTTGCCAGCGCCCGGCTCCGCTGCCATTGCGAGATCTCGCGGGCGGCGTCGAAAGAGATCAGCACGACCTGCTTGGGTTTGGYCGGCGAGGCGGCTAGCGATCTCGGCGGATCGGCGAAGGCCGCATTGGCTGAGGCGAGCGAGGCGAGACTGAATGCAAGGACGCGGTACGAACGAAGCATTGGCAACCTTTGGGAGGATCTATCCTGYCGATCCGAAGCCGGCTATCGCTCAATTGTGGCACCGGTACGATCCGGGAAGGCTTTGAGGCAGCGGGGACTGYGCGCCGATTTTCCAGCCCGCCCCCTTCCATGCCGACAAAATTTCGCTAAAACGCGGGGCTCAAGAAGCGCCCCCTTCCGGGGCAGCAATGGTTTTGATTGATGTCGGACGACAGTTTTATCCGCGAAGTCAACGAAGAGATTCGTCGCGAGCAGGCGCAGGCGCTGTGGGATCGTTTTGGTCCGGCCATTCTCGGCCTCGCCATCCTGATCGTGCTGGGAACGGCGGCCGTCGTCGGCTATCGCTATTGGGACGAGAGCCGCGCCAACCGTTCAGGCGATGCCTTCTCGCAGGCCCTCAAGCTCGCCAATGACGGCAAGAACGACGAAGCGATCGCCGCGCTCGACCAACTGGAGAAGGACGGCTACGGCGCTTATCCGCTGCTCGCACGCATGCGCGCCGCGACGGTCAAGGCCGACAAGGGCGACGTCGACGGCGCGGTCAAGGATTTCGACGAGGTCGCCGCCGACAACGCCATTCCCGCCGGCATCCGCGACATCGCGCGGCTGAGGGCAGCGCTGCTGCTCGTCGACCACGGCTCTTACGCCGATGTCTCCAGCCGCATCGAGGCACTGACCGCCGACACCAATCCGCTGCGCCATTCGGCGCGCGAGGCGCTCGGCCTTGCCGCCTGGAAGGACGGCAAGTCGGCCGACGCGCTCAAACTGTTCGACCAGATCTCCTCGGACGACGCCGCCCCGCGCAATGTGCGCCAGCGGGCGCARCTGATGTCCGAGCTGATCCGCGGGTCGGGCAACGCGTCGTGATCTTGGATGTCGTTCAAAGTCGCCATCATCGGCCGGCCTAACGTCGGCAAATCGACTCTTTTCAATCGKCTGGTCGGAAAGAAGCTGGCGCTTGTCGACGACACGCCGGGCGTGACGCGCGACCGCCGCGTGCATGCCGCAAAACTCTACGATCTCCATTTCGACGTCATCGACACCGCCGGCTTCGAGGACGCGGCCGCCTCGACACTGCCCGGCCGCATGCGCCAGCAGACCGAGATCGCCATCCGCGAGGCCGACCTCATCTTCTTCACGGTCGACGCCAAATCCGGCCTGATGCCCGACGACCGCACCTTCGCCGAGGTGGTGCGCAAATCCGGCAAGCCGGTGGTGCTGGTCGCCAACAAGGCCGAGGCGCGCGGCGCTCAAGGGGGACTGCTGGAAGCCTGGGAGCTCGGCCTCGGCGAGCCGATCCCCGTCTCGGCCGAGCACGGCCAGGGCATGCCCGACCTGCGCGACGCGGTGGTCGAAGCCTTGGGCGAAGAGCGCGCGCTCGGCGAGGATGAAGACGACAGCGATGAGATCGCCGCCAGCGAGGTGCTGATCGGCGAGGACATCGCCGACCCGGACGTCGAGCCCGCCTATGACGACACCAAGCCGCTGCGCATCGCCGTCGTCGGCCGCCCCAACGCCGGCAAGTCGACGCTGATCAACGCGCTGATCGGCGAGGAGCGGCTGCTCACCGGCCCGGAAGCGGGCATCACGCGCGATTCGATCTCGGTCGACTGGGACTGGYGCGGCCGCCGCATCAAGCTCTTCGACACCGCCGGCATGCGGCGCAAGTCGAAGGTGCAGGAGAAGCTCGAGAAGCTCTCGGTGCAGGACGGCCTGCGCGCCATCCGCTTCGCGGAGATCGTCATCATCGTGCTCGACGCCACCATTCCCTTCGAGAAGCAGGACCTGCAGATCGCCGACCTCATCATCCGCGAGGGCAGGGCGCCGGTGATCGCCTTCAACAAATGGGACCTGATCGACAACCCGCAGGAATTGCTGGCCGAGCTGCGCGAGAAGACCGGGCGGCTCTTGCMGCAGGTGCGCGGCATCCAGGCGGTGACGGTCTCGGCCGAGACCGGGCGCGGCCTCGACAAGCTGATGGAAAGCGTCATCAAGGCGCACAGGGTGTGGAACAGCCGCGTCTCCACCGGCAAGCTCAACCGCTGGCTGGAAGGCATCCTGGCGCATCACCCGCCGCCCGCCGTTGCCGGCCGCCGGCTGAAGATCAAATACGTTACACAAGCCAAGACCCGGCCGCCGGGCTTCGTCGTCTCCTGCTCGCGCCCGGACGCGATGCCGCAATCCTATGTCCGCTACCTGACCAACAGCCTGCGCGAAGCCTTCGACATGCCCGGCGTACCGATCCGCATGGCGCTGCGCACGTCGGACAATCCGTTTGCGGGTCGGGCGAAGAAGCGGTGACCGTTATCTCTGTCGCGGGGTAAAACTCTCGCAACGCTGGCGGGACAGCACCCCCCTCTGCCCTGCCGGGCATCTCCCCCGCAAGGGGGGAGATCAGCGCCCCACTGACGGCGCTCGTCCTGCAACGTCGGCAATTGGCGAAAGCGGTCGCGACATCCAATCTCCCCCCTTGCGGGGGAGATGTCCGGCAGGACAGAGGGGGGTGTGACGGAACGCGACGCTGGCTCCCTTGCTCCCGCCCTGCTTGTCAGAAAGCCTAAGCGACCTCTCGCAGCCCATCGCCGGTCCGCGCCCCCTCCGGCAGCGTCTCCAGCGCCGCCTGCAAGAGAATCTCCGCCAGCCGCGCCGCCACCGGGTCGAGCTCGGCGTCCTTCTGGTGCAGGTGCAGCGCCATCATCGGCAACGCCGGCAGCCCGAGCACGCCCGGCGCGATCGCCCTGACATTGGCCGGCAGGCCGATATCGGTGCGGATCGTGAGACCCAGTCCCGCCGCCACCGCCGCCCAGATGCCGCCGAGGYTGGGGCTTGAGAAAGCCATGCGCCAGGGCATGCCTGCGCGGTCAAGCGTTTCCGTCGCGACAGTACGCAACAGGCAGGGCGCCTCGAACACCACCAGCGGCAGCGGCTCGCCATTGGGCCGACCTGCCTCGATCGGCTTGGCCGGGCCGATCCAGTGCGCCGGCACGTCGGCGACATGCCGGCTGTAGGGCAGGCTCGTGCCGTCATGCCAGGCGAGCGCGATATCGAGATTGCCTGACAGGACGCGCTCGGCCAGGTCATGGCTGCGTCCGATTCGCGCTTCGATGCGGACCTTGGGATGGGYGCGGGCGAAGCGGCCGAGCACGTCCGGCAGCACGGCCTCGCCGAAATCCTCCTGCAGGCCGAGCCGCACCCAGCCTTCCAGCTCGACGTCGCGGATGGCGGAGGCAGCCTCGTCGTTGAGCTCGATCAGCCGCCGCGCATAGCTAAGCATCGTCTCGCCGGCTTCAGTCAATGCCAGGCCGCGCCCCGCCTTGCGGAAGATCGGCGTATCCGCCTGCTCTTCGAGCTTCTTCAATTGCGCGCTGACGGCGGACGTCGAGCGCCCGAGCCGTTCGGCCGCCTTGGCGAAGCTGCCCAGTTCCATGCCGGTGACGAAGGTTCTGAGGACATCGAGATCGAACGTGACGCGGCGCATGAGATTGTCCTGATTTTCAGGATTATCGCTCAAAAACTTCCTGATTTTATGGATTAAGCTATGGCGCTACATCCTGCCCGTCAAGCCGCCAGCCGGCCGTCACGGGAACGGAACCATGTCCGCTATCGTCACACGAAACGACTGTCAGTCGCCTGATGCGCGTGCCGGCGCCCGCCACGCCTTCGGCCCCAATCATCGCTGGAAGGTGCTGGGCATCGGCGTCGCCGCCAATGCCGGCTTCTCCGCCACCTTCTCCGGCATTCCGGCGACCGCTGTGGCGATGCGCCAGGGCTACCACCTCGACAACGCCTCGCTCGGTTTGGCGCTCGGGCTGCTCGGCCTCGGCGTGGCGCTGAGCGAATTGCCCTGGGGCGTGCTCACCGACCGCTGGGGCGACCGCCGCGTGCTCCTGACAGGGCTTGGCGCCACTGCGGCCTGGCTATTCATCATGGCAATGCTCGTCGTACCGACGAAAACAGYCGTTCCCGGCGTCGCGCTGCTCTCGGCAAGCCTGCTCGTCGCCGGCCTGCTCGGCGGCAGCGTCAACGGCTCCAGCGGCCGCGCCATCATGGGCTGGTTCGGCGAGGGCGAGCGCGGCTTTGCCATGARCATCAGGCAGACGGCGGTGCCGCTCGGCGGCGGACTGGGCGCGCTTGTCCTGCCTTCCCTGGCGCTGGCCCTGGGCTTCGCCGCGGTCTTCGGCCTGCTTGCCGCCGTCTCCGCGCTCGCGGCCTGGTTCGCCTGGCGTTGGCTGCACGAACCGCCGGCGGGAAGCGGCGGTCACGCCGCCACCGCCGCAAGCGGCCCGGCGCCGCTACGCAACATCGAGGTGTGGCGCATCTCGACGGCAATAGGCCTGCTCTGCTTCCCGCAGGTCGCGGTGCTGACCTTCGCCTCGGTCTTCCTGCACGACTTCGCCGGCATGGGCACCTTTGTGACCAGCGCCAGCCTCGCCGCCGTGCAGACCGGCGCCATGGTGATGCGCGTCTGGAGCGGGCGCTTCACCGACCGCCACGGCAACCGCCGCCCATTCCTGAAGCTCTGCAGCGCGTTGAGCGCATTTGCCTTCCTGGTGTTGTGGCTGCTGGTGATCGGCGCCGCCGGCGCGCCATTACTCTTGCCGCTRCTTCCGCTGATGGTCGTGGTCGCCGGCATATCCGTCTCGGCCTGGCACGGCGTCGCCTATACCGAGCTTGCCACGCTTGCCGGCGCCGGCCATGTCGGCACCGCGCTCAGCCTCGCCAACAGTTTCGTGTTCATCGGCTTTTGCCTGGTGCCAATCGCCATCCCGTGGATTTTGGTGGCCTTCGCATGGCCGGGCGTGTGGCTCGCGGCCGCAGTCTGCGCGGCGCTCGCCTGGCCGATCTTCCTGCGCCAGGCCTGATCCAGCCAAAGCCGATGCACCCGCCCAGGACCTGATTCTTCATCGGCCCGCCGTGAAAATTGCAAGCCGGCTTTCCTCAAACATGAAAAGAACATGATCGATGTCGTTAACCCGGCATCAAGGTTAATGCTTCATTTTGGCTCTCCGGGGTCAGTAGCGTTCTGGAGAGTTCCGTGCATCGACGCGTTTCAATGCGGCTTGCCGCCGCCGCCGTTGCGAAAAAGCGTTCCTTCCTACCTCCTTTGGTGCTCGGGCTCGGCATTTGGATCGGCTTTCCGTCGGTCGTCGCCTATCAGGATATGGCAAGCCTTATCTCCGGCCTGGAATCGTCCAACATCCGCTGGAACGCCTATATCGAGAAATCCGCCGCCGGCTCGGTGCATGCCGCCGAAATGCCTTTCGTCGATTCCACTGCCACGGGCTCGATCTCCGGCTCCGGCGTGAATCTGCCGGGCGTCGGCACCGTCGCTTTCCGCGGCAAGGGCAACGCCGCCGGCGCGACGCCCGATGAGGACCGCGTCGTGCGCGCCGACAAGAAGGGCCGCCTCGTCCAGGTCTCGCCGGTCGCACCGCCCAAGAATTTCAGCGCCGGCTCGATTTTCGAGCGCACCTCCTCGCTGCTGCGTCCCGCGATGGACAGCGGCCTGAAGCTCACCTTCGCCAAGCCCGGCATCAAGGGCAAGGAAGTCCAGATCGCCCAGGCCTTCCATCTGCGCGAGGACAAGAGGCCGGATCCGGATCTGCCGGCCGCCCTTGTCGCGCTCGTCAACAACGACAAGCCGGACATCCTCGCCACCGCCTATGCCCAGTCCGCGCCCGACTATGCCAAGGCCTCGCCCTTCGAGGCGCTGCTGCAGGACGATCCGAACGACGGCCGCTTCATTCCGCCGATGGGCAAGGGYGACCACGCCTGGCTGCAGAATCCTTTGCCGGCGAGCGTCTTTTCCAAGCCCGAGCAGGCCTGCCTGGCCAAGGGCATCTATTTCGAGGCACGCAGCGAGCCGGTGCGTGGTCAGGCGGCGGTCGCGCAGGTGATTCTCAACCGCGTCCGCAACCCGGCTTATCCGAAGACGATCTGCGGCGTCGTCTACCAAAACGACAGCTGGTTCAACCGCTGCCAGTTTTCCTTCGCCTGTGACGGCAGGAAGAAGAGCATCACCGACCAGGCTTCCTACAAGACTGCCCAGGAGGTCGCCATGGCGGTGACCGCCGGCAAGATCTTCATTCCCGAGGTCGGCTCGTCGACGCATTACTACGCCAATTACGTTCACCCGGGCTGGGCGCGCGCCATGCAGCGCATGACCAGGATCGGGCTGCATATCTTCTATCGCACCTATGGCGGCGGCTGGAGCTGAGCCGTTTAAACGACGCCTCCGCCTGTCCGTCTGCCGGCAGCCTGCGTGCCCCGGCGGACGCGCCTTGCCGCGCGGATTCGCACCGAGTCCTCACGCGGCCGTGAAGGGCACGATGTCGCACCTTGGTAACTAGTTGATTTAACAGCGAAAAATACATCGCTTCGAAGTTCGGCCCGTGGCTTGACGGGGGCTGACCCTCTAACTATGTTGCCGGCGACTTTAGAAGCGGACGGACGGCAATCGTCTGCCCGGGCAGGGGGGGTTGCGATGGCCGACAAAACCGGGCCAGACGGAACCGGAGAAACCGGCCGCGGCAGGCAGCCAGAAGCCACCATCCGCGACGACGAACTTGAGCGCCGCCGGCGCGATCTCGAAGCATCGCTTGCGACGAGACGCACGGACCGGCTCGAGGGGAAAGACGAAGCGAAAGCTGYGACCGGTTACGGTCAGGCGCTGAAACTGTCCAGCGAGTTCATCGCCGGAGTGGTGGTCGGTGTCGGCTTGGGCTGGATCATCGACCGCCTGGCGGGAACAGCGCCTTGGGGTCTGATCGTCGGCCTGTTGCTGGGCTTTGGCGCAGGTATACTCAACGTCCTGCGCTCGGCGGGACTGGCATCCGAATTCGGCCAGGGCGGCAAGCCGCGCGAGCCGAAAGAATGAAGCGGGGCGCCGCAAGGCGCTGAAGTGAACTTAAGAAGCCGGTTGTGGCTTTGACGGGGATTTAAAGTGGCTGCTGCTGACAAGGTCGATCCGATCCACCAGTTCCAGATCCATCCGATCATCCCGCTGCATATCGGCGGCTACGACGTCTCGTTCACCAATTCCTCCCTGTTCATGGTTGTGACGATCGTCCTGGCCTCGGCCTTCCTCTATATGAGCACCGCCAGCCGCGCGCTCATTCCGGGCCGGCTGCAGTCGATCTCCGAGATGGCCTATGAGTTCGTCGGCAACATGCTGCGCGATGCCGCCGGCAAGCAGGGCATGCAGTTYTTCCCGCTGGTGTTCTCGCTGTTCATGTTCGTGCTGGTCGCCAATTTGATCGGCCTGTTCCCCTACTTCTTCACCGTCACCAGCCACATCATCGTCACCTTCACCCTGGCGATCATGGTCATCGGCACCGTCATCGTCTACGGCTTCGCCAAGCACGGCTTCGGCTTCCTCAAGCTGTTCGTGCCGCATGGCGTGCCAGGTTATCTCCTGCCGCTGGTGGTGGCGATCGAAGTCATCTCCTTCGTTTCGCGCCCGGTCAGCCTCTCGGTTCGTCTTTTCGCCAACATGCTGGCGGGCCACATCACGCTGAAAGTGTTCTCGGGCTTCGTCGTTAGCCTCAGCGCGCTGGGCGCCGTCGGCATCGCCGGCTCGGTCCTGCCGCTGGCCATGGCGGTCGCGCTCTCCGCGCTCGAACTGCTGGTCGCCTTCCTGCAGGCCTATGTCTTCGCGGTGCTGACCTGCATGTATCTGAACGACGCGCTGCACCCGAGCCACTGATCGATTTTCACCGGCGCCCCGGCGCCAGCATACCCAACGTACCAACTGCAACGAACAAGCAAACCACAGGAGTTTTGAAATGGACGCAACTGCAGCAGCTGCTATCGGCGCTGGTATCGCCTGCATCGGCATGGGCGGCGCGGGCATCGGCCTCGGCAACATCTTCGGCAGCTACCTCTCGGGCGCGCTCCGCAACCCGTCGGCCGCTGATGGCCAGTTCGGCCGCCTGATCTTCGGCTTCGCCGTGACCGAAGCTCTGGGCATCTTCTCGCTCCTGATCGCTCTGCTCCTGGTCTTCAAGTAAGATTGAGAGCTGACGAAAGGGGCCGCATGGTGCGGCCCCGTTCCATGGACAGGGGAATGAGATGTTCGTGACATCTGCCTATGCGCAAGAAACAGCGCCGGCCGCGGCCGAGGGCGATACGCATGCGGGCACTGCCGTGCCCGCCGCGGAGCATGAAGCGTTCCCGCCGTTCGATGCCAAGACCTTCCCGTCGCAGATCCTGTGGCTGGTCATCACCTTCGGGCTGTTCTACCTGTTCCTGAAGCGCGTTGTGATGCCGCGTCTCGGCGGCATCATCGATGTCCGCAACGACCGCATCACCCAGGACCTCGACCATGCCGCAAGGCTGAAGGGCGAGGCGGATGCCGCCGTTGCCGCCTATGAGCAGGAACTGGCGGAGGCCAAGGCCAACGCCAACAAGATCGGCCAGCAGGCAAGCGACGCCGCCAAGGCGCAAGCCGAGGGCACGCGCAAGAAGCTTGAGGCCGAGCTCGAGAAGAAGCTTGGCGAGGCCGAGGCGAGCATCGCCTCGATCAAGGCCAAGGCGATGAAGGAAGTCGGCACGATCGCCGAGGACACCACATCGGCCATCGTCGAGGCGCTTGTCGGCGGTAAGGCCGACAAGTCCGAGATCGCGGCCGCGGTCAAATCTGCGAGCCGGTGAGGAGCGGGATCATGGACGCCACATCACTCGCCACGCTCTGGGCCACAATCGCCCTGCTCATCTTCCTTGGCGCCGTCATCTATCTGAAGGTGCCGGGCATGCTCGCCAAGTCGCTCGACGCCCGCGCGGCCAAGATCAGCGCCGAGCTCGAGGAAGCGCGCAAGCTTCGTGAGGAAGCCCAGCAACTGCTCGGCCAGTATCAGCAGAAGCGCAAGGAAGCCGAGAAGGAGGCCGCCGACATCGTCGCCGCCGCCAAGCGCGAGGCTGAACTGCTCGCTTCCGAGGYGGCCAAGAAGACCGAGGACTATGTCGCCCGGCGCACCGCGCTTGCCGAGCAGAAGATCAGCCAGGCCGAGCGCGAGGCCGTCAGCGAAGTGCGCGCCTCGGCCGTCGACATCGCCGTCGAAGCCGCCCGCGCGCTGCTCGCCGCCAAGGTCGATGCCAAGGCCGGTGCGGATCTGTTCAAGTCGGCGCTCAATGACGTGAAGGCCAAGCTGAACTGAACTTGCGTCGAAGTTTCGAAGTCAAAAGCCGCCCGGGTAACCCGGCGGCTTTTTTGTTTGGTAAGGAAGCGGGCGTCGAAGCTGCCAATCTCCCCCTTGTGAAGGAGATGCCCGGCAGGGCAGAGGGGGYGCGAAGGATCGCGGCGCCGCAGGATCAAGGTTCCTCGCCCCACGAATGTGGGGAGAGGTGGCTCGGCGAAGCCAAGACGGAGAGGGGAGCGCCCTACGAAGCCCCTCTCCGTCCGCTTCGCGGCCACCTCTCCCCGCCTTTGGCGGGGAGAGGAACCCAAGCACCGTTAAATCGGCGGACAGCGCCTCCCTCTGTCCTGCCGGACATCTCCCCCACGAGGGGAAGATCAGCCGTCACCGGCGCCGTCGCTTATTCCAACCCGGCCAAACCCTCTTCCTCGACCACCTCAGCGCCACCCAGCCGGAAAGGYGCGAACGACGCCCGATGCAGCCGTGCCACCGGCCCATGCATCTCGATCGCGGTGCGGTGCCGGACCGTCGCATAGCCCATATGCACCTCGAAGCCGTAATGCTCGTGATGTCCGCCGCAGCCGCACATCATGCGGTCGCGCATCACCTTGGCGACGATCGAGGCGGCGGCGATCGACTGCGAGCGCTGGTCGCCCTTGATCAGCGCCCGGCCTTCGCAGGCGAGACCAGGAGGAACGTCGCGGCCGTCGGCCAAGGCGAGCTTCGGCTGCAGCGAGAGACCCGYGGCGGCTCGGCGCATCGCTTCGAGGCTTGCCTTCAGGATGTTGCTGTTGTCGATGCCTTCGGCGCTGATCGAGGCCATCGAGACGCTGAGCGCAGTGCCGAGAATCTTGAGGAACAGCGCCTCTCGCTGCAAATGGGTGAGGCGTTTGGAATCGTCGAGGCCTTCCGGGATGTTGGCGGGATTGAGCACCACCGCGGCGGCCACCACCGGACCGGCGAGCGGACCGCGGCCTGCCTCATCCATGCCGGCGACCGGCCACAGCCCGTCGGCCATCGCCTTCGTCTCGATCGAGAAGTCGGGCTTCTCGACCATTTCAAAGAGAAGCGGAGAATCGGAACGCGCGCGAGCCATGGTGCGGCGAGGTTCGCATCGGCTCCGATTCTCCGCAAGTCCTTCCGGGTCGGATGGGGCGTCGGACCGGGAAGGCACCGTCTCACGGCCGGGGGACAAGGGCCGGACGGAATTTCGAACAAGTGACAATTCCAGACGGAAAATCGCTGTGTCTGGAAGTGCTTGGCACCGGCCCGTCATGGCCGGCACCCAAGTCAAAGCAGCATCAGTTGCTCGCCGGCGCCGGAGCCTGCGACGAAGTGGTCGGTGCGAAGCTGCCGTCGCTCGATATTGAGGCCCAGCCGCTTGGCGGCGATCTCGAAGCGTCGGCCGATCTGCCAGGCATAGGGGCCGGCGCCCTTCATGCGCTTGCCCCATTCCGAATCGTAATCCTTGCCGTCGCGCATCGAACGGATCAGCGACATCACATGGCGATAGCGGTCCGGATAATGCCGCAACAGCCAGTCCTTGAAGATCGGCGCCACTTCGAGCGGCAGGCGCAGGATGACGTAGCCGGCCTCCCTGGCGCCCGCGGCTCTGGYCGAATCGAGGATGCGTTCCATCTCCGGATCATTGAGACCCGGGATGATCGGCGCCACCATCACGGATGCCGGAATGCCGGCATCCGAAAGCTGCCTGATCGCCTCCAGCCGCTTCGTCGGCGTCGACGCGCGCGGCTCCATGGTGCGGGCCAGCATGCGGTCCATCGTCGTCACCGACAGCGCCACTTTTGCAAGGCCGCGCTCGGCCATGCGCGACAGGATGTCGATGTCGCGCGTCACCAGTGCAGACTTCGTCACGATGCCGACCGGATGGCCGCGCGCCTCCAGCACTTCCAGGATCTCGCGCATGATCCGGTATTGTTTCTCGATCGGCTGGTAGGGATCGGTGTTGGTGCCGATGGCGATCGTGCGCGGCAGATAGCCCGGCTTCGACAATTCCCGGTCCAGCATGCGCGCCGCGTCCGGCTTGGCGAACAGCTTCGATTCGAAATCGAGCCCCGGCGACAGGCCCATGAAGGCATGCGTCGGCCGGGCGAAGCAATAGACGCAGCCATGCTCGCAGCCGCGATAGGGGTTGATCGAACGGTCGAAGGAAATGTCGGGCGACTCGTTGCGCGTGATGATCGTGCGCGGCTTTTCGACCTGCACTTCCGTCTTGAACGGCGGCAGTTCCTCCAGCGAGTTCCAGCCGTCGTCGAACACATGTCGGCTGACCGGCTCGAACCGGCCGGACGGGTTGATGCCGGCCGAACGGCCGCGATTGCGATCGGGCCGCACGCGCATGCCGCTCTGCTCGATCATCGCATTTGCCATCTCGGCTCGTCCTGCTCCGAAAGCAGCAATATCGGCGCGTACGATCTGTTCCATTTTCGCCCTCTCCCAAGGACTGTCGGCAGGCTGTCGAATCGCTYTGTTCATGAAACTATTCCTATTTTACCGATGAGAACAAAGCAAGAACTTTTTCGCTTGGAGCGCCCAACTGGCGCTTCGCCGCGCTTTCCGCTATTCGGCTGATATGCTCAGCGTTCTCATCGAAACCTTGAACGACGAGGAGGGTCTTGCCCGCACGCTCGCCTCGCTGGTCGGCGGCGCGGTCGAAGGCGTGGTGCGCGACGTGATCGTCTGCGATCAAGGCTCGACCGACCAGACGCATCGGGTGGCGGAGCATGCCGGCTGTCATTATGTGACCGGCGGGATCGCCGTGGGCATCGGCCAGGCCAAAGGCGATTGGCTGCTGCTTCTGGAACCCGGCGCCCGGCTCGCCGAAGGCTGGATCGACGAGGTCGTGGCGCACACGGCGAAGCAGACTATGCCGGCGCGCTTTTCACGCGCCCGCGCCGATCGGGCGCCATTCCTGGCCCGCGTCTTTTCGGGCAACCGGGCGCTGGCCGAAGGCCTTGTTATAAGCAAGCGCCAGGCATCGGCCTTGGCAAAGAGCGCGCGCAGCGCTGAAGCCCTGGCGCGCGGCCTGGCGACCAGGCGGTTGAACGCCGAAATCTGGGTGGCGCCGCCGAAGTAAGGCCGGCTCTCCCTTCTCCCACAAGGGGAGAAGGAAGAAGCGCAACCCAGCCCAGTCAGATCCCCTCGATCTCAACCGGCATCCAGGCACTGCGGCGCCTGGCCAGGCGCTRCTCGCGCGTCTCGGTGTCGAACCAGACGGCGACCGGCTCGCRCGAGAACGACGCGCGATCGTCGAGCGCGTTGACGATGACGACCGCCGTGGCGTCGTCGCCCTGACCGGCGATTGCCGCGACATAGACGCCGCAGTCGCGGCAGACGAGATAGTCGGCGGTGCGCAGGCCGAAGCGGTAGACCTGGAAGCGATCCCTGTCCGCGACCGAGATAACCAGCCTGCCGTTCGGGTCGGCGGCCGCGCGCGAGCCATGGCGTGTGCAGAAGGAGCACTGGCAGGCGCGAATTTCCAGCGCGGCCGGATCGAGCGCTGTGGAGAAGATCAGACGGATGTTGYCGCAATGGCAGCCGCCGCTGTGAACGGTCATGGCAAGGTTCCTTGTTCGCGGCGCAAGGTACTTTGCTGGTGCCGGCTTCGAAATGGCTGCTCGCAGGCCATAGCGCCATTTCGCCTGCGAACCGGATGCCGGCCGCTCGCTTTGCCTGCGGTTAGGAGGCGGGCTTGCCGCCGCGCCGGAGATGCTCGTCCAGCCGCGGCATGATCTCGACGAAATTGCAGGGCATGTGGCGGTAGTCGAGCTGCGCCTTGATGATGCCGTCCCAGGCATCCTTGCAGGCGCCGGGCGAGCCCGGCAGCACGAAGACGAAGGTGGCGTTGACGACCCCGCCTGTCGCCCGGCTCTGGATCGTCGAGGTGCCGATCTTGTCGTAGGAGATGCGGTGGAAGACTTCCGAAAAGCCGTCCATGCGTTTCTCGAAGATCGGCTCCAGCGCCTCCGGTGTCACATCGCGGCCGGTGAAGCCTGTGCCGCCGGTGGTGATGACGACATCGATGTTTTCGTCCTTCGACCAGCCGAGCACCTTGTCGCGGATCWTGTCGCGGTCGTCGGTGACGATGTCGCGCGCGGCAAGCGTATGGCCGGCTTGCGTGATGCGGTCGGCCAGCGTCTGGCCGGACTTGTCGTCGGCAAGGCTGCGCGTATCGGAGACCGTCAGCACCGCGATGCGCACCGGGATGAAGGGCCGGTTTTCGTCAAGCTTCGCCATCGCTCACCTCCATGCTGCGCGTCGCCGCGACGAACCAGTCGGGGTGGYGGGCGCGGATCGCGATCGCCGCGCGCTTGGCGACATTGCCGGTCTCGAACAGGCCGAAACACGTGGCGCCCGAGCCGGACATGCGCGCGAATGCGGCGTCGGCGCGCTTGAGCGCCTTGAGCGCCTCGCCGATCGCAGGTTCGATCGAGCGGGCGGCGCCTTCGAGGTCGTTGCGCGTCGCCGTCARCCAGTTGCGGACGGCGTGGAAGTCGAGGCGCTTCGGCAGCGGCGGCAGCGCCTCGTTGTCGCGGCTGGACAGCGCCTTGAACACCTCCGGCGTGGAGACGGCGATACCCGGATTGACCAGGACGAGGCCGAGCGCCGGAAATGCGGTGAGCGGCGACACCTCATCGCCGATGCCGCGCGCGACCAACGGCTGCGACTTCAGGCACATCGGCAGATCGGCGCCGAGCGAAAGCCCGATCCGGGCCAGCGAACGATCGTCGATATCGAGCTTCCAGAGCCGTGCCAGGCCATTGAGCGCGGCCGCCGCGTCGCTTGAACCGCCGCCGACACCTGAGGCGATCGGCAGGTTCTTCTCCAGCCGGATGGCGACGGGCGGCGCATGTTGCGCGCCGGCTTCCAGGCGCAAGGCATCGCGGGCCCTGACCACCAGATTGCCGTCGTCGAGCGRCAGGCCGGCGGCGTAGCGGCCGGACACCGAGAAGTCGTCCTGCTCAGCCGGCTCGATCTCGAGCCGGTCGCCGAAGCGGGTGAAGACGGCAAGGCTGTCGATGAGGTGGTAACCGTCGTCGCGCCGTCCGGTAATATGCAGCGCCAGGTTGACCTTGGCCGGCGCAAGCCACGTCCGGACCTCTGTGCCGGGCTCAAGAATGTCGGCTGCTGGCGAGATGGGATCAGTCCTTGGCCAGACGGTATTCGCCGGTCTTCGGATCCTTGACCAGCGTCCCCATCGTGCCGTTCGCCGCCTGTTTCTCGGTGCGCCGGATCTTGGCCGTCACGCGTTCGGCCTCGCGCACGAACGCGCGGTAGCCGAAGTAAGCGGYGGCGCCGACGACGGCGAAGAAAATGATCTGCGGCATCTCAAACTCCTCCCGCGTTCTCGCGGCAAGGCCGGCCGAATGGGTCGGTCAAGCGGTTATGCTAGACGCAATCATGGCTTTTTCAAAGCCCGAACCGCGCCCACAATGCGCGCTCTTCCGCCGCATCGAGCACGCCGTTTGCAGCGGCAGCGGCGATATCGGGCGCCGAGAAGCGTGAGCCGAACAGGCCGAAACGGCCAAACAGACCGCGTGGCGCGGTGATAAGCTTGAGCTGCGTCTTGTCGCCGAAACGGGTCTTGAGCACGCTGCGCATATCGCCCAGCGCATCGACGAGGCCGAGCTCGAGACCGCGCTTGGCGGTCCAGAACAGGCCGGTGAACAGGTCCGGATCGTCCTTGAGCTTCGACCCGCGCCGCTCCTTGACCAGGTCGATGAAGGTCTCGTGCACTTCGAGCTGCAGCGCCTTCAGCCGTTCGACGTCTTCCTTCTTCTCCGGCTTGAACGGGTCGAGCACGGCCTTGTTCTGGCCGGCGGTGTGGACGCGCCGCTCGACGCCGATCTTCTTCATCAGCTCCGGGAAGCCGAAAGAAGCGGAGACAACGCCGATCGAGCCGACGATCGATGACGGATCGGCGAAGATCTCGTCGCCGGCGACCGCGATCATGTAGCCGCCGGAAGCCGCCACGTCCTCGACGAACACCAGCACCTTCTTGTTTTTCTCGGCTGCGAGATCGCGGATACGCTTGAAGATCAGTCGCGACTGCACCGGCGAGCCGCCCGGCGAATTGATCGAGATCGCGACCGCCGGCGCATCGAAGCCGAACGCCTTTTCGATGACACCGGCCGTCGAGGCGAGCGACAGGCTCGGCCGGAACTGGCCGCCGCCGGCCATGATGGCGCCTTGCAGCCGGATGACCGGAATGGTGACGACTGTCGAGCGCCAGGATTTCGGCAGCAGGCGGTTGAAGAGGCGTTTCACGAACGGGTGTCTCCGATGGAATGCAAAGAAGCAAGATGAGATCGGTTACGTCGGTAATGTCTCTCAGGCGCGACGTCATCTTGCTCTGGCATGTAGGAATTCGCCGCCTAACGGCAATGCCGCATCGCGCGCCTGGGATCAATCGCCGAACAGCGACGCCAGGCCGTTATTGATCATTTCCGCCCGCTCCGCCGGCGCGTTGCCGGACGGCCCGTGCAGGATGAGCGGCGGGCGGATCGACAGTTTTCCGCGCGCCCCGAGCGCCGCCCTGACGACGATGCGGATCGCCGCCGCGTCCGGACGAGGATGAACGCAAAGCATCTCGGCATCGCCGAAACGTCCCTCGATTGCATCGAGGATGGCGACCAATTGCTCGGGCCGGGCGATGATGGCCAATCCGCCGCGCGGCTTCGTCACGGCCGCCGCGCTCCTGATCCAGCGCTCGAACAGCCCGTCCTCGCCCACATGCGCTTGCCTGCGCAGCGCGTCGGGCGTCGAGCGGTCCTCAGCCGCGTTGAACGGCGGGTTCATGATGACGAAGTCGAAGGAATTGTCGGCAAGCCCGGCGTCCGCTCGCGCCCGGCCGGTCAGCGTCACGTCGGCCGTCAGCACCGAGGCGCGGTCGCCGAGATGCGCGTTGCCCGGATGCGAAAGCGTGGCGGCGGCGAACCCCGCCATTTCGGTCGAGCGCTCGACCAGCACGGCCCGCGCCGCCGGACAGCGCGACAGCACGGCAAGGGCGGCAGCACCCGCGCCAGCGCCGAAATCGGCGAGCCGGCCGGAAAAGCCGGACGGCACGGCGGCCGCCAGCATCATGGCGTCCATGCCGGCGCGATGACCGCCCCGGCTCGGCTGCACCAGCCAGAAGCGCCCGCGATGGAAGGCATCGACCGTGTGCGCCGGCGTATCTGGGGTGGTTGTCGCTGCCATTATTTCTGGCGGATCTCGTTTTCGATGCCGGCATCCTTGAGGATGCGGCGCGCCACGTCGGCCTTGTCGGCGTCGACCATGACACGCTTTTGCAAAAGGCCGATCGACCCTTCGAGCACGCTCATATTCTGGTCGGCGACGAAACAGGCGATGCCGGCGTCGCGCATCAGCGATTCGACGAAGGAKATGACGACGGCGTCATTGGTGCGGACAAGCTCGATCATGGAACGAAAATCGCAGGTTGCGGCGTTCGTGTAAACGTGGGAGCGACCCGCGCGCCAACAGCCGCGCCAATTCGCCTCTTGCCGTGCCCGGTTGTACCGACCTAGAGTCGGAACGGGATTAAGGGTGCCGTCGTGCGCGTTAAGTCGCGCGCGTTAATAGACGGGAGTTGTCGTGGTGGGTGTCGTTCTCAACATCGAAGGCAAGCGGGAACCCGCTTCCATCAAGGATTTGATCGATCTGACGGCCGCCGACATGGGGCGTGTCAACGAGCTGATCCTGTCCAAGGCCGGCTCCGACGTCGAGATGATCCCGGAGATCGCCAACCACCTGATCTCCTCGGGCGGCAAGCGGCTGAGGCCCATGCTGACGCTGGCCGCCGCGCAGATGTTCGGTTATTCCGGCGAAGGCCATGTCAAGCTCGCCACAGCCGTCGAGTTCATGCACACCGCGACGCTGCTCCATGACGACGTGGTCGACGAGAGCGCGCTGCGCCGCGGCAAGAAGACGGCGCGCATGATCTGGGGCAACCAGGCGAGCGTGCTCGTCGGCGATTTCCTGCTCGGCCAGGCCTTCCGCATGATGGTCGAGGTCGGCTCGCTGGAGGCCCTCGACATCCTGTCGAGTGCCGCTTCCATCATCGCCGAGGGCGAGGTGATGCAGCTTGCCGCGGCCAAGAACCTCGACACCACCGAGGACGAGCATTTCGCCGTCATCAAGGCCAAGACCGCGGCGCTGTTCTCGGCCGCGGCCGAAGTGGGGCCGGTGATCGCGCTCGCCTCGCGCACCGACCGCGCGGCATTGCGCTCCTACGRCATGAATCTCGGCCTTGCCTTCCAGCTCATCGACGACGCGTTGGACTATGGCGGATCGAGCAAGGATCTCGGCAAGAATGTCGGCGACGATTTCCGCGAGGGCAAGGTGACGCTGCCGGTGATCCTCGCCTACCGGCGCGGCACCAAGGCCGAGCGCAGCTTCTGGAAGCGCGCCATCGAGGAAAACGTCACCGACGATGCCGGGCTGGAAAAGGCGATCGGCCTGATGGCCCGCCATGGCGCTATCGCCGACACGATCGGCCGCGCCCGCCATTTCGGCGAGATCGCCCGCGACGCGCTGGCGCCGCTGGAGGCGACGCCGCAGAAGTCGGCTTTGATCGACGTTATCGATTTCTGCATCAGCCGGGTGAACTGAGCCTGCTGGTCTCTCTGCGCTTGCCTGGCATCCTCCGGGCAGGGCGCCTGTGAATCCCGTGCCGGCCGTCTCGACAAAGGGCGGCCCGGCAAATTATCTATAAAATATGGCCAGCACAGAAGATACGATCGCCGTTCGCATCAGCAAGGAACTGGCGGACCGCATCATTTCGGGCGCGATCGAGCCTGGATCGCGGCTGCGCCAGGACCATGTCGCCGAGGAATTCAACACCAGCCATGTTCCGGTGCGCGAGGCCTTCCGGCGCCTTGAGGCGCAAGGGTTGGCGATCRGCGAGCCCAGGCGCGGCGTGCGCGTCRCCTCTTTCGATCTCGGCGAGGTGAGGGAGGTGGCTGAGATGCGCGCCGCGCTAGAAGTCCTGGCGCTGCGCCATGCCGCGCCGCATCTGACGGCGTCGATCCTGGACCAGGCCGAGGAGGCGACCAAGGCCGGCGACAAGTCCCGCGACGTGCGCTCCTGGGAAGAGGCCAACCGCACCTTCCACCGGCTGATCCTGGCGCCCTGCAACATGCCGCGCCTGCTCTCCACCATCGACGACCTGCACGCGGCGAGCGCGCGCTTCCTGTTTGCGGCTTGGCGCTCCGAGTGGGAAACCCGTACCGACCAGGATCACCGCGCGATCCTGGGAGCGCTGAGGCAAGGCAACACCGAATCCGCCRCCGCGACGCTCGGCCGCCACGTGCAGTGGATCGGCCAGAAACCGGTCAAGACCGCTTCTGGCAAGACGCGCGACGCGTTCGCCATCGTGGGGTGATGTCGGCGCAATCTCCACGCGGTCCTCATTCCAGGGCGGAGCAAGGAGCGAAGCGACGCGCGCAGACCCTGGAATCCATTCCGTGACGTCGAAGCTTTGCAGCGGTGCAGAACGCCCCCTGTTCTGCGCCGCTTTTGCCATTCGGCCAAGGTCACGGAATGATCCTCGGGTCTCCGCGTCCGCTTCGCTTCCGCTCCGCCCGTGGATGACGAACCTGYGGGCTTGCCATCGTCGCGAAAATATGGATTCGATAATAGATGAAGTTCAAAAATTATCTATAATTTACTCGAACCAGGGAAGACACCGTGACCAACGCAGCCATTTCGACCCCAAAACCCTCCTTCAGCCCGTTGCGGCTGCAAAGCCGTTCGCTCGCCTGGCAGATCGGCGCCGTGATCCTCGGATCGCTGTTCCTGGCGCTGTCGTCCTATATCGAGGTGCCGATGGTGCCGGTGCCGGTGACCATGCAGACCTTCGCCGTCACGCTGGTCGGCGCGCTCTATGGCTGGCGCTTCGGGGCGCTGACCATCGCCGCCTGGCTGGTCGAAGGCGCGGCGGGATTTCCGGTGCTGGCGGGTGGGGCGGCCGGCGTTCAGCATTTCGTCGGTCCGACCGGCGGCTATCTCTTGGCCTTCCCGGTCGTCGGCGCCGTCGCCGGCTGGCTGGCCGAACRCGGCTGGAACGGCAAGCGTGTCATGCTTGCCTTCGCCGCCATGCTCATCGGCAACCTGCTTTGCCTGGTTCTCGGCACCGCTTGGCTCGCCGTCATGATCGGCGCCGAGAAGGCTGTCACGTTCGGCTTCCTGCCGTTCATCGTCGGCGGCCTGCTCAAGTCGGCGCTGGGCGCGGCGACATTGAAGCTGTTCTCGACCTATCAGGCGGCGCCGCGCGACCGCTCGCCCGCGGCCTGATGACCATCAGGTTGCGCTCCCATCATCTGCTCTGCCTGCTGACCTATGTCGGCAAGGGCTACTCGCCGGCCTTCACCGCCAATTACGACCAGGTGGTGAAGCGCCTGGGCGAGGGCGAGGCGGTGGTGATCGTTTCCGGCCCGGATGATATCTGTGCGCCGCTGATCGGCGAGCCGGAACCGCATTGCCTGCGCCAAAGCGCCGCCGAGCGGGACGGGCTCGCCGCGCGCGACGTGGGGGCTCTCCTCGGCCGGCCGATCCAGGACRGCGACCGGTTCGTGCTGGACGCCTCCAGCCTTTCAGGGATGCGAAAGGCTTTTTCCGCCGGYCTGACGCGCCAGGCATGCTCCGGCTGCGAATGGTCCGGCCTGTGCGATACGGTTGCCGCCGGCGGATTCCGCGATACCTGTCTGTAGGCATCCCGGTACCACATGTCGGYGTCCCGGACCTCCGCGCGGGATTTTTCGGTGGCGCCGCATCGTTTTTTAAGCCGGATGATTGCATTGTGATTCGCTCGGCGATTGAAGCTCGACCCCAAAAAGGCCATGCTTTGACCGGAAAAGATCGAGTCTGCGGGCGGTCCGCCAAGGGCGGGATCGCGTCTGGCTGAAAGGGATACGATGCGGCAAGGACGTGCGCGCTGGCTGACGAGGCTGGCATTTTTGGCCGGTGTGGCGCTTTGGGTGCYGCCGGTCCAGGCCAAGGAAGATGCCCAACCGCTGCAGATCACGTCTTTCTCGGGCGCCTATCTTGCGGCCCATATCGCCGAAAGCGACAACGACCTCGACGACGCGATCGCCTATTACAAGCAGGCGCTGGCCTTTGCGCCGGACGACAAGGAACTGCAGCAGAGCCTGATGCTGGCTCTCGTCGCGCAGGGCCGCTTCGAGGAATCGCTGGTCTATGCTGACAAGCTGAAGGAAGTGCCGGATGTCGAGCGCTTCTCGCGTCTGGCGCTGGCCATCGATTCCTTCCACAAGAAGGACTACGCCAAGGCGCAGTACTGGCTGAAGCTGTCGCTCGAATCCGATCTAGACCGGCTGGTGTCCGGCGTCATGGATGGCTGGGCCAAGGARGGCGCCGGCAACGCGTCCGAGGCCATGGATTCCATCGACAAGCTCAAGGGTCCGGACTGGTTCGGCCTGTTCAAATCGTTCCACCGCGCGCTGATCGCCGATGCCGCCGGCCTGAACGACAAGGCCGATGCGATCTACGCCGCCACGCTCGCCGACACCACGGCCGGCGGYTCCTCGCCCGAAACCTGGATGCGCAATGYCCAGGYGTACGCCTCCTTCCTAGCCCGCAAGGGCGACGAGTCGAAGGCGCTGGCGGTGTTGAACCAGGCCGAAGCCTTCGCCCCCGGCAAACTCGAGATCACCACGCTGCGCGACCGCATCGCCAAGGGCGACAAGATCGAGCCGTTGGTGGCCAGCCCGGCCGACGGCGCGTCCGAAATTCTGCTCGACCTTGCCACCGCGCTCAACCGCGGCGGCGGCGAGCCTTTCGTACGGCTTTACCTGCAATACGCGCTGGCGCTGAAGCCGGACAGCGATGCGGCCCTGGTGCAGCTTGCCGCCGTCGCCGAGCAGCTCAAGGACGGCGAGGGCGCCATCGCGCTTTATCGCCGCATTCCGGCGTCCTCGCCGCTGAAGGAGCTTTCCGACCTGCAGCTCGGCCTGAACCTCGCCGATCTCGACAAGCATGACGAGGCGATCGCCCATCTCAAGGCCTATCTCGACAAGCATCCGGACGACATGCGCGCTTATCTGGCGCTTGGCGGCGTCTATGGCTCGAAGGAAGATTTCCGCTCGGCCGCCAATCTCTACGACAAGGCCGTCGAACAGTTGAAGAACCCGACCGCCGCCAATTGGAACATCTTCTACCAGCGCGGAATCGCCTATGAGCGGCTGAAGGAATGGCCGAAGGCGGAACCGAATTTCCGCAAGGCGCTGGAGCTGCAGCCCGACCAGCCGCAGGTCATGAACTATCTCGGCTATTCCTGGGTCGACATGAACATGAACCTCAAGGAAGGCCTGGCAATGATCCAGAAGGCCGTYGATCTGCGGCCGAACGACGGCTACATCGTCGATTCACTGGGCTGGGCCTATTACCGCCTCGGYCGCTTCGACGACGCCGTGCGCGAGATGGAGCGCGCCGTTTCGCTGAAGCCRGAGGATCCGGTCCTCAACGACCATCTCGGCGATGCCTACTGGCGCGTCGGCCGCAAGCTCGRGGCCACCTATCAGTGGACGCAGGCACGCGACCTGAAGCCGGATCCGGACGTGCTCGCCACCTTGCAGCAGAAGCTGCTCAAGGGCCTGCCGCCGATCGAGTCCAACACCGCGCAGGAAACCCCCAAGGTGAAGCCGGTGCCGGCGCCCGCGCCGAAAGGCTGATCCTTCGCTAGCGTTCAGGACGACGGGGCTCATCGAGCCCCGTTTTCGTTTCGGCTTGGCGTCGCGATCGTCATCCACGGGCGGAGCAAGGAGCGAAGCGACGCGCGCAGACCCGAGGATCCATGCCGTGACTTGGAAGCGTCGCCACGGTGCAGAATCCTGAGCCGTTGCACGCCTTGGCGAAGGTAACGGCATGGATTCCAGGGTCTCCGCGACGCCGCTTCGCGGCTGCTCCGCCCTGGAATGACGATCGCGATGGGCGTTTCGGCTAATCTCCAAGGCATGGCGCCTGYCAACCCAAACAGGGCCGACCGGTCAAAGCTCCGGTGCCCTAAAACATCTTGCGATAAACGACGAACCCGGGCTTCTCGCCGACCTTGTCGTAGAGCTGCATCGCCGTGTGGTTCGTCTCATGCGTCAGCCAATAGACGCGGTTGGCGCCTGCTTGCCTGGCGCGCTCATAGACGCCCTCGATCAGCGCCCGGCCGACGCCCTGGCCGCGCGCGGCTTGCGTGGTGAAGAGATCCTGCAAATAGCAGTTCGGCGCGATCGACGTCGTCGAGCGGTGGTAGAGATAGTGGACGAGGCCGAGCAGATTGCCTCCTCGCTCGGCCACCAGCGCATGCATCGGCTC
The DNA here is from genome assembly GCF_001854815.1 of Mesorhizobium sp. LCM 4576. Taxonomy (NCBI): domain Bacteria; kingdom Pseudomonadati; phylum Pseudomonadota; class Alphaproteobacteria; order Hyphomicrobiales; family Phyllobacteriaceae; genus Mesorhizobium; species Mesorhizobium sp. LCM 4576. The sequence continues at coordinate 185,009 of NZ_MDDT01000057.1, forward strand.
GTAGGCATCGAAGAAACGCGACCATGTCATCTGCGTGATTTCGCCGGCCAGCGCCGTCGGGCCGGAGCGCCCGTAAAACGCGTTGTAGCCCTCCCATAGCGGCAGCCATTGCTCGTAATCCTGCCTCGTGACGGGTCGGACGGTGAGTGGACCGGGCATGACGGAACCTTCGCTATTAGAACTCGACGGAGCAAAGGATCACCGCCGTTCGCCGGCAATGGGCCAGCCGAGCGCAAAGCGTTCAACCTCCTCGGATGTGTGGCGCTGCCTTGACGCTTGCCGGCCCGGCAACTAGGGAAGCGTCATCCTGCGCTTTCCGAGGCCGCCGTGACCATCGACATCCCCGCCCATATGCATCCCAGCCGCTCCTTCCAGGGGCTGATTCTGACCTTGCACAATTACTGGGCGGACTATGGCTGCCTCATCCTGCAGCCCTACGACATGGAGGTCGGCGCCGGCACCTTCCATCCGGCGACCACCTTGCGCGCGCTGGGCCCCTTGCGCTGGAACGCCGCTTACGTGCAGCCGTCGCGCCGCCCGAAGGACGGCCGCTACGGCGAGAACCCGAACCGCCTGCAGCATTATTATCAGTATCAGGTGATCCTGAAGCCCAATCCGCCGAACCTGCAGGAGCTCTATCTCGGCTCGCTCGAGGCGATCGGCGTCGATCCGCTGCTGCATGATATCCGCTTCGTCGAGGACGACTGGGAGAGCCCGACGCTGGGCGCCTGGGGGCTTGGCTGGGAGTGCTGGTGCGACGGCATGGRAGTCTCGCAATTCACCTACTTCCAGCAGGTCTGCGGCATCGAATGCGCGCCGGTGGCCGGCGAACTGACTTACGGGCTGGAGCGGCTCGCCATGTATGTGCAGGGCGTCGACAATGTCTATGACCTGAACTTCAACGGCCGAGAGGGCGCCGAGAAGGTCACCTACGGCGACGTCTTCCTGCAGGCCGAGCAGGAATATTCGCGCCACAATTTCGAATTCGCCAACACCGCGATGCTGYTGAGGCACTTCGAGGACGCCGAGGCCGAGTGCAAGGCGCTGCTCGATGCTGGCACGCCGAAACCGAGCGACAATCTGCCGATGCACCRCATGGTCTTCCCGGCCTACGACCAGTGCATCAAGGCAAGCCACGTCTTCAACCTGCTCGACGCGCGCGGCGTGATCTCGGTCACCGAGCGGCAAAGCTACATCCTGCGCGTGCGCAATCTGGCCAAGGCCTGCGGCGAGGCGTTCCTGAAGACGCGGGCGGGCGGGCTGGCGGCGGCTTAAGCCGACACAGCCTTTACGACCTCGGTGGCGGCGCCGGCCGGCAACACGATCTGCGCCGTTGCGCCGTCGATCGTGCGCATGGCCTGCCTGACCCCCGGCATCGTGATCGTGCCATGCGCCTGGGCGGCGAAGCAGGCRCTGAGCGCCAGGATCTGCAGGGTTCTCGATGCCGTCTTCATCGTCGTTCAGCCAATAGGTCTCTGCCTGAGCGTTTGTCGCTTCAGCGCAGCGTTCGGTTCATGGGATGGTCTGCTCCAAGGACGACCGGCTTCGCCGCGTCCCGACAGCGGGCTGAAAAATTCCGTCAAATCGCTTGAAGGGGCGATCCGTTAGCGGGGTGACAGCGGCCGGCCGAGTTGCTATGCGCTTCTACCTCCCCCTTGATGGGGGAGGTCGCCGCGAAGCGGCGGGTGGGGGTGACTGGCGCTTCCCTATGCCAAAACTTGACCGTTTCAAGTTGCAGTCCGCGCGAAGGCTCCGCGCCTCGATGACGGATGAAGAACGGCTGCTATGGCGGCACCTGTGGCGCATCCCGGTCGAAGGGACGCATTTCCGACGACAGGCGTCAGTCGGTGTCTACTATCCAGATTTCATCTCGCATCGACTGAAATTGATTATCGAGGTGGATGGCTCCCACCACAGTGCCGATGATCAGCTGCGCCATGATGAAGTTCGAACACGATGGTTTGAAAGCCAGGGCTATCGCGTCGTCCGTTTCTGGAACCATGAGATAAAAAACGAACTAGATTCCGTGCTCGATACAATTTATGCGGCGGTGGAAGAACGCAAATTACACCTGCATTTGCGCGATGGTGCCGAAGGTATTGGCAGCTGAGAGGCCGCCACCCCGCCCCGGCGCTACGCGCCGACCCTCCCCATCAAGGGGAGGGTGGGGAGCTTAACTATGCCTGACCTGCTCTTGGAACTTCGCTCCGAGGAAATCYCCGCCCGCATGCAGCGCAAGGCTGCCGGCGACCTCAGGAAGATGCTGACCGACGGTCTGGTCGAGGCGGGTCTGACCTATGAAGCGGCGCGCGAATACTGGACGCCGCGGCGCTTGGCGCTCGACATAAGGGGCTTGACGCCGCGCTCCAAGGACATCCGCGAGGAGATCAAGGGTCCCTCGACCACGGCGCCCGAGCAGGCGGTGCAGGGTTTCCTGCGCAAGGCCGGGCTTTCGTCGATCGCCGAGGCGCATGTCCATTCCGACCCGAGGAAGGGCGACTTCTATGTCGCCCATATCTCGAAGCCGGGCCGGGCCGCCGAAGAGATCATCGCCGAGCTGGTGCCKGGCATCATCAAGAGCTTCCCGTGGCCGAAGTCGATGCGCTGGGGGCCGGCCTCGGCCAAGCCTGGCTCGCTGCGCTGGGTGCGCCCGCTGCAGTCGATCGTCTGCACCTTCGGCCCTGAGACCGAGGAGCCGGTGGTGGTCGATTTCGAGATCGACGGCATCCGCGCCGGCAACGTCACCTATGGCCATCGCTTCCACGCGCCGGGTGCCATCACCGTGCGCCGCTTCGACGACTATGTCGCGAAGCTCGAAGCGGCCAAGGTCGTGCTCGACGCCGACCGGCGCAAGGAAATCATTCTTCACGACGCTCGCAACATCGCCTTCGCCAACGGCCTCGACCTGGTCGAGGATGAAGGCCTGCTGGAGGAAGTCTCCGGCCTGGTTGAATGGCCGGTCGTGCTGATGGGCGAGTTCGAGCAGGATTTCCTCACCATTCCGGGCGAGGTCATCCGGCTGACCATCCGCGCCAACCAGAAGTGTTTCGTCACCCGGCCGCAGGGCGCGGGCGAGGACCTCTCGAACCGCTTCATCCTCGTCGCCAACATCGAGGCGAACGATGGCGGCAAGGAGATCGCCTACGGCAACGGCAAGGTGGTGCGCGCGCGCCTGTCCGATGCGCTCTATTTCTGGAAGACCGACCAGGGCGATTTGCCCGACCTCGACCAGCTTCGGGAATCGGCGGCGAAGTTCGACCTGGATCTGAAGAAGCCGCTCGACCAGCGCATGGCGCGCCTCGACCATCTCAACGTGACCTTCCACGCCAAGCTGGGCACGCAGGGCGCGCGCGTCGAGCGCATCAAGYGGCTGGCGGAAGAACTGGCGCCGGTCGTTGGCGCCGATCCCGCGCTCGTCGCCCGCGCGGCAGTGCTCGCCAAGGCCGATCTGCAGACCGAAGTGGTCGGCGAGTTCCCTGAGCTACAAGGCGCCATGGGCCGCAAATACGCGCTGCTGCAAGGCGAGCATGCATCGGTGGCCGCAGCCGCCGAGGAACACTACAAGCCGCAGGGCCCATCCGACCGTGTGCCGACCGATCCGGTCTCGGTTGCCGTCGCGCTCGCCGACAAGCTCGACACGCTGACGGGCTTCTGGGCGATCGATGAAAAGCCCACCGGCTCGAAGGACCCGTTCGCTCTGCGGCGTGCCGCGCTTGGCGTGGTCAGGATCCTCATCGAGAACCGCATTCGTCTGTCGCTGACGTCTGTTTTCGCCAAGGCTTTTGCAAACTTCAAAGGCGGCGCGGATCAGTCGTCCGACCTCCTTGCCTTCTTCCACGACCGCCTGAAAGTCTATCTGCGTGAAAGCGGTGCACGGCATGACTTGATCGATGCCGTGCTGTCAGCGGGCTCGCGCCCAATCTCCCCCCTTGTGGGGGAGATGTCGGCGAAGCCGACAGAGGGGGGCGCTGTCCCGCCGGCCCCGCGCTCTGTCGCGCCCCCCTCTGCCCTGCCGGGCATCTCCCCCACAAGGGGGGAGATCGGCCAATCGCCTAACGACGACCTGCTGCAGATCGTCCGACGCGTCGAGGCGCTGGGCTCCTTGCTCGACACCGAGGAGGGCAAGAACCTGCTCGCCGGCACCAAGCGCGCCGCCAACATCCTGGCGGCCGAGGAGAAGAAGAAAACCCTCGTCGCCGAGACTGTTCAGCCGGCGCTGTTCCGCGAGGAAGCGGAAAAGAAGCTCAATGCCGCAGTGAATCAGGCCGAGAAGGAAGCCGGCCAAGCGATTCAAAACGAAGATTTTTCCGCCGCCATGCTGGCGCTTAGCGTGTTGCGCGAACCGGTTGATTCATTTTTTGAAGGCGTTCTCGTCAATGATGAGGACCAGGCCGTGCGCGCCAACCGTCTGGCGCTGCTCGCCCGCATCCGGACCGCCACCGATCAGGTCGCGGATTTTTCAAAAATCGTCGGCTGATAGCTCGAAAAATCGCAGGTTCGGCACTGCCTGCATCCGCTAGGATGCGGGCAGGCTTGAACAATTCGGCGCCCGAAATTTAATGCGCCGGAGCCGGCTTACAGTCATATGACGATGACCTCCGCATGGGAGAACCAATGCATGTCGCCCGGAAGTGTACCGCGGTTCTGGGACAACGACATGCATCAGACAAAAAACGTTCCCCAAACCACGGAGGCATGCCATGAATTCCGTTGACGATATCCACTTGATTGAAGAGACCCCCGCCGCCGCCGAGGCCATCGAAGCCGCTTCCGAAAACCTCCTCGACCATGCCGCCGCTGCAGCGGTCGAATCCGCCGATCCTTCCGAAGACGACGAGGAAGAAGGCGATGACGAGGAAGCCACGGCCTCGGCCGACGATGAGTCGGACGACGAGGAGGAAGATGACGACGAAGACGATGACGCCGACGAAGAAGCCAAAGCCTCGGGCGACGATGAGTCCGACGACGAGGATGAAGATGGCGACGACGATGAAGACGACGCCGATGAGTCCGACGATGACGACAAGGAAGAAGCGGCCTGAGCTGTCTCCTGGGTCTGAAGCATGAAGGGCGACGCGTAACGCGTCGCCCTTTTCGTCAGGCTCGTCAATCTTCCAGGAAGATTGACCCCGTCAATCTTCTATGATGCTGACCCGCACGCTGTCCGGATAGACGTCGACCTCGATCAACGGCTCGCCATTGACGATGGCGCGCCTGGTGGCGCTGCTCATGGCGCCGCCGCGTTCCAGCATGCGCTGCAGGCCGGCGCGCGAGCCGTCGCGGCGGAACCAGGGATCGCCCTGGTCGTCGCCGTCACGCCGGTGGAACTYGTGCCAGTTGGCGCGGTCCTGCCGCACCATTTGCGCCGCGCTGCTCAGCGGATAGCCGTCGCTGGCGCGGTGATCGCGGTCCGAGATCCGCGCGACGTAAGAGCCGAGCATGTCGTCGGCCCGCGCCACACTCGCGCCCAGTGTCGTCGCCGCCACCAGTGCGGCAACGGCCATTGCTTTCGAAACAGTCATGAAAYCCCCCTTTTGAAACGCCAGCACCATCGTGCCCGACCCCGGTGACGGGAATCGGACAGAGTTAAGCGCCTAGCACATAGAGGCGGTATCCAGTGTGATCTACATCGCCTTGCCGACGCGCGGCAGGGGCTGGCCATTTGACGGCTGCGCCTGTGGCTGCGCGTTGGCCGTCGCGGCCGGTTTGTCGCCGGTTTTGCCGTTGCCGTTCGAAGCAGACGCCGTGCCGTTCGCGGGCGTTGCCGGCGAAGTGCCGTTTGCCGGGGCGGCCGCGGTTGCCGGTGCCGTKGGCTTGGCTGCCGCGGTCGCCGCGGGCGTCGCGAAAGCGCCGCCGACAATGCCGCCGCGAATGATCATCGGGGCCTGCTGGTGCCTGAACTTCTCGGGGATCGCCGCGACCTTTTCGTCGGTCACGGCGGGCATAGGATCGCCCAGCGCTATCATCGACGGCGTCGAGGCCGAGGACAGCTTGGCCGGCTCGATCGCATTCAGCCTGATGACCGAAGGCGTCGAGGTCGAGGGSCCGACCACGACGATAGACGAGGCATGCGCCGCGCCGCTCATCGCCAGAAGGCTGATACCGAACGATCCAAGCAAACGCATCACAACAGCTCCCAAGCCCGCAACCGCATCGAACCCGCGCCCTAAGCAGGTTCCGCAAAAGTGTCCCACGGTTTTGCGATCAGAACCTGCGAAACCCAGGGAACCTAAACAGATATTCGTGGGGTACCCCACGAATATCTGTTTAGGACCGGCAGATTGAAGCCGGCTTGCGTGGAAACTTAACATTTTAGGGATTGATAAATCGCCAATGCCTGCCCTTGCCCGATGAAGGCCGCCGTATTACGGGACCGGCATGTTCAGGACTGGTGGCGGATTTGGCTGAGATACTGGCGGCCGGCGAGGCTATGAAGCGGGCATTGGCGCTGCTCGAAGACGGCGATGTCGTCGCCATCCCGACCGAGACGGTTTACGGCTTGGCGGGCGATGCCACCAACGGCGTCGCCGTGGCGCGCATTTTCGAGGCCAAGGGCCGGCCGCGCTTCAACCCGCTGATCGCCCATGTCGCAAATCGCGCGATGGCGGACCATATCGCCGGCTTCGATCCGCTCTCGGCAAGATTGGCCGAAGCCTTCTGGCCCGGCCCGCTGACGCTGGTGCTGCCGCAGCGCGCCGACAGCGGCATCCATCCGCTGGTCACAGCGGGGCTGGACACGATCGCGCTGCGCATGCCGCGCGGCTTCGGCGGCGAGCTGATCGCGCGGCTCGGCAGGCCGCTCGCCGCCCCCAGCGCCAATTCCTCAGGCAGGATCAGCGGCACGACGGCAGGGGCGGTCGCCGCCGATCTCGGCGACAGGATCAGGCTGGTCGTCGATGGCGGCGCGACGCCGGTCGGCCTGGAATCGACTATTCTCAAGGTCGAGAACGGCAAATTGCGGCTGTTGCGGCCCGGCGGCATCGGCGCCGAGGAGATCGAAGCGGTGGCCGGCGCGAAATTGTCGCGCGGCGCTTCCGGCATCGAGGCGCCGGGCATGCTCGCCTCGCATTACGCGCCGGGCGCCGCGATGCGGCTCAATGTCGGGGACGTTGCCGAAGGCGAGGCGTTGCTTGCCTTCGGCCGCAATCGCGCCGAGGGCTGGGAACGGGCCGTTGCATTGCGCAACCTCTCCGAGACAGGCGACTTGCGCGAAGCAGCCAGCAACCTCTTTGCCGCCATGCAGGCGCTCGACCGTGTCGGCGCCGCGACCATCGCCGTCGAGCCGATCCCGTTCGAGGGCCTGGGCGAGGCGATCAACGACCGGCTTGCCCGCGCCGCCGCCCCCCGTGACAAGACCGCTTGAGCCTATCTCTTTGTTTTGATGCAATTCCGGGCGGAACCGCTTCGCACTTTTCCTGGAATTGCTCTAGGTTCTGACCCATGAATGATCAGCCCTTCGACCTCGATCCCGCCGTCATCGACCGCTTCGTCGCGATCGTCGGCGACAAATATGCGTTGCGCGACCAGGCCGACATCGCGCCTTACATCACCGAGCGGCGCGGCCTCTGGCACGGCCGGACATCGCTGGTGTTGCGCCCCGGCAGCGTCGAGGAGGTGAGCCGCATCATGCGGCTTGCGACCGAGACCGGCACGCCGATCGTGCCGCAGAGCGGCAACACCGGGCTTGTCGGCGCCCAGGTGCCGGACAAATCCGGTCGCGACATCGTGCTGTCGCTGTCGCGGCTGAACCGCATCCGCGAGATCGATGTCTTGTCGAACACGGTGACCGCCGAGGCCGGCGTCATCCTGCAGACGCTGCAGGAAGCGGCCGACGCCGCCGGCCGGCTGTTTCCGCTGTCGCTCGCCGCCCAAGGCTCCTGCCAGATCGGTGGCAATCTTTCCTCCAATGCCGGCGGCACCGGTGTGCTTGCCTATGGCAATGCGCGCGAGCTCTGCCTGGGTGTCGAGGTGGTGCTRCCGACCGGCGAGGTGTTCGACGATTTGCGTAAGCTGAAGAAGGACAACACCGGCTACGACCTCAAGAACCTGTTCGTCGGCGCCGAGGGCACGCTCGGCATCATCACTGCCGCGGTGCTGAAACTGTTCCCGAAGCCGAAGGGCAGGGAGGTCGCCTTTGCCGGCCTGCCGTCGTCCCCCAAGGACGCGCTGTCGCTGTTCACCCTGGCGATGGACAGGGCCGGCGCCTCGCTTACCGCTTTCGAGCTGATCGCCAAGAGGCCTTACGACTTCACGCTCAAGCATGGGCAAGGCATCACGCGGCCGCTGGCCGACGACTGGCCGTGGTATGTGCTGATGCAGGTCTCCTCAGGCCGTTCCGAGGAGGACGGCAAGGCACTGATCGAGGAGGTTCTTTCGGCTGGCCTCGAGCAAGGCATCGTCRGCGACGCGGTGGTGTCGGCAAGCCTTGCCCAGGGYGACGCCTTCTGGAATTTCCGCGAGACGCTGCCCGAATRCCAGAAGCCGGAAGGCGCCTCGATCAAGCACGACATCTCGGTGCCGATCGCCTCGATCCCCGAGTTCATYGAAAAGGCGGCTGGCGCGGTGGAAGGCGTCTGCCCCGGCGCCCGCGTCGTCTGTTTCGGCCACATGGGGGACGGCAATCTCCACTACAACATCTCGCGCCCGGTGGACTGGCAGGACGAGGCGTTCCTCGACCTCTACCACCCCATGAACAAGGCCGTGCACGATGTCGTGCGCTCTTTCCACGRCTCGATCTCGGCCGAGCACGGCATCGGCCAGYTGAAGCGCGACGAACTGATCGCCACGGCGCCGCCGATGGCGATCGACCTGATGCGCCGCGTGAAGACGGCCTTCGACCCGGCCGGCGTCATGAATCCCGGTAAGGTTATCTGATCCTCACCACATCTGGTGGCCGGTCGCATTCCGATAACCATCCCCGAGATCRGCAAAATTTAACCGACTTTCTTAAGCGCGCCGGTAAGAAGCGAGCGCTAATATTTCTTCCCATAACGAGGCCRGAAAAACCGGCCCTGAGAGAACCGGAAAAACGGCCCTCAGGACTAACAGGGAAGACATCGATGAACACTGGACTGAAGCCAGTCTGGGCCGGTCGCAACATGCGTCTCGACCCGTTTCGCCTGCCGCAGATGGTGAGCTATGYCACGCGCGACGATTATGGCGATGTGACCTTCACCATCGACCAGCGCGGCGCGGTCATCCGCCGGGTGCTGGAGATGAGCGGCGTGCCGGCGATCATCGCGCTGCCCCCCAATGCGTTCCGCGGCGTCGCCGCCCGCGCCATGGAGGATCCGGACGGCAACGTCACGGTGACGCTGGAACTCCTGCACAATGATCCGATGCTGTCGGTGCCGCTTCTGGTCGCCGACGACCTCGACGACGTCGCCGCCGACTGGCGCGCCTGGGCCGACGCCTATCGCCTGCCGATGCTGCTGATCGAGGCCGACGGCATCGCCCGCACGCTGGAAGAATCGCTCGGCGCCGCCATCAAGGCGCTGCCGCCGCAGGAGCGCCGCAAGGGCCGCGTCTCCACCACGCGCCGCCCGCGCTTCCTCGCCCGCCGCAAGGCCGGCAATCTGGGCTTGCGGCTGGTTATCGACGGCCAGGAGATTATCGCAAGGGAGTAGGTTTCTTCTCCCCGTTCTACGGGGAGAAGTGCCGGCAGGGCGATGAGGGGCAGCACCGGCCTGGGTGTTTGGCCACCTCACAAACCGACGACATTTTGYCGCTGCAAATTGCCTCAAGGCTGGCGCCGCCCCTCATCCGGCTGCCGCCACCTTCTCCCCGTAGAACGGGGAGAAGGGAGAACTACACCAGCGGCTTCAGCCAAATCCACACCGACCCGCCGATCAGGCCGAGGAAGATCAGCCAGCCGACCTGGTTGTTCGACTTGAACAGTTTCAGGCACTGGTCCGGATTGTTGATGTCGAGCCGGATGATCTGGCGCGCCATATGCGCGCCGGCGGCGATCAGCCCGGCCAGCGACACCACGGGCGCCTGCGCCGAARCGAAGGCGATGGCGAAGCAGATCAGCGCGCCGCCATAGAGCCCGGTGAGCCACATCTTGGTGTTGTCGCCGAACAGCCGCGCCGTCGAGCGCACGCCGACGATGGCATCGTCTTCCTTGTCCTGATGCGCGTAGATCGTGTCGTAGCCGATCACCCACAGGATCGAGCCGATATAGAGCATGATCGCCGGGTCATCGATGTCGCCGAACTCGACCGCCCAGCCCATCAGCGCGCCCCAGGAGAAGGCGAGCCCAAGCACGAATTGCGGCCAGTTGGTGATGCGCTTCATGAAGGGATAGACCGCGACGATCGCGAGCGAGGCGATGCCGAGCGGAATGSCGAAGCTGTTGAACTGCAACAGCACGGCAAGACCGATGAGCGCCTGGATGATGACGAACGCCCAGGCTTGGCGGCGCGTCACCTTGCCGGCGGGCAGCGGCCGCGAGCGGGTGCGCTCGACCTGGTTGTCGATGTCCTCATCGGCAAGGTCGTTATAGGTGCAGCCGGCGCCGCGCATGGCGACGGCGCCGATGAAGAACAAAAGCAGATACCAGGGCGCCGGCAGCAACGTCAGCAGCGGGTCGGTCGGGCGCGGATAGGCGCCGGCGGCAAGTGCCGCCGACCACCAGCAGGGCCACAACAGCAATTGCCAGCCGATCGGCCGGTCCCAGCGCGCCAGCTGCGCATAAGGCCACAGCCAGCGCGGCAACACCCGGTAGACCCAATGGCCGCTCGGCGCGTCGGCGACGCGGCCCTGGATCGCTTTCGACTGGACGGTTTCCATCACGTTGAAGTGACAGTCGCAAGTGACGCCGTCAAGCGGCCGCGGTGTCGCTTACGCGGTGAAAACATCGTGACCGGCAAACCATGCCCTGGCGACGTCGATGAAGGCCGCGGCCGCCTTCGACAGGCGCTGGCGGGTGTCATGGGTCAGGATGATGCGCTGCATCGGCAGCGCGTCGGAGAGCGGTTTGCAGACCAGCGGCAGTCCGTCATAGCTGCGGTCGCCATAGGGCCTCGTATAGCTGACCGCGACGCCGAAGCCGTTGGCGACCATGGAGCGCTGCAATTCGAACGAGCTCGTCGCCGTCCGCGCGATCGGCGACAGGCCGCGGCTGAGGAAGAGGTCCAGCATGTGCTGCCAGCTGTGCGGCTGGTCGGTGGTGATCAGCGGATGCTGGGCGAGCTCGGCCAGGCTGACGGCATGCTTGTCCGCAAGCTCATGGCCGGCMGCCAGAAGCGCATGCGGCCGCAACTCGTGCAGCAGGATGCGCTTGAAATGGCCTGGAAGGCCGAGATCGTAGGTGAGGCCGAGATCGACGGCGCTGTCGGCGAGCCGCCGCCCCAGCGTCTCGAAGGTCTCGTCGCCGATGACGACCGTGACGGCGGGGCAGCGCTCGGCGAAGGTGCGCATCAGCGCCGGCGCGAAATAGGGCGCCAGGTCCTCGAAGCAGCCGAGCACCAGCTCGCCGCCGATATCCGCCTCGCGCGTACCGAGCGCCGCCAGCTCGTCCGCCTCGCCCAGCACCTGCCTTGCCTTGGCGACGGCCTTGCGGCCGAAGGACGTCAGCGCAACGCCGCTTCCGCGCTGGCGCACGAACAGTTTCTGGCCAAGCGCGTCCTCGACATTGTCGATCGCCACCGAGATCGACGGCTGCGACACGTTCAGCGCCTGGGCCGCCGCGGTCACGCTGCCATAGCGGGCCACGGCGACGACATAGCGCAACTGGGTGAGGGTCAGTCTCATAGGTCAAAACTATAAATTACATGACAAGTTATTATTTTACGCGATGTCCGACGCTTGCGATAGTCGCTTGCCAAATGCAAGGAGAACGCGCCATGGCCAGCCCAAAGATCGATGCCGAGACGATTGCCGATTACCAGCGCGACGGCGCGGTCTGCATCCGCGGCGCCTTCAAGGACTGGGTCGACGTGATCGCCGCCGGCATCGAGCGCAATATGCAGAACCGCAGCGCCACGGCCTCCGACATCGCCGGCGGCAAGGGCAGCTTCTTCGACGATTACTGCAACTGGGAACGCATCCCGGAATTCGTCAGGATCGTCAGGGAATCGCCGGCCGCCGAGCTTGCGGCGGCGGTCATGCAATCGCGCAGCGCCCAATTCTTTCACGACCACGTCCTAGTGAAGGAGCCCGGCACGCAGAAGCCGACGCCCTGGCATCAGGACATTCCCTATTACTTCGTCGACGGTAGCCAGACGGTGAGCTTCTGGATCCCGATCGATCCGGTGAAGGAGGCGACGCTGAGGCTGATCGCCGGCTCCCACAAATGGGAAAAGATGGTCCTGCCGGTGCGCTGGCTGAACGACGCCAACTTTTACGCCGACGAGGGCGACTATTTGCCGGTGCCCGATCCCGACAACGACCCGTCGATGAAGGTGCTCGAATGGGAGATGGAGCCGGGAGACGCCATCCTGTTCGATTTCCGCACCGCCCACGGCGCGCGCGGCAACCTGACCGCGGCACGGCGCCGGGCGCTGTCGCTGCGCTGGGTCGGCGACGACGCGCATTATGTCGAACGCCCCGGCCGCACCTCGCCGCCCTATCCCGGCCACGACATGAAGCCTGGCCAGAAACTGCGCGAGGACTGGTTCCCCGTTATCTATCAGAGCTGAGTCGTTTTCCCGCCCGGTCAGGACGCGTGACTTGCCTATCACATCTTGATGAGGCCCATGTTCCCGTGCGCAATTGCCGCCAAAATGCCAAGACGCCTTGACCCRCCGCCCGCGGACCAATAGCGGGTTCGGGGAGACGATCAGCAAGAGGTGGCCATGAACGTTCTTCTTCTCGGCTCGGGTGGCCGCGAACATGCGCTCGCCTGGAAGATGTCCGCTTCGCCGCTGCTGACGAAGCTCTACGCCTCGCCCGGCAATCCGGGCATCGGCCGTGTCGCCGAACTGGTCAAGCTCGACGTCGCCGACCATTCCGCCGTCGCGTCCTTCTGYCAGGAAAAGAAGATCGACCTGGTCGTGGTCGGCCCGGAAGGCCCGCTGGTCGCCGGCATCGCCGATGATCTGCGCGCCTGGGGCATCCGTGTCTTCGGCCCGTCCAAGGCGGCGGCCAGGCTCGAGGGGTCGAAGGGCTTCACCAAGGATCTTTGCGCCAAATTCAACATCCCGACCGCCGCCTATGGCCGTTTCGGCGACCTTGCCTCGGCGAAAGCCTATGTCGAAAAGACCGGCGCGCCGATCGTCATCAAGGCCGACGGGCTCGCGGCCGGCAAGGGCGTCACCATCGCGATGACGCTCGATGAGGCGAACGCCGCGCTGGAAGCCTGTTTCGACGGTGCCTTCGGCGCCGCCGGCGCCGAGGTCGTCGTCGAGGAGTATCTGACCGGCGAGGAGGCGAGCTTCTTTTGCCTGTGCGACGGCGCCACCGCGCTGCCCTTCGGCACCGCGCAGGACCATAAGCGCGTCGGCGACGGCGATACCGGGCCGAACACAGGCGGCATGGGCGCCTATTCGCCGGCGCCGGTGATGACGCCGGAGATGACCGAGCGCACCATGCGCGAGATCATCGAGCCGACCATGCGCGGCATGGCCAAACTCGGCGCGCCCTTCGCCGGTATCCTCTTCGCCGGTCTGATGATCACCGACCAAGGGCCGAAGCTCATCGAATACAACACCCGCTTCGGCGATCCCGAGTGCCAGGTGCTGATGATGCGGCTGAAGGACGACCTGCTCGTTCTGCTTAACGCCGCCGTCGATGRCCAGCTCGCGCATATGTCCATCCGCTGGAGCGACGAGACGGCGTTGACCGTGGTGATGGCGGCGCGGGGCTATCCGGGCACGCCGGAAAAGGGCTCGGTCATCCGCGGTCTCGACGAGGCGGAAGRCGAGGGCGCCCAGGTCTTCCATGCCGGCACCRCCATCAATGGCGGTGCGCTGGTCGCCAATGGCGGCCRCGTCGTCAACGTCACCGCGCTCGGCAAGACCRTCGGCGAGACGCAGCAAAAAGCATACGCGGCGATCGATCATATCGATTGGCCGCAGGGCTTTTACCGCCACGACATCGGCTGGCGCGCCGTCGAGCGCGAGAAAGCTGGAAACTGATCAGGCGGCCTTGCTCCTGCCGCCCTTGCGCGCCCAGGCCGGCAGCCAATCGCCATGCGCTGCAAGCAGGTCGTCGACCAGCGACCAGATCTGGTCGAGGTCGAGCTCGGCCGCGGTGTGCGGATCCATCATCGCGGYGTGGTAGATGTGCTCGCGATTCTCGGTCGTGAGCGCCCGGACCGTCAGTTCCTGCACATTGATGTTGGTGCGGATCAGCGCCGTCAGCTGTGGCGGCAGGTCGCCTATATAGGTCGGCTGGATGCCGGAGGCATCGACAAGGCACGGCACTTCCGCCGCGCAATCGGCAGGCAGCGAGGTGATGCAGCCATTGTTGCGGACATTGCCGTAGATCACCGACGGCTCGCCGGTCCACACCGAATTCATGATCGAGGAGGCATATTCCTTCGAGTGCTCGACCTCGATCCTGTCGGCCGAGCGATAGGCTTCCGCCTGGCCCTTCCAGCGCTCGATCTGCTCGATGCAGCGTTTCGGATATTCGTCGAGCGGAATGCCGTATTTCTCGATCAGGTCGCCGCGTCCGTCCTTGATGAAATAGGGCGTGTATTCGGCGAAATGCTCCGAGCTTTCGGTGACGAAATAGCCGAGCCGCGTCAGCATCTCATAGCGCACCTTGTTCGGGCAGCGCGGATTCCAGCCGGGTTTCGGCGCGCGGCCCTCGCGATAGGCGCGCACGAGATCGGGATAGAGGTCGCGATAGGAGCCGTCCGCCTGGCGATGCTCGAACTTCAGGTAAAAGGCCATATGGTTGATGCCGGCCGAGCGGTAGCGGATTTCTTCGTAGGGAAGGTCGAGGTCGTGCGCCAGTTCCATCGCCGTGCCCTGCACCGAGTGGCAGAGCCCAACCTGCTTGATCGTGGGGTATTTCTCGGCGATCGCCCAGGTGTTGATCGCCATCGGGTTGACATATTGCAGCATGATCGCCTCCGGGCAGACGGCGAGCATGTCCTCGCAGATCTTCCACAGATGCGGCACGGTCCTCAGGCCCCGCATGATGCCGCCGACACCGAGCGTGTCGGCGATGGTCTGGCGCAGGCCGTATTTCTTCGGCACCTCGAAGTCGGTGACGGTGCATGGCTCGTAGCCGCCGATCTGGAAGGCGACGACGACGAAGTCCGCGCCTTTCAGCGCCTTGCGCTGATCCGAATAGGTCTCGGCTTTCGCCTTGACGCCCAGCGTCGCGATCAGCTTGTTGACGACGATGGCGCTCTCTTCCAGCCGCTGCGGGTTGATGTCCATCAGCGCGATGGTCGCGCCCGACAACGCCGGCCGCTGCAGCACGTCGCCGACGATGTTCTTCATGAACACCGTCGAACCGGCGCCGATGAACGCGATCCTGGGATTTCTTGCCACTGTAAAACCTCCGGCACTTCTAGGCCACGTCGAAAGCGGCCCTGACGAGCCGTTCGGTGTAGGCGGTCTTGGGATTGGAAAGGACCTCGTCGACGGGTCCCTGCTCGACGATCTTGCCGTGCTGCATGACGATGACGCGGTGGCACAGCGCCCGCACCACCTTGAGGTCGTGCGAGATGAAGAGATAGCTGAGGCCCCGCTCGTCCTGCAGCTTGCGCAGCAGGTCGATGATCTGCGCCTGGACGGAAAGGTCGAGCGCCGATGTCGGCTCGTCGAGCAGGAKGAATTCCGGCTCCAGCGCAATCGCCCGCGCGATCGCGATGCGCTGCCGCTGGCCGCCCGAGAATTCATGCGGGAAGCGCGACAGGATGTTGCCGGGCATGCCGGCGCTGACCAGCGCTTCGCGTACCCGCTCGACCCGTTCGCGCCGGTTCGCGCCCAGCCTGTTGACGACCAGCCCTTCCTCGATGATCTGGCCGATCGTCATGCGCGGGTTGAGCGAGGAGAACGGGTCCTGGAAGACGATCTGCATGCGTGAGCGCAGCGGCCGCATCTCGGCGCGCGTGAGCTTGTCGATCGGCTGGCCGTCGAAGCTTATTTCGCCGCGCTTGGCGTCCTGCAGCCTGAGCAGCGCCTGGCCGAACGTGGTCTTGCCGGAGCCGGATTCGCCGACCAGCCCCAGCGTCTCGTGGCGGCAAAGCTTCAGGTCGAGGTCATCGACCGCGACCAGCTCGCGCCAGTCCGGCTTCAGGAACGTGCCATGGCGCAGCATGAAGCAGACGCGCACGCCGTTCGCCTCGAGGATCGTGCCGCTGCCCTCCGGCAGCGGCTGCGGCCGCCCGTGCGGTTCGGAAGCGAGCAGCCGCTGCGTGTAGGGATGTTGCGGATTGGCGAACAGTTGCTCGGTAACGTTGTGCTCGCGCATCTCGCCATGCTGCATGACATAGACATAGTCGGAGAATTTGCGCACCACGGTGAGGTCGTGGGTGATCAGGATCACCGCCATCTTCAGCTCTTTCTGAAGATTGCGGATCAGGTTCAGGATCTGCGCCTGCACCGTGACGTCGAGCGCCGTGGTCGGCTCGTCGGCGATCAGCACGTCGGGGTCGTTGGCCAAGGCCATGGCGATCATCACGCGCTGCCGCTGGCCGCCCGAGAGCTGGTGTGGATATTGCTTGAGCC
The DNA here is from genome assembly GCF_001854815.1 of Mesorhizobium sp. LCM 4576. NCBI lineage: Bacteria > Pseudomonadati > Pseudomonadota > Alphaproteobacteria > Hyphomicrobiales > Phyllobacteriaceae > Mesorhizobium > Mesorhizobium sp. LCM 4576. The sequence continues at coordinate 201,640 of NZ_MDDT01000057.1, forward strand.
GCGCTTCCGGCTCGGGGATCTGGACATGCTTGAGGAGCTCGAGCGCCCGCGCCCAGGCCTCCTTGCGGCTCACTTTCCGGTGCACAYGGATCGCTTCGACGATCTGGCCGCCGACCGTGTAGATCGGGTTGAGCGAGCTCATCGGCTCCTGGAAGATCATCGAGATGCGGTTGCCGCGCAGCTTGCGCCGGGCGGCCTCGGGGAATTTCAGGATGTTCTGCCCGAGATAGTCGACGCTCGACCGCGGCGACACGGTCGCGCGCCGCGTCAACAGCCCCATGACAGTGCGCGCCGTCACCGACTTGCCGGAGCCGGATTCGCCGACGATCGCGATCGTCTCGCCGCGATAGAGCTGGAACGAGACGTCCTTGACCGCTTCGACGGTGCCATGCTCGACCTTGAAGGCGACCTCGATGTTGCGGGCGTCGATGATAGGCTGTTCATGGCGCGCGGCGTGGTCGAGCCGGACGGCCGGTGCGAAATTGTCTGCAAGCGCGATCGTCGTCATCCCGGCCACCTCAATAAGGATCGACGGCATCGCGCAGGCCGTCGCCCAGCGCGTTGAAGGCAAACACGGTGATCAGCACGAAGCCGACCGGCGACAGGATCCAGGGATAGRTGCCGATGACCGAATAGGTCGCGGTGTCYTGCAGCATCAGACCCCACGAGATCAGCGGCGGCTTCACCGCGAAGCCGAGGAAGCCGAGGAAGGATTCCAGAAGCACCACGGTCGGGATCGCCAACGTCACGGCGACGATCACGTGGCTCATCACATTGGGGAAGATGTGCTGCATGATGATGCGCCGGTYGGTGGCGCCGACCGCCATGGCGGCGCRCACATAGTCGATCCGCGCCAGCGCCAGCGTCTTGCCTCGTACCTCGCGCGACATCTGCGCCCAGCCCAGCGCCGACATGACGATGATGACGAAGGCGAGGAAGACGTTGGTCGGCGCGGTGACCGGGATCAGCGTCGTCAGCGCCAGATAGAGCGGCAGCTGTGGGAAGGCGAGCACAAGCTCGACGAAGCGCTGCACCCAGACATCGAACCTGCCGCCGAAATAACCGGAGACCATGYCGACGCTGGTGCCGATCACGGTGATGATGAAGACCACCGTCAGCGCGATCATCAGCGACACGCGCGAGCCGTGGATGGCGCGCGACAGCACGTCGCGGCCGAACTTGTCGGTGCCGAGGAAATGCACCGGCTGGCCGTCCATCGAGGCAAAGAAATGCCGGTCCGCCGGGATCAGCCCGAACAGCCTGTAAGGCGCGCCCTCCACGAAGAAGCCGAGCAGCCGCGGATGGTCGTAGTCGGGGCCGACGATCGGCTGAAAGGTGACCGGATCGAGATCGGCCGAGTCGGCCAGCGCATAGACCCTGGGCCGCGCGACGAAATTGCCGTCCTTGTCGTGGAAAACGGGCACTTGCGGCGGCGCGAAGGCGACGTCGGTCGCCTTCGGGTCCATCGGCGCCAGGAATTCGGCAAACACCGCCATGACAAGCAGGAGCACGACCAGGAAGAGCCCGGCCATGCCGGTCCAGGAGCGTCTCAGCCGGCGCCAGACAAGCGCGATATAGCTCTCATTGCCGTGCGCGGCTTCGGCTACGGTCACGCCTTCGGCCGGCAAGGGCGTAAGGGGCGTCGGGAAGGGGTCGCGCGCCAGCATCTAGCGCTCCCCGAATTGGCGGATGCGGGGATCGAGCAGGACAAGCAGCATGTCGGCGATGATGTTGCCGACGATCAGCGTCGCCGACAGCACCATCATGAAGGTGGCGGTCACGTAGACGTCGCCCACCGCCATGGAGCCGACGATCGCCGGACCGACGGTGGGCAGCGCGAAGATGATCGCCGTCTCGATCTCGCCGGTCAGCATATAGGGCAGCACCACGCCCTGATACATCACCAGCGGGTGCAGCGCGTTGGGCACGGCGTGGCGCACGACGACGGCGCCGCCGGTCAATCCCTTGGCCTTGGCCGTCTCGACATATTGGGCGTTGAGCGTGTCGAGCAGATTGCCGCGCATGACGCGCATGTTGTAGGCGAGCCCGCCGAAGGTCGCGATCGCCACAACCGGCCAGACGTGCTTGACMAGGTCGACGAACTTCGCCCACGACCATGGCGCGCCACCATATTGCGGCGAGAAGAACGAGCCGATCTCCGACACGTTGAACTGGAAGACYAGGAGATAGACGATGATCAGCGCCATCAGGAAGCGCGGCACCGTCATGCCGAGGAACGAGATCGCTGAAAGTGTCGAGTCGATCCAGGAATATTGCCTTGTCGCCGCCCATATGCCGAAGCTGATGCCGAGCACCGAGGCGAGCAGGTGGCAGACCARAGCAAGCAACAGAGTGCGGGGCAGGCGTTCGCCCACCACATCGGCCACCGGCTTGTTGTAATAGAGGCTGTAGCCGAAATCGCCGCGCGTGACGATGCCGCCGATCCAGTTGAGATACTGGACGGCCAGCGGCTTATCGAGGCCATGCTCGACGCGATAGGCCTGTGCCTGCGCCTCCGCCTGCGCATAGGAGGCCCCGCCCTGGTTGATGAGCTGCGATTTGATGTAGTCGGCATAGTCGCCGGGCGGAGCCTGGATGATGGCGAAGGTGACGAGGCTTAAGATTGCGAAAACCGGAATCGCCGAGGCGATGCGCATGAGCAGGAATCGCAGCATCGGATCGTCCGCCTTCTTGTCTGCCCGCCGCYCCCCTCGGGGGCGTTCGGAGATTTCGCTTCGTCCGGCCACGCCGCGGCGCGGCCGGACGTCTCTCGGTCAGGGGAGGTAAGACTTAATCYATCGGCCCCTTGCTTCCCGGTTTGCCGGGAAGCTCCTCGGGGAACAACTCATATTTTGCCTGCTTGTCCGCCTTGACGAACACGCGCTCGCGGATGATCGAATCCTCGGCCCAGTTGAACATGTAGATCGGCGTGCCCTGCGGGATGTTGGAGAAGCGCTTGTTGATGATCAGCGCGCCCGGATATTCCGTCAGGCCGACATTGTAGACGTGCTCGGTCGAGATCTTCTGGAAGTTCCGCATCAGCTCGGCGCGCTGGTCGTTGTCCTGCGTGGAYGCGAACTTGTTGACGATGTCGACGAGGTCCTTCTCGAAGGRCATCAGGTCGACCTGGCCGCTTTCCGGCRCGCRGTGGTTCCAACTGGTCTTCGGCCCGACCGGCGCCAACTGCTCGGTGTTTTGAACGACGGATGTGAGCTCGGTTTCGTTTCGCCGGATCAGCCAGTCGAAGCGGCCGGAATATTGCGTGGCATCGCGCTGCGTGYCGTTGAGCCCGTTGAGCACGACCCTGAGGCCGAGCTTCTCCATCTGCGCGACCACGCCTTCGGCGAGGCTCTTGTCGGTCGTGTAGTCGTTGTTGACCAGCATCACGATCTCGACATCCTTGCCGCCGGCCGTGCCGGCCGGGAAGTTCACGATGCCGTCGCCGTCCGTATCCTTGAGGCCGGCCTTGGCGAGCAGGGCCTTGGCGCCTTCGAGGTCGAACGGGTAATAGACGGTCGACTTGCGGTCATAGAAGCTCGTGCCTGACGAGAAGCCGCCCGGATAGATCGCGGTGAACGGGCCCTTGACCAGCGAGTCGCCCAACGCCTTGCGGTCGAGCGCCATGGTGACGGCCTTGCGGAAGTCCTCGTTGCGGTTCAGTTCGCGGATAGCCTGRCCGCGCTCGTCCGGGTTGCCCCAGCCATTGGCGGAAAAATTCATGCGCAGATTGTAGCCGATCAGGCGTGGGCCGAAGGCAAGGCGTGCAGGCGCGTTCTTATCGGCCGCGCGCTTCAGCGAGGCGACGAAGTTTTCCGGCTGCTCGAGGTTGGAGAAGTCGCCCGAGCCCGCCACCGCCTGGACGTCGCGGTCGGCCCAGGTCGAGAGCTTGTATTGCAGCTCATTGAGGTAGGGCAGCTGGTTGCCCTTCTCGTCGACCTTCCAATAATAGGGGTTGCGGCGCATGACGATGATGTCGTCCGGCCGGTACTCCACCGGCACCCAGGCGCCCATCACCGGCATGTTCATATATTCGGGCGGGAAGGCGTTCTTGAACTGGTCGTAGGTGTTCTTCGAATATTTCGGATGCTGCGGCTTCAGGATGTGCGACGGACCGGGACAGAAGGTGCCGTAGGCCATCGCGTAGAGGTACTGCCGCGGGAAGGCGTCCTTGAACGTCCACTCGACGGTGTAGTCGTCGATCTTCTTCAGCGTCGTGCCGACGCCGAAGGTTTCCGGCGTGGCTCCGTTGAGCGGCGAGACGTTCGGATCGACGACCTCGTCGTCCCAGTAGAACATCACGTCGTCGGCGTTGAAGGGCGCGCCGTCCGACCATTTGGCGCCTTCGATCAGATGCATGGTCAGCTTGTGGCCGTCGCTCGACCAGTCCCAGCTCTTGGCGAGGTTGGGCAGCGGCTCGGTGTCCTTGGCCTCGACCTGGAACAGCGGCGCGGTGCGCGTCAGGCATTCGGAGAGGCCGATATCGATGCCGCCCCAGCCTTGCGTCTGGCCGGCGCCGTAGTTCCAGCCTTCCGGCCTGCCGCCGATGACATGGCGCATCGTGTCGCCATAGACGCCGATGYCGTCCGGCATGTTGCCGGTCTTGAAGACCAGCGGTTCCTTCGGCAGCCTGTCCTTGACCGGCGGCAGCTTGCCGGTCTTGACGTATTTCTCCGTCACCCAGTCCGGCTCGTGATATTCGGGCAGCGCCTTGAATTCCAGGATGGAGTCGCGCGGCACATAGTGGATCTTGCCTTCGGCCGGAAACGTCGCCGGCTCGGGCGGGATCGTCGGCTCGGATGCGAAGACGTGTGCCGGAACGGCAACGCTCATCGCCAGTCCGGCGGTAAAGCCAATTCTGCGTAAAATCCTCATCGTCTCCTCCCAGTTGTTTTGGACGCCTGCTGCTGCCCGCCTCTTGTTTCTGGACGGCTGATCCGGCGGGCGCGCCTGCTGYGCGTCCGCCTGCTTGCCGGCGCTTTCAGCCGGCCTGTTTCAGCGCCGCCTTTTCGGCGCGCAATTCCTCGATCGAGCGCACGTTGCGCCGCGCCGCGCCCGCCCATTCGCGGGTCTTGACCTTGGATTTCGAAAGCCGCTCCTTTGCCGCCGGTACGGCGTGCGCATATTGCGGCAGCCATGCGGCTTCAGCGACCACCATCTCGTCCACCATCTGCCAGACCTCCTCCGGCGTCGACACGGCGCCGACGAGCGGGTCGTGCAGCACGGCGAGCTTCAAGAGATCGATGTCGCCGGCGATCGCCGCATGCACCGACATGCGCTGCACGTTGATCGAGGCCATGCAGGTTGCGGCGCAGGCTTCGGGCAGCGTGATGCCGGCGGCCATGTTGATGCCGAAACGGTCGACGAAGCCGGGCGATTCGATGATCGCGTCCTGCGGCAGGTTGGTGATCACGCCGTTATTCTTGACGTTGAAATGGCCGCGATAGACGCGGTTGGTCTCCAGYGCCTCGAGGATGTGGCTGGCATGCTCGTTGGAGCGTCTTGCCAGGTCGATCGGCTTCGACGCCGCTTCGAGGAATTGCGGATATTCGGTCTCGAACCAGTTGCGGGTCTCGGTCGAGTAGCGCAGATAGCCGCCGGTCTCGCCATGGATCCAGTCGGACATGTCGATCCAGCGCGTGATCTCGTCGGGGYGCTTGCGGTACCAGGGCAGGTACTCGGAAAGATGCCCGTTGCTTTCGGTCGAGTAGACCCCAAAACGCTTCAGCACGTCGATCCTGAGCTTTTCCTGCTTCGAATAGACGGGATGCGCCTCGAAGGCGGCGACGAGCTCGTCCTTGCCGATCGGCCGCCCGTTCAGCCTGAGCTCGATGAACCAGGTCTGGTGGTTGATGCCGGAACAGACATAGTCGAGTTCCTTGGGCGATTTCGCGCCGAGCACCTCGGCAATCTGCTCGGCGCCATGCTGCACGCCATGGCAGAGCCCGACCGTGTCCACCTTGCCGTACTCGATCGCCGCCMATGTGTTCATCGCCATCGGGTTGGCATAGTTGAGGAACTTGGCGTTGGTGTCGGCGACCTCGCGGATATCCCGGCAGAAGTCGAGGATCACCGGGATGTTGCGCTGGCCGTAGAGGATGCCGCCGGCGCAGATCGTGTCGCCGACGCACTGGTCGATGCCATATTTCAGCGGAATGCGGATGTCGTCGGCATAGGCTTCGAGCCCGCCGACGCGCACGCAGCTGATGATGTAGCGCGCGCCCTCCAGCGCCTCGCGGCGGTTCGTGGTCGCCGTCACTCTGGTTGGCAATTTGTTGGCTTCGACGATCCGGTCGAGGATCGCCTTGATCATCGAAAGATTGTGCTCGCTGACATCGGTCAGCGCGAATTCGATGTCCTTGAATTCCGGCACGCACAGGATGTCGGTGAACAGCTTTTTGGTGAAGCCGACGCTGCCGGCGCCGATAATAGCGATTTTGAAGCTCATCACCTTCACCTCGATCCGTTCGAATGCTAGGCAAGGAGCAGCAAGGGAGGACAGGGCCGCGCGCCGTTGCGCACGCACCGCTCAAAGCCGGAAATCCGGCCTTTCTCCTCCCGCCCGCTCCTCGACCGCGGGTCTGTCGCGTTCTTGAGGGCCCGATTATGCGCTTATTCGCCGGCGCGGCCAGAGAAGGATTATGCTTTCGAGGGTAATTTTGTGCTGCGGGATCTGATCGCCAACGGAAAGCTGATGCGCACGATCTCGCTGCCGCGCGGCCGCCAGCGCCTGCATGCCATGCCGACCAGCACCGGCTACGAGCTGCGCGAGGACGAGACATATGACTGGGACGGGCGCAGGCGCGGCCAGACCCCGTTCACGGTGCTCCAGCATACGATCGGCGGTACCGGCCAGTTGCGCTACGAGAACCGCAACTATCGCCTGCAGGCGAACGACACGCTGCTGGTTCTGGTGCCGCACAATCATCGCTACTGGCTCGCCAAGGGCGACCGCTGGGAATATTTCTGGATCTCGATGAACGGCGAGGAGGCGCTGCGCATCCACAAGTCGATCCTCAGCGTCTCAGGCCCGGTGTTCAGGCTGCAGCCGGCGACCATCGACCATCTCGCCGATTGCAGCCTGCGGCTGATCAAGGGCGCGGCTTCGCCCGGCGCTGCCTCGGCCATCGCCTATGAGGCGGCCATGGCGCTTTATGACGATGTCTTCGGCTCGCACGCCTTCGCCGAGAAGCAGAGCGCCATGCAGCCGGTCATCGACCACATCAACGCCAATCTCGAYAAGCCGCTGCCGGTGGCGGAGCTGGTCGAGATCAGCGGCCTCAGCCGTGCCCATTTCTCGCGCTRCTTCGCCGAGAGCGAGGGCCTGCCGCCGGCCGAATTCGTCCTGCAGCAGCGCCTGCAGCGCGCGGCGAAGCTGCTCACCAAGGCGGATTTCCTGCCGGTTAAGGAGGTGGCTGTACTCTGCGGCTTCGAGGATGCGAACTACTTCTCCAAGGTCTTTCGCCGCTGCTACGGCATCAACCCGACGCAGTTCCGCACCACCGGCATGTATGCCAGCCTCGGCAGCCATCGCTGACGGCTTCAAAGCTTTTGGAAGAAGTCAGCGCCTGGCGCTGTCGAGCGTCGTCGAGGCGGTGCTGACCGGATCGGCCGCCGCGGCGAAAGCCGCGTCGATCTGCTCGGGCGTGCGCTGTCCGGAGCGCTGCCAGGCGACATATTGCACGATGCCGAAGATGGCACGCCGCGGCACCGTCTTCACCACCGGCATGCGGAATCCGTCGCGGAACTTTTCCCAGCGCGCGCCGAGCACGGCGACCATTTCCTCCACGGTCGGCGGCGTCGCCACATCGGCATAGGTGATCGTGACCTTGCCGGCGAGGGCTTTTTCGCGCGAGAGCGGCACCGGGATCGAGGCAAGGTAGTCGGCCGGCACGTCGAGCAGGCCGCCGAAGGCCCATTGCCGGCGCAGCTCGTCGACGCTCATCGGCGCGACGCTGACGTCGATGTCGTTGGGCGTGCCGGGCACGCGGTAGGGGCAGGAGAAATGGCCGCAATTGGCCTGCGCCGAGAATTGCCACAGCGCGTAGCCCTGCCAGTTGCCCATCGGGAAATGCACGTCGATAGCGGGCTTGTAGCGCGCATACCAGAGCGGCAGCCGCGACAGGAGCCGATACTGGTAGCGGTTGTCGGCGATGTACTGGGCGGTCTTGCCGTTGACATAGAGCACCGGGAAGCGGCCGAGGYGGCGATGCACCTGGCGCACGAATTCCTCGGCGTCTTCCAGCGACATCCATTGCGTGGGGTCGATGCCTTCGATGTCGAGGGCCATCAGCTCATCCGGCGCCGGCTCGGCGAAGTCGATGAAATTGTTGGCCTGTTCGACCGGGTTGCCGGGGCGGGCAAGGTGATAGGCGCCCCATTTGAGGCCGAGAGCCTTTGCCACCACCTTGCGCGTCTGGAACAATTCGCGCGTCACCGCATAGCGCTTCCATTGCGCCTTGCAGAGTTTGACGTCGGCCTCGGCGCCGAAGCAGACATAGGGCGGCGGCAGGCCGTCGGACGCCTTGTTGATGAAGCCGGCGATGCGCTTGTCGGTGACGAGCTGCTGCCAGTCTATCGAGTTGTATTCGTAGGCGTCGATCACCAGCGGGCGGTCGGCATTCTTCCACGGCTCGGAGAAATCCGAGGCCTTTGCCGCCGTGCCCAGCGCAACCGCAGCTGCGAGAAGCGCCAGGCGGCGAAGAGGGCGCGCCGGCTTTTTCAATCAGGGTGTCCCCACTGACCAGGGGACGATCCTGAACCGCTATGGTTAAGGAAGTGCTTTCACAACAGCGGCTTGCTTCGCTTCGCTCCAAAACGTCAAAAAAGTATCGGTCGGGTGGACAAGCCGTGGTGGCAGGCGCTTCAATTGCCGCCTAAGCTTTCAATCACGGCGGCCAGTGGGGAGACACAGGCCCGCCTGACGAAGCGCAGCAACCGGTCACAAGGCCGGACCCGCGCGGGGAGGAAATGAAGATGAATCCGGACCTGGAAGTCGTCCAGATCAGACAGGGAGAGTCGTTCAAGGCCTGGGCCCACGGCTATCCTTTCCGCACTGTCCGCTGGCACTTCCATCCCGAATACGAGTTGCATCTGGTCGTCGCCACGACCGGCCGTTATTTCGTCGGCGACTTCATCGGCGAATTCGAGCCGGGCAATCTGGTGCTCACCGGGCCGAATCTGCCGCACAACTGGGTCAGCGACGTGCCGCCGGGCGAGACCGTGCCGCTGCGCGGCCGTGTCGTRCAGTTTTCCGAAGAATTCATCGCCAGCGCTTCCGCCGCGTTGCCCGAGCTTGCCGCCTGCGCCGGCATCCTCGAAACCAGCCGCCGCGGCGCGCTGTTCTCGACGGCGACGGCCGAGCTCGCGGCGCCCTTGCTGGCGGAGCTGGTGGAGGCRCAAGGGGTGCGCCGCCTGGCGCTGTTCATGGCCGTGCTCGATATCCTGAACCGCGCCAGCGATGTCCGCACGCTGGCCAGCGCCGGCTATCTGCCCGATCCCTCCGGCTTCATGTCGGCCGGCATCAACCAGGCGCTTGCCTACATCAATTGCCACCTGACCGAGCCCTTCAGCGAAGGCACGCTCGCCGAGATCGCCGGACGCAGCCCGAGCGCCTTCTCGCRCAGCTTCCGCCGCCACACCGGAATGGCGCTGGTGCAGTATGTCAACCGCCTGCGCATCAACCTCGCCTGCCAGCTCTTGATGAGCGAGGCGCAGATGTCGATCACTGAAATCTGCTACGCCGCCGGCTACAACAACATCTCGAATTTCAACCGCCAGTTCCTGGCGCAGAAAGGCATGTCGCCTTCGCGCTTCCGGGCCTTGCTGGCTGAGAACATCAACGCGGAGATTGCCGCCTAACAGGGAGGAAGCGGGAGGAGCCAAAGGCATTCCGGTCCGAAGACCTTTCGTCCGGAATTGCATCAAACAAAGAAACACTCAGGGAAGGAAAGACGCGGGGTGCAGGGCACCCTGTGCTGGGGTTCGTTTGCCCGAAATCCAGCACGTTCAGGAGGATGTCCGCGTGGTTCATCGGGATCGAGCGATCCCCGACTGCCGTCATACTCCTTTCAACAGTTCGACATGCAGTCAAGGCCTGGGGCGTTGTCCACCGCTCAGGTCCTGGTGAAACCATTTCTCGAAACGGAGACATTCGAATGACCAGACATGCTTGGAAATCGCCGTTTGCCTTGAAGTCGACGATCGCTGCCGTTTTCGCGGTCTCGCTGCTCGGCGGCACCGCGGCATTCGCCGACACGGTCACCGACGCCACGGTCGCCTTCCTGATGCCCGACCAGGCATCGACCCGCTACGAGCAGCACGATTATCCCGGCTTCGTCGCCGAGATGAAGAAGCTCTGCCCGGGCTGCAAGGTGATCTACCAGAACGCCGATGCCGACGCGGYGCGCCAGCAGCAGCAGTTCAATTCGGTGATCTCGCAAGGCGCCAAGGCGATCGTGCTCGATCCGGTCGATTCGACCGCCGCCGCCTCGCTGGTCAAGCTGGCGCAGAGCCAGGGCGTCAAGGTGATCGCCTATGACCGACCGATCCCGACGGCCCCCGCCGATTTCTACGTGTCCTTCAACAATGAAGGCATCGGCAAGGCCATCGCCGACTCGCTGGTCGAGCACCTCAAGGCGCTCAAGGTCGACCCGGCCGGCGGCGGCCTGCTGCAGATCAACGGCTCGCCGACTGATGCGGCCGCGGGCCTGATCAAAAAGGGCATCCACGAGGGCCTCGACAACAGCGGCTATCCGATCCTGGCCGAGTTCGACACGCCGGAATGGGCGCCGCCGAAGGCCCAGCAATGGGCGAGCGGCCAGATCACGCGCTTCGGCGCCAAGATCCTCGGCGTCGTCGCCGCCAATGACGGCACCGGCGGCGGCGCGATCGCGGCCTTCAAGGCGGCCGGCGTCGATCCGGTTCCGCCGGTGACCGGCAATGACGCGACGATCGCCGCTTTGCAGTTGATCATCGCCGGCGACCAGTACAACACCATCTCCAAGCCGAGCGAGATCGTCGCGGCCGCCGCGGCCAACGTCGCTGTCAAGCTGTTGTCGGGCGAGACGCCGAAGGCCGAGATGACGCTTTACGACACGCCCTCGCAGCTCTTCACCCCGGCGGTGGTGACGCAGGAGAACCTCAAGGCCGAGATCATCGACAAGAAGATCAACACGGCGGCCGAGCTCTGCGTCGACCGCTATGCCGAGGGCTGCAAGAAGCTCGGCATCACCAACTGATCAGTTGGCATCCGGCCGCCGACGGGCGGCCGGATGTCCAAGGAACGAAGTCAAGAAAGGCGGCGCATGAGCGAGAGTTTTGAAAGGTCGGCTTCCGTCGGCGAGCTGGTGCTCAGCCTGCGCGGCATATCGAAGAATTTCGGCGCCGTCTCGGCGCTGACCGATATCGACTTCGACGTCCATGCCGGCGAGGTCGTCGCACTTGTCGGCGACAACGGCGCCGGCAAGTCGACGCTGGTCAAGATCCTGGCCGGCGTGCACCAGCCGAGCTCGGGAACGATCAATTTTCGCGGCCAGCCGGTCACGCTGCCCGACCCGCGCGCGGCGCTGACGCTCGGCATCGCCACGGTGTTCCAGGATCTCGCGCTCTGCGAGAACCTCGATGTGGTCGCCAACATTTTCCTCGGCAACGAGCTCAGCCCGCTGCGGCTGGACGAGGTGGCGATGGAGATGCGCGCCTGGACGCTGCTCAACGAATTGTCGGCGCGCATCCCGAGCGTGCGCGAGGCGGTCGCCTCGCTGTCCGGCGGCCAGCGCCAGACGGTCGCCATCGCGCGCTCGCTGCTGCTCGAGCCGAAGCTCATCCTGCTCGATGAGCCGACCGCCGCGCTCGGCGTCGCCCAGACGGCGGAGGTGCTCAACCTGATCGACCGCGTCCGCGCGCGCGGCCTCGGCGTCGTGATGATCAGCCACAACATGGAGGATGTCCGCGCCGTCGCCGACCGCATCGTGGTGCTGAGGCTCGGGCGCAACAACGGCGTCTTCGAGCCGGACGCCTCGAACCAGGACCTGGTGAGCGCCATCACCGGCGCGTCTAACAACGCGGTGTCGCGTCGCGCCGAGCGCCTGCGCATGGAGCGCGATCACAGCGGCAGCGCACAGGCGAGGGAGCAGCGCCCATGACGGAGCAAGGCAATTCGGCTCCGCTGGCGCTCGACCGCGCCGATGCGCGGGTGAAGCATGAAGCCGGCGTCGGCGGCGCGGTCCGCGCCTTCCTCGACCGCGTGCGTAGCGGCGATCTCGGCTCGCTRCCGGTCATCGTCGGCCTCGTCGTTATCTGGACCGTCTTCACCAGCCTCAACCCGGTCTTCGTTTCCAGCAGCAATCTGGTCAATCTCCTGTTCGACTGCTCGACGGTCGGCGTCATCGCGCTCGGCATCGTCTGCGTGCTCATGGTCGRCGAGATCGACCTCTCGGTTGGCTCGATCAGTGGCTTCGCCTCGGCGCTGGTCGGCACGCTCTGGGTCAACCAGGGCTGGCCGGTTGCGCTCGCCATCATCGCGGCGCTCGTCTTCGGCGCCCTGATTGGCTCGCTCTACGCGCTGCTTTTCAACCGGCTCGGCATGYCGAGCTTCGTTTCGACGCTGGCCGGCCTGCTCGCGGTGCTGGGCATGCAGCTCTACATCCTCGGCTCCACCGGCTCGATCAACCTGCCATACGGCTCGGCATTGGTGGATTTCGGCCAGCTGATGGTGATGCCGAAATGGGTCTCGCACACGCTGGCCGCGATCCCGGGCCTGGCGATGCTGGTAAGCGGGCTGCGCACCTTCGCGCGCCGCCGCGCGGCCAATCTCTCGACGCCGTCCGTAGCCGGGCTCGTCCTGCGCGTCGCCACGATCACCATCGGCCTCGAGCTGATCGTGGCCTACCTCAATCAGTCGCGCGGCATCCCCTGGATGTTCGGCCTGTTCGTCGGCCTCGTCGTGGCCATGAACTATGCGCTGACCCGCACCAAATGGGGGCGTTCGATGACCGCCGTCGGCGGCAACCGCGAGGCGGCGCGGCGCGCCGGCATCAAGGTGCGCGCCATCTATCTCAGCGCCTTCGCGCTGTGCTCGCTCTTCGCCGCGCTCGGCGGCGTGCTCGCGGCGGCGCGGCTCGCTTCCGCCAGCCAGCAGGCCGGCACCGGCGACGTCAATTTGAACGCCATCGCGGCCGCGGTCATCGGCGGCACCAGCCTGTTCGGCGGCCGCGGCAGCGCCTATTCCGCGCTGCTCGGCATCATCGTCATCCAGTCGATCGCCAGCGGGCTCACGCTGCTCGATCTGTCCTCGTCGCTTCGCTACATGATCACCGGTGCCGTTCTGGCCATCGCCGTGATCGTCGACTCCCTCGCGCGCCGCTCCCGTGCTTCGCACGGCCGCGCCTGAACAGTTCAAACGAGAAGGGTACACATGGCTCACAATCTTTCGGGAAAAGTCGCCGCGGTCACCGGCGCGGCATCGGGCATCGGCCTCGAATGCGCCAGGGCGATGCTTGCCGCCGGCGCCCGCGTCGTGCTGGTCGACCGCGCCGAGGACAGGCTGAAGGAGGTCGTCGCCGAGCTCGGCGCGGGCGCGATCCCGCTGGTGGTCGACCTCACCAGCCCCGCCAGCGTGGCGACCATGCTGCCCGGCATTCTCGACAAGACCGGCCAGCTCGACATCTTCCACGCCAATGCCGGCTCCTATGTCGGCGGCGAGATCCTCAACGGCGATCCCGACGCGTGGGACCGCATGCTGAACCTCAACATCAACGCGGTGTTCCGCTCGGTGCATGCGGTGCTGCCGCATATGGTCGAACGCAAGACAGGCGACATCATCGTCACCAGCTCGATTGCCGGGCTCGTCCCCGTCGTCTGGGAGCCGGTCTACACAGCCTCCAAGCACGCCATCCAGGCCTTCGTCCATACGCTGCGCCGGCAGGTCGCCAAGCACGGCCTGCGCGTCGGCGCCGTCGCGCCAGGGCCGGTGGTGACGGCGCTGATCAGCGACTGGCCGAAGCAGAAGCTCGAGGACGAGCTGGCGGCCGGCGGGTTGATGCRGCCCACCGAGGTCGCGGACGCCGTCCTGTTCATGCTGACACGGCCGAGGAACATCACCATTCGAGATCTGGTGATCCTGCCGCAGAGCAATGATTTGTAGGCAGTAGGAACTAGGCAGTAGGCAGTAGGGAATAGGGAAAGAGACTCTTGCGGCCGGCCGTTCAAGGCTGACCATCTCCTACTGCCTACTGCCTACTGCCTACTGCCTACTGCCTACTGCCTACTGCCTACTGCCTGCTCCCCTACCTTTTGAGGTCCCTATGCCTTCCTACTTCCTCGGCATCGATGTCGGCACCGGCAGCGCGCGCGCCGGCCTCTTCGACGAGCGCGGCGATCTGCTTGCTTCCGCCAAGCGCGACATCGCACTCTTCGTCGAGCCCGGTGAGATTGCCGAGCAGTCGAGCCGCGACATCTGGCAGGCGGTCTGCGCCAGCGTGCGCGAAGCGGTCGCGAAGGCGGGCGTCGATCCCCGGGACATCGGCGRCATCGGCTTCGACGCGACCTGTTCGCTGGTGGTGGTTGGCGACGATGGCGAGCCATTGCCGGTCGGCCGCTCGGGAGACAGCGACAGGAACATCATCGTCTGGATGGACCATCGCGCCCTCGACCAGACCAGGCGCATCAATGCCCTTAAGCATCCCGTCCTCGACTATGTCGGCGGCGTCATTTCGCCGGAGATGGAGACGCCGAAGCTTTTGTGGCTGAAGGAGAACCTGCCCGAGACCTTCGCCGGGGCGAGGCATTTCTTCGACCTCGCCGACTATCTCACGTGGCGTGCCACGGGCAGCCTTGCCCGTTCGGTCTGCACGCTCGCCTGCAAATGGACCTATCTTGGCCATGAGCGGCGCTGGGACGACAGCTATTTTTATTCCATCGGGCTCGCCGAGCTTGCGGACGAAGGATTTGCCCGCATCGGCACCGAAGTGGTCGATCCAGGCACGGCGCTGGGCGCCGGCCTGACGGAAACGGCCGCGGCCGAACTGGGGCTGGTCGCGGGCACAGTCGTCGCCGCCGGGCTGATCGACGCCCATGCCGGCGGTGTCGGCACGGTAGGCGCTGCCGGCGACGCCGGCACCATTTCCTCGCGCATGGCTTATGTGCTCGGCACCTCGGCCTGCACCATGGCGAGCAGCCAAGATCCGGCCTTCGTGCCGGGCGTGTGGGGACCCTATTATTCCGCCATGGTGCCCGGGTTTTGGCTGAGCGAGGGTGGCCAGTCGGCGGCCGGCGCGGCCATCGATCTCCTGGTGCATTTTCACCCGGCCGCAGCCGAGGCTGCTGCGCGCGCCGCGGCCGAAGGCAAGTCGCTGGTCGATTGGCTGGCGGCGACCGCCATGGCGGCCTCAACCGACCTCTCGGCCGCCGCCACGCTCGCGGGAAGCATCCATGTCGTGCCCGAATTCCTCGGCAATCGTTCGCCGCTGGCCGATCCCGATGCTCGCGGCCTGATCGCCGGGCTTGGCACCGATCGTTCCGTCGAAAGTCTCGTCGGCCTTTACGTCGCCGGGCTTTGCGGCCTCGGCTATGGCGTGCGCCAGATCGTGGCGGCGATGGCGTCGTCCGGCCTTGCCGTCGACACCGTCGTCATCAGCGGCGGCGCCGGTCAGTCGCCGTTGGTGCGCCAACTCCTTGCCGATGCCGCCGGCCTGGYGGTCGCCGCCTCGCAATCGCCGGAGCCGGTGCTGTTGGGCGCCGCGATGCTCGGAGCGGTCGCGGCCGGACGTTACCCCGACCTTTCCAGCGCCATGCCTGCCATGTCCCGGCTTGGCGACGTTTTCACACCCGCGACGGGCGACATCCGCGCTTGGCACGACCGCCGTTACGAAGCCTTCCTGGCGTTGCAGGCGGTGGGCCRCAGCATACGCTGAGGGATCGATCAGCGCCTGAACAGCGACGGAACCTCGAACGGATCGGGCGCCGGCTCCTGCGGCAGCGTGCCATCGGCCCTGCGCTTCTTGTGGTGCGCAAGCGAGCATTGCGGCGAGCACAACAGGCCGCGATCTGTCCAGTAAGCGGGGCCTTCCTCGAGCATCCCGTGATAGTAGTTGAAATCCGGGGCCCGGTAGGGCAGCCCGCATTCGATGCAGCGATAGGCGTCGGGTCTGGCAAGCATGGGATGTCCGGTTTTGGTCTGCAATCGGCGGACCATACCAGCCGGATGCAATTCGTGGTGGAAATTTTGAGGTTGGGCCGCAGCCTTCACGGGTTCGTCATCCACGGGCGAAGCAAGGAGCGAAGCGACGCGGCGCAGACCCGAGGATCCATGCCGTTACCCACGAGCGTTGCAGCGGTTCAGAACGATCTCCGTTCTGCACCGCCTCTACCCTTCGCGCGAGGTCATGGCATGGATCCTCGGGTCTGCGCGACGCTTCGCGTCGCTCCGCCCGTGGATGACGAAGCTCGGGGCGCTTCGGCCAATCTCCGAGGTCGGCGATCTGCTTCGTTGGTGGAAAGCGTCTCCCGACCTTCGTGGTTAGCCGAAACGCTCGCGATTTCGTCATCCAAGGGCGGAGCAAGGAGCGAAGCGACGCAGCGCAGACCCGAGGATCCATTCCGTGACGTTGAGGCGTTGCGACGGTCCAGAATTCTGCTCCGCTGCGTTCTACGGTCAAGGTAACGGAATGGATCCTCGGGTCTCCGCGCCGCTTTGCGTCGCTCTGCCCGTGGATGACGAAGTTCAGATGCTTCGCCTAATCTCCGATGTCGGTGATCGGTTCGTTTGGGCTAGGCGCCTCTTAATCTATGCGATTGGCCGAAACGCTCGCGACGTCGCTATCCTCGGGCTTCGCGCTGCGCTCGCGCTCCGCCGTCGATGACGACCCCATGCAAAATCCGCGTGACAAAGTTTGACGTTTACGTAAAAAGAAGGCGCGAAATCGACGCATGGTTTCGCTTCGGCCATGCATTACGATCGGCCGGAACGGAAGGAGGAGCAGACATGTATCGCGCGCCGGTCGAGGACATCGCCTTCACGCTGAAGCAGGTGGCGGGGCTGAAGCCGGCGCTGGACGCCGGCATTTTCGGCGATCTCGGCGAGGACCTTGTCGACGCGATCCTGGCCGAAGCGGGACGTTTCGCCAGCGAGGACGTCGCTCCGCTCTACAAGATCGGCGACGAGCATGGCGCGGTGCTGAAGGATGCCGCCGTCACCACGCCGCCCGGCTGGAAGGATCTCTACCGGCGCTGGATCGAGGGCGGCTGGAATGCGCTGTCCGGTCCTGAGGAATTCGGCGGGCAAGGCCTGCCGACCATGCTCGGCGTTGCAGCGCTCGAAATGTGGAACTCCGCCGCCATGGCCTTCGGCATCGGCCCGACGCTGACCATGGGCGCGGTCGAGGCGCTCGACAAGCACGCCTCGGAGGAACTCAAGGCCAAATATCTCGCAAAGCTCGTCTCGGGCGAGTGGATGGGCACGATGAACCTKACCGAGCCGCAGGCAGGCTCGGACCTCGCGGCCTTGCGCAGCCGCGCCGAGCCGGTCGGCGACGGCACCTATCGCATCTTCGGCCAAAAGATCTTCATCACGTATGGCGAGCACGATTTCACCGACAACATCGTGCATCTGGTGCTGGCGCGCCTACCCGACGCGCCGGCCGGCACGCGCGGCATCTCGCTGTTTCTGGTGCCGAAGYTCTTCGTCAATGACGACGGCTCGCTCGGCGCCCGCAACGACGTCTTCTGTTCGGGTCTCGAGCACAAGCTCGGCATCCATGCCTCGCCGACCTGCACCATGATCTATGGCGACGGCTTCCGGGGCGCGACGCCCGGCGCGATCGGCTGGCTGATCGGCGAGCAGAACAAGGGGCTCGCCTGCATGTTCACGATGATGAACAATGCCCGCCTTGCCGTCGGCATGCAGGGCGTGGCCGTGGCCGAGACCGCCACCCAGAAGGCGGTCGCTTATGCCAATGAGCGCCGCCAGGGCAAGGCGTCCGACTATTCCGGCTCCGGCATGGCGCCGATCGTCCATCACCCGGACGTGCAGCGCAATCTCTTGACCATGAAGGCGCTGACCCAGATCGCGCGCTCGATCAGCTATTCCTGCGCGCATGCGATTGACCGCGCGCGCGTCGGCGAGGGCGRGGCAAGGGCGAAATGGCACGACCGTGCCAGCCTGCTGACGCCGCTCGCGAAAGCCTTCTCCACCGACGCCGGCGTCGAGGTCGCCTCGCTGGGCGTCCAGGTACATGGCGGCATGGGCTTCATCGAGGAGACGGGTGCCGCCGCGCTTTATCGCGATGCGCGCATCGCGCCGATCTATGAGGGCACCAACGGCATCCAGGCGATCGATCTGGTAGCGCGAAAACTGCCGCTCGGCGGCGGCGAGCATGTGCATGGCTACATCGKCGAATTGAAGGCCGTGGCCGACGCCGTGCGCACCTCCAACATCGATGGCTTCGGCCGCACCGCCGACAATCTCGACCGTGCGCTGGCCGATCTCGACGAGGCGACGCGCTTCCTGCAGAAGCTCACGGACGAGGGCAAGGCCGACGCCGCGATGGCCGGCGCCACGCCCTATCTGCGCCTCATCTCGCTTGCCGCCGGCGGCGCGTATCTGGCGCAGGGCGGGCTCGCCGACCGCGGCCGCATCCCGCTTTGCCGCTTCTTCGCCGAAAACCTGCTCGGCGAGACGCGCGCCTTGAAGGAGCGCGTCATCGACGGCGCCGAAAGCCTCGCCGCCGCCGGCAAGGCGCTGATTTCCGCTTAGGCATCCTGACGTTCAAAGGACCAATCGTGACAGACCATATCCTCGTCGAGCGCCAGGGCGCCGTGCAGATCATTCGGATGAACAGGCCGGACAAGAAGAACGCGCTGACCCGCGCCATGTATGCGAAAATGTCTGCGGCGCTCGCCGAAGGCGATGCCGACCCGGCGGTCCGCGTCCATGTCTTCCTCGGCGTTCCGGGCGCCTTCTCCGCCGGCAACGATCTCGCCGATTTCCTGGTCATCGCCACCGGCGGCGAGGGCGGCAACGAGGTCTRGGATTTCCTGATGGCGCTGGCCAGGTCGCAAAAGCCGATGGTGTCGGGCGTCGACGGCATTGCGGTGGGCATCGGCACCACGCTCAATCTGCATTGCGACCTCACCTTCGCCACGCCGCGCACGCTCTTCCGCACACCCTTCGTCGACCTCGGCCTTGTACCGGAGGCCGGCTCCAGCCTGATCGCGCCGCAACTCCTGGGACGGCAGGGCGCCTTCGCGCTGCTCGGCCTCGGCGAGGGCTTTTCGGCCGAGCGCGCCAAGGCCGCCGGCATGATCTACGACGTCGTCGCGGAAGACGCGTTGGAAAGCGCGGTGCTGGCCGCCGCCGACGGCATCGCCGCCAAGCCGCCGCAGGCGCTGAAGATCGCGCGCGACCTGATGCGCGAGYCGCGCGAAGCGCTCGTCGCCCGCATCAAGGTGGAAAGCGAGCATTTCCGCGAGCGGCTGACCTCCGAAGAGGCGCGCGCCGCGTTGACGGCTTTCATGACGCGCAAGAAGGCGAGCTGATTTCACGACACTGTCAGGTTGTGGCAGGTTCGAACGAAACTCGCGTAAAACGCGATTTTCGGTCTGTACACTCGCGTCATGCCGCCCTATCTCACGAATTCGACGGGCGGGGGCCGAGTCGCCTGGAGAGGACATGGCCCGCAATATTGCCGCCCACGCGCAATCTTCCGAAATGATCAGAGGCCTGCATTGACGGATTGAAGCGTCCGACATGCTTGCCGTTGCCGTAAAACCGCCGGTTCTGACCCTGAGACTCTGGTGGCGCTTCTGGCCGCAACTGGTCGCCATGGTGCTTCTGGGCATCGTGTTCGGCGACCTGTTCATGCAGGTCGCGGCACGCGCGGCCTTGCTCAACCACATGGCCGGCTTGGCCTTGCTGACGCTGGTGGCGCTGACACAGCTCATCGTCACCGTGGCCATGTTCCAGACGTTGCTGCCTGCCTTGCCGGCCGTGCGTGCCGCGCAGCAGGCGGCCCAGGGCGAAAGCGAAACCGGGCCTGCCGGCGGCAGCGCGCGGCTGGCGCGCATGATCACCGTCGCGCTGCTGCCCTTTTTCGCCTATTACGCCGCCTGGGGTTTTCTCGGYGACACGGTGCGGCAATATTCGCGCGTCGCGCTCGACATGGCGCCTTTCGGCGAGGGTGCCGGCAATGTGCTCGATGTGCTGGATTCGCGCTGGCTGATCGTGTCGGTCGTCATCTCTTGGCTGATCAGGCGCTTCGCCACCGCCATGCAGAAGCGCGGCGGCTCGCGCTCCTTCTGGCAGATCGTCGTGGTCATCTGCGAAACCAACTGGATCTTCATCGGTCTCTACGTGATCTCGCGCTGGAAGGACGAGRCCATCGCCTGGATCATGAGCCGCAACATCTTTTCCGTGCTGCAGGCGGCGGCCGACGGCGTCACGCATCCCATCGCCGGCGCCTTTGCCGCCCCGATGGTGYCGGTCGAGGTCACCTCCGTCGACACGACGACCAGGCTGGTGAACCTGTTCTTCTACATGCTCCTGCCGGTGATCTGGCTGGTTCTGGCGGCGCTGATCTATGGCTATGACGTGCGCGACGACAAGGAATTGATGCGCGTGCACCGGCGCGTCGAGCGCCTGGGCGAGCGCTATCGCGCCATCCCGAAATTCCTGCGCGACTTCGCCGAGCATTTCATCTCCGGCTACCGATCGCGCTACCTGCCGATCGCCAACGGCGTGCGCATCACGTTGAGCTCGGGCGTGGTGCTGATCGTGACGCTCATCGTCGGCTACCGCCTGATCGACTGGCTGGCGGCGTGGGCGTGGCTCGGCATGACGCGGCTCATCGGTCCGCACGAGCTCGACACCTGGCAAGTGCTCTCCGAAGGTGTATCGCTGCTGTTCGGCAGCCCATTCCAGGATTCCTCGACCGGCATCCTGGTCGAGCCGCTGCGCATCTCATTCCTCGCCGCGATCCTCGAAACCRCCTTCGCGCTGCCCAAGCGCCAGGTCGGCGAGAGTGGGCAGCCTTCCGGACCGACGAGCACGGCAGAGGCGCAGCATGCTTGAAAGCGCCCGCTCACGGCTGAAGRCATGGACCGTCGCCGGTATCGGCACGGCGGCCGCAATCGCCGCTGCCGGCGTGCTCGGCGCTTTCGGCGCAAGGCATGAACCGCTGCCGGTTCTGGCGCCGGCAAGCCAGATCGACACAGGCGAGTGGCTGCTGCGGCCCTTGAAGGCCTATGTCACCGCGGAGAAATACGCTTACGGGACGTTGCTCAAGCCGGGCGGCAAGGCGCTGGTGCTGGAGGTCGAGATGACCAACCGCACGGCAAAATCCACCAAGGACTATTTCGACGTGCTGCAGGCGGGGCCGACGGTGGTCGATCCGGCAACCAAACCCTTCATAGTGCTGACGCGCGATTCCACCATGTCGCCCGAGCTGCATCCCGGTATGCCGGAGCGCATGGCCTATATCTGGCAATTGCCGGACGGAGCGGCCGTACCGGCAAGTTTCGACCTGACCGTCATCCGCAAGATCTACAAGCCGCGCGACAACCTCTACGGCCTGCCGGGTTGGTTCAATCCCACGCCGGCCGGCACGCTGACCATTCCCGTCGGCGCCGGACCCGCCGGCGCGGATATCCAGCCATGAGGGGCCCATGATGCGAAAATCGGCCAACATCGTCCTGCTGCTTCTCGCCGTGGTGTTCTGCTACGGCCTGCAGATATCGAAGCCGCATTATGGCGACCTGATCGGGCCGATCCCGGCGCGCGGGAAGCTGGGCGATACGGTCGTCGGGCGCGCCTTCGAGGTCCGTGCCGAAAAGATCGAGTTCGCCCGCAAGCTGAAGGTCGACCAGTTCGRCCAACAAAAGGTGCTGACCACCGGCGGCGTCTGGGCCGTGGTCACGGTCGCGTTCGCGGCGCGGGCAGAGTCGACCGTGGTCTCCGTCGCGTCCTGGYAGGGGCCGACAGGCCTCACTTACGACCAGACCGAGCGGCTGTCCTTCATGAACGGGCTTTTGCCGGTCGCGGTCGATCCCGGCCTGCCGAGGAAGGCGAGGCTGATCTTCGAAGTGCGGCCGGACCAGGCGAACAACGCGACCTTGCTCATTTCGGAGAAGCTGGTGGCAGCGCTGGACTCGCAGGCCGAGATCTCGCTTGGGCCGGTGACGATCACGGCGGACGGCCTGCCCGGCGGCACGGTCGATACGCTGGATATGGCTGAGCCACTCTGAGGAGAGCGAATGACGGCAGAGGMTCTGGATCGGGACAATAGGGCAAGCGAGCGGAAATGGCGCCGCCGCAGCCTGTGGTCGCTCGTGCTGCTGATCCCGTTCGCCTTGGCCGTGGAGTCCTATGACAGTGTCAAGACGCTGCTTGGAAACAACGATCTGTTCCCGCGCCGTGTCGCCTGGGGCCAGAGCGCGCAGTTCGGCGGCAGCGACTGGAAGCTGACCGATTTGCGCGGCRCTTTCGGCATGTCGAACCTGCCGCCGGACTCCGCGCCGGTGCTTGCCGACTTCCAGGTCAAGATCGGCAATCCGGACCTGCAGAAGCTCTGGCTCGGCTGCAAGATCGTGCTGGTCGACAAGGACGGCCGGCGCTGGTCGCCGACCTCGATCGTCTCGCTGAAAACCCCCGACAATGTCGGCAACTGCATCTCGGCGATCTTCTCGGGCGCCAAGAGCGGCGACACGCTCAACCTGCGCGAGACGTTCCTGGTGCCGAAGGAAGCGACGACGTCCATACGCCCAGCCGTCAGCGTCGCCAGCGAACGGCCGCATTTCCTGCTGTTTCAGCTCGAGAAGGACTGATCTCCCGCCTCGAGGTCAGGGATAGAGTCGCGTCTTATCCCAGCCGCCCTTGGCGTTGCGCGAAAAGACGACACGGTCGTGCAGGCGGAACGGCCTGTCGTGCCAGAACTCGATCGTCTGCGGCAGGATGCGGAAGCCCGACCAGTGCTTCGGCCGTGGAATCTCGCCGATGGCATAGCGCGCCGTGTATTCGGCCACCGCCTTCTCCAGCGCGAAGCGGCTCTCCAGCGGCCGCGACTGTTTCGAGGCCCAGGCGCCGATGCGGCTGCCGCGCGGCCGTGTCGCATAATAGGCGTCGGCCTCGGCGTCGCTGACGATCTCCACCGGCCCGCGCACGCGCACCTGGCGGCGCAGCGATTTCCAGTGGAAGCACATCGCCGCCTTCATGCTGCCAAGAATCTCGCGGCCCTTGGCGCTCTCGAAATTCGTGTAGAAGACAAACCCCTTTTCGTCGAACCCCTTGAGCAGCACCATCCGCACATCCGGCATGCCGTCGGCGTCGACGGTTGCCAGCGCCACGCCGTTGGGATCGTTGGGCTCGCTTTTGCCGGCATCCTCCAGCCATGCGGCAAAGAGCCGGAATGGCTCCGCAGCTTCGGTGAAGTCACTGCTTGTTAACTCGGTTTCGTTCATAGTTTTCCAAATTTTTAACATTGCGGGAGGAGTTCGCCGATTGTCGCGTATCGCGCAAGCTTTTGACAGCAGGYAATGGAGCGTTATCGCTTCGGCCAGCGCCAAGGCTGCGCTGTTGACGTTGGTGCTTCCCCTTGCCGCCTGCGGCGCCGGCGGCTTCAGCCTCGAAAAGGTCGATGTCGACCRCTCCATCGTCACCTCCAGCACGCCGTACTCGCCTGCGGCGCCGGCTTCGGCCGACCAGGATTCCGACCAGACCACGATCGGCAACGCCGTTTCATCCGCCGACATCAAGGAGCTTGGCGGCCAGGCGGTGCCATGGGCCAATGCCGGCACCGGCTCGCGCGGTGCCATCACCGAACTGGTGGAGTTAAAGGAGGGCGGCCTGACCTGCCGTCGTTTCAGCGCCACGCGCGAGAGCTTCGATGGCGTTGCCCTCTACAAGGGCGAGCTGTGCCTCGCCGGCGCCGGCGGCTGGCGCATGCAGGAATTCAAGGCGCTCTGATTATCGGATGCCGCGAATTCGGGCACTCTCAGTTTCGTGCGCTAATTGCCTTGCACTACTGGAATTTCTTCCTATGCGAGYGCATATAGGGGGCGACTACAAATCCATTCTCTCTAGCAGGCAGGAAGCATGCGCGACCCCTATGAGGTGCTGGGCGTTGCCAAGAACGCATCGGCCAAGGACATAAAATCGGCTTACCGCAAGCTCGCCAAGAAATATCATCCGGACCAGAATCCGAATGATCCCAAGGCGAAGGACCGTTTTGCCGCCGCTAACCAGGCTTACGAGATCGTCGGCGACGAGAAGACGCGCGCCGCCTACGATCGCGGCGAGATTGACGCCGAGGGCAAGCCGAAATTCCAGGGTTTCGAGGGCGCGGCCGGCGGCGACCCGTTCGCGGGCTTCCGCCGTCAGCAGGGCCCGGGCGGTGCGCATTTCGAATTCCGCACCGGGCGTCCGGGCGGCGATCCGTTCGACGGCAACAGCGACATCTTCAGCCAGATCTTCGGCGAAGCCTTTTCCGGCGCCCGCGGCGCAGGCCGGGCCGACCGCCGCCAGCCGGTCCAGGCGGYCGACCTCAACGTCACCATGGATATCAGCGTCGAGGAGGCAGCCACCGCCGATAAGGTGACGGCGATGTTCCCCGATGGCCGCAAGGTGGCAGTCAAGCTGCCGGCCTATGTCGAGGACGGCCAGACGATTCGCCTGAAGGGCCAGGGCGAGCAGGGGCCGGGCCAGCCGGGCGACGCGCTGGTCAAGATCCACATCCGCCGCCATCCGCGCTATCGTATCGAGGGGCGCGACCTGCATGTCGATCTGCCCGTCGATCTGGCCGACGCCGTGCTCGGCGCCAAGGTGGCGGTCGAGACGCCGACCGGCAAGCTCGCGGTCAACGTTCCGGCATGGTCGAGCTCGGACAAGGTGCTGCGCCTGAAGGGCAGGGGCCTGCCGGAAAAGGCCGGCGGCCGTGGCGATCTCTATGCCCATGTGCGGCTGATGCTGCCGGAAGGCGGCGATGCCGAGCTTGAGGCCCTGATGCGCCGCCAAAAAGGCTGATTGGGGGAATTTTGTTCCTGTTGCAGTGTCTTTTGGGCGCTTGAAGGGGCTCTRTGCCTGTGCGATAGGCTCTCCACAAAGCAGATATTCTTGCGGAGAGCTTGCACATGGCAGGTGGACAGGGCCTGATGGCCGGTAAGCGAGGCCTGATCCTGGGCGTCGCCAACAATCGGTCGATCGCTTTCGGCATCGCCAAGGCTTGCGTCGATCACGGCGCCGAAATCGCTCTGACCTATCAGGGCGAGGCCTTCAAGAAGCGCGTCGAGCCGCTGGCGGCCGAACTCAATGCGCATGTTGCCGGCCATTGCGACGTCACCGACCCGGAAAGCCTCGACGCCGTCTTTGTCGATATCGCCAAGCACTGGGGCAAGCTCGACTTCCTCGTCCATGCCATCGCCTTCTCCGACAAGGACGAGCTCACCGGCCGCTATGTCGAGACGACGCGTGACAATTTCCTGCGCACCATGGACATCTCGGTGTTTTCCTTCACCACCATCGCCAAGCGCGCCGAGCCGCTGATGAGCGAAGGCGGYTCGCTTCTGACGCTGACCTATTACGGCGCCGAGAAGGTGATGCCGCATTACAACGTCATGGGCGTTGCCAAGGCGGCGCTTGAGGCCAGCGTTCGCTATCTGGCCGTCGACCTCGGCGCCAAGAAGATCCGCGTCAACGCGATCTCGGCCGGTCCGATCAAGACGCTTGCCGCTTCCGGCATCGGCGACTTCCGCTATATCTTGAAGTGGAACGAGTACAATTCGCCGCTGAAGCAGACGGTCACTCAGGAGGAGGTCGGCGATTCCGGCGTCTATTTCCTGTCGGACTTGTYGCGCGGCGTAACCGGCGAGGTCCACCACGTCGATTCCGGCTACCATGTCGTCGGCATGAAGGCCGTCGACGCGCCGGATATCTCGACCGTCAAGGACTGATCCTCTCCGCTTATCCCGCGTCCAAGCAATTCCAGGAAAAGTGCGAAGCGGTTTTCCGTCCGGAATTGCTTGAAAAGCAAATAGCGCCCGACCTCCGGAAGACCTGATGTATCCGCTCGTCTACATCGCGCGCCACGGCCAGACCGAGTGGAATGCCGAGCACCGCCTGCAGGGCCAGGCGGACACCGATATCAACGCATTCGGCCGCGAGCAGGCGAGGCTTAACGGCCGATGGTTGGCTGAGCTTGTCAGAAATCCCGCGGATTTCGATTTTGTCGCCAGCCCGATGCGCCGCACGCGCRAGACGATGGAATTGATGCGCGAAGCGATGGGGCTCGATCCCACCGCTTACCGCACCGATGCGCGTCTGGTGGAGATAAGTTTCGGCGACTGGCAGGGTTTTACCTTCGCCGAGCTCGAGGAACGCGCCCCCGGCTCGACCGACGGCCGCCGCCACGCAAAGTGGGATTTCCAGCCGCCCGGCGAGGGCGCCGAAAGCTACGAGATGCTGCTTGAGCGGATAAAGCCATGGTTCGCCGAACTTCGGCAGCCGACCGTCTGCGTCACGCATGGCGGCGTCATCCGCTGCTTCTTCCGCTTCGTCGCCGGCCTTTCCAAGCAGCAAGCGGCCGGCCTCRATGTCCCTCAGGACCGCCTGCTGCGGCTGGAGGGCCGCAGTTTGCAGTGGTTGTGAGGCAGTCTCAAAGCCTACAGGAGAGCGGACGAAGCCACCTGAATTCGTCATCCCAGGGTCTACGCGACGCTTCGCTCGCTCCGCCGTAGGATGACGAAGCTTCGGCGTTCCGGCCAGTTTCCAAGGTCGTCATATACCCGGCTCAGTACAGCGGCCAAAACCCCGCGGCGTAGACTAGTTCTGGTCGCTGTCGGGCAGCTGCATATCCGTCACGACATTCTCGCCATTGGTCACGTCATAGGCGATGACGATGTCCATGCCGGGCTTCAGCGAGTCGATATCGGTCTCAGCGTTGAGCTTGTAGGCCTTGCCGTCGTCAAGCGTCAGCGTCAGCGTGTCCTTGTCGACCTTCTTGATCAGGCCTTCGGTCTGGCCGGCGAACGCGGCGGCGGTGGAAATCATGAGCATGGCGCAGGCGGCGCCAATCAGGGTACGCATCGTCGTCCTCTTTGGTCATTGCGCCGGCTGGTCAGCGGCGGATCCTCAACGGCGGATGGGAAGAGAGCAGAAACCAACCGAATGTGTCAAAACTAAATCCGCCACATCACAGTTTGATGCAGCCGATCACCGTTTGACCACTGTGGAAAACGCCAATAGAAGGCAGCCTTAACCGGGTTCCCTCACCGGGGCAKGGCGTATTTTCATGTCTCACAACACCTTCGGCCACCTCTTCCGTGTCACCACCTGGGGTGAAAGCCATGGTGCGGCGCTCGGCTGCGTTGTCGACGGCTGCCCGCCCGGCATCCGCTTCAAGCGCGAGGACATCCAGGCCGAGCTCGACCGCCGCCGCCCTGGACAGTCGCGCTTCGTCACCCAGCGCCGCGAGCCGGACGAGGTCAAGATCCTGTCCGGCTTCATCCTCGACGAGGACRGCGAGACCATGATCACCACCGGCACGCCGGTGTCGATGCTGATCGACAATGTCGACCAGCGCTCCAAGGATTACGGCGAGATCGCCCGCCAGTACCGGCCCGGCCATGCCGACTACACCTATGACGTCAAATACGGCCTGCGCGACCACCGCGGCGGCGGCCGCTCCTCTGCGCGCGAGACGGCGGCCAGAGTGGCGGCGGGCGCGCTCGCCCGCAGGATAGTGCCCGGCATGGTGGTGCGTGGCGCGCTGGTTTCGATGGGCGAGAAACAAATAGATCGCGCCAACTGGAACTGGAATTTCGTCGGCGACGCCGAAAACCCGTTCTTCACCCCGGATCCGGCCTCGGTTCCGGTCTTCACCGCCTATCTCGACGGCATCCGTAAGGCCGGCTCCTCGGTCGGCGCGGTGATCGAGATCGTCGCCGACGGCGTGCCGGCGGGGCTCGGCGCGCCGATCTACGCCAAGCTCGACCAGGACATCGCGTCCGGCCTGATGTCGATCAACGCCGTCAAGGGCGTCGAGATCGGCAATGGCTTCGAGGCGGCCCGCATCACCGGCGAACAGAATGCCGACGAGATGCGCATGGGCAATGACGGCAAGCCGGTGTTTTTGTCCAACCATGYCGGCGGTATCCTGGGCGGCATCTCGACCGGACAGCCGATCGTCGCCCGCTTCGCCGTCAAGCCGACGTCTTCGATCCTCACGCCCCGCAAGTCGATCGACAAGGACGGCAAGGATGTCGAGGTGATGACCAAGGGCCGCCACGACCCGTGCGTCGGCATACGCGCCGTTCCGATCGGCGAGGCCATGGTTGCTTGCGCGATCGCAGACCATTATCTGCGGCATAGAGGACAGACAGGGAAGGCAGTAGGCAGTAGGGAATAGGCAGTAGACCGCCCGACACAGCCGTTTCTTTCTTCTACTGCCTACTGCCTAATTCCTGCGAGCGAAGCGAGCGCCCCATGCCTTACGACCAGAAGAAGATCGTCGAAGCGATCCGCGCCTTCGAGCGCGGCGAAATCGTCGTCGTCATGGACGATGACGGGCGCGAGAACGAGGGCGACCTGATCGTCGCCGCCGTGCATTGCACGCCGGAGAAGATGGCCTTCATCGTGCGCAACACCTCCGGCATCGTCTGCACGCCGATGCTGCGCGAGGATGCCAGGCGCCTGAACCTCGCACCGATGGTGGCTGACAACGATTCCGCGCACACCACCGCTTTCACGGTCAGCGTCGACTTCAAGCACGGCACGACAACAGGCATTTCCGCCGACGACCGCACGCTCACCGTGCGCAACCTTGCCAACGGCAATGTCGGCCCGTCGGATTTCGTGCGCCCCGGCCACATCTTCCCGCTGATCGCGCGCGAAGGCGGCGTCTTGATGCGCTCCGGCCATACCGAAGCCGCGGTCGATCTCTGCAAGCTCGCCGGCCTGCCGCCGGTCGGTGTCATCTCCGAGTTGGTCAACGACGACGGCACGGTCAAGCGCGGGCCGGAAGTGCAGGCCTTCGCCGAGGAACACGGCCTGAAGCAGGTTTCGGTCGCCGATCTCATCGCCTACCGCCAGCGCAAGGAAACGCTGGTCCAGCGCGTCGCCTGTTCCGACATCGAAACGCCCGGCGGCAAGGCGCAGGCTTTCACCTACACGCTGCCATGGGATACCATGCACCACCTGGCGGTCGTTTTCGGCGACATCCGTGACGGCGAGGACGTGCCGGTGCGCCTGCATCCGGAAGATGTCGTCACCGACGTCTTCGGCACCAGCCACCGGCTCGACGGCATCATGAAGGCGATGGGCGAACGCCGGCGTGGCGTCATCGTCTATCTGCGCGAGGGCTCGGTCGGCGTCGCCCACCAGGAGCGCAAGCGGCCGCAGAGCGGCGACCGCGAGGACCACGAGGAAGCCCGCCGCCGCGAGAACGAATGGCGCGAGATCGGCCTCGGCGCCCAGATCCTCAAGGACCTCGGCATTTCCTCGATCAACCTGATCGCCTCGCGCGAGCGCCATTATGTCGGCCTCGAGGGCTTTGGCATCCACATCGCGAAGACGGAAATTCTGTAAGTCGACGAGCGGTTCGCGTCACTCCGCCGGGGCCACCGCCTCGCGCCTGTCCACGTCGCAATCGCCTGTCGCCAGCCGGCATTGTCCGGCGAGCACGGTGGCCAGCGCAATCGCGCCGGCTGCCACAGACACCCAGAACCCGTTCTGCGGTCCGAACGTGTCGACCATCCAGCCGGCGGCGAAGGAACCCAGCGCCATGCCGATGCCGATGCCGGTCGTCACCCAGGTGACGCCTTCGGTGAGCATCGCCGGCGGCACGTGGTGCTCGATCAGGCCGAAGGCGGTGATGAAGGTCGGCGAGATCGCGACGCCGCTGACGAACACCGCCAGCGCCAGCGTCGGCACTGTGTCGGCAAAAAGCAGCGGCAGCGTGGTGAGCGCGATCACGGTGACCGCGACCGCCAGTTGCCGCTGCAGCGGCGCCTTCGGGCCGAGCGCGCCGACGATGATGCCGAGCACGAAGGAGCCGAGCGCGTAGACGCCGATGACCAGGCTTGCCGCCTCAGGCTGGCCAAGCGCCTTGGTGATGGCGACTGTCGTGACTTCCGTGGTGGCGAAGGTCGCCCCGACGAAGATCAGCGCGAAGGTGATGATCTGCACCGGCCGCAGGCGGATCGCCGAGCTGGTCGCCCCATGTTCCGCCGGGCGGATGGGCGGCTCGGAGGAACGCTGCAACAGGAATGCCGCCGAACCGAGCGCGAGCAGCAATGTGCTGGCCACCATGCCGGCCTCGGGAAACAGCGCCGCGCTCAAGCCAACCGACAGCGAGGCGCCGGCGACGTAGACCAGCTCGTCGGCGGCGGATTCGAAGGCGAAGGCGGTGTTCAGCTCGGGGCGATCGCGAAAAATCTCGGTCCAGCGCGCCCTGACCAGCGCCGGAATGCTGGGCATGGCGGYGGCAACCAGCGCCGATCCGAACAGGGTCCAGGCCGGCCAGTGCTGGTTGGCCGCGACGATCAACGTCGCGAAGGCAAGCACCGAGACGAGCGTGGTCGGCAGGGCAATCGCGGTTTGGCCGCGCTGATCCACCCATCGCGAGATCTGCGGCGACAAAACTGCATTCACAAGGGCATAGGTCGCTGAGACTGCTCCGGCCAGCCAGTATTCGCCATGTGTCTGCGACAGCATCGCCACGATGCCGATCGGCGCCATGGCGATCGGTAGCCGCGCGATGAAGGCGGCCGCTGCGAAGCCTTTGGTGCCGGGAGCCCGAAAGATGTCCGCATAGGGGTTTCGCATGATCCTGCTCCTCGACAAGGGTGAATACCACAATTACATACGTCGCGTATGAATGTCAGATAATTCATACGCCGCGTATGTCAATTGGCATACGACGCGTATGTGAGTAGGGCCAGAGYCATGCACAGACCGCGCAAGGAGATGATCGCCGAAACGCGCGCCAAGCTGATCGCGGCTGCCCGCCACGCCTTCGGCACGGTCGGCTATGCCGAGGCCTCGATGGACGATTTCACCGCGTCGGCCGGTCTGACGCGCGGCGCGCTCTACCATCATTTCGGCGACAAGAAAGGCCTGCTGCAGGCGGTGATCGCCGAGATCGACGGCGAAATGRCCGTGCGGGTGAACGAGGTGGCCTCGAAGGCGCCGACCCGCTGGCAGCATTTCGTCGACGAATGCACCACCTATATCGAGATGGCGCTGGAGCCGGAGATCCAGCGCATCATGTTCCGCGACGGCCCGGCCGTGCTTGGCGACCCGGCGCAATGGCCGAATGCCAGCGCCTGCACGGCCTCGATGACCGAGCATCTGACCAGGCTGCAGGAAGAGGGCGTGGTCGTCGCCGATGTCGATCCCGAGACGGCCTCGCGGCTGATCAATGGCGCCAGCAGCCAGGCCGCGCAGCGCATCRCCAATTCGAAGGATCCGGAAGCCACCTCGAAGAAGGYGATCGCGGCGTTCAAGCAGCTGCTCGAAGGCTTGCGCAAGAAGCCTTGAGGGCACGCTTGGGTAACCAGGCCACCGCGTTGTGCACTGGTTTCAGGCCGGTGCAACCCTGCCGTGATTGACAATCAATAGGGCGAGCGCATCCTCCCCAGCCATTCTCTTACAGCGCCGCGCGTTCTTTGAACGCGCAAAGGACGCTGTAAAACTTTGATTTGGCGCATGATCCTCTCCGAAAATCGCTTCCGATTTTCGGGGTCATGCGCGGGGTGTGGGGAGTCGGGGCCATGTGGGACTTCAGCATTGGCCGGTCTGTGTCGATCATGATGCGGACATGGCCGTTCATCGTCTTTCGCATGATCGTCTATTTCGGCATCACGGTCGCCTACATCATGGCGACAGGCACGGGCGCCAGCGTCGGCTACGGCGTCGGCCACATCTCGACCGATCCCGACGGCCCGATGTCCTTCGCGCTCTGGGGCGRCGTGGTCGGCTTCGGCATCGTCTCGATCGCCGTCTACTGGATCCGCGAATACATCCTCTACGTGCTGAAAGCGGGCCATATCTCCGTCATGGTGCATCTGATCGACGGCCATGACGTGCCCGACGGCCAGGGCCAGATCGCCTATGCCAAGGAAGTCGTCACCCAGCGTTTCGCCGAGGCCAACATCCTTTTCGTCGTCGATCAGCTGGTCAAGGGCGCCATCCGCGCCATCACCGGCCTGATCGGCGGCATCGCCGCCTTCCTGCCCATTCCGGGCCTGAGCGGCATCGTCAGCTTCATCAACACCGTCATCCGCATCTCGCTGACCTATGTCGACGAGATCATCCTGGGCTACAACATCCGCGTCAATTCGAGCTCGCCCTTCGAGACGGCGCGCCAAGGCGTCGTGCTTTACGCCCAGAACGGCAAGCACATGGTCAAGAACGCCGTCTGGCTTGGGGTGATCATGTGGGGCGTGTCCTTCGTCATCTTCCTGCTGATGCTGGCGCCTGCCGCCGCCATCCTGTGGGTCATGCCCGGACAATTGGCCGGCTGGGCCTTCGTGCTTGCGATCGTCTTTGCCTGGGCCTTCAAGGCAGCCTTCATCGAGCCGTTCGCCATCGCGTCCTTGATGCAGGTCTATTTCGAAGCCATCGAAGGTCAGGTGCCCAATCCCGAATGGGACACGCGGCTTGCCGAGGCCTCGTCCAAATTCAGGGAACTGCGCGACAAGGCGCTGGGCTCCTTCGGCGGTGGATCGCGCTGGGACACGCCCCGGGCCGCTTGATCACGGCTTTGGCGGGCCGCTAAGTCTCGCAATCGCCGATTTGAGTGGCGCTTCTCCGGCGCCRCAAAACGTCTCGCTCATCACCAGCTCGGGCAGCGACAGGCGCCTGCCCCAGCCATGCGCTTCGAGGTCCGGTTTCGGTGCGAAGGCCGAGACGCGGCCGACGCACAGATAGGCGATCGGCGTGACATGCTCCGGGATCGACAGAAGCCGCTTCAGCGCCTCCGTTTCGATGATGCTCACCCARCCGACGCCCACGCCTTCCGCGCGTGCCGCCAGCCAGAAATTCTGCACCGCGCAGACGGTGCTGTAGAGGTCCATCTCCGGATTGTGCCAGCGCCCGAGCGGCGAGTCCTTCGATCGCTGCCGGTCGCAGGTGATGCAGAGATTGAGCGCGCTTTCGCAGATGCCTTCGAGCTTAAGCTTGCGGTACAGCGCCTGCCGTTCCGCCTCGATCRCCGGCAGTTCCTGTTCGCGCGCGGCGAGGAACAAGTCGCGGACCTGCCGCCGCCTTGTCTGGTCGCGGATAACGATGAAATTCCACGGCTGCATGTAGCCGACCGACGGCGCGTGATGAGCGGCGGTGATGAGCCGCGCCAGCACGCTGTCATCGAGATCGTCGGGGACAAAATAGCTGCGCACGTCACGCCTGGTGAACATCGCACGATAGACCGCGTCGCGCGCCAATTGGTCAAAATCGTCGCCGCTCGCGGCGATCGCTGCTGCCGTCATCGCATTTCCCCTTGCGACAAGCAGTCATCCGCCTGACCAAGCGGATGACCATGTCTGCCGGGCCGGTCTTCTGGCTCGGGATCGTCCCGCTCCGGCGCCTTCCCGTCATGGACAGTGGCGTTTGCCGGCGCGGTCCCCCTCACAGCGTTGGGCACGCCACGGAGTTCAACCGTGTTCCCGATTCTCCCGCGTCACGGGCACCAGGCAGCGAAGTGACCTTACCGCAAAGTTCGGCGCCCGCCAATGGCGCGGACGACATCGGCTGGCGCAATTTCCCCAGCCATTCGGCGTTTCAAACATGGTCATTACGGCCGCGGGTGCCTAGATTAGGCGCCATGGCCACCCGTCTCTACACGCACCCGATCTTCCTCGAACACCTCACGCCGCCCGGCCACCCCGAGCGGCCCGACCGGCTGCGCGCCATCGAGCGTGTGCTGGACGACGATGCCTTTTCGGCGCTCGACCGCGTCAAAGCGCCCGAAGGCGACGAGAAAACGATCCTTTACGCGCATCCCGAGCAATTCGTCGAACGCGTCCGCGCGGCAATCCCTGAGACCGGCATCGTCTCGATCGACGCCGACACCAGTGCCAGCCCGAAGAGCTGGCAGGCGGCGGTGACGGCGATCGGGGCGGCCAATGCCRCCGTCGACGATGTCTTCGAGGGCCGTGCCGCCAATGTGTTCGTCGCCGCCCGCCCGCCGGGACATCACGCCGAAAAGACCACGGCGATGGGCTTCTGCCTGTTCAACACGGCCGCCATCGCCGCCCGCTATGCGCAGAAGAAACATCAGGCCGAGCGCGTCGCCATCGTCGACTGGGATGTCCATCACGGCAACGGCACGCAGGACATTTTTTGGGACGATCCGTCTGTGCTTTATTGCTCGACGCATCAGATGCCGCTTTACCCGGGCACCGGCGCGAAGAGCGAAACCGGCGCCGGCAACATCGTCAACGCGCCGCTCGCGCCGCAGACCGGCAGCGACCTGTTTCGAGACGCCTTCCTGTCGCGCGTGCTGCCGTCCATCGATGCGTTCGCGCCGGACCTGATCATCATTTCCGCCGGCTTCGACGCGCACCACCGCGATCCGCTGGCCGAGATCAACCTGACCGAGGACGATTTCGACTGGGCGACCGGCAAGCTGATGGAGCGCGCCGGGCGCCACAGCTCCAACAGGCTCGTCAGCCTGCTGGAAGGCGGCTACGATCTGCAGGGACTGGCATTTTCAGTCGCCGCCCATGTCGGGCGGCTGATGAAGGGATAGGGTATGGCAGTGGAAGGCAATGAGGACGTCAAGGCGATGAGCTTCGAACAGGCGCTCGACGCGCTGGAGAAGATCGTCGATGATCTGGAGCGCGGCGATGTTCCGCTCGACCAGTCGATCCGGATCTATGAGCGTGGCGAGGCGCTGAAGGCGCATTGCGATCGGCTGCTGAAGGCGGCCGAGGACAAGGTCGAGAAGATCCGGCTGTCGCGCGACGGCAAGCCGGCGGGAACGGAGCCGTTGGACGCGGAATAACTTGGGGGCAGAGCAAGCAGGTAAGGAGTCCAAGCCATGTGCCGCAACATCAAGACCCTGGCCAATTTCGAGCCGCCGGCGACCAATGACGAAGTGCATGACGCAGCGCTTCAGTTCGTGCGCAAGCTGAGYGGCTCGACGAAACCGTCCAAGCGCAACGAGCATGCTTTCCACCACGCCGTCGAGGCAATCGCGGCCGCCGCGCGCGAACTGATCGATTCGCTCGAAACCAGCCAGGAACCGCGCAACCGCGAGGTCGAGGCGGCCAAGGCGAAGGCCAGGTCGGCGCTGCGTTTCGCCTAAGAGACAGTCATGAGCTTCTTTCCCGGAAATGATCCTGAACCCGGCGATGCCTTCGCCTGCGACCAGATCGAACTGATGGTCGTCCCCAACGCCAAGGACATCGGCGGCTTCGAGGTGCGCCGCGCGCTGCCGACGGCAAAGCGCCGTCTGGTCGGGCCGTTCATCTTCTTCGACCGCATGGGGCCTGCGATCCTGCGCGCCGGCCATGCGCTCGACGTGCGCCCGCATCCGCATATCGGCCTTTCCACCGTCACCTATCTGTTCGACGGCAAGATCAGGCATCGCGACTCGCTCGGCACCGAAATGGTGATCGCGCCGGGCGACGTGAATTTGATGACCGCGGGGCGCGGCATCGTCCATTCCGAGCGCACGCCGGAAGAGCTGCGCGGTGCGCCGATGTCGGTCTCCGGCCTGCAGACCTGGCTCGCGCTGCCCGACGGCAAGGAGGAAATCGCCCCGGTGTTTGCGAACACGTCGGTGGCCCGCCTGCCTGAGATCGATGCCGAGGGCGTCAGCGGCCGCGTCGTCATCGGCGAATTCTCAGGATGGCGCTCGCCGGTGGCGACCGCATCGGACACGCTTTACGCTGATCTGCGCCTGGCGGCCGGCGCCAGCGTGCAGATCCCCGCCGACGCCGAGGAACGCGCCATCTACACGCTGGAAGGCGAAGTCTCGATCGCCGGCGATGTCTTCCCGGCCGAGCGGCTTCTGGTGTTCAAGCCGGGCGAGGAGATCGTCGTCGCCTCCGAGCGCGGCGCCCACTTCATGCTGTTCGGCGGCGCTTCGCTCGGTTCCCAGCGCTATATCTGGTGGAATTTCGTCTCGTCCTCGAAGGAACGCATCGAGCAGGCCAAGCAGGAATGGAAGACAGGCCGCTTCGATATCGTTCCCGGCGATGAGGAGGAGTTCATTCCGCTGCCGGAGAACTAGAGATCCATCACCGGCGCGCATTTACATTCGCCCGGCGGCGGCCTATTCCGCGCATGATTATGGCGCAATCTGCTGGTAGCGCCGTGTTCGATCAATTGAGGCAGGCCGAGTGAAGCCAGACACGCCGCTGCTCGACAAGGTTCGCATCCCGGCGGACCTGCGGACGCTTGATGAAAGTGCGTTGCCGCTGCTTGCCGCGGAATTGCGCGCCGAGYTCATCGACGCCGTGTCGCAGACGGGCGGCCATCTCGGCGCCGGGCTCGGTGTCGTCGAGCTGACCGTCGCGCTGCACTACGTGTTCAACACGCCGCAGGACCGGCTGATCTGGGATGTCGGCCATCAGGCCTATCCGCACAAGATCCTGACCGGCCGTCGCGATCGCATCCGTACGCTGCGCCAGGAAGGCGGCCTTTCCGGCTTCACCCGGCGGGCCGAGAGCGAATACGACCCGTTCGGCGCGGCGCACTCCTCGACCTCGATATCGGCCGGCCTCGGCATGGCCATGGCGCGCGATCTGTCAGGCGGGCGCAACAATGTGATTTCCGTCATCGGCGACGGCTCGATGTCAGCCGGCATGGCTTTCGAAGCGCTGAACAATGCCGGCGCGCTCGATGCCCGCCTGATCGTCATCCTCAACGACAACGACATGTCGATCGCGCCGCCGACCGGCGCCATGAGCGCCTATCTGGCCAGGCTCGCCTCCGGCAAGGCCTATCTCGGCCTGCGCGACTTCGGCAAGAAGCTGACATCCTATCTCGGCAAGCGCGCCGACCGCGCCATCACTCGCGCCGTCGAGCATGCGCGCGGCTATGTCACCGGCGGCACGCTGTTCGAGGAGCTCGGCTTCTATCACATCGGCCCCATCGACGGGCACAATCTCGAGCATCTGATCCCGGTGCTGAAGAACGTGCGCGACAACGGCAAAGGCCCGGTGCTGATCCATGTCGTGACCCAGAAGGGCAAGGGCTACGCGCCGGCCGAGGCCGCGGCCGACAAATATCACGGCGTCAACAAGTTCGATGTCATCACCGGCGCGCAGGCCAAGGCGCCGGCCAACGCGCCCGCCTATACCAAGGTCTTCGCCGAAAGCCTGATCCAGGAAGCGCGCGAGGACGACCGCATCGTCGCCATCACCGCCGCCATGCCGAGCGGCACCGGCCTCGACCTGTTCGGCGAGGTGTTTCCCAGGCGAACCTTCGATGTCGGCATCGCCGAGCAGCACGCGGTGACCTTCGCGGCGGGGCTCGCCACCGAAGGTTACAAGCCCTTCGCCGCCATCTATTCCACTTTCCTGCAGCGCGCCTACGACCAGGTTGTCCACGACGTGGCGATCCAGAAGCTGCCTGTGCGCTTCCCCATCGACCGCGCCGGCTTCGTCGGCGCCGACGGCGCCACCCATTGCGGCGCCTTCGACACCACTTTCCTCGCCTCGCTGCCGGGCTTCGTCGTCATGGCGGCGGCCGACGAGGCGGAGCTGCGCCATATGGTGCGCACCGCGGCCTCCTATGACGACGGCCCGATCGCCTTCCGCTATCCGCGCGGCAACGGCGTTGGCGTCGACATGCCGGAGCGCGGCTCGGTGCTGGAAATAGGCAAGGGCCGTATCCTGAAAGAGGGCGCCAAAGTCGCGCTGCTTTCCTTCGGCACGCGGCTGCAGGATTGCCTGTTGGCCGCCGAGGAGCTCGGCGCGGCGGGCCTCTCCACCACCGTCGCCGACGCCCGCTTCGCCAAGCCGCTGGATGAGGATCTCATCCGGCGCCTCGCCCGTTCGCATGAAGTGCTGGTGACCGTGGAGGAGGGCGCCATCGGCGGCTTCGCCAGTCAGGTCCTGCATTTCCTCGCCCATGAAGGCCTGCTGGAAAGCGGCCTCAAGGTGCGCCCGCTGGTGCTGCCGGATGTGTTCACAGACCACGCCAAGCCCGAAAAGATGTATGCCGACGCCGGCCTGGATGCGGCGGGCATCGTGCGCACGGTCTTCGCGACGCTCGGCCGTGGCGTTCAGGCGCAGCGCGCCTGAATCAAGACGTTAGCTCTTTGAATCAGTTTGCCGGCTTTTTACGCTAACCATTTGTTAACGCTTCCGTTTGGCGGTTCGCTTACCCTGTCTCTTGGCCGATTTTCAACGGCACCCTGCTAAGACCTTGGTCCTAGGCAGGGGATAGGAACCATGAAGTCGTTCATTTGCGGCATGGCCTTTTTGGCGGCCATGATTGCGCCGGCGGCAGCCGAAACGCGTTACGACCGCAATATCGAAAAGGCGGCAATCGACATCGTCGCCGGCAAGATGGGCAACATCCGCGGCGGCTTCTCCTACAAGCAGAAGCCTCAACTCRTCGTGCTGCCGGACAGTCCGCCGTCCGCACCGGCGCCTGTTGAGCCGCCGCGCAAGGAGGCCTCCGGCAATGATGGCCTGACGCCGGCCGTCGAGCGCCAGGTTTCGCGGACCGTCTTCTAGAGCAATTCCAGGAAAAGTGTGACGCGATTTTCCGTCAGGAATTGCGTCAAAACAAAGAGATAGAGCGGTTCGCCGTTTCCGTGAAACGGTGAAACGCTCTAGAACCACATATCGCGCACGCAGCGGCCGTCGCGCGGCAGGTCGTCGAATGTGTCGAGGCCGTCGAAATGATCGATCGGCAGGTTGGCGACCTCCTCCGGCGGCGCCAGCCTGACATTGACGGCGATGCGCGTGCGCCCGCTCTTGGCCGCGCGCAGGCCACGCCAGGCGACCACGCAGGCGCAGGTCGGACAGAACAGGATCTCCAGCGCGGGTTCCGCCACCTCGGCGCGCGTGTAGGACTTCAGCGGCCCGGCTATGCGTATGCGTTCGTCGACATAGTCATAAGCCCAGAGCGTGCCGTAGCGGCGGCAAAGCGTGCAATTGCAGGCGGTGATCCCACCGGGATCGCCTTCCAGCGTCCAGTGAGCCGCGCCGCAATGGCAGGTCCCCTTCAGCATTGCCACCTCCATCGGCTGATCGCCTGTTCCTTCGGGCATTCTGCAGCCTCTTGCCCGATATTCAAACCCATTGCGTTCGCGCCCGGCTTTCGCCAATGAAGGCCGATGAGTTCCCCTTTGCCATTAAGCCAGCGCCAGCGGCTCGACGAATTGCTCGTCGGGCGCGGCCTGTTCGCCAGCCGTTCGCGCGCCCGCGATGCGATCGAGCGCGGCACGGTGACGGTCGATGGCATCGTTGCCCGCAAACCCGGCCAGCCCGTCGCGCCGGGCTGCCTGGTCGCCATCGACGATCCGGCGCGGGCCTATGTGTCGCGCGCGGCACTGAAGCTGATCGCCGGCCTCGACCATTTCGGCCTGGATCCTTGCGGCAGCGAAGCGCTCGATGTTGGCGCCTCGACCGGCGGCTTCACCCAGGTGCTGCTCGAGCGCGGCGCGGCCCATGTAACGGCGATCGATGTCGGTCACGGCCAGATGCATCCCGACATTGCCGGCGACCCGCGCGTGACGGCGATCGAAGGGCTGAACGCCCGCGATCTGACGGCAGCCGATCTCGGCGGCCGCATCCCCGGTTTCCTGGTCTGCGACGTCTCCTTCATCTCGCTCAAGCTCGCGCTGCCGCCGGCGCTGGAATTGGCGGGCGAGGGCGCCAGGGCGATTCTCCTGGTCAAGCCGCAATTCGAGGCCGGTCGCGAGGCCATCGGCAAGGGCGGCCTGCTGAAGGAGCCGGCGGATGCCGAACGCATCGCTGCTGAGCTGCGCGATTGGCTGTCCTCCATTCCCGGTTGGCGTGTGCTCGGACTCCACCCGTCGCCGCTCGAAGGCGGCGACGGCAACCGCGAGTTCCTCCTCGCCGCCGTAAAGGATGCGGGTTCGCGATGAGCACACGCTTCACCATCGCCAGGCTCGGCTCGCAGGGCGACGGCATCGCCAGTGCCGAGGGCGGAGAGGTCTTCGTCCCGTTCACGCTGCCCGGCGAAACGGTTACGGCCGCGCGCCAGAAGGATCGCGCCACGCTGATCTCGGTGCTGGAAGCCGCGCCGCTCAGGATCGATCCGGCCTGCCGCCATTTCACCGAATGCGGCGGCTGCGCGCTGCAGCATTACGAAGCCGAAGCCTACCAGCAATGGAAGCGCGAGAAGGTCGTGCAGGCGCTGAAGGCCAAGGGCATCGCTGGCGAGATCGCCGCGCTGGTGCCTTGCGCGCCGCACACCCGCCGCCGCGTCACGTTCAGCGCCAGGCGTACCGAAGCCGGCATGCTGCTCGGCTTCGTGCGCGCGCTGTCTTCCGAGATCATCCCGATCGAGGAATGCCCGATCTCGCTGCCGGCGATCGTCTCGGCGCTCGATAAGTTGCGCGCCCTGGCCGGTCTGGTCTGCGCCACGCCAAAGGCGTTCCATATGACGGTGACCGTCACCGCCTCTGGCCTCGACATTGCCGTCCATGATGCCGGCAAGCTTGGCGACCACCAGCGCCGCATCGCCTCGAACTTCGTCATGGCTGAGGGCCTGGCGCGGCTTTCCGTCGACGGCGAGATCGTCGTCGAGCCGAAGAAGCCGGTGGTGCAATTCGGATCGGTTGCTGTCGCCATGCCGCCCGGCGCCTTCCTGCAGGCGACGGAAGCCGCCGAGCAGGCGATGGCTGGTCTTGTCGGCCAGCATCTGTCGCGCGCCAAAAAGGTCGCGGACCTGTTCGCAGGCTGCGGCAGCTTCGCGCTGCGGCTTGGCGCGAAGTCGGAGGTCCATGCCGTGGAAGGCGATGCGCCGGCGCTCGCCGCACTCGACCGCGCCTACCGCTTCGCCACCGGCTTGAAGCGGGTGACCAGCGAACGCCGCGACCTGTTCCGCCGGCCGCTGACCTTCAAGGAGTTGAACGCCCTCGACGGCCTGGTCTTCGATCCGCCGCGCGCCGGCGCCGAGGACCAGTCGAAGCAGATCGCCCGCTCCGACGTGCCGCTGATCGCCGCCGTGTCGTGCAATCCGGTGACGCTCGCGCGCGATTTGCGGATTCTCCTCGATGGCGGCTACACGCTGAAGAGTGTCACGCCGATCGACCAGTTCCTGTGGTCGCCGCATGTCGAGGCTGTGGCGCTGCTGGAGAAGCCGAGAAGGCGGCGGTAGGTATCCAGCCGTCCGTTGCGCTTGAATTGCGCTTGGATTGGGCATATTTTGATGTTATCGTATCAAAACACGCTGGAAAATAGTCATGAGTTCCGCAATGCTTGAAATTCCGGCGTCGCGCTTCGGCGAGGAGCGGTCTCCATACCTGTCCGCGCGGCGTGTCGCCGAATTGCTCGGCGTCAACCTGACTGAACTGGCTGGCCTGATTGGCGTTGCGCGCAACACGCTCGCCGCCAAGACCGGTGCGCGCAAGGTCGATGCCGCGCTGAGCCCCGTCGTTCGCATTCTGGCGATGGCAGGCGAAATGGCYGGCGGCGAGCAGCGCGCGGCGATCTGGTTCAAGCATCAGCCCATCCCGGGCTGGGCCGGAAAGACTGCTTACGATCTCGTTCGCGAGGGCAAGACGGACAAGGTGCTTGCCTACCTGGAGGCCGTCCGCTCCGGCGTCTATGCGTGAAATCAGGCTGACGCTGTGGCGTGCCTTCGTGCCACGCTGGGCCTATCTGCCGCTTTCCGGCGAGGGCGCGGCCCGGTTTGGCGGCCGTTGGAACCCCCTGGGCRCCCCGACCATCTATGCGGCGCAAGAACTGTCCACTGCCTGGGCCGAGTRTAATCAGGGTTTTGTCCAGCACCCGGCTTTGATCGCTCAATTGGAACTTTCTTGCGCGCGGCTGGCCGACCTGACCGACGCTGCGACTCTGGC
This sequence comes from Mesorhizobium sp. LCM 4576, assembly GCF_001854815.1. Taxonomy (NCBI): domain Bacteria; kingdom Pseudomonadati; phylum Pseudomonadota; class Alphaproteobacteria; order Hyphomicrobiales; family Phyllobacteriaceae; genus Mesorhizobium; species Mesorhizobium sp. LCM 4576. The sequence continues at coordinate 243,630 of NZ_MDDT01000057.1, forward strand.
CGGACTGGGCGCCACGATGGATATTCATCGATGTGAGTGGCGGGATTTGTTGGATCGGGGACTGGTGCCCGAGACGCACCAGCTCCGCGACCGCCTGCTGGCCGATGGGCTACATGGCGTGATCTATCCATCATTTATGTCGCCCGGCGGCACCTGTGTTGCGCTCTGGCGCTGGAACGGGAACGGCGCGCCGCGCCTCGACGTCGTCGATCCCGAGCATCGCCTGCCGGAAACGCCAGCATCGTGGCTATAGAACGGTTTAAAACGGAGCCACCGGAGGCGCTCGGCGCTATCACATTTCGTTGAAGCGGCCGCTTGCGCGCAAGCCGCCGGAATCGCGCCGCAAAGCCGCCGTTTTGCACGGTCTAGGCTGGATCCGCTGGAGGAGGGGAAGGGCCTCGACAGCATCGGTTGCTCTTAACAGAGGTGGCCTGAAATGCGGATGCTCCAGAAATTCCTCGGTTTTGTCGTCCTCTTCCTTTTCGTCGCCGTCTCGGCGACCGGCGYGCTCGCGCAACAGCAAAAGCGGCTGGCCTTCGTCATCGGCAACGCCGCCTATCCGTCCGGCGCGCTGGCGACGCCGGCCAACGACGCCGGCCTGATCGCGCAGACCTTGCAGGCGGCCGGCTTCGACGTCGTCGGCGCCCGCGACGTCGACCAGGAATCGCTGCGCGGGGCGTATCGCGATTTCCTCGCCAAGGTTTCGGCAGCCGGTCCCGACGCGGTCGTCTTCGTCTATCTGGCCGGCCACGGCGCGCAGTTCGAGGGCGAGAACTATTTCCTGCCGGTCGACGCCAAGATCGCCAATCCGGCCGACGTGCCGATCCAGGCGGTGCGCATTTCCGATTTGACGCGGCCGCTTGCCGCTCTGCCGACGAAGGTCAACATCGTCGTGCTCGACGCGGCGCGGCCGAATGACTTCCCCCAGTGGGACCAGCCGCTGGCGGGTGGCCTCGCGCTGGTCGATCCTGACCCGAACATGCTGATAGCTTTCAACGCCGCGCCCGGCACCGCGGCGCCGGAAGGCAAGGGGCCATATGGCGCTTACGCCCAGTCGCTCGCCGAGATGATGCGCGATGGCGGCCTGTCGCTTGAGGATGTGTTCGACCGCACGCGCCTGCGCGTCAATGAGGTGACGCAAGGCGCTGAGGTGCCGTGGGACGCTTCGAAGGTCGATGCGCCCTTCGTCTTCTTCGACCGCGCGCCGGATGCGCCGGCGCCGAAGGTTTCCGAAGCCGAATCCCAGGCCGACCGCACCAGGGAAATCCGCGATTTCGACGCCCATGACGCCTATGTCGCGGCGCTCGACCGCGACACGATGCGCGGCTATGAGGATTTCCTCGTCGCCTATCCGCACGATCCAATGGCCAGGCGCGTGCGCGCCATCATCGCGGCGCGGCGCGAGGCGATCACCTGGCGGCAGACCTGGATGCGCGATACGCCGGAGGCCTACTGGTCCTATCTCGAACGCTATCCGCACGGCCCGCATGCCTGGGACGCCCGCCGCCGCCTGGAGCATTTCGACGCCGAGCTGGAGCCGCCGCCGAGCTTCTCCGTCATCGTCTATGACGTGCCGCCGCCTCCGCCGGAGGAAATCGTCTATGTCGACCGTCYGGTGCTCTATTTCGATGATCCCGATTTCGATTTCGAGCCGCCGCCGCCGGTCGCGGTGATATTCCTGCCGCCGCCTCCGCCTGACTTCGTGGTGCTGGCCCCACCGCCGCCGCCCGTCGGCATCTTCGTCCTGCCATCGCCGGCCTTCGTGCCGTTCCCGAGATGGATCAACCCGCCGCATGACATCGTGCCGCCGCCGGACAACATCATCTTCAACAACATCCACAACACGACCGTCATCAACAACACGACGATCAACGAGAACAACCAGGCAGGGCAGGGCGGCGGCCTCACCACCAGCCAGAAGCTGACTGCCGGCGCGGTTGGACTGGGCGCCGCCGCCTTGGCCACCAAGGTGGCGCTGCCGCCGCTGCTGCAGAAGCGGGCGGCGCTCCAGCAGGGCAAGCAACCGGGCCTGGTGGCGCCCCTGGGAACGCCCTTGTCGAAAACGCTTTCGACCGATCATGCCCTGCCCGGGGCCAACGGCAAGACTCTGCCCCTCGTCAACGGCAAGACGCTGCCGCGCGTGAACGGCAAGACCGTTCCGCTCGCCAATGGCAAGACGCTTCCGCTCGCCAACGGCAAGACCACGGTGCCGCTCGTGAACAACGGCAAGCCGCTGCCTCTGGTCAACGGCAAACCGGCGCTGGCGGACAGGCACTTGAGGACACTCGGCAAGCAGGGCGAAGTCGTGACCGGACAGGGCGCCGGGGCGCAGACCGGCAACAAGGGCAAGTTCCACAGGCTGCCCACCGTCAACGGCGCGCCTGTCACGAACGGGCCCACGATTCAGGATAAGCTCGGAAGGAACAGCCCGACGATCCTGCCCGACCAGAACGGCGGGAAACCGAAGAGGCTTACGCGCAAGGACCTGGCCGCAGGCGCGACCTTGGCTCCGAACGGGCAGGGTGGCGACAGCGGCAAGAAGTTCCGCAAACTGACCGGAAACGGCGGCGGAGCGGCAGGCGCGGAAGTCAACGTCCAGCACAACCTCAAGGTCAACAAGCCGAACCTGGAGGTGCTGTCCAGGCAGGAAAGGCCGCAATTCCATGTGCAGCCGAAGCTCCAGCTTCAGCCACAGGAGCGGCGCCTAGTGCAGCAGCCCAGGCAGCAGCCGCAGCAGGCAAACAAGAGGCCGACCTGCGGGCATCCGGGCGAGCCGCCCTGCAAGCAATAGGCCCCGCGCAGGCGGCATAGCCATTTCGTCGGTGGGYCGGAGGTCCTGGCCCATCGATCCTGCAAAATCGGGGATCGTTGATCAGTGGTGCGCCAACCGACCTCAAGCCGGGCCGCGCGGATTATGATACGGTTTTGGTCTAATGCATGTCGCCCAGAAGTGCGCAGCGGTTCTGGGACAACGACATGCATCAAAACAAAGACTTAAAGCGCGTCGCCTGAATCCGTTTCAGCGCGACGCGCTTTAAGAGCTTGGAGACAGCCGTTTCGCCGTGCCGCCGCGCTGGTTGAGCGAAACCCAGATATTCGGATTCTGCTGCGACTGGCGTTTCAGGAAATAATAGCCGGTCGCATTCCAGGGCCGGATTYCATCGACCAGATTGTCCAGCACGAGATCGCCCTTGTCGGTCTTCACCGTCAGGATGGTGTGGCCCTCATTGTGAAGGTCGCGCACCACCGTCATCAGCAGCGCCTGCCGGGGAAATCCCGCTTCCTGGAGAAGCTTGCGCTTGTAGAGCGCGTAGATCTTGCAATCGCCCTTGCCGTCCACCGGATAGTCCCAGTGGTCCATCGTCGTGCCCCAGTGGTCGTAGTTGCTGACCGGCTTGATGGAGCGGTTCGCCTTCTGGTTTATCCGCTTGAGGATGCTCATGTTCTGCGCGGTCAGCTTGACGCTCGCGGCCGGCAGGGCGGGCACCTTGCACTCCTTCGGCCGGCGATGACAGAAATCGAGCCAGCCATATGGGACGCTGGTGCTGCCGCCAACCGAGGCGGAACTGGCGGCAGGCCGCGTCGACGCCAGCTTGAGCAGCGACGACTGBGCCGCCGCTGGGCTGGCTTGCAGYGACGAAGCGCCTACCAACGAAACAAGGCCAAGGAGGAGAGAGGAGGTCGGGACACCAGGGGATCGCTTCACTGCCAACACCACCGCAACGAGGAGACTGGCGACAGGCTAATGCGCAAACGCCGGCCCAGCCAATTAAACAATTAATAATGTCCTAACACGATTGTGTTCAGTTCAAGGTCGAGGATGCCTTCAAGTCGGAATGYGAGCATCAACCTGGCGGGACACTGCGGCTGGTCGTAGCCCCGGACCGCGCTGGCTTCATGCCTCCCGCACGCCTTCAGACCCGGTCCTTTTTGCGGCTTTCACGAAATTGCGGTCAAAGGTTGCAAAGCCGGTACAGTGGGATGATTTGCCGAGATGCAGCGCATCCGCGAAATCCACGCCGGCCTCGACCAGATCGAGCGCTGAAGCGACAACAGGGGCATCTTCGATCTCGACCGTAGGAAGTCCGCCGAACTGCCGCAGCGCCCTGACGATATCAGCCTGGTCATAGCCATAGGCGCTGCGCAGCACCCACTCGGTTTCCAGGATCACCGTGACGGCGGCAAAAACCTGTTGGCCGTCGATCAACCGCCTGGCGCGCGCGGACTGCTTGGGATGGTCGTTCGTCAGGTAGCGAACGACAACGTTCRTATCAATCGCGAGCATGGCGCCGCCGTGCTTCGGCGAGGWCGCCCGCGTCCATTTCTTCGAGTGTCTTTGGCGCGCCGCGGGATGGCAGGGAACCGAACACGTCTTTCGGCTGCGTTGCCGCGAATGCAGGCGCCAGCTTCAAAAGCACGCCCTCCGGCGTTTCCTGAACTTCGAGTCTCGTTCCAGCGCTCCATTCTCTCCGTTTCCGAATGGCGCTAGGCAGAATCACCTGTCCCTTGGTCGAGACGGTGGTCGTGAGCTTTTGAGAAGTAGACATGGCACTTTACCTATGTAAGACAAAGGTAAGATAACTGGTGCCGTGGTTCAATTCAAGCCATATCCGGCCAGTCCTCAAACCCTCGTCCCGCCCACCGTCATCTGGTTCATCCTGAGATGCGGCTGACCGACGCCGACGGGCACGCCCTGTCCGGCCTTGCCGCACACGCCGATGCCGTTGTCGAGCTTCATGTCGTTGCCGACCATGCTGACGCGGTGCATGGCGTCCGGTCCGTTGCCGATCAGCATCGCGCCCTTGATCGGCTGCGTCACCTTGCCGTTCTCGATCATGTAGGCCTCGGTGCAGCCGAACACGAATTTGCCCGAGGTAATGTCGACCTGGCCGCCGCCGAAGGAGACGGCGTAGATGCCGTTCTTGACCGAGGCGATGATCTCTTCCGGCTGCATGTCGCCCGCGGTCATGTAGGTGTTGGTCATGCGCGGCATCGGCTGGTGCGCATAGCCCTCGCGGCGGCCGTTGCCGGTGGCCTTCATGCCCATCAGCCGGGCGTTCTGGCGGTCCTGCATATAGCCGACCAGTTTGCCGTCCTCGATCAGCACGTTGCGCGCCGAAGGCGTCCCTTCGTCGTCGACGGTGAGCGAGCCGCGCCGCTCGGGGATCGTGCCGTCATCGACGACGGTGAYGCCCTTTGCCGCCACCTGTTGGCCCATCAGGCCGGCGAAGGCGGATGTCTTCTTGCGGTTGAAGTCGCCTTCGAGCCCGYGGCCGACCGCTTCGTGCAGCATCACCCCCGGCCAGCCGCTGGACAGCACGATGTCGAACGTGCCGGCCGGCGCCGGAACCRCTTCCAGATTGACCAGCGCCTGCCGCAGCGCCTCGCTGGCCGCATGCTTCCAGCTTTCCTCGCTGACGAACTCGCCGAAGCTCTTGCGGCCGCCCATGCCGTAGGAGCCGCTCTCCTGCCGGTCGCCGCTGCCGACCACGACCGACACGTTGATGCGGACCAGCGGGCGGATGTCGCGCACGATCTGGCCGTCGCCGCGCACGATCTCGACATGCTGCCAGGAGGCGGCGAGCGAGGCTGTCACCTGCCGCACGCGCGGATCCTTGGCTCGCAGCCAGCCGTCGATCTCCTGCAGCAGCTTGGCCTTGGCCTCGAAGCTGGGCGAGGGGATGGGGTTCTCGTCGCCATAGAGGTGGCGGTTGGTGCGGGCGGGTGCTGCGGCGAGCGTTCCGGAATAGCCACCCTTGACCGCCGAGACGGCATCGGCCGCGCGCCTGAGCGAGGCTTCGGACAGGTCGCTCGAATGCGCATAGCCGCTGGCCTCGCCGGCCACGGCGCGCAGGCCAAAACCCTGGTCGGTGTTGAAATTGGCCGTCTTGAGCCGGCCGTTGTCGAACATCAGCGCTTCGCTTTCGCTGTATTCAAGGAACAGTTCGCCGTCGTCGGCGCCCTTGATGGTCTCGGTGACGATCTCTTTGACGCGATCGTCGGAAATGTCGAATTGGCCGATCAGGCTGTTCATGGCAGGTCCATTCGTGGAAACAAAATCGTTCTAGAGCATGATGCCGAAAAGTGTGTAGCGGTTTTCGGACGACATCATGCTCTCTTTGCACTAGGGGATGTAGGCGCGAAGCGGCCGCCAGACAATCGCTAACGGGATCGAGGCCGGCAAGCGCCGCCGCCTTCACTTGCCGTTGATGAAGTCCTTGATGTTGCCGGCCATCGCGTTCCAGTTGGAGAACTGCTCCTCGAGATTGGCCCTGGTGATGCCGCCGGCGAAGGAGACATCCATCTTGAAGTTCGAGCCGTCGCCGGAATAGGCCTTGACCCAGCGGTATTTTGCGTTCCAGGCATTGGCCTGGTCGGCGGTCAGCGGATCGCTGTAGCCGGTCGAGAACTGCAGCGACTTGCAGTTCTCGTGGTTTTCGCAGCCATAGAAATAGATCACGTATTTGACGCCCTCGATCCGCCMCGAAATCATCGGATCGCCATTGTCGTCCTTGTCCATCCTGGCCGAGCCGTAGCCCTTGGCGATATCGAGGATCGCCGCCGGCTCGGGTTTCTGGAGGATTTCGTCATCCTCGGCACGTGCGGCCGAAACCGCGGCGAGCAGCGCCAGACCGGTGATGGAAGCGGATAAATTCGCGCGCATTGAGCCTCCTGGCCGCCAAACGCGCATTCGCCACCGGACTTCGGCGTCGGGAGCGGCGCATGGGCAAGAAGATCAAGGTAGGGCGGCGAAACCTTCCGCAAAGCCCTTGAGGTCGACGGGAATACCGATGCCTTCCTCGGGCGTCTGGAAGACGATGAAGGTGGCCGAGGTGCCGCTCTTCAACGTGTCGAGCAACGGCTTTTCGAGGATCACCTCGGCGTAGCAGCCGTCCTGGAAGCAGCGCACGAAATAAGCGCGGCCGATATCCTTGCCGTCGACATTGAGACCGAGACCGTTGGGGAGCARCACGCCGAGCGGCGCCAGCACGCGCAGGATCTCGGCCTTGTTGTCGGCGGTGCGCAGCACCACGACCGAAAGCCCCATTTCAGGACGGTCCTCGGCAACGACATTCTGCATCATAACGCATTGTTCGGAGGTCGCGCCCGCCGGCGTGTCGCAGATGATCGACCACGCGCCATGCGTCGACTTCACCGTGCCGCTCGGGGGCGAAGCATTGTTCGGCGAGGCGGCGGCGCCAACGGCTACGCCGACGCCGAGCAAGGCGACGGCAAGGACGACCTTCGCCAGGGTTCTCGAAAGCCAGGAAGTCATAACGGCTCCATTGCGAATCACGGCACTTTAAGCCGCGCCGGGGCCAAGTAAAGGACGAGACCGTCGCCGGCCCGCCCCGATACCGGCAATTCCATGCTTTTCCAAAGCAAATTCGCCCGAATTGCGACCGTTGCGTATATAGCGCGGCGGGGCCTGAAGACGGCCTTCGGCCTGCGCGCAAAAATGCCGCACGGTTTCCTCCGCTCCTTTCTTGCGGAGGGAAATAGAGTATGGTTTGAACCACCCTAGGGACAGACCGGGATTCCCAATCCCGGCAGCGTCCGTTATTGGTGCGACCAGATCGCGGGAAGTGGGAGACGAGAGGGCGATGAGGAAATTCCTGGCAAGCGCTGAATTCTTGGCAGGTGCGGCAGCTTCGGCCGTGCTCTTCTCCAGTGCGGCGGCCCGTGCCGACCAGCCGCGGGAATGGGAGGTGACCTTCCAGGCTCCGGCGACCGATATGATGCGGCAGATCGAGCGGTTCGGGAACTACACCATGTGGTTCATCGTCCCGATCACCATCCTCGTGCTGGCGCTTCTGYTGGTCTGCATMGTCAGGTTTCGCGCCAGCGCCAATCCGGTGCCGTCCAGGACYAGCCACAACACGCTGATCGAGGTGATCTGGACGGTCGGRCCGGTGATCGTGCTTCTGCTCATCGCCATTCCCTCCTTTCAGCTGCTCACCGCGCAATACACCCCGCCGGAAGAAGCCAAGCTCACCGTCAAGRCGACCGGCAACCAGTGGAACTGGGATTATGAATACCAGGTCGACAAGAGCTTCTCCTTCAACTCGGCGGTTCTCCAGGATGCCGACCGCGCCAAGGCCGGCAAGGAAGATCGCTCGCTCTATCCGCGCCTGCTGGCGGTCGATAACGAGCTGGTCGTACCGGTCAACACCACGACCCGCGTGCTGATCACCGCCACCGACGTTATCCAYTCCTTCGCCGTGCCGTCCTTCGGCATCAAGATGGACGCCGTGCCCGGCCGCACCAACGAGACCTGGTTCAAGGCGGAGAAGGAAGGCCTCTATTACGGCCAGTGCTCGCAGCTCTGCGGCAAGGACCACGCGTTCATGCCGATCGCCGTGCGCGTCGTGTCCGATGCGCAGTTCAAGACCTGGCTGGAGACGGCCAAGACCGACGTGCCTGCCGCCAACAAGGCGCTGATGGCCGAGATCGATGGTACCAACAAGGTAGCGGCCGCCGGCAATTGATGCCGCGGGTYAGCAAGATTTAGGGAACGGAGCGGAACATGGCAGAGGCTGCAGCTCACGATCACGACGACCACAGGCCGCATGGCTGGGTCCGCTGGGTCTACTCGACCAACCACAAGGACATCGGCACGCTCTACCTGATCTTCGCGATCATTGCCGGCATCATCGGTGGTGCGCTCTCGGTCGCCATCCGCATGGAGCTGCAGGAGCCGGGCATCCAGATCTTCAGCGGCCTGGCGCAGATGGTCTACGGCATGCAGGGCGACGCCGCCATCGACGGCGGCAAGAGCATGTACAATGCCTTTGGCGCCGCGCACGGCCTGATCATGATCTTCTTCATGGTGATGCCGGCGCTCATCGGCGGCTTCGCCAACTGGATGGTGCCGATCATGATCGGCGCGCCTGACATGGCGTTCCCTCGCATGAACAACATCTCCTTCTGGCTGCTGCCGCCGGCCTTCATCCTGCTGCTCTGCTCGATGTTCGTGCCGAGCGCGCCGGGCGCTTTCGGTCCCGGAGGCGGCTGGACGATCTATCCGCCGCTCTCGACGTCCGGCCAGCCGGGGCCTGCGCTTGACCTGGCGATCCTGTCGATCCACATCGCCGGCGCATCGTCGATCCTCGGCGCCATCAACTTCATCACCACCATCTTCAACATGCGCGCTCCCGGCATGACGCTGCACAAGATGCCGCTGTTTGCCTGGGCGGTGCTGATCACCGCCTTCCTGCTCCTGCTCTCGCTGCYGGTCCTCGCGGGCGCCATCACCATGCTGCTCACCGACCGCAATTTCGGCACCGCCTTCTTCGTGCCGGATCAGGGTGGCGATCCGATTCTCTTCCAGCACCTGTTCTGGTTCTTCGGTCACCCCGAAGTGTACATCCTGATCCTGCCGGGCTTCGGCATCATCAGCCATATCGTCTCGACCTTCTCGAAGAAGCCTGTCTTCGGCTATCTCGGCATGGCCTACGCCATGGTCGCGATCGGCGCCGTCGGCTTCATCGTCTGGGCTCACCACATGTACACGACCGGCCTGTCGCTCGACACGCAGCGCTACTTCGTGTTCGCCACCATGGTCATCGCGGTGCCGACCGGTGTGAAGATCTTCTCCTGGATCRCCACCATGTGGGGCGGCTCGATCTCCTTCAAGCCGCCGATGCTGTGGGCGCTGGGCTTCATCTTCCTGTTCACCATCGGTGGCGTCACCGGCGTTCAGCTGGCCAATGCCGGCCTCGACCGCTCGCTGCACGACACCTATTTCGTGATCGCCCACTTCCACTACGTGCTGTCGCTGGGCGCGGTGTTTGCCATTTTCGCCGGCTGGTACTACTGGTTCCCGAAGATGACCGGCTACATGTACTCGCCGGTGATCGCCAACACCCACTTCTGGGTGACCTTCGTCGGCGTCAACCTGATCTTCTTTCCGCAGCACTTCCTCGGCCTCGCCGGTATGCCGCGCCGCACCGTCGACTATCCGGACGCGTTCGCCGGCTGGAACATGATCTCGTCCTACGGCTCCTACATCGCGGCCGTCGGCGTTGCGATCTTCCTCTACGGCGTGTTCGAGGCCTTCCAGAAGAAGCGCGTCGCCGGCGCCAACCCGTGGGGCGAGGGTGCCACCACGCTGGAATGGCAGCTGCCTTCGCCGCCGCCGTTCCACCAGTGGGAACAGCTGCCGAAGATCAAGTAGGCGGCGTCCCGACTTACACGAGGCCGCCGGCTTGCCCGGCGGTCTTGGCCAACGGAATGATGGACTTTAAGTACGCATGGCCCTTGCCGAAGACAGATTGATGGAGGAAGCGGGCTTTCGCATGTCGGAAGCGACCGCTGGCGATTTCTTCGCCCTCCTGAAGCCGCGCGTCATGTCGCTGGTCGTCTTCACGGCCTTTGTCGGCCTGGTCGCGGCGCCCGTCGCCATCAACCCGTTGCTGGCGATGATCGCCATATTGGCAATTGCCATCGGCGCCGGCGCTTCCGGCGCGCTCAATATGTGGTACGACGCCGATATCGACGCGGTGATGACCAGAACCGCCGGCCGCCCGGTGCCGGCCGGGYGCGTCACGCCGGGCGAGGCGTTGAGCTTCGGCCTGGTGCTCTCGGTGCTGTCGGTGATGACGCTCGGCGTGCTGGTCAACTGGCTGTCGGCATCGCTTCTCGCCTTCACCATCTTCTTCTACGCCGTCATCTACACCATGTGGCTCAAGCGCTGGACGCCACAGAACATCGTCATCGGCGGCGCCGCCGGCGCCATCCCGCCGGTGATCGRCTGGGCCGCGGTGACCGGTTCGGTCAGCCTCGAAAGCGTGATCCTGTTCCTGATCATCTTCCTGTGGACTCCGCCGCATTTCTGGGCRCTGGCTCTCTTCAAGTCCGACGACTACGCCCGCGCCGGCATCCCGATGATGCCGAATGTCGCCGGCCAGGCCTCGACCCGTCGGCAGATCTTCGCTTATGCGCTGATCCTGGCGCCGGTCGGCGTGCTGCCCTGGGCGCTCGGCTACACTACGGCCGGCTATGGCGTCGTCTCGGCGGTCCTCGGCGCGGGCTTCGTCTGCTACGCCTGGAAAGTGCTTGCCATGGCCGCCGACGACCACGCGATGAAGCCGGCAAAGGCCTTGTTCGGCTATTCGTTGCTCTATCTCTTCGCCATCTTCGCCGCCTATCTCGTCGATTGCGTCGTCGGGCGCGCGCTGATGATGGGGGGGATATGATCGTGGCCGACAAGAACCTCGAACTGGTTACGCTGACCGAGCGCCAGCGCAAGGCGCGCCGCAACCGTTCCATCGCCATCGCCGTCGCGCTGGCCGCGTTGGTCATCATCTTCTATGCCGCCACCATCGTGCGCTTCGGTCACCAAGGCGCGAGCCTGACCGGCTCGGGCCTGCTTGGGGGCGGCTGATGAGCGGCGACTTGAGCAAGCCCCGCAAGGTCAACAACGGCATCGTCGCCGCTGTCTGCCTCGCCTTCTTTACCGGCATGGTCGGCATGGCCTATGCGGCGGTGCCGCTCTACAAGATGTTCTGCCAGGTCACCGGCTATGGCGGCACCACGCAACGCGCCGAAAAGCAATATGCCGGGCGCGTGCTCGACCGCGACATCACCATCCGTTTCGACGCCAACACCAACGGCATTCCATGGCAATTCGAACCGGTCGCCCGTTCGGTGACGATCAAGATCGGCGAGACGACCCAGGCGCATTACAGCGCCACCAACAAGTTCGACCGCCCCATCACCGGTCGCGCGTCGTTCAACGTGCAGCCTGAAATGGYCGGCGCCTATTTCAACAAGGTGGAGTGCTTCTGCTTCACCGACACGACGCTGAAGCCCGGCGAGACGCTGGACATGCCGGTCGTGTTCTATGTCGATCCAGACATCGTCAATGTGCCGGAACTYAAGGACTTGAAGACGATCACCCTGTCCTACACGATGTTCCCGGTCGAAAAGAAACAGCCGGTCGCCTCGTCGGTGCCGGCCGCTGGCAGCAGCAAAAAAGTTCCAGATTCCGAAGCAAGCCTCGGGGGTTGATATGGCAGACGCGCACGCAAAACCACACCACGACTACCATCTCGTCAACCCGAGCCCCTGGCCCTTCCTGGGTTCGGTCGGCGCGCTGGTCACCGCCGTCGGCGGCGTCTGCCTGATGCAATATCTGAAGGGCGGCAACTTCCCGGTCTTTGGCCACAACATCGCTAATCCGTGGCTGTTCTTCATCGGCATGATCATCGTGCTCTACACGATGTTCGCCTGGTGGTCGGACACCATCAAGGAAGCGCATGAGGGGCACCACACGCGCGTCGTGTCGCTGCATCTGCGCTACGGCATGATCATGTTCATCGCCTCCGAGGTGATGTTCTTCGTCGCCTGGTTCTGGGCCTTCTTCGACGCCAGCCTGTTCCCGGGCGAAGCCGCGCAATACGCCCGCACCGCCTTCACCGGCGGCGTCTGGCCGCCGAAGGGGCTCGAAGTCCTCGATCCCTTCCACCTGCCGCTCTACAACACCATCATCCTGCTTCTGTCGGGCACGACGGTGACCTGGGCGCACCACGCGCTGCTGCATGGCGACCGCAAGGGCCTGATCAATGGCCTGGTGCTGACCGTCGGTCTCGGCATGCTGTTCACCATGGTGCAGGCCTACGAGTACATGCACGCTCCCTTCGGCTTCAGGGATTCGATCTACGGCGCTACCTTCTTCATGGCGACTGGCTTCCACGGCTTCCATGTCATCATCGGTACCATCTTCCTGCTGGTCTGCCTGGTGCGTGYGATGCGCGGCGACTTCACGCCGAAGCAGCATTTCGGCTTCGAGGCAGCCGCCTGGTACTGGCACTTCGTCGACGTGGTCTGGCTGTTCCTGTTCAGCGCCATCTATGTCTGGGCCTCGAACGGCGCACTGATCGAAGGCCATTGAGYCGACGGTTTTCGGGCATCCAAAGGGCGGCTGCGGCGACGTGGCCGCCTTATCTTTTGGGGCGAAAGGGTCTACGGTGCGGACATGAGTGAAGATAAGGCGATCTGGCCCCCCATCGATCCGATCTCGGCCGGGCTGCATGGCCGCTGCCCGCGCTGCGGCGAAGGCAAGCTGTTCTCCGGTTTCCTCACCGTCGGCAAGCGCTGCTACAATTGCGGGCTCGACTATTCCTTCGCCGATGCTGGCGATGGACCGGCGGTGTTCGTCATCCTGATCATCGGCTTCGTCGTCGTCGGCCTGGCATTGTGGATGGAGGTGACGTTCAGCCCCCCGCTCTGGCTGCACTTCATCCTGTGGATACCCCTGGCGCTGGTGCTCTGCCTGACGGCGCTGCGCCTCATCAAGGGTGTGCTGATCACCTTGCAATATTCGAAGAAGGCCTCCGAAGGCAGGCTGGAATCCCACGAATGAATGGGACGACAGGCTCGGTGGCCGGCCGTTCGCGGTCGCRCTCGGCGTTGCTCATCGGTCTCGGCCTTGTCCTGTTCGCCGTCCTGATCGGGCTCGGCACCTGGCAGGTCCAGCGCCTGCACTGGAAGGAAGACCTGCTCGCGACCATCGACAAGCGCACGCATTCCGAGCCGTTGYCGCTGGCCGACATAGAGAGGGAGTTCGCCGCTTCCCATGACGTCGATTACACGCCGGTGACGGTGACCGGCACTTTCCTTCACCAGGGCGAGCGGCATTTCYTTTCCACCTGGCAAGGCGACAGYGGTTTCAACGTCTACACGCCCTTGCAACTCGAGGACGGCCGCTTCGTGCTCGTCAACCGCGGCTTTGTTCCCTACGAGCTCAAGGACCCCGCCAAGCGGCCGAAAGGCGAAGTAGCCGGYAAGGTGACGGTGACCGGGCTTGCCCGCAATCCGCTGCCGGGAAAACCGTCGATGATGCTTCCCGACAATGATGTTGCCAAGAACATCTTCTACTGGAAGGACCGTGRCGTCATGGCGGCGACCGCCGGTCTGCCTGCCGGTTTCGTGCTGGTGCCGTTCTTCATYGATGCCGACAAGACGCCGAATCCCGGCGGCCTGCCGGTCGGTGGCGTCACCATCATCGACCTGCCGAACAACCACCTGCAATATGCCGTCACCTGGTACGGGCTGGCCGCCGCCCTTGCAGCCGTGCTGATCCTGAGGCTGCGCCGCCCGGCGAAAGAAGGCTGAGGCTGGGTCGCTCTTGACAGGGCAGGGGTGCGCACCTCATTTCGCCACAGGATTCCGACTGAACCGGCTTCGCATTCATGACCGAGAAAAAGCCACCGCTGACGATCAGGCTCTGCCAACCACGCGGCTTCTGCGCCGGCGTCGACCGTGCCATACAGATCGTCGTGCTGGCGCTGAAGAAATACGGCGCGCCGGTCTATGTCCGCCATGAGATCGTGCACAACCGCTATGTCGTCGAAGGGCTGCAGAGCCTCGGCGCCGTCTTCATCGAGGAACTCTCCGAGATTCCGCCGGAGCATCGGCAGTCGCCGGTGGTCTTTTCCGCGCATGGCGTGCCGAAATCGGTGCCGGCGGATGCCGAGGCGCGCAATCTCTTCTACCTCGACGCCACCTGTCCGCTCGTCTCCAAGGTGCACAAGCAGGCGATGCGCCACCAGCGGCTCGGTCGTCATGTGCTTTTGATCGGCCATGCCGGGYACCCGGAGGTGATCGGCACGATGGGCCAGTTGCCGGAAGGCGCCGTAACGCTGATCGAGACCGAGGCCGACGCCGCGCGCTTCGTGCCCGTCGACGCTTCGGCGCTGGGCTTCGTCACCCAGACGACCTTGTCGGTCGAGGACACCGCCGGCATCATCCGGGCGCTGCAGGAGCGGTTTCCCGAATTGCACGCGGCCGCGGCCGAATCGATCTGCTACGCCACCACCAACCGCCAGGAAGCGGTGAAGGAGACCGCGGCGGGCGCTGATCTTTTCCTCATCGTCGGCGCTCCCAATTCGTCCAATTCGCGTCGTCTTGTCGAAGTGGCGGAGCGTGCGGGTGCTGCGATGTCGCTTCTCGTGCAGCGCGCCGCCGAAATTCCGTGGGATGAGATCGCCGGGATCAGGACACTCGGCCTGTCGGCCGGCGCCTCGGCGCCGGAAATCATCGTCGATGAGATCATCGACGCATTCCGGCAGCGTTTCGACGTCACCATCGATCTGGCTATCACGGCCACGGAAACGGAGGATTTTCCGGTGATGCGGGTGCTGCGCGATGTCGAACTGACGGCGGCCGACATGGCCTTCGTCAACGGAGCGGCGTGAACCGCATGGCCGTCTACACCGACGTCAACGAAGGCGAGCTGACTGCGTTCCTCAAAGCCTATCCGGTGGGTGAGCTGCTCTCCTACAAGGGCATCGCCGAAGGCACCGAGAATTCCAACTTCCTGGTCCACGCCTCGACCGGCTCCTATATCCTGACGCTCTACGAAAAGCGCGTCGACAAGGCCGACCTGCCGTTCTTTCTCGGCCTGATGGGCCACCTCGCCAGGAAGGGCATTTCCTGTCCGCTGCCGGTCACCGCGCATGACGGCACCGTCATCGGCACGCTGGCCGGCCGGCCTGCGGTTA
The DNA here is from genome assembly GCF_001854815.1 of Mesorhizobium sp. LCM 4576. Classification (NCBI taxonomy): domain Bacteria; kingdom Pseudomonadati; phylum Pseudomonadota; class Alphaproteobacteria; order Hyphomicrobiales; family Phyllobacteriaceae; genus Mesorhizobium; species Mesorhizobium sp. LCM 4576. The sequence goes on from NZ_MDDT01000057.1 coordinate 259,136, forward strand.
TCATCACCTTCCTCGAGGGCCTGTCGCTCAGGCGCCCGACCGCCGCGCATTGCGCGGAAGTGGGCAAGGCGCTCGCCGGGCTCCATCTTGCCGGTCAGGATTTTCAGATGAGAAGGCCGAATGCGCTGGCGATCGACGGCTGGCGCAAGCTCTGGGCGGCATCGCGCGAGCGCGCCGACGAGGTCGAGCCGGGCTTGGCGGCCGAGGTCGATGCCGACTTTACCGATTTCGAACGCAACTGGCCGACCGGCCTGCCGCAAGGCATCATCCACGCCGATCTGTTCCCGGACAATGTCTTCTTCCTCGGCGAGAAACTGTCCGGGCTGATCGACTTTTATTTCGCCTGTGACGATCTCTACGCTTACGATGTCGCCACCTGCCTCAACGCCTGGTGCTTCGAGAAGGATTTTTCCTTCAATCTCACGAAGGGGGCCGCGCTGCTTTCCGGCTATCAGTCGGTGCGGCCGCTTCAGGGTGACGAGAAGGCGGCGCTGCCTATGCTGGCGCGCGGCTCGGCGCTGCGCTTCATGCTGACAAGGCTCTATGACTGGCTGACCGTTCCGGATGGCGGGCTAGTGATGAAGCGCGACCCGACCGAGTATATCCGCCGCATGCGCTTCCACCGCGCCATCAAGTCGCCATCCGAATATGGGCTGACATGAACAAAAAGATCGAGATCTTCACCGACGGCGCCTGCTCGGGCAATCCCGGGCCGGGCGGCTGGGGCGCGGTGCTGCGCTACAACGGCGTCACCAAGGAACTGTCCGGCGGCGAGGCGGAGACCACCAACAATCGCATGGAGCTGCTCGCCGCCATCACCGCGCTCAACGCGCTGAAGGAACCTTGCACGGTCGACCTCTACACCGACAGCAAATACGTCATGGACGGCATCTCCAAATGGATCCATGGCTGGAAGAAGAACGGCTGGAAGACCGGCGACAGGAAGCCGGTCAAGAATGGCGAGCTCTGGCAGGCGCTCGACGAGGCCAACCGGCGCCACAAGGTGACCTGGTACTGGGTCAAGGGCCACGCCGGCCACCCGGAGAACGAGCGCGCCGACGAGCTGGCCCGGCAAGGCATGGCGCCGTTCAAGCCGAAGCTGGCAAGGCCTGCGGCGGCTGCGGCTGCGCCACAGAAAGCCGCTCCAACAGGCAAACGCGCACCCCGGCGCTCTACGCAGAGCTATTGAGATGCGCTCACCGTTGGCAGATTGGTCAGGTACGCGCGAACTGAAGCAAGAAGACGTGCGCCGGCTGCGGCGACTCTGGGATGAGGGCAAGGCGAGCGGGAGACCGGGGCCTTTGGATTTTCACGCCCTCCGAAAAGAGGCTCGGAGGAAGTTGGCGGAAGCGGCGCCGAGGAGCTGTTAGCTCCTGAACGGGAGCTGCCCCYTTTGCCGCTTCAGCGGATCAGCAGYGCCGTCGAGAACATGCCGAGCGCGAACACCGTATGCGCCACCAGGTTCAGTGCGCGCACCTTCATCGGATTGGGCAGCCTGGATGCCGCCCAGCCTGCGCCCATGCCAGGCGCCAGCAGGAACCAGCCGGCCCCGACCGTGACGATGCCGAGGATGAAGGCCGGCAGGAAGGTCGGCGCCGCCAGCCAGCCCGCGCCGGCGAGCACGACAAGGATGACGCCGTAGAGGATGCCGACCAGATAGTGGAAGGCCCAACCCAGCGCCTTTTCATGCGCATAGGGCGCTGCCTTGCCGATATCGTCGTGAAAAACCCGCTCCGGCAGATGCCGGACCCAGCGTCCGACCATGCCCCAATTGGGCAAGGGCTGGCCGATCGCTTTGTTGAGGATGATCGCCCAGATATCCATGAACACCGTGGCGCCGATGCCGATCGCCACCGCGCGCCAGAGGATGTCCAGCATCAGAGTATGATCCCGAAAAGTGGGAACCGGTTTTCGGACAAGATCATGCTCCAACAAAAAGTCAGATCGGGATGGCGGGTCAACGAAACGTCATCCTGATCTAGAGCTGCTCGAGGATCTTGGCGGCGCCGCTTTCGTTGACGCCAGGCTTGGTCTCGACATTGAGCGCCACGACCTTGCCGTCGTCGACGATCATCGAAAAGCGCTTGGAGCGCAGGCCCATGCCGGCCGCGGAAAGATCGTTGTCGAGCCCCACGGCCTTGGCGAAATCACCGCTGCCATCGGCGAGATAGAGGATCTTGCCTTCGCCGCCGGAGAAGCGCGCCCAGGCGCCCATGACATGCACGTCGTTGACCGAGACGACGGCGATCGTGTCGACGCCACGCGCGAGGATGGCGTCGTGGTTTTCCAGATAGCCCGGCAAATGGTTGTTGCTGCAGGTCGGCGTGAAGGCGCCGGGAACACCGAACAACACCACCTTCTTGCCAGCGAAGATTTCTTTGCCGCTTATATCCTTCGCGCCATCGGCGGTCATCGTTTTGAAGGTCACGTCGGGCAGTTTTTCGCCAACCGAAATGGTCATGGGGAGCCTCGTTTACGGGAGATGGGAAGGACCAGCGCCTTCGATAACGGACCGGACGCTTTCCCGCAACCTTGACCACATGCTGGATCAAGGGAAAGGCAGCAACCCGTCCACCGAACCCTCGGCGCTGGTCAGCGTGTAGTACAGCCCGCCATCGGTCGGCGTCGCCGACGGCCGGTCGAGGATCGGCACGGTGAAGACGAGCTTGCCGTCCTTCTGGCTGCGCACCGGCGCGCCGAACATATAGTCGCGTTCCCCGGCGATGAAGAAATCGACGGATGCCGGATCGCCGGGCGACTGCGCCTGGACGACAAGGGTTTCATGGTCGCCGGGCAGCACGTTGATGCCGAAATCGGGCCGGGCCGGGGAAGGCAGCGTCGCCAGCGCGGTCTTCACCAGTGCGGCGTCGGTCGCGTTATCCGGATCGGAGYCGGGGTCGACGCTGAGCCGGGTCTGCACCGGAATGYAGATCGTCTCGCAGATGCCGAGGAAGACATGGGCGTCGATGGTCGCCGGTTGGCCGGGCGAAGACAGCGTGAAGGTCACCGGCAGCGAGACCGGACGATCGTAGCCGGCCCATTTGCCGTAGCCGTCGTCATGCCGCTGAGGCGGCGGGAACGACAGTTGCGCGTCTGCGATGTTGGTGCTGCCGGATATGTCGAGCTGCGGCGGCACGCCGGCATCGCCCGGATCGCGCCAATAGGTCTTCCAGCCGGGCTTCAACGCGATGTCGAGCACASCGTGGATCTTGCCGGCCTGGTCGGGCCTGCCGGTGGTTACCAGCCGAACCTTGCCGCCTTCCGAATTGTACCAGTCCGAGGAAGAGGCCTCGGCCGGGAGGCTTGCAGCCCACCCCAAAACGACGCCGAGAACCAGTATTTTCATGTATCTCATGCGGTGATTTGACCGTCCGTTCTTGGCCGCGCAATGACTTCGTCAGCCTCCCGGTATCATATTTGCGTGACATAGGGGACCGTCACCATCTTTTCGGCGCTGCCGAAACGCGTTACGCTCAAGCCATGGACTTGCTGCGCCACAAGAAGGCGGCCGCCGGACGCGGCTTCCTCGACGACCAGTTCCTGATTGCCATGCCTGGCATGAAGGACGACCGTTTCGCGCGCTCCGTCATCTACGTCTGCGCCCACAGCGACGAAGGCGCGATGGGGCTGATCATCAACCAGACGCAGCAGATGCTGTTTCCGGACCTGCTGGTGCAGCTCGGCATCATGAACGAGCAGGAAGCGATCCGCCTGCCGGCGCATACGCGCGATTTCGTCGTGCRCAATGGCGGGCCGGTTGATCGCAGCCGTGGCTTCGTGCTGCATTCGGGCGACTATCGCGTGGAATCCTCGCTCACCGTCTCCGACGACATCTGCCTGACGGCAACCGTCGACATATTGCGCGCCATCTCCACCGGCCGCGGCCCGCGCCATGCGCTGATGGCGCTCGGCTATTCCGGCTGGGGCGCCGGCCAGCTCGAGACGGAGATCGCCGAGAACGGCTGGCTCACCTGTCCGGCCACGCAGGAACTTCTGTTCGACGCCGATATCGAGCGCAAATACGACCGTATCTTGGCTTCGATCGGCATCGACCTTGCTCATTTGAGCGCGGCTGCGGGGCATGCTTGACGCTCGCGATTTGGCGCGAACGCCCGCGACGTCGTCATCCTAGGGTCTGCGCCGCGTCGCTGCGCTCCTTGCTCCGCCCCAGGATGACGAACTGAGARGCGCAATCGCCGAAGCGACAGGCCTCTAAGCCTGCGTCAGCGGGTACTGCTCCCTCAGCGTCTTCAGCACCTGGTCGCCGGGCATCGGCGCGCCGAACATGAAGCTCTGGACATATTCGCAGCCCATCTGGCGCAGCTCCAGCGCGTCGCTCTCGTCCGAAATGCCTTCCGCCACGACCGAAAGCCCCAGCTCATGCGCCATGTTGACCATGGATTTGAGCAACACGGCGCGCTTGGGCGTCGCGTCGTCAACAAAACTCTTGTCGATCTTGATCGTGTCGAAGGGGAAGCGCGTCAGATAAGAGAGCGAGGAATAGCCGGTGCCGAAATCGTCGAGTGACAGGCCGATGCCGAGCTGCTTMAGCTTGGTCAGCACATGCGCGGTCTGCTCGGGATTGTCCATCACCAGGGATTCGGTGAGCTCTAGCCGGAAGCAGCGCGGTTTCAGATTGGCTCGCGCGATGACCGACCGGACGTCRCTGACCAGGTCGCGGCGGATGAGCTGACGGCTGGAGAGGTTGACCGAGACCGACAGCGGCGCGTCGCCGATCTGCTTTTGCCACGCAGCCAGATCCTCGGCCGCCTGCTGCATGGCGAACAGCCCGAGCTGCACGATCAGCCCGCAATTCTCGGCCACCGGGATGAAGTCCCCCGGCGGGATCATGCCGCGCCTGRGATGGTCCCAGCGAAGCAGCGCCTCGAAGCCGGCGACGCTGCCGTCCTCCAGCCGCACGATCGGCTGATAGGCAAGCGTGAACTCACGCCGCTCGATGGCGCGGCGAAGGTCGGATTCGAATTGCAGCCGGTCGGTGCCGACGGTGCGGAAGGCGGGCCGGAATGGCTCGATCCTGTCGCCGCCGAAGCGCTTGGCCTGGTGCATGGCAAGCTCGGCGTCCTTGACCATGTCTTCGGCCGAGGTTTGCGCCGTCGTCCAGGTGATCAGGCCGATCGAGGCGGTCAGCACGATCTCGCGCTTGGCGAAGGTGATCGGATTGTTGATCGCGTGCTTGATGGCGTCGGCGATGGCCGCGATGCGGGCCGGGTCCTGCTCCGAAAGCAGCATCAAGGCGAACTGGTCGCCGGCGAAGCGCGACAGCGAATCCTTCGGCTTCAGGAGCCGGTGCAGCCGGCGCGCGACGGTGAGAAGGATGGTGTCGCCGGCGGAAATGCCGAGACCGTCATTGACCTGCTTGAAGCGGTCGATGTCGATGATGAAGACCGTCGGGCRCACCTTGTCCTCGGTGCGGGCGATCGAGATGATCGCCTCCAGCCGGTTYATGAACAATTCGCGGTTCGGGAGGCCGGTCAAATTATCGTGCACGGCGTCGTGCAGCAGCCTTTCCTCGGATTTCTTCTGCTCGGTCACGTCGACCATGGTGCCGACGCAGCGGATCACCTCGCCGTCGGACCCGATCACCGGGCGGGCGCGCAGCGAGAACCAGTGATAGTGGCCGTCGGCGCCGCGCAGGCGGAAGTTCTGCGCCACCTTGCCGCGCCGGTGCTCCAGCACCACGTCGAGCGTGGTGCGGAACGTGTCGCGGTCGTCGGCATGCAGCGCCGGCAGCCAGTTGCGGGCAGCACCGCCGAGGCTGTTCGGCGCAAGGCCGAGCTGCAGGCTAATGTCCGGCTTGGTCACCACGCGGTCACGCAGCACGTCCCAGTCCCAGACGATGTCGCCCGAGCCCGCGACGGCGAGCGCCTGGCGCTCGAGGTCGGAGAACAGGCCCTGATGCAGCGCGCCGCCGGCAAACGCATGCTGCATGACGGTGAAGCCGATGAGCAGGATGATGAGGATCAGCCCGCCGCCCAGAGCCGGCTGGGCGATGTCGTTGTCCAGCATRCCGGTGATCGCCATCCACGAGCCGCATAGCCATAGGAGCACCATGACCCAGCTCGGAACCAGCATGATCGCGCGATCATAACCACGAATCCCGAGGAAGATGATGAGGCCGAGGCCGGTGAGCGCGGTGGCGGCGAACGAGATGCGCGCGATGCCGGCGGCGACCGCCGGATCGACGATGGCCACCCCCGCGATCAAGAGCAGTCCGAGAATCCAGACCAGGGCGCCATAGCTGAAATGGCCATGCCAACGGTTGAGGTTGAGATRGGCGAACAGGAACACCACGAAGGTTCCGGCAAGCGCCACCTCAGTGCCGGCCCGCCATATCTGTTCGTTGCCGGGCGAGATCTCGATGATCTTGTTGAGAAAGCCGAAGTCGACGCAGATATAGGCGAGCACGGCCCAGGCGAGCGCCGCTGTCGCCGGAAACATCGAGGTTCCCTTGACCACGAAAAGAATCGTCAGGAACAGCGCCAGAAGCCCCGAAATGCCAATCACGATGCCGCGGAACAGCGTGTAGGAATTGACCGAATCCTTGTAGGAATCCGGCTCCCAGAGATAGACCTGCGGCAGCTTCGGCGAGGCGAGCTCGGCGATGAAGGTCACCACCGTTCCGGGGTTCAGCGTCACCCGGAACACGTCGGCGTCGGGGCTTGTCTGGCKGTCGAGCGCGAAGCCTTCGCTGGGCGTGATCGCGGCGATGCGCGTCGAGCCGAGGTCGGGCCAGAAGATGCCGGAATTCACCAGGCGGAAATGCGGGGCGACGATCAGCCGGTCGAGCTGCTGGTCGGTGGTGTTGGCGAGCGCGAAGACGGCCCAGTCGCCGCTGGAGCGCGCGTCATTGGCCTCCACCTCGATGCGCCGCACGATGCCGTCGGGGCCGGGCGCGGTCGAAACCTGGAAATTCTCACCCTGGTTCCGGTAGATCTCCACGGCGCCGGAGAGGTCCAGCGCCTTGTCGTCACGCGCGATCTTGATCGGCTCGACGGCGAAAGCCGGCATCGCCGAAAAAAGCGTGACGACGACCGTCATGATGAGGGCGAACAGCGACGCTAATCGCGGAGAATTCGTCACATTCAGCCCTTCGTTCCGTCGCTCGGCGGATCGTCCGCGATCCGGGCGTAGAGGTAGTGATCCTGCCAGATGCCGTTGATTCTCAGATAGGATCGCAGCAGTCCTTCGCGCCGGAATCCGGCTTTTTCAAGCACGCGGATCGACCGGGCGTTTTCGGGGATACAGGCAGCTTCGATCCGGTGCAACCTGAGCGTATCGAAGGCGAAGCGCGACACCAGCTTGACYGCCTCGGTCATCAGTCCGCGTCCGCCGAAGCGTTCGCCGATCCAGTAGCCGATATGGCCGCTCTGCGCGACGCCGTGGCGGATGTTGCCGAGCGTGATGCCGCCGGCGAGCTTGCCGCTCGATTTTTCGAAGATGAAGAAGGCGATGGCCGTGCCCTGCGCGTAATCCTCGCGGTAGCGGCTGATGCGCAACCGCCAGGCGGTGCGGTCGAGCTCGTCCGGCTGCCAGCGCGGCTCCCAGGGCTCGAGGAAGGCGCGGCTTTCGCCGCGCACTGCCGCCCATTCGCGGTAGTCATTGGTCAAGGGCACGCGCAGCGTGACTTTTTCGCCTCTCAGTGCCGGCAGGTCGCGGCGAAAGAAAGGGAGCGCGAACACGGCGCTGGTTCTAAGCGGATATTCGTGGGATGCCCCACGAATATCCGCCTAGATTCCCTGGTTGCTCGCAGGTTCTGATCGCAAAACCGTGGGGCACTTTTGCGGAACCTGCTTAGGGTCAAACGGCGAGCCGGCGGGCCGTCGTCTGCGGGCCCGCAAGCGATTCGAGGATCGCCTCGTAGGGCGCAAGCGTGCCCACGGGGCCGACCGCGGTGAGCGTCGGCTTGGTCGAGAACAGCCGCGAGGAGAGGTCGGTCAGCCGGTCGACGGTCAGTGCCGAAAGCCGCTCCATCAATTCCTCCTTGGCGATCGGCCGTCCGAACAGAAGCAACTGCCTGGCGATCTGCGAGGCGCGGCTGGCCGGGCTTTCGGCCGACATGATGAGGCCGGCGCGATATTGCGCGCGGGCGCGGTCGAGCTCTTCCTGCTGGATGCTCTCGCCGGCCTTCTGCAATTCGTCGATGATCACCGGCACCAGCTTGGCGATGTCGCTTTGCCCTGTCGCGGCGTGCACGCCGAAGATGCCGGTGTCGGAAAAACCCCAGTGGAAGGCATAGACCGAATAGCAGAGGCCGCGCTTCTCGCGCACCTCCTGGAACAGCCTCGACGACATACCGCCGCCGAGGATCATCGACAGCACCTGCGAGGCGTAGAAATCGCGCACATGGTAGGCGCGGCCCTCGAAGCCGAGCACGATCTGCGCGTCCATAAGGTCGCGGTCCTCGCGGAAATCGCCGCCGACATATTGCGCGTATTGCGGGATATTGCCCGCCGCCTTGGCGCGGAAGCCGCCGAGCTGCTTCTCGACCTCGCGCACGAAGTTGTCGTGTTTGACGTCGCCGGCCGCTACGATCACCATCCGCTCGGCGTCGTATTGCCGCTCRATGAAGCCGTGCAGCTGCTTGGAGGTGAAGGATTTGACCGTCTCCGGCGTGCCCAGGATCGAGYGGCCGATGGTCTGATGGCGGAAGGCCGTTTCGGTGAAGCGGTCGAAGACGATGTCGTCGGGCGTGTCGTGCGCGGCGCCGATCTCCTGCAGGATCACATGCTGCTCGCGCTCCAGCTCTTCGGGATCGAATTCGGATTGCTGCAGGATGTCGGCCAGGATATCGACCGCCAGCGGCACGTCGTCGGAAAGCACCCTGGCATAGTAGGATGTCGTCTCGACGCTGGTGGCGGCGTTGATCTCGCCGCCGACATTCTCGATTTCCGAGGCGATCTCGAAGGCGCTGCGGCGCTTGGTGCCCTTGAACGCCATGTGCTCGAGCAGATGGGCCATGCCATGCTCTTCGTCACGCTCGTTGCGAGCGCCTGACTTGACCCAGGCCCCAAGGGCAACCGATTCGATGCTTGGAAGGGTTTCGGTGGCGACTGTCAGGCCGTTCGACAGACGGCTTACCTCAACACCCATATGGCAAGTACTCCCTAACGCGCCGCCCGCGAGTGGCGGCTCACGTAATCTTCCACCATTTTCAAGTCGGATGGAAGTATCGWGTATTTTTCGTCGGCTGTCATCAAGCCGCCTAGCCAGGCGGGCAGGGCAGGGACGATGCCGCTCGCCGCCTCCACCGCCGCCGGGAATTTCGCCGGATGCGCGGTGCCAAGCACCACCATGGGCACCGGGCCGGAGGCACGGACGGTGGCGACATGAACGGCGGCGGCGGTGTGCGGGTCGAGCAGGTAGCTGCTTTTCTCCAGCGTCGCGCGGATGGTGGCGGCGACCTCCTCGACAGTGGCGCGGCCGGCGTCGAATTCGCTGCGGATGCGTGCCATCTCGCCGGCTTCGATGGYGAAGGCGCCGGACTGCTTCAGTCCGTTCATGTAGCGTCTGACCGTCTCGGCATTGCGCCCCGCGGCCTCGAACAGCAGGCGCTCGAAATTCGACGACACCTGGATGTCCATCGACGGCGAGGTCGTGGCGAACACGCCCTTGGTGCGGTATTCGCCCGTTGCAAGCGTGCGCGCCAGGATGTCGTTGTCGTTGGTGGCGATGATCAGCCGCTCGATCGGCAGCCCCATGCGTTTGGCGGCGTAACCGGCGAAGATATCGCCGAAATTGCCGGTCGGCACCGTGAAGGAGACCGGTCGGTCGGGCGCGCCGAGCGACAACGCCGAGGAGAAATAATAGACGATCTGGGCCATGATGCGGGCCCAGTTGATCGAGTTGACGCCCGACAGCGACACCCGGTCGCGAAAGGCATGGTCGTTGAACATGTCCTTCACCAGGCCCTGGCAGTCGTCGAAATTACCCTCGACCGACAGCGCATGGACGTTGGCGRCCGAAGATGTCGTCATCTGGCGCTGCTGCACCGGCGAGACCTTGCCGTTGGGGAAAAGGATGAAGATGTCGGTGCGGTCGCGCCCGGCGAAGGCGTCGATTGCCGCGCCGCCGGTGTCGCCGGAGGTGGCGCCGACGATGGTGGCGCGCTGGCCCCGTTCGGCAAGCACGTGGTCCATCAGCCGCGCCAGCAACTGCATCGCCACGTCCTTGAAGGCCAGCGTCGGGCCGTGAAACAATTCGAGAATGAAGGTGTTTTTCCCGGTCTGCACCAGCGGGCAGACGGCCTCATGCCGGAACGTCGCATAGGCTTCGCGCACCAGCCGTTCGAAGACGGGCGCCGCGATCTCGCCGCCAAGGAATGGCGTCAAGACGCGGATGGCGAGGTCCGGATAGGCAAGCCCGCGCATGGCACGGATGTCGGCGGCGGAAAACTGCGGCCATTCGCGGGGCACGTAAAGCCCGCCGTCGCGCGCCAGGCCGGCCAGCACCGCGTTTGAAAATCCAAGCGCGGGCGCTTCCCCGCGGGTACTCACATATTGCATCGTCAAAGGCCCATTGCTGCCGGTCGCGTCATCCACGGCAATTGGTTAATTTTCCGAGCCGGCTCAGTCGCATTTTTGCCGCGCGGTTGCTATACGTCACCGGCTTTGTGAGAGGGAAGTGCAGTTTCATGGCGTTTTATTCGGTCAACCGTCGTTTTGTCGCGGGTCTGGCGCTCACCGGCTTTATGCTTGCCGCCGCCGGCTGCCAATCGAGCGACAATGGTATTCTGAACCTCGGTTTCGGCAAGAAGAGCGATCCGACCGCGCCGCCGCCGCCGCAGGATCCCAAGATCCTTGCCAGCCAGTTGCGCGCCTATTGCCCTAAAGTGACGTTGCGCGACGGCACCGCCTATTTCAACACCTATGCCAAGGGCGCAACGGCGAAGCCCAAGAAAAAGAAGCTTGATCCGGCGGCGCAGGCCGAGGCCGAGGCAGCCGCCGCGGCCGCCCAGACCGGCCCCAACGGCCAGCCGATCGATCCCGATCACGACCCGTCGAAGATCATCTACCAGGCCTCGATCACCGATGTGACGCGCGATTGCACCCATGCCAACGGTCAGATGTCGATGAAGATCGCCGTGGCGGGCAAGATCGTGCCAGGCCCGATGTTCGCGCCCGGCACCGTCACCATGCCGATCCGCATCGCGGTCCAGCATGGCGACGAGGTGCTTTATTCTCAATTGCATCCGTATCAGGTGCAGGTCACCGACCCCTCGGCCGCTACTCAGTTCGCCTTCGTCGACAACAATGTCGTGGTGCCGGAGCCGACCGCGCGCGACTACCAGGCCTATGCCGGCTATGACGAGAACACGCCGRCCGCCACCGGGGACAAGTCGAAGGGCAAGCGGAAGAAGCGCGCTCCGGCGACGAACTGAGCAAGGTCAGGGTTCGAACGAGCCCTAGGCGTCTTCCGACCACTCCGACAGTGCCGCGATCGTGCTGCTCAATTCCGCCCAGCGGCGGATGACCGTCGCGGCGCCGGCCTCGGTCAACGCATCGGCGTGGCCCGGATAGCTATGACCCGCGCCGGTGAAGCCGATCACCCGCATGCCCGCCGCCCTGGCGCCGGCGATGCCATGGACAGAGTCCTCGATGACGAAGGTGTTCTTCGGGTTGGCGCCGAGCTTTTCGGCGGCGTAGAGGAACACGTCCGGCGCCGGCTTGGTCTTCTTGCTGGGAATGTCCAGTCCCGAAAAGATGCGACCGGCGAAGAACGGCAGCAGCCGCACCTTCTCCAGCATGAATTCGACCCGCTCGGTGCGCGAGTTGGAACAGACGGCGCGCGGTGCCGTGACGGCGGCGACCGCCTCGCGGGCGCCGTCGATGATGCGCACGTCTGCGCGCAGCTTGCGGTCGACCAGTTCCTCGGCGCGGTCGATCAGCGAGGCCTGGAACGGGATCTCGGACTTCTCCTCGAGCCGCAGCATGATGTCCTTGAACGTCAGCCCCGCATAGGTCTCGAAAATCTCCTCCGCCGATATTTCGAATCCGGCCGATGTCAGAAGCTCGGCCTCGACGCGCGCGGCGACGATCTCGGAATCGACGAGTACGCCGTCGCAATCGAAAATGACAAGATCTGGCTGGGGCATGGCAATCCGGAAACGTTGGAGAGGGGCCTGAATGGCTTAGAGCATGATGCCGAAAAGTGTGGAGCGGTTTTCGGACGACATCATGCTCCATTTCTTTGATCTAGAGACGGATTCAGATTTCGGGTCCTGTCGACCTGAAATCTGAATCTGGCTTTAGGYGGGCGCGGCATACACCAACGGGCGKGCCTTCGCAAACCGTCGAGGGTCAGGCGGCGGCCTTCACCGAATGTTTACGCTGATCGGTAACCATAACAGCCAGTAAACCGTAACGCGTTTTTTGGGTGTTTCGATGTCTGCCGTGCGTCTTCTCGACGAGCTTTCCCACGCTCCCCTTAAGTCCGAGTGGCTGGACACGATCCTGAAAGGCGATTGCGTCGCTGCGCTCGACAGGCTGCCGGAAAAGTCGGTCGACATCATCTTCGCCGACCCGCCCTACAATCTGCAGCTCGACGGCGACCTGCACCGGCCCGACCAGTCCAAGGTCGATGCCGTCGACGACGACTGGGACCAGTTCGAGAGCTTCGAGGCCTATGACGCCTTCACCCGCGCCTGGCTGCTCGCGGCGCGCCGCGTGCTGAAGCCCAGCGGCACCATCTGGGTCATCGGCTCCTATCACAATATCTTCCGCGTCGGCGCCCGCATGCAGGATCTCGGCTTCTGGATCCTCAACGACATCGTCTGGCGCAAGACCAACCCGATGCCGAATTTCCGCGGCCGCCGCTTCCAGAACGCGCATGAGACGATGATCTGGGCCTCGCGCGACCAGAAGGCCAAGGGCTACACCTTCAACTACGAGGCGCTGAAGGCTTCGAACGACGACCTGCAGATGCGTTCAGACTGGCTGTTCCCGATCTGCACCGGCGGCGAACGGCTGAAGGACGAGAACGGCAACAAGCTGCACCCGACGCAGAAGCCGGAGGCGCTGCTGGCCCGCATCATGATGGCCTCGACCAAGCCGGGCGACGTCGTGCTCGATCCGTTCTTCGGCTCCGGCACCACGGGCGCCGTCGCCAAGCGCCTCGGCCGCCACTTCGTCGGCATCGAGCGCGAGCAGGCCTATATCGACGCCGCCAATGAGCGCATCGCCGCGGTGCGCCCGCTGGAAAGCGCCGATCTCACCGTGCTTTCGGGCAAGCGCGCCGAACCGCGCGTCGCCTTCATCAGCCTGATCGACAACGGCCTGGTGGCGCCGGGCGTCACGCTCTACGACGCCAAGAAGCGCTGGGCGGCGAAGGTGCGCGCCGACGGCACGCTGGCGATCGGCGACAGCGCCGGCTCGATCCACAAGATCGGCGCCGAGGTGCAAGGTCTGGATGCCTGCAACGGCTGGACCTTCTGGCACTATGAGCGCAGCGGCGGCCTCACCCCGATCGACGAGTTGCGCCGCATCGCCCGTCTCGGCATGGAGCGGGCAGGAGCCTGAGCGGCCGCCCGCTCTTGAATCAAGACTTCAACGGATCGCCGCAAGCGATTGAGTTCAAGCCGCAATCCCGAACCGTTCAAGGTCCGCTTTAAGCGTCCTGGCGTCGGTGAACAGCACTGACTGCCAGCCGGCGACCCTGGCGCCATCGACATTCTTCTGGCTGTCGTCGATGAACAGYGATGCCGCCGGATCGAGCCCAAACGACGCCACGTGATGGTCGTAGATCGCGCGGTCCGGCTTGATCAGGCCGATATCGCCGGAGACGGTGACACCGCGCGGTTTCTCCAGGAACGGAAAACGGGCGCGCGCCTCGCGGAACGTGTCCGAGGCCCAGTTGGTGAGCAGCGTCACGTCGTGGCCGCCGTCGATCAGGCCTTCGAGCAGGGCGACGCTGTCTTCATAGGCGTGCGGCGCCATCTCGTGCCAGTGCCGGCGGAAATTGCGGATGTTCTCGGCGTGATCGGGATGCTCGGCGATCAGCAATGATTCGGCTTCTTCCCAGGTTCGGCCGCGATCCTGCTCGAGGTTCCAGGCGCTGGTGCAGACATTGTCGAAGAACCACTTCCGCTCCGTGGCGTCCGGGATCAGGCGGCTGAACGGGATGTCCGGATCGTAATGGACCAGCACCTTGCCGATGTCGAAGACGATGTGGCGAATTTCGGTCATTGCGGGCCTTTCAGCGGGTAGGTTGCTTTTTGGTCGCCCCCGGTATGGCCGCCTCGATTACCTTTTTCATGACGGTGGGCAACGCTTCCCCGGGAATTTGATGGGCCAGCGACCAGAAATGTCCTGCCGGCGCATCGCCTTTGATCCGGGCATGGAAGATGTCGAGTTCGAGCGCGAAATGGGTGAAGACATGCCCGATCCGCCCGGCGCGACGCCAATCGGCTGGAAAGGGCGCGGCGTCGGCCGTCGTGGCGCCGTCTACGCGGGCGGTCCAAGCCGTGGTCGGCACCTCGGTCATGCCGCCGAGCAGGCCCTTCTCAGGCCGCTTGCGCAGAAGGATGGCGCCGTCGTCGCGCTCGGCGACGAAGGCAGCGCCCTTGCGAAGCGGCTTGTCGTCTTTCGGCAGGCGGACCGGGAAACGCTCGGGATCGCCCGAAAGAATGGCGCTGCAATCCTCGCGCACCGGGCAGAGCATGCAGCGCGGGCGTTTCGGCGTGCAGATCATCGCGCCGAGATCCATCATCGCCTGGGCGAAATCGCCGGGTCGCGTCTCCGGCACCAGCTTTTCGACCAGCGCGCGGATTTGCGGCTTGGCCTCGCTGAGCGGCGTTTCGATCGAATAAAGCCGGGTCACGACCCGCTCGACATTGCCGTCGACGACCGCGGCCGGCCGGTCGAAAGCGATGGCCGCGATCGCCGCTGCGGTATAGGCGCCGACTCCCGGTAGTTCGCGCAACCCGGCCTCGGTGTCGGGAAAGCGGCCGCCCTTATGCGCCACGAGGTCGGCGCAGGCCTTCAGGTTGCGCGCCCTGGAATAATAGCCAAGCCCGGCCCAGGCCTTCATCACGTCCTCGGCCGGCGCCGCCGCCAGCGCCTCGACCGTCGGCCATTTCTCGACGAAATTGCGGAAATAGGCTTTCACCGCCTCGACCGTGGTCTGCTGCAGCATCACCTCGGACATCCACACGCGATAGGGATCGGCACGCACGCCGCGCGCAAACGCGCCCGGCGTCACGCGCCAGGGCAGGTCGCGATGATGCGCGTCGTACCAGGTAAGCAGGCGGGATGCGATGCCCGTATCGCCGGATGCGGCCTGCTGTGATGCCTTGCGGGTCTGGTCTAGCGGTGCCATTGATCGGATGAACTGGGGGACTGGAGAACGCACATGGCAGGGAAAAGGGCCTTCGGCAATCCCGTTCCGGTGAGCGATCTCGCGACCGAGATCCTCGATCCGGTGCTGAGGAAGCGCGCCGGCATCTCGATCGGGCTGGTGCAGTCCTGGGAAGAGATCGCCGGGCCGCGCCTTGCCACCCATTCGCGCCCGGAGAAGATCCAGTGGCCGCGCCGCCTGCACGAGGACGATCCGTTCGAGCCGGCGACACTGATCATCGCCTGCGAAGGCATGGCGGCGCTGCATCTGCAGCATGAGGCCGGCGAGGTCATCAACCGCGTCAATGYCTTCCTGGGCTTCAACGCGATCGGCCGCATCAAGATCCTGCAAAAGCCGGTGCTTTCGCAAAAGGCGCGGCCGAAGCCGGCGCCGCTGCCCTTGAGCGAGGCAGAGAAATCGAAGCTTTCGCATCTGGTCGGCAAGATCGAGGACGACGGCCTGCGCGCTTCGCTGGAGCGGCTCGGCGCCACGATTATGGGTGAAAGGAAGCGCAAAGGGTCGTAAGAAGCGTCATGAATGCGTCACCAATCTCGCGCATTCGTGATGCTTATGATCAAGTTTCGCGATTGGATTGGGGATCGCGATGCCTTAATTCGCGCCAACTCTCGCCTTTTCTAGCTCTTGCATTGCAAAATCCAACCGATATCAGGTGATTCGCATGAACCGCGCCCCGTTTGGCAAAAGTCTGTCCCGCAGAAACGTTCTGACCACGCTGGCCGCTGTTCCCGCGGTRGCGCTGCTTGCTGCGTGCAGCGACTCCGGCGAGGAGGCGAAGGCCGCCRATGTGAAGCCTGCCGACCCGTCGACGCCTGCCAAGCCGGCCACGACCCCGGCCGCGGTCCAGGTGCCGGAGGCGCAAGGCACCGTCGATATGGCGGAACTGCTGAAGCCCGGCGCGCTGCCCGACAAGCAGCTCGGCAAGGACGATGCCAAGGTCACCATCGTCGAGTATGCGTCGATGACCTGCCCGCATTGCGCGCATTTCAACGACACGACCTTTCCTGAGTTGAAGAAGAAGTATATCGACACCGGCAAGGTTCGTTACATCCTGCGCGAATTTCCCTTCGACCCGAGYGCCGAGGCGGGCTTCATGCTGGCGCGCTGCTCCAAGGACAATTACTTCGCCATGGTCGACGTGCTGTTCAAGCAGCARCCGAGCTGGGTCGGCGTCAACAACACCAAGGAAGCGCTGCTGCAGATCTCGAAGCTGGCCGGTTTTACACAGGAGTCCTTTGAGTCCTGCTTGACGGACCAGAAACTTCTGGACGATGTGAGAGCAGTCCAGAAACGCGGAGCGGACGAGTTCAAGGTCGACTCGACGCCGACCTTCTTCATCAACGGAAAGACCTACAAAGGGGCGATGTCGATTGAGGAAATGTCGGCCATCATCGACCCTCTGCTTTGACATCCAGGCCGCGCCGAAGCGGTCGGGCTTCGGCGCCATGGCCTGTAGTGTGGGGCGGCGCGAATGAAATTTTCGCGCCTTCGCCTCCTCGGTTTCAAATCCTTCGTCGAGCCCGGCGAGTTCGTCATCGAACGCGGGCTGACCGGTATTGTCGGGCCGAACGGCTGCGGCAAGTCGAACCTCGTCGAAGCTTTGCGCTGGGTGATGGGCGAAAGCTCCTACAAGAATATGCGCGCGTCCGGCATGGACGACGTGATCTTCTCCGGCTCAGGCGCGCGCCCGGCGCGCAACACCGCCGAAGTCACGCTTTTCCTCGACAACACCGACCGCACGGCGCCCGCCGCCTTCAACGACGCCGATGAGTTGCAGGTATCGCGCCGCATCGAGCGTGAGGCGGGCTCGCTCTATCGCATCAACGGCAAGGAAGCGCGCGCCAAGGACGTGCAGCTTCTGTTCGCCGACCAGTCGACCGGCGCGCGCTCGCCGTCCATGGTCGGCCAGGGCCGCATCGGCGAGCTGATCCAGGCAAAGCCGCAGGCCCGCCGAGCGCTGCTCGAGGAAGCCGCCGGCATTTCCGGCCTGCACACGCGCCGGCACGAGGCGGAACTCCGGCTCAAGGCCGCCGAGCAGAACCTGGAACGGTTGGACGATGTCGTCGGCGAACTGGAAGGCCAGATCGACAGCCTGAAGCGCCAGGCGCGCCAGGCCTCGCGCTTCAAGAACCTGTCGGCCGACATCCGCAAGGCGGAAGCGACGCTCTTGCATCTGCGCTGGACGCTGGCCAAGACCCAGGAAGGCGAGGCGCGTTCAGCGCTTGCCGTCGCCACCACGCTGGTCGGTGACCGCGCCGCCGCCCAGATGGCGGCGGCACGAGAGCAGGGCATCGCGGCGCACCGGCTGCCGGACCTGCGCGACGCCGAAGCCGCCGCGGCCGCCGCCTTCCAGCGCCTGTCGATCGCCAAGACCCAGATCGAGGAAGAGGCCGGCCGCATCCGTGCGCGCCAGACCGAGCTCGAACGCCGCCTGCAGCAGCTCGATGCCGACATCGCCCGCGAGGAGCGGATGGTGCGCGACAATGCCGACATCCTCGAACGCCTGCGCGCCGAGGAAGCCGAGCTCAACTCGGACAATGCAGGCGCGGCCGAGCGCGAGGCGACCACGCGCGCGGCCTTCGAGCAGGCGGGTGCTACGCTGTCGCAAAGCGAAGCGAAACTTGCCGCGCTGACCGCCGAACGCGCCGAGGCGGCCGCCTCGCGCCATCAGATCGAACGCAGCCTGCGCGAGACCGCCGAGCGCCGCGACCGCTTCGCCCGCCAGCTCGCCGAGGTCGACCGCGAGCTTTCCGACATCGTCGCGCGCATTTCCGGCCTGCCGGATCCGGCCGAGAAACGGCTGCTAGTCGAGGATGCGCTTGCCCGGCTGGAAGAGAGCGAGGCAGGCGCCATTGCCGCCGAGCAGGCCGTCGCCGAGGCGCGCGCGGCCGAAAGCGCCGCACGGCCGCCCCTGCAGGACGCCAGGGCGGAGCTGGCGCGCATCGAGACCGAAGCGCGCACGTTGGCGAAAATCCTCAACGCCACCAGCGGCGGCGATCTTTTCCCGTCGGTGCTGGAGCAAATCAGCGTCGAGCGCGGCTACGAAACCGCGCTTGGCGCGGCCCTTGGCGAGGACCTCGACGTCCCGCTCGACCGCAGCGCTCCGGTGCATTGGGGCGAGAGCGCGGTGCAGCCCGGCGATGCGGCGCTGCCCGAAGGCGTGAAGAGCCTGGCAAGCGTCGTGCGCGCGCCGGCGCAGCTTGCGCGCCGCCTGGCGCAGATCGGCATCGTCGAGGCCGCCGACGGACGCCGTCTTCAAGCGTTGCTGGCGCCCGGTCAGCGGCTGGTCAGCCGCGACGGCGCGCTGTGGCGCTGGGACGGCCTGACCGCGAGCGCCGACGCGCCGACTGCCGCGGCGCTGCGGCTGGCGCAGAAGAACCGCCTGGCCGAGCTCGATGCCGAAGCCGTGCAGGCGACGCGCGTCGTGCGCGAGGCTGAGGAAGCATTGGCGCGCGCCGAACAGGCGATGCGCGAGGCAAGTGAGGCCGAGCGCAATGCGCGTCAGRCCGGCCGCGACGCCCAGCATGCGCTGGATGCCGCCCGCAACGCGCTGGCCGAGGCCGAGAAGGCCGGCGGCGAGCTGGTGAGCCGCCGCGCTGCTCTGGACGAAGCCCGTGCCCGCATCGTCGACAGCCACGAGGAGACACAGGCCGCTTTCCTCGAAGCCGAGGAGATGCTGAAGGACGCGCCCGATCTCGGCGACCTGCAGCTGCAGCTCGAACAGGCCTCCGCCAACGTCTCGCGAGACCGCGCCACGCTTGCCGACGCGCGCGCCGTGCATGATGGACTGCGGCGCGAGGCCGAGGCGCGGATGCGCCGGCTGGACGCCATCGGCGCCGAGCGCAAGAACTGGCTGGAGCGCGCCGAAAACGCCTCGACGCAGATTGCCGCCCTCGGCGAGCGCAAGGCCGAGGCCGAAACCGAGCGCGAGCGGCTGGCCGATGCGCCGGACGAGATCGACGCCAAGCGTCGCGCTCTCTTGACGCAACTTTCCGAGGCCGAGGCGCTGCGCCAGGCGGCAAGCGACCGCCTGCAGGAAGCGGAAAACCAGCAGGCCGAATTCGACAAGGCGGCCACCGCCGCCATCCAGTCGCTTGCCGAGGCGCGCGAAACCCGCGTCCGCGCCGAGGAGCGGCTCACCGCCGCCGACGAGCGCCGCGCCGAGGTCGAGGCGCGTATCCAGGAAGCGCTGAACACGCCGCCGCATCTCGTCATCCAGCATACCGGCCTCAAAGCCGACGATCCGATGCCAGATATGGCCGAGATCGAGCGCCAGCTCGACCGGCTGAAGATCGAGCGCGAGCGCCTCGGCGCCGTCAATCTGCGCGCCGAGGAAGAGCAGAAGGAGCTGTCCGACAGGCTGGAGACCATCGTCTCCGAGCGCGAGGACATCATCGAGGCGATCAGGAAGCTGCGCCAGGCGATCCAGAGCCTCAACCGCGAGGGCCGCGAGCGGCTGCTGTCGGCCTTCGAGGTCGTCAACGGCCATTTCCAGCGGCTGTTCTCGCACCTCTTCGGCGGCGGCACGGCCGAGCTGCAGCTGATCGAGTCTGAAGACCCGCTCGAAGCCGGTCTCGAAATCCTGGCCCGGCCGCCCGGCAAGAAGCCGCAGACCATGACGCTGCTCTCCGGCGGCGAGCAGGCGCTGACGGCGATGTCGCTGATCTTCGCCGTCTTCCTCACCAATCCGGCGCCGATCTGCGTGCTCGACGAGGTCGACGCGCCGCTCGACGACCACAATGTCGAGCGCTTCTGCAATCTGATGGAAGAGATGGCCAAGACGACCGAGACGCGCTTCGTCATCATCACCCACAACCCGATCACCATGGCGCGCATGGACCGGCTGTTCGGCGTCACCATGGCCGAGCAGGGCGTCAGCCAACTGGTCTCGGTCGACCTGCAGGCGGCCGAGGCGATGCGCGAGGCGAGCTGACCTAACCGGCCCGCCCGAGGCTATCGCGTCRAGATCGTTTCCGACGGTATGAAGCGGACGCTTGCCGACCGGCTCTCACCGGGTGCGAGCACCATGCAACCTGTGTCTTCCTCCAACCGATTGAAGGCGTCGGTGATGTTGCTGACCGGCTCGGCGCAGAAGAAGGGCTCGCCCGGCGGTGTGTAGAGCACCAGGAAATCGAGCGGCGCTTCGGCCTCGATGTCCAGCAGCCGTTCTTCGTCCGGCCAGGTGATGCGCGCTCGGCGTGTCCATCCGGTGAAGACGGTGTCGAACGCGGCCTCGGCGACGTCGAAGCCTGTGGTCGGATCAGCGCCCGCGGGCGGCGGAACGTGGCGTGTGGGCAGAACCTCGGCGTCGGTTTCCCACATTCCCGTGACACCGGCCTGGATATGCGTCCATGGGGTGGCGGGAAAGTATGGATGAAGTCCGAGCCCGGCCGGCATGGGCGTATCCGAGAGGTTGCGCAACGAGATCCGGATGCTCAGGCAGCCCCCTACGAGTCCGATCCTCTGCTCGGCCTCGTAGCTCCATGGCCAGGAATCGGCATCGTGGCGACAGCGCAGGATGGCCGCTGCACCTCGATGCCCTGCCAACGTCCACGGCCGGCGCCAGCCATGGCCGTGCTMATAATGCGGATCGTCGGGCCGCGTCGGCAATTCGACGGTCCGGCCGGCGAAGCTGAAACGGCCGCCTCTTATGCGATTGGAATAGGGGACGAGCGGGAAGCAGGCCATGGYGCCGGCGTTGCGGCCGGCGAGCGCGGCGGGGCCGGCGGGACGCAGCCAGTCGATGGCATGCCCGTTATTCTCCCAGCGATACGACGCCAGCGCGCCGCCGACGGCCGGGGCGATCTCTACCGTCGCCAGGCCATCGGCGATCGTGACCAGCCCTTCGCGCCCGCCGGCGCCGCTTATTTCAAAATTCCCGTCCATCTTCTCCCCGATGCCTTGACTCTCGTCGCCGCTTGGATAAAGACATATCATATGAATAGTATGAAGAATACGAAATCCTTCAGCATCGCCCGCACGTCGCGGGTCGTCGCCGCGGTTGCCAGCGGCTCGACGGCGCTGCATGCGACGGTCGTCGAGCAGATCGGGTTGCGCATCGTGCAGGGCGACTTCCTGCCCGGCGAGGCGCTTCCCAATGCCGACGATTCCAGTGAGATGCTGGGCGTCAGCCGCACCGTGCTGCGTGAGGCGATCAAGGTGCTGGCGGGCAAGGGGCTGGTCGAGTCGCGGCCCAAGACCGGCACGCGGGTGCGTCCCCGCTCCGACTGGAACTTCCTTGATCCCGACGTCCTTTCATGGCGCTACGCGGCGGGCGTCAGCGCCGAGGACGTCACCGCGCTTTTCGAGTTGCGCCGGGCGATCGAGCCGATGTCGGCCGCGCTTGCTGCCAAGCGGGCGACGCCGGCACAGCTTGCCGAGCTTAACGCCGCGCTTGCTGAAATGGAGGCCGTGGGCGACGACGGCGACCGCTTTGCCAAGCCCGACCTCGTCTTCCATCAGACCATCCTGCGCATGACGGGCAATGAGTTGATCGGCTCGCTGGCGGCACTGGTGGAGACGGCTCTGATGATGAGCTTCCGCCTCTCCAATGACAATCCGGAGGGGCAGCGCCACTCGCTGCCGCTGCACCGCGAGGTGGCCGAGAAGATCGCCACCGGCGATGGGGGCGGCGCGCAGMAGGCTCTTCTCGTGCTCATCGACAATGCCGAGGAAGACGTTCGCCGCAGTGTCGAGAACCGCAACAGGCGCCGTAAGGAACAGAGAACGTGAGCGGAAGACGAAAGCTGCGGTCGACGGCATGGTTCGGCGGTGACGGCAAGAACGCCTTCATGCATCGCAGCTGGATGAAGAACCAGGGCATCCCGGCCGACGCATTCGACGGGCGCCCGGTGATCGGCATCTGCAATACCTGGTCGGAGCTGACCCCATGCAATGCGCATTTGCGGGCGCTCGCCGATCACGTCAAGCGCGGCG
The DNA here is from genome assembly GCF_001854815.1 of Mesorhizobium sp. LCM 4576. Taxonomy (NCBI): domain Bacteria; kingdom Pseudomonadati; phylum Pseudomonadota; class Alphaproteobacteria; order Hyphomicrobiales; family Phyllobacteriaceae; genus Mesorhizobium; species Mesorhizobium sp. LCM 4576. The sequence goes on from NZ_MDDT01000057.1 coordinate 281,441, forward strand.
TCTACGAAGCCGGCGGCTTGCCAGTGGAATTTCCGGTGACCTCGCTCGGCGAAAGCAACATGCGCCCAACCGCGATGCTGTTCCGCAATCTGGCGAGCATGGACGTCGAAGAGTCCATTCGCGGCAACCCCATCGACGGCGTCGTGCTCATGGTCGGCTGCGACAAGACCACGCCGTCGCTGCTGATGGGGGCGGCGTCCTGCAACCTGCCGACCATCGCCGTGTCGGGCGGTCCGATGCTGAACGGCAAGTTCCGCGGCCAGGACATCGGCTCCGGCACCCATGTCTGGAAATTCGCCGAGGACGTGAAGGYGGGGCGCATGAAGGTCGAGGACTTCCTTGCCGCCGAGCAGGGCCAGAGCCGGTCGGCTGGCAGCTGCATGACCATGGGCACCGCGTCCACCATGGCCAGCATGGTCGAGGCGCTGGGCATCGGCATGCCGGACAATGCCGCCATACCGGCGGTCGACTCGCGCCGTGGCGTGCTTGCGCAGCTCGCCGGACGGCAGATCGTCGACCTTGTGCACCGGGACGTGACGGTCTCGCAAATTCTCACCCGTCAGGCCTTCGAGAACGCCATCCGCGTCAACGGCGCCATCGGCGGATCGACCAACGCGGTGCTGCACCTCATAGCGATCGCGCATCGCGTCGGCGTCGATCTCAGCCTCGACGACTGGGATCGCCTCGGCCGCGATGTGCCGACGATCGTTGACCTGATGCCGTCGGGCCGGTTCCTGATGGAAGATTTCTACTACGCCGGGGGGCTGGCTGCGGTCATGGCGTCGCTGGATGGGGCGGGGTTTCTCCACCGCGACGCCATGACCGTCAGTGGAAAGACGATCGGCGAGCTGGTCGACGGCGCGCCGAACTACAACAGCGAGGTGATCCGGCCGCTCGACCGGCCGCTGACCAGGGAAGGTGGCATATCGGTGCTGCGCGGCAATCTTGCGCCCAACGGCGCCGTCATAAAGCCCTCGGCGGCGACGCCGGCGCTGATGCAGCACCGGGGCAGGGCGGTGGTCTTCGAGAATATCGAGCACTATTACGCGCGCATCGACGACCCGGACCTCGACATCGACGCCTCGTCGGTGATGGTGCTCAAGAATTGCGGGCCGCGCGGCTATCCGGGCATGGCCGAGGTCGGCAACATGCCGCTGCCGGCGAAGCTCCTGAAACAGGGCGTTTCCGACATGGTCCGCATCTCCGATGCGCGCATGAGCGGCACCGCATACGGCACCGTGGTCCTGCATATTGCTCCCGAGGCTGCGGCCGGTGGCGCCCTTGCCCTGGTTCGCGACGGCGATCTCATCGATCTCGACGTGGCCGGCAGGCGTCTCGAATTGCTGGTTTCCGAAGAGGAGCTTGCCGCCCGCCGCCGCGACTGGAGGCCGCCGGCGCCGCCCGAGGGCGGCTACCAGAGCCTCTATGTCGAGCGCGTGCTGCAGGCTGATCAAGGCTGCGATTTCGATTTCCTTGTCGGGCGCCGCGATGCCGGCATCCCCCGCCATTCGCATTAGGTGCCGCAATGAACGACCAAATCGGTACCTATGCCGTCTACCCCAGCCTCAAGGGCCGCAGCGTCTTCATAACCGGCGGCGGCAGCGGCATTGGCGAGAGCCTCGTGCGCCACTTCTGCGCGCAAGGCAGCCGCGTCGCCTTCGTCGACATGGCGGTGGAACCGTCGAGGCAGTTGGTCGCGGCGATCACGGCGCAAGGCCATCCGGAGCCGCTCTTCATTCCTTGCGATCTGCGCGATGTCGAGGCCCTRCAGGCGGCCGTCGAACAGGCGAGAGAGCGAAATGGCCCCATCCAGGCGCTGTGCAACAACGCCGGCAATGATGACCGCCACCAGACCGCGGATGTCAGCGTCGCCTATTGGGACGACCGCATGGCGGTCAACCTGCGCCACCAGTTCTTCGCGGCACAGGCCGTGCGCCCGCAAATGAAGGCGCTGGGCGGCGGCTCGATCATCAATTTCGGCTCCATCACCTGGATGGTCGGCGATCCGGACTGCCCTGCCTATGTGACGGCGAAGGCGGCCGTCTACGGCATGACACGGGCGCTTGCCCGCGAACTTGGCCCCGAGCGCATCCGCGTCAACTGCATGGTGCCGGGCTGGGTGATGACGGAGCGCCAGATGCGCCTGTGGCTGAYGCCGGCCGGCGAGCGCCAGATCGAGGAAAGGCAGTGCCTGCCCGATCGGCTGCAGCCTTCCGACATTGCGCGCATGGCGCTGTTTCTTGCCGCCGATGACAGCCGCATGTGCTCAAGCCAGCAATTCATCGTCGATGGCGGCTGGGTGTGACCCGGCGAGAAGGAAAAGGTAGGTTCATGCGTCTCGTTCAGTTCAACTTGCCCGACGGCAGCCGCCACGTGGGTCGCGTCAGCGCCGATGGCGATCAGCTCCACCTCCTTGCCGGCACCGAAACCGTCCTCGATCTCGCCACGGCGGCTATCGCCGAAGGCAGGTCCATCGCCTCGCTTGTCGAGGAGCGGACCGGCGGCGAGAAAGTGGACTACAACCAGCTGCTGCGCGAAGGCCGCGTGCTTGTCCCGGTCGACCATCCGGAGCCGGCGCGTTTCCTCGTCACCGGCACCGGCCTGACGCATACGGGAAGCGCTGCCGCGCGCGACAAGATGCATGTGCTGACCCACGGCAAGGACGCCGCCGAATCCGACTCGCTGAAGATCTTCCGCATGGGGCTGGAGGGGGGCAAACCCGCGCCGGGCAAGCTCGGCGTCCAGCCTGAATGGTTCTTCAAGGGCGTCGGCACCTGCGTTGTGCCGCCGGGCGCGCCGCTGCCGCTGCCGGCCTTCGCCAAGGCAGGCGCCGAGGAAGCCGAGATCGTCGGACTCTACCTCAACGGGGCGGACGGCCGCCCCTATCGCATCGGCTATGCGCTGGGCAACGAATATTCCGACCACGTGACCGAGGCCGAGAATTATCTCTACCTGGCGCACTCCAAGCTGCGCTCCTGCTCGATCGGGCCCGAGCTTTTGATCGGCGAGCTTCCGCGGGAGGTGCGCGGCCATTCCCGCATCCGGCGCGACGGCGCCGTCATCTGGGAGCAGGAATTCCTCTCGGGCGAGGCGCACATGTCGCACTCGATCGCCAACCTCGAGCACTACCATTTCCGCTACCCGATGCACCGCCGGCCAGGCGATCTGCACGCCTATTTCTTCGGCGCGGCGGTGATGAGCTACGCCTCCGGCATCAAGACACAGCCCGGCGATGAATACGAAATCCAGGCACCGGAATTCGGCAAGCCGTTGCGCAACCGGATGCAGGCGGTGCCGGACGAGGGGCTGGTGGCCGTCACCCCGCTGTGACGGCTAGTCCCGCGGACTGAGATCATCAGAACAACAAATGGGAGAATGATCATGCTACTGAAGAAACTGCTTCTAGGGATAGCGGGTGTCGGCCTGGGCATCGGCCTGATGGCCTCGTCGGCGCTCGCCGCCAACCTGCGCGTGCTGGCTTGGGACGGTTATGCCGACGCCGACTGGGTCAAGGATTTCACCGCCGAGACTGGCATCGGCGTCGATGTCGTCTTCATCGGCAGCGACGACGAGATCTGGGCCAAGATCAAGGGCAGCGAGGGGCAGGACTTCGACGTCTTCGCCGTCAACACCGCGCAGCTCCAGCGCTACATCAAGGCCGATCTCGTCACGCCGATCGACCTGTCGAAGCTGCCCAACCAGAAGGATACGCTGCCGCGCTTCCGCGACATCACCAAGGTCAGCGGCGATACCAAGGACGGCAAGGTCTACGGCATCCCGTTCTGCTTCGATTCGATCGGCCTGATCTACGACACCGACAAGGTCAAGCCGGCGCCGACCTCGATGTCGGTGCTGTGGGATCCGGCCTACAAGGGCAAGGTGCTGGCCTATGACAATGGCGAGCACAATTTCTCCTTCACCGCGCTGACGCTGGGCTACAAGGACCCCTTCAATCTCAGCGCCGAGCAGATGGCGGCGGTCAAGGCCAAGCTGGTCGAGCTCAAGCGCAATGTCTTGAGCTTCTACACCACCGCCGACGAGGCCCAGCAGATCTATCAGAACAACGACGTCGCCCTGATCTGGGCCAACTACGGCCAGCAGCAGGTCAAGGCCTTGCAGAAGATMGGCGCCCACGTCGCCTACATCAACCCGAGCGAAGGCGCTCTCGCCTGGCTCGACAACTGGGTCATCTCGAAGGGCGTTCGCGACAAGGACGCGGCTGAGAAGTGGATCGACTTCATGCTGAGCAAGAAGGTGAGCGGCGCGCTGTCCGAGCGGACCGGCTTCGGCAACACCGTGGTCGAGTCGAGCAGCGCCGGCAGCAACGACAAGCTGGTCTGGCTCAACAATGTCGAGGACCCGACCAAACGCTCCGACCTTTGGAACGAGATCAAGGCGACGCCCTGAGCTTCTTTGGCAAGCTTCGAAGGACCTGGCGGTCCGGACCGTTCCGGACCGCCGACACCGTATTTCTTGAAAGTCGGCCATGAACCAGAACAGCGACCTGCTCACGCTGCGCTCCGTCTCGAAATCCTATGGCACGGTTCCCGTGCTCTACGGCATCGACCTTGCAATCCGCGACGGCGAGTTCCTGACCGTGCTGGGGCCGTCCGGTTCGGGCAAGACCACGGTGCTCAGGCTCATCGGCGGCCTCGAGCCGTTGACGTCGGGCGAGATCCGGCTCGACGGCCAGGACATCAGYGGCATGCCGATCAACCGGCGGCCCTTCAACACCGTTTTCCAGGACTATGCGCTGTTTCCGCATCTGACCGTCGCCGGCAATGTCGGCTATGGCCTGTCGGTCCGCCACGTGCCGCGCAAGGAGATATCGCGCCGCGTCGCGGAAGCGCTGGAACTGGTGCAACTCGGGCGCTTCGCCGACCGTTTTCCGGCCCAGCTCTCGGGCGGGCAGCGGCAGCGCGTGGCGCTGGCGCGGGCGCTGATCTGCCAGCCCCGCCTCGTCCTGCTCGACGAGCCGCTCGCGGCGCTCGATCTTGAATTGCGCCGGCAAATGCAGGAGTTCCTGAAATCCATCCAGCGCGAGGTCAAGACCACCTTCCTGTTCGTCACCCACGATCAGGAGGAAGCCATCGGCATGGCCGACCGGATCTGCGTCATGCAGGCCGGCCATATCCGCCAGCTCGGCACCCCGCACGAGCTCTACTACAAACCGAATTGCGAGTTCGTGGCGCGCTTTTTCGGCGAGAACAATCTGGTGGCCGGCACGCTCGGCGAGATTCGGGGCGAGTTCCGCGCGGTCGAGACGGCTCTCGGCCGGCTCGTCTGCTCGGTCAATGGCCAGCCGCATCTCAAGGCGGCGGCCRCTGGCGCCAGCGGCTTCGCCGCCTTCCGCCCCGAAGCGCTGCATCTTGCCGGCGACGGCGATGCCGACAATCGTCTTTCCGGCACCATCGCCGACCTTGCTTTTGCCGGTTCCTCGACGGTCGCCACCATCACCGCCGGCGGCGACACCGCGCATCGCCTGAGGCTGCGGTTTCCGAGCAGGGTGGACGGCAGCGCCTTGAGGGTCGGCGAGACCGTCGCGCTTTCCTTCGCGCCGCACGAAGGCCACCTGGTGCTGGCATGAGCGGGACCGGCTCGCCACAACCCCTCGACGGGCGGTGGTCGCCTCTGGTGACGGTGCTCGCCTTCGCGCTGCCGGCGATCTTCGTCCTCGCGCCGCTGGCGATCTTCCTCGTCTACAGCTTCTTCAGCGTCGACCAGGGCCAGATCGTCTACGCGCCGACGCTTGCCAACTATGCCCGCTTCTTCACCGATCCGGTCTTTCTTCCCGTATTCTGGCGCACGATCGTGCTCTGCCTTTCGGTGGCGGCGATCTCGATCCTGCTCGCCTATCCGACGGCCTATTTCCTGACCACGCTTGAAGGCCGGTGGCGCTACGCGCTGCTGATGCTGCTCATGGTGCCGTTGTTGATGAGCTACGTCATCAAGATCTACGCGATCCGCAGCATCCTCGGCCTCAACGGATTTCTCAACAAGGCGCTGGTGGCGCTCGGCATCATCACGGAGCCGTCGACGCTTTTCGTCTTCAACATGAACGCCATCCTGCTCACGCTAACGCTGCTTCTGATCCCCTTCGCGATCCTGCCGATCTTCCTGGCGCTGGAGCGTATCCCGCAGGTGCTGCTGCGCGCCTCCGACGATCTCGGCGCGACCGGCCTGCAGACGTTCCTGCGCATCACCTTGCCGCTGTCCCTGCCCGGCGTCGCCTCGGCGGCGAGCTTCGTCTTCGTGCTGGCGATCGGCGATTTCCTGACGCCGCAGATGGTGGGCGGCATCAGTGGCTTCACCTTCGGCCGCATCCTCTACAGCCAGTTCGGCACCGCCTTCAACTGGCCCTTCGGTGCCGCTCTTTCGGTTGCGCTGGCCGTCGTGGTGATCCTCGCGATCCTCGCCGGCGAGCGGTTCGGGCGCAATCGGGGAACTTCGCATTGACCATCGCGCCGCGCCTGTCCACGCTCCTCCTCGCAGCGATCACCATCCTGGTTGCGGCGCTGCTCTACAGCCCGCTCTTCGTGCCGATCGTCTCGTCATTCTTTCCGGTGGCGCGCGGCGAGGTCGACTGGTCGTCGCCGACCGTCTCGACCTATGTCGCGCTGGCCGCAAACCACGAGATACTGCTGGCGCTGCGCACCACGCTGGTCGTCGGCGCCTGCACGGTCGTGCTGTCGGTGGCCGGCGGCACGCTGCTTGCCCTCTACTATCACGGGCGCCGCGCAGGCCGTTCGCTGCTGCAGTTCATCATCTTCCTRCCGTTCCTGATGCCGCCTATCATCAGCGGCCTCGCGCTGCTGGTCTTCTTCCGCGAGGTCGGCATCGAGCGCTCGCTGCTGACGGTCGTGATCRGCCACACCGTCTTCGTGCTGGCGATCGTCTACCGCACGGTGCTGACGCGCCTGCAGTCGATGAGCCGCACGCTGGTGGAAGCTTCCTACGATCTCGGCGCAACCAAATGGCAGACTTTCTGGCGCGTCATCCTGCCCAACCTGTCGAGCGCGATGGTCGGCGGCGCCATTCTGGCCTTCGCCCTGTCGTTCGACGAGACCATGATCACCATCCTGGTCACCGGCACCCAGACGACGCTGCCGGTGCGCCTGTGGGCGATGATGCGACTCGGTTTCTCGCCGGATATCAACGCGCTGGTGGCGCTGATCCTGATGTTCACCGTCTTGCTCTGCGCCCTCGCGGCAAGGTTTCTCGTTCCCAGGCAAATCGCCACGCAGCGCAGTTGAAAACGGGACCAACCCTGCGCCGGGCGACGCCCCGGGGCGGAGCCGGCCAACGCAAAGGGTCAGTTCCTCTCGGGAGCAGTCGCCGGCGCCGTGTAGCGCCTCCGCACGGCGTCGATCACCAGCTTGCGGCTTTCGTCGGCCGACAATGTCTTGTCCTTTTCCGCCTCTGCCGTTTCCCGGGCGAGGTCCTTGTCCCTGATCTGCTGGCGGAACCACTTGGAATAGTCGCCGGCGCGCAAATGGTGTTCCCATGTCTTGTCGTCGATACCTTCGGCCATCTGCGCGAAGATGATGAGGTTGTGGGCCCTGAGCTTCATCGCCTTCTTCGGCCCGGTGAAATAGAAGCTGCCGGCCTCGTCGAGCTCGCCCTCGGCATATTTGCGGCTATGCCGTTTCAGCGACTGGTCGGGCTCGATCGCCTTGACCGTGACCGGCTTCTTGCCGTCGTGCGGCCGCCAGAACAGAACCCGGTCGCCCTTGGGCAGCGGGATGTCCTTGGGCGCCTTGAGCCCGGTTTCCTTGCAGAAGGTCCTGATCACGTCCTTCGCCTTGGGTCCGAGCGCGATCACCGCCGTCACCAGCCGCAATGCATCGGTGGAGATCGCTTCGGGGTGGACGGTGATCAGCACCGTGCCGGGCAACTCGATCGAAAGCACGGATCGCGTGTCTCCGCGTCGCTTGGGCATCAAATGATGCGCCTCGTCGATGATCAGCCAATGCGGCCTTGCCGTGCGATAACGGACATTGCCGAGGCTAGGCAGCAATTCGGCGAAGAAGTCGGGCCGCTCGTCGACCTTCAGCGCCAGGCCATTGACCACGACGTTGGTCTGCGGCTTCTCGATCAACTCCAGCAACTGCTCTTTGTTCGGCGCGGTCGAGCCGTTGCCCAGCGGTACCGCGCCTTTCAGCCCGTCATAGTCGCCCTCGGGGTCGAAGATGCAGAACTGCAGCCCCTTTTCGACCAGCCGCTCGGTGAGCGCCGTGGCCAGGGTCGATTTGCCGATGCCCGAGCTCCCAGCGATCAGCACTGTTTCCATCGGCGACAGATAGATGTCCTTGCCGCGCGAAGTTCCGAGCGGCACGCCGCCCAAGCGCTTTTTAGCAATGAGGTGATCGTGCTTGATCAGTTTGCGGATGAGCTCCTCGACGCCCTTTCCGCGCGCCTCCTTGGTGACAAGATCCGCGGTGTCCTTGACGGCGGGCAATGCGTTGGCCACCGCGACGCTGCAGCCCGAAGCCCTGAGGAAGGCGTGGTCGTTTTCGGCGTCGCCGACGGCCACGACATTATGCGGCGACAGCTTCAGGTCTTCGAGCGCCGCCGCCAGCCCGGTCGCCTTGTTGATGCCCGAGGGCAGGATCATCACCGCGCCCTTGTTGAAGATGATCTCCAACTCCAGCCCAAGCTTTTTGATGACGTCGAGCACGGTGGCCTGATGCGGCTCCCRGGTGGCGACGATCGAACGGCCGACCGACAGCGGCTTCACGCCGCGCTTCTTGAGCCTGTCGACGAGATCCGCGGAAGGCGAGGGCGAGATCGCGCGCTCTTCCTCGCTGGCCGGCGTGTAGATCAGCGCGCCGTTTTCGGCGACCACCTTGTCGAACAGGGAAAGTTCGGAAAACACCTCCTTGAGATCGGGCAGTTCCCGCCCAGTGACCAGGATGAGCTTGCGCCCGGACTTCTTCAGCTTTTCCAGCGCCGAGACCGTGCTGGCCGTGACCAGCCCATCCTGCGCCAGCGTGCCGTCATAGTCGGTGGCCAATGCCATGAAATWCATCGGTTGAACCTCTCCGCTGGCTGTTGTGTCCTGGTCCGTCTGCAATGAACAACGCCTTCCGCCGGAAAAGGTTTAGGCTGAGGCTCTTGCGGCATGCCGAGCCGGGCGGTGCGGCAGGGAGCTCGCAGCGATAGCCGTTTCGACAGGCTCAGCATGCCTGCCTAGCACCCTGCAGATGCAGTCGAGGCAGCCGTTGCCGACTTTCCGTATTAGGCATGACGCTCAAGTCTCGACATTGTCCCGCGACGGGGGAAAGTCCTTGCCGGTCACAGTAGGTTCCGCTTCATTTCCGCAAAAGTAAGCTGCAGGCAACGAAGCTGGAGCCCAGAATTGTGGCGAACAACGAACCCCGGTCATCGACGCTTCCAGCCACGCATGCCCTTGACCGGATATTGCCGTTCGGAGACTTCGAAGGGGACCAGAAACGGGGGATCTGCGGCCGCGTTTGCGCGTCATGCCCCTTGCGCGGCCTGACTTGCGCGAGCGAGGCTGCTGCCTCGGATGGGCAGCGTTTTCGATGACTGGATGCGGCCGTGGCGGCCTGCATTCGCGTGCCGCCACGATCGTCGCCGGATTTCCGCGATCAGGYCGCCAGCCAGGCTTGGGTGAAATCCTGCTCGTAGGCCTGGTGCATCTGGTAACCCATGAGAGCGGGCTTCATGTGGCAGAACAGCTTGCGCCAGTAGGGCTGGACGATGATTCCGGAGTCCCTCAGGATCGTCTGCAGTTCCTTCATCAGCACGCGGCGCTGATCGGCATCGGCGATGGCGTTGGCCTTCCCCAGCCTGGCGTCGAATTCCGGGTCGGCAAAGCCGGTCTCGTTCCAGGCCGAGCCGCTCTGGTAGGCAAGCGCGTAGGTCTGGATGCCAAGCGGTCGCGCGTTCCAGTTCGTGGTTGCGAACGGGTATTTCGTCCAGTCGTTCCAGAATGCCGCTTCGGGGATGACAGTGCGCTTCACCTTGAAGCYGGCATCGCGCATCTGCTGGRCCACCACATCGGCGCTTTCCTTGCGGTAGTCGGCTTCCACGGAGATCAGGTCGAATTCGAAATCGAGCTGTCCGGCTTCGGCAAGCAGGGCTCTGGCCTTGGCCGCATCGCGTCTGACCGGCGGCAGGTCGGCATGTTCGGGATGCATCGGGCCAACATGGTCGTTTTGAGCAACGATGCCCATGCCGTTCGCCCCGAGCTGCAGCACCGTCTCGTTGTCCACGGCCAGCTGAATGGCGTTGCGCACCCGCTTGTCGTCATATGGCTTGGCACCGACATTGCAGCGTGCAACCACGGTCGCGGCGGTGACGATCTCGGATTTCTTCAATCCCAGCTTGTCCAGCAGATCGACATCATAGGATTGCGTCTGTCCGTTGAGGTCGATCTCTCCGRCTTCGAAGGCAGAGACCGTGGCGGCCGAGTCCGTGCCGTAGTCGATCCAGTCGATGCCCTCGAGGAAGACCTCTCCACCCCACCACGATCCTCTGGGGCGTTTTCGGACCGACGCGGCCACGCCGACATCGAGCTTGGTGAGCTCGAACGGGCCGGTGAAGACGGGATTGGCCGACAGGGGCGCCTTCTTCGCATCGAAGCTGTGGTGAACGATGAGCGCCGGATAGTCGGTCATCGCCGGGATGATGGTGATGTCGGGCTGCGACAGCTTCAATACAACGGTTCGATCGTCACGGATCTCTATGGCGCCGGYGCGCGCCATCTTGGCCTGCGGATCGATCAGGGCGGTCATGCGCCYGGCCATCGAATTGCCCGGAGCGTCTCTTTCGYACCAGCGCGCTATGTTGAAGGCCACGTCGGTGGCGGTGAAGTCGTCRCCGTTCGACCATTTTATGCCGTTGCGCACCTTCAGGACGTATTCCGTGGCGTCGGCGTTGATCTCCCAGCTCTCGAGCAGCATCGGCTGGAAAGTGAAGTCAGGCTTCCAGYGCACAAGCGGCTCGAGAAATTGCCTTGCGATGTTGCCCATTTGCGAGACCTTGAAGCTACGCGGATCCTCAATCTCCATGACCTGCATGGCGACGCGCAGCGTGCCGCCTCTTCTTGGCGGTTGCACATCCTCGGCRTGGGCCGGAACCGGTTGTCCGAGAAGCCCGTAGGCGGTCGTCGCGCTCGCGCCGAAGGCACTGGCAAGCGCGAGGAACTCGCGGCGATCCAGCTTGCCGTTCCTGACATTGCGCACGAAAGTGCCGATCGCGGGATGAAGAGGCCTGGATGTCATGTCATTTCTCCCATTGTTGATTTTGCGTCCAAAGCCGTTGGAATGCTCTTGTCACCTGCTCGCCCGCCGCTGTTTTCTCGGCGTGCCGGCATCTGGCGCGCCGGTTGAAAGGAAGCGGAATGAATCTTCTGACGGCGATGCGGGTTTTCGATCGTGTCTGCCTGCTTGGAAGCCTGTCGGCGGCGGCGCGTGACCTGAACATGTCGACGACCGCCGTCAGCCGGACGATCAAGGAACTGGAGGACGATCTCGGCGTTCGCCTGATCAACCGCACGACGCGGCGCCTCAGTCTGACCGAAGCGGGCCGCGATTATGCTCCGCGCGCTCGGGCGCTGCTGGATGACGTCACTGAACTGCAGGATTCCACGCGCGGGCTGCATAAGGAAACGCGCGGCCTGATCCGGGTGTCGTGCTCGAATGTGCTTGGTCACACCCGCATCACAAAGCTTGTGCCGAAATTCCTCGAAGAGAATCCGCTCACCACGATCGAGTTCGACCTTACGGCCCGCTACGTCGTAGGTATCGTCGAGGAAGGCTATGACGTCGCGATCCGCTTCGGCCAGCAGGCCGATTCCGCGCTCATCGCGCGAAGGCTGGGCGAAGTGCGCAACTATGTCTGCGCCACGCCTGGATACTGGGACAGCCACGGCCGTCCCGCCCATCCGGGCGAGCTGGCGAAACACTCCTGCGTGCTTTCCAACCATGCAAAGCGTCTCGGCACATGGCCTTTCGTCGGACCGGATGGCCCTTTCGACGCGGTTGTCGGCGGCCGTGTCTCGACCAACAGCGTGGAAGCCGCTTACCAGATGACCATCGCCGGCTTCGGCATCGGCAATCTGCCCAGCCTCCTGGTCGGCGCGGCGATCAGCGACGGCAGGCTTGAGGTTCAGCTCGACAGCTTCCGGYCAGACTCCAGCCCGATCTACGCGCTTTATCCACATCGCACCTATATCGCCGCGAAGGTGCGTGCCTTCGTCGATTTCCTGATCCGAGAGCTGGCGGACGACTTCGTGGCCTAAAGCAATTTCAGGAAAAGTGTGACGCGGTTCTCCGCCCGAAATTGYATAAAAACAAGGAGATAGCGCGCCTCGCCGCTTTCGCAAAACGGTGAAATGCTCTGGGTCCGTCCGGACGCCGAGAAGGGTCCGGCGCGAACGCCGGACCCCGTTTGCCCCCTTCGCCCGAAGCGGCAAGGTCATTTCCACCAGGCGGTGGTGTCGTATATCGGCCCAGGCTCCTCGAAGAGCTTTTCATATTTGCACAGGGCGGGCGTCTCACCGAGCGGAACGGAAACACCGTTCCTGAACGCCCATTCGCCGCGCTGTGTCGAATCGGCCCGCACGTAGCTGGACAGGGCGAAGGCGCGATCATGGCGCGACTTGTTGGGCGAGGAGCCGTGCACGGTGAGCAATCCCCACATCGCCAGGTCGCCCGGTTCAAGTTCGAGCGGAATGATCGTCGCCGGATCGATTCCCACCTTGCGCAATTCCTCCTCGGCCGTCAGACCTTTCATCAGCTCGCCCGTCCCTTCGTCGGAAAGCCCGAGATAGCCCAGCTTATGGCTGCCCGGCACGACCTGAAGGCAGCCATTCTCGAGCGTTGCCCGATCGACCGCCAGGCCCGTGGTCACCGTCGCGTCGGCGACATTGTCGAAGGCCGCCTGATTGCGGAAACGCAGGTCCTGGTGGAAACGATAGCCGGTTACGTTGGCGCCCGGCGGCTTCCAGTGCAATTGCTGGGCGATCTGCCGGATGTCGCGGCCGATCAGACCCTCCAGCAGTTGCAGGTAGCGCGGGTTGCGCCGGAATTCCTCGAAATAGCTGTTGATCCAGGAGAACCAGTAGGCTTGCAACACGTAGCGCTTGCCGAAATCCGATTCAGGCAGGATCTGAAAACTCAGATTGYCATGCCGGAACGTGGCGTGATGCTTCAACCCCTCGGCATAGACGGCATCTGTTTCCTCCCTCAGCCGAACCATCTCGTCGCCGTCGACGAACTGTCGGACGATGGCATAACCTTCCTCGCGATATTGTTCCACGGCATCGCGCACCGTCTTCTCGTTCAGCATCCCGGCTATCCCCAACGGGTTGATCCGGCTTGATCGTAGCGGGAATACTTCAGACGATAAGTCGTGGATTTGGGCATCGACTTTCCCGATTTTCGGAAAAATGTCCGGGCCGCTTTGAGCCGCTGAACAAGGTGTTCGACAAGATGAGCCTAAGGCATGGCTGCGGCGCGCTGCCCTATGGGACGAGGYGGAGCAAAGCCGATCGGCCGCCGGAGAGCCTAATCCACACTTGCCGCGCGGCAATGCCTTCGCTACTTCCAACTCATGGCAACGCACAAGCTCGTCAGCACCACCTGGCACAACGTCCTCGGCACGGTCCCGCCGGCGCTCACAATCGCGTCCGGCGATGTCGTGATCACAGAGACGCTGGACGCTCGTGGCTTCGACAAGAACGGTGCCCGACCGGCTCATGGTCCAAACCCGATGAACGGTCCGGTCTTCGTGACGGGAGCCGAGCCTGGCGACGCATTGCGCGTGGATATCCTGCGCATGGACCCGATCCGTCCCACCGGTTGGACGATCTCGTCATTGGCTGCGAACGTCGTCGATCCAGAGGCTGCTCGCGGACTGCCTGCGCGGGATACGGTCACCTGGCGGATCGACCTCGAATCGCGAACGGTGATGCTGGAAGAGCCGCCGCCTGGCCTTGAAAGCTTCATTTTGCCGGTCGAGCCGATGATCGGCTGCTTTGGCGTGGCVCCCTCGATGGGCCAGGCTTTCTCCACCGCAACCAGTGCGGAAAATGGCGGCAACATGGATTACCGCGGGTTTCGGCCCGGCGCGACCGTTTGGTTCCCCGTTGCCGTAGAGGGCGCGCTCTTCTTCGCGGGCGATTGCCATGYCGCGCAGGGCGATGGCGAGATCGTCGGAACCGGGATCGAAACCTGCTTTGAAATCGAGCTTCGCTTGACCGTGGAAAAAAACAGGCGGCTGGAATGGCCTCGCGGTGAGAACGAGACCTATATTTTCTCTGTTGGYAACGCTCGCCCGCTGGACCAGGCGCTCCAGCACGCGACCACGGATATGCTCAACTGGTTGACCAGCGACTATGGCTTGTCCGCCGCTGCAGCATCGCATCTGATGGGACAGGTTGTCCGATATCACGTCGGCAACGTTTTTGACCCCGCCTACACGATGGTTTGCCTTATCGAAAAGCGATGGCTTCCCGAGCCGGCCTCCGCCGGCTGACGAGCAAAGGCGGGAAAGGGCGGCTGTCCGTTCGCAAAGAGGTAGGGCGGCTCGCCGCTTCCGCGACACGGTGAAACAGCGTCTGATTGGCCAGATCTGCATGACGGCAGTTGGCTGGGGCGCCAGGATTCGAACCTGGGAATGTCGGTACCAAAAACCGATGCCTTACCACTTGGCGACGCCCCAGCAGGCGGGGCATGCCCGCTGCGCGCGGCCTTATAGGACGGGGCGGAGCAAAGCTCAATGCCGGGAGATCAACTAAATCGCTAGCGATGCGGGCCGCTATTCTCGGCCGGCGTCCCACGCCCGTTTGAGGGCCAATGCCACGATCTCCTCCGCCCTACCGGCACTTTCAGCCTCGGCATAACAACGAAATTCGGGAGCGTTGCCGGAAGGCCGCAGATGGATGATCTCGCCGCTGGTCATCCGTGCCCTGAGGCCGTCGGTCTCATCGACATCCGCGACGGTGCCGAACGGGGCGAGGAATTGCCGCAGCGCGTCGCGGTCGGCGAGCTTGCGCATCAAGCCGCGCGAAGCTTCGACAGGGAAATTCTCGAGCCGCTCGCTGGCGCAGACCGGAAGGTTCCAGGTTTCGCGCAGGCCGGACAGCGATTTGCCCGTCGATGCCGACCTGCCCAGCACCGCCAGGATGGGCAAAAACGAATCCCGCGTCGGCAGCGCGGACAAGGTCTTGCCGTTCACCAGGCAGTCCGACCCCAGAAGAACCCCGCCATTGGCCTCGAAGCCGACGACGATGCCGCCGGCCTGCCGCGCGGCGTCCATTCCCTCTATGACGAAGGGGGATCCGACCTTCGTTCTCCTGACGCTGAATCCGAAAGCTTCGGAGATGCCCGAATTGGAGGTGACCGGCGTCACCACGATGTCGGCCTTGAGGAACAGCGCCGTGGCCAACCCGATCAGRTCGCCGCGGAACAATTCACCCTGTTCGTCGATGACGAGAGGACGGTCGGCGTCGGCGTCGGCCGAGAGCACGGCGTCGAATTTGAATTCGCGCACCMAGTCTTTCACCTTCGCCATCGTTTTCCAGCCGACGGCCTCGGTGTCGACGGGCACGAAAACCYGCGTTTTGCCGACAGGGGTCACATCCGCGCCAAAGGATCGCAGGACTTCGACCARCAACTCGCCCGCCACGGTGCTGTGCTGATAGACACCGAGCTTCATTCCGGAAAGGGCGCCAGGGGGCAGGATACCACCGACACGGTCTCGAAACGCAGCGAGCGCCAGTTCGTGGCCGCTCTGTCGGTCCGCATGGGCCGGCGGCCAGGGATAGTGGTCCGACAGCTCGGCGACTGCCTGCGTGATCGCAGCCTCATCCGCCTTGTCGATCTCGCCCTTCGGCCCGTAGAACTTGATGCCGTTACGGTCGGCGGGAATATGCGAGCCCGTCACCATGAGCGCCGCGGCGCCGCGCAGGCGGGCACAGAAGGCGAGCGCGGGTGTGGGGATGGGGCCGCAATCGACCGGCAGGAAGCCGCTTGCGRCCAGCGCCGCCATGCAGTCTTCCGCTATCGTTTGACTGCTGTCGCGCAGGTCGCGCCCGACGAAGACCTCGCCTTGCCGAAAACCGGTCGACCGCAAGCGCCGGGCAAAACCCTCGGTGTAGAGCCCGCTTGGCCGTCCGGCCAATTCGGAAGCCAGACCCCGAACACCGCTTGAGCCGAATTTCATCAGTCTGCTTTTGCTGTTGGAGGTTGCCGCCGTTCACTGGAATGAGCCCGGCTGCCCCCCGGCTGTCAACAGCAAACAACCCGAAATCGCGACTTCCCTAATGTCCCCAAACGGCCAGTTCGTTGCCGGCCGGATCGGTGAAGTGGAACCTCCTGCCKCCCGGGAAGGAAAAGATCGGCTTGACAATCGTGCCGCCGGCACTCTCGACCGCATCCTGCGTTTCCTCGAGGTTTTTGGAGTAGATGACCGGGAGCGGCTTGGYCGGCGCTTCGCCGGCATCTGYCTGGAAGCCGCCGTCGAGGCCTTCGGCAAAGGCGGAATAGGTCGGGCCATAATCGGTGAACGACCATGAAAACGCGGCGCTGTAGAAGGATTTGACGCTGTCCAGCGTGCCGCCCGTCGCCGGCAGCTCCAGATAGTCGAGTTTTCCGTTGAGTTTCATCATACTACTCCACTATGTTCCTGTTATGTTCTATATTGAGGTGACCACTCCGGCAAGTCTTTTTGACGCAGCTTTTGCTTAATCGATTGTAGTTGCGGTGGCCGTCCGGCCGGTGCTTGCCTTTCGCACTGCAGCATCCTATCGCTCGGATCGCGAAGGCGGGGAACCGGGCCATGGTCCGGATGTTCTATCTTCCACGAACTGGAGGGCAAGCATGACCAAGTGGGTTTACACCTTCGGCGACGGTGCCGCCGAAGGCCGTGCCGGCGACCGCAACCTTCTCGGCGGCAAGGGTGCCAATCTGGCCGAGATGTGCAGCCTCGGGCTGCCGGTGCCGCCCGGTTTCACCATCACCACCGAAGTCTGCAACGCCTATTACGCRAACGGCCGCACCTATCCCGAAGCGCTGGAGGCGGACGTCGTCTCCGCTCTCGACCATATCGGCCGCATCACCGGCCGCCGCTTCGGCGATCCGTCGAAGCTGCTTCTGGTGTCCGTTCGCTCCGGCGCCCGCGCCTCCATGCCCGGCATGATGGATACGGTGCTCAATCTCGGCCTCAACGACGAGACGGTCGAGGCTTTGGCCGCCGATTCCGGCGACGCCCGTTTTGCCTATGACAGCTACCGCCGCTTCATCCAGATGTACTCCGACGTCGTGATGGGCCTCGACCATGAAGTGTTCGAGGAGATCCTCGAGGACCAGRAGGCGAGCCTCGGTCACGAGCTCGACACCGAGCTGACGGCCCAGGAATGGCAAGGCGTGATCTCGCTCTACAAGGCCAAGGTCGAGGAAGAGCTCGGCAAGCCTTTCCCCCAGGATCCGCAGGAGCAGCTGTGGGGCGCGATCGGCGCCGTGTTCTCGAGCTGGATGAACAACCGCGCCATCACCTACCGGCGCCTGCACGACATTCCCGAAAGCTGGGGCACGGCCGTCAACGTCCAGGCCATGGTGTTCGGCAACATGGGCGACACCTCCGCAACCGGCGTCGCCTTCACCCGCAATCCCTCGACCGGCGACAGGCAGCTCTATGGCGAGTTCCTGGTCAACGCCCAGGGCGAGGACGTGGTGGCCGGCATCCGGACGCCGCWGAACATCACCGAGGCGGCGCGTATCGCTGCCGGCTCCGACAAGYCGTCGCTGCAGAAGCTTATRCCCGACGCCTTCCAGGCTTTCGTCGACATCTCCGATCGGCWGGAAAAGCACTACCGCGACATGCAGGACCTCGAATTCACCATCGAGCGCGGCAAATTGTGGATGCTGCAGACCCGCTCCGGCAAGCGCACCGCCAAGGCGGCGCTGAAGATCGCCGTGGAGATGGCGAAGGACGGGCTGATCACCAAGGAGGAGGCGGTCGCCCGCATCGATCCGGCCTCGCTCGACCAACTGCTCCATCCGACCATCGATCCGAAGGCGGCGCGCGATGTCATCGGCATGGGCCTGCCGGCCTCGCCGGGCGCTGCCACCGGTGAGATCGTCTTTTCGTCCGCCGATGCCGAGGACGCCAAGGCGCAAGGGCGTAAAGTCATCCTGGTGCGCATCGAGACCAGTCCGGAGGACATCCACGGCATGCACGCCGCCGAAGGCATCCTCACCACGCGCGGCGGCATGACCAGCCATGCCGCRGTGGTGGCGCGCGGCATGGGCAAGCCCTGCGTGTCCGGTGCCGGCTCGCTGCGTGTCGACTACAAGGCCGGCACGCTCATCTCGATGGGCCAGACCTTCCGCAAGGGCGACATCATCACCATCGACGGCGGCAACGGCCAGGTGCTCAAAGGGGCGGTCGCCATGCTGCAGCCGGAGCTGTCCGGCGATTTCGCCGCCATCATGGAATGGGCGGACGCCGCGCGCCGCATGAAGGTGCGCACCAACGCCGAGACGCCGCTCGACGCGCGCATGGCGCGCTCCTTCGGCGCCGAGGGCATCGGCCTTTGCCGCACCGAGCACATGTTCTTCGACGGCGCCCGCATCGTCGCCATGCGCGAGATGATCCTGGCCGACAGCGAGAAGGACAGGCGCGCGGCGTTGGACAAGCTTTTGCCCATGCAGCGCTCGGATTTCCTCGAGCTGTTCGAGATCATGGCCGGCTTGCCGGTGACGATCCGCCTGCTCGACCCGCCGCTGCACGAATTCCTGCCCAAGACCGAGGCCGAGCTCGCCGAGGTCGCCTCCGCCATGAACGTGTCGGCCGACAAGCTCAGGCAGCGCACCGAGGCCCTGCACGAGTTCAACCCGATGCTCGGCCATCGCGGCTGCCGGCTCGCCGTCTCCTATCCGGAGATCGCCGAGATGCAGGCGCGCGCCATCTTCGAGGCGGCGGTCCAGGCCGGACACAAGGCCGGGGCGCTGGTGGTGCCGGAAATCATGGTGCCGCTCGTCGGGCTCGTGAAGGAGCTGGAATACGTCAAGGCGCRCATCGATGCGGTGGCGCAAAGCGTCATGCAGGAGACCGGCACCAAGATCGATTACCTGACCGGCACGATGATCGAGCTGCCACGCGCGGYGATCCGCGCCCATGTCATTGCCGAAGCGGCCGAATTCTTCTCCTTCGGCACCAACGATCTTACGCAGACGACTTTTGGTATCTCTCGCGATGATGCCGCGTCCTTCCTCGAAACCTACCGGCAGAAGGGCATCATCGAACAGGATCCGTTCGTGTCGCTCGACGTCGACGGTGTCGGCGAGCTGGTGCGGATGGCGGCCGAAAAGGGCAGGGCGACGCGGCCCGYCATCARGCTCGGCATCTGCGGCGAGCATGGCGGCGATCCGGCCTCGATCCGTTTCTGCGAGGAGGTCGGCCTCGACTATGTGTCGTGCTCGCCCTACCGTGTGCCGATCGCCCGGCTGGCCGCCGCGCAGGCGGCGGTGGCTACGGCCAAGAGCGTGGCAAAACGCTCCTGACGGGCGTCCCGATACCTTACGGTTTTGTATGCAATGTCACGCGAACGTGCGCGTGACAGTCCTGAATCTCGACATCGTTCCAAGGGAGTTTCCGATACCGAATTCATTGGTGTCCGAAACCCATGTTGCAGATTGCCCCAACCGCCTTCCGGTCGATTCTGATCGTGCAGACCAAGTTCATCGGCGACATTGTCCTTGCCTCGGCGCTGGCGAAGAACCTGCAGCTTCAATATCCGGGCGTCAGGATCGTTTTTCTCTGCGAGGCGCATTTCGCCGGCTTCCTGACGGGGCACGGCATCRCCACCGAGGTCGTCMCMTTCAGCCGTGCCAAGATGCGCGGTTCGCCGCTCGAGCGCGGGCGCGAACTCTTCCGCATGGTGCGGGCTTTGCGGCAGCACCGCTTCGACATGACCATCGACATCACCGACTCCAAGACCTCGCGGATCATTTCCGAACTGGTCCACGCGCCGGTCAGGGTCGGCCATTTCCCGACCGAGAGGCCCTTGCGCTGRCATGAGCGCCAGCCCGCCAACGTCCGGATGAAACCCTACGGATTCGGCAAAAGACACTATCTCTATCGCTATTTGTCTCCGTTGGAGGCGCTTGGCATCGCGCTGCGCGTCAGGGTTCCGGCCATTCGACCCTTGCCCTTCGAGACGACGCGCGCCCTGGCTTTGCTCGCCAGGCACAAAATTCGGCCAAACGCCTTTATTGCCGTTCATGCCGGAGCAAGCTTCGTGGGACGGCGCTGGCAGCCGGAGCGCTTCGCCGAAGCAATCGACAGGATCGTGCGGGAAACCGGCCTGCAGGTGGTTCTGGTCGGCGGTCCGGACGAGAGCGAGGCGACCGACAGGATCATCGCGGCGGCGAAGACGCGCGTCGTCAACCTGGCGGGCATGCTGYGGCTGGAAACGCTGCTGGCGCTGCTCAAGGAGGCGCGGCTGTTTCTCGGCAATGAAAGCGGCCCCATGCATATAGCGGCCGCGGCAGGCACGCCGGTGGTGGGCCTGTTCGGCCTGACCAACCCGGTCCGTTGGGCGCCGGTCGGCGTGCCAAGCATTTCGCTTAGGCCTTCCATGCCTTGCGACTGYGTCGGCGGCGACCTGTGCCGCCGGACCGATCCGAGCAAGGCATGCTGTGTCTGGCGCCTGGAGGTCGATCCCGTCGTCGGGGCGACGCTGGAACTCCTGGCACGGACGGAAATGCCCCTGGAAGCTGCGGTGTAAGGCGAAAGCAAATTTTCGCGATTGCTGTTTTTGCGCTGTCTGCCGTCCCGATTTTCGCCTAGATGCCAGTCTTGTGGAGACACGTTTTGGCGCGGCGCGGAGAATGCCGAACGTGCCGGTTTGGAACGGATGATGGGCCTGCTTCGAAATTCCATTTGCGCGATGGCGCTGTCGCTGTTCGCCGCGTCCGCGGGCAATGCCGCGACGCTGCTCGAGCCGACGCTGCATCTGAAGCCGCAGGGCGCTGAAGGCCGCGGTCGCGTCGCCCTGACGCTCGATGCCTGCGGCGGCAAGACCGACACAAGGATACTTTCGGCGCTTGTCGACAACAGGATACCGGCGACGATCTTCGTTACCGGCATCTGGCTGAAGCGCAATGCCGAAGCTGTCGAGATCATGCGGGCGCATCCCGACCTGTTCGAACTGGAAAACCATGGCGGCCRCCACATTCCGGCGGTCGATACGCCGCAGAAGATCTACGGCATCCGCAGCGCCGGCAGTCCGGGCGCCGTGCAGGCCGAGGTCGAATCCGGCGCCGCCGCCCTTGCCGCGGCAGGRCAAGCGCCAAAATGGTTCCGCGGCGCCACCGCCGAATACAGCCCTTCGGCGATCGCCATGATCCGCAAGCTGGGCTTCAAGATCGCCGGCTTCTCGGTCAACGGCGACGGCGGCTCGCTGCTGGGCGCCAAGGAAACGGCGCGCCGCATCGGCGCAGCCAAGGACGGCGACGTCATCATCGCCCACATCAACCAGCCGACCCATGCCGCCGGCGAGGGCGTGGTTCAGGGTCTGCTCGCCTTGAAGCAGAAGGGCATGACCTTCGTGCGCCTGGACGATGCCGAGGGAGTCGGCAACGACGGCACGACGGACTGAGCGCAATGACATTAAGGTGAGGCCGGGCTGCGAATGGCGGTCTCCTGCATTTCCGGTGCTCACGTACTGAAAGTACGCTCCGCTCCGGTTCTCGGAACCCACCATTCTCGACTCGGCCTGAGCTGAATCCCAAGCACCTTTGGCGGGCCATCCGCCAAGAACGGTCAGTCCGGCGTTGCCTCGACCGTCACTTTGCTCGCATAGAACGCGCCGTGGTTGCGGATCTCGGTCATTTCATCGAACGGATGTTCATAAGCCCACATGGCGTTCGTGCCGGCTTCGCCGGCCGCCTGGACGCTCCAGTAGCTGGCATCGCCCTTGTACGGGCAATGCGTGGAATGCTCGGTGCCGGAGAGCTTGCTGAAGTCGATGTCGTCGAAGGGGATGTAGAAAGCGGCCGGGTAGGGCGGTTCCGACAGCACCTTGGCCCGGGTCGATTGGGCAATGACGGTGTCGCCGGCGCGCACGGTGACGCTGCCGCGATAAGGTTCGACGGTGATCACCTTGTCCGGATTGCGCTGGAAGCCGGGGGCAGGGTTGGCGGGCTTGTCCATGAATGATCTCCTGGAGCAATTCCAGGAAAAGTGCGAGGCGGTTTTCCGTCCGGAATTGCGTCAAAACAAAAAGAGAGCGTTTCGTCGTTCCCGTGAAACGTTCTTGGGGGAACTTACATGTGTCGGGCGCGCGCGTCGCGCAAGCGCTCGCCCTGCGCCATCACCATTCATTGAACGTTTGTTATCCGCCCGGTCAGGCGGCCGTCTTGAAGGCATCCATGAGGCCGGCATAGGCTGCGGCAATGCCGGCGACCGGATTGGTGCTGCGCGCCGCGGTCTCGACCTTCAGCGCACCGCCGCTGGTCGGGAGCGTGAGCAGCAAGAACTGGCGGTTGCCGGCGTCGCCGATGCAGGCGGCGGCGACATGTTCGCCTTCCATGCCGTTTTCAACGCGCATCTTGAACAGCAACGTTCCGCCGACGGCCTCCAGCGCGCCGCCGACGACTTCGGCAAATTCATCTTCGGAAACGGTTTTGGTGTCCGGCGTCAGATCGTCCAGACTTTCGGCAAGCGTGCTTTCGAGGGTTTTTTCGTCGAGCTGCGCATCCATGCGAACCACTCCATTCGCCAATCTCACCCAGCCCGTTAACGAAGCTTAACGGCGAGGATGGCCGGATTATGGCGGTTTTCCCGGTTCTTCGATCCATCCACGGGCTTCGACTTATGGCGGCTGGACAATCCGCTTGTTCCTTCCACAATGCGTGAAACAACGACGCGAATGCGCAAGAGGGAGGAACAGATGCTCGGATTGATGCAGGAATGRCCGCTGCTTTGCCACAAGCTGATCGACCATGCGGAACGCCAGCACGGCAGCCGGGAGGTCGTGTCGCGTTCGATCGAAGGACCGATCGTGCGCACGACCTTTGCCGAAATCCATCACCGGTCGCTCAAGGTGGCGCAGCGGCTGGAGCGCGACGGCTTCGGGCTTGGCGACCGCATCGCGACGCTTGCCTGGAATACGGCCCGCCATATTGAGGCCTGGTACGGCATCATGGGCATCGGCGCGATCTACCACACGCTCAACCCGAGGCTTTTTCCCGAGCAGATCGCCTGGATCATGAACAATGCCGAGGACAAGGCGATCTTCGTCGATCTGACCTTCGTRCCGCTCTTGGAAAAGATCGCCGGCGCGGTCCGATCGCTGCGACGGGTGATCGTGCTGACCGACCGGGCGCATATGCCGCAAACGTCGCTGGCCAATGCCGTCGCTTACGAGGAATGGCTGGCCGAGGCCGACGGGGCTTTCGCCTGGAAGGTCTTCGACGAGAACACCGCCGCCGGCATGTGCTACACGTCCGGAACGACGGGCGACCCGAAGGGCGTTCTCTACAGCCATCGTTCGAACGTTCTTCACGCCATGATGGCTGCCATGCCCGATGCCATGGGCCTGTCGACGCGCGATGTCGCCCTGCCTGTCGTGYCGATGTTTCACGCCAACGCGTGGGGRCTAGGCCAGAGCGGGCCGATGATCGGCGCCAAGCTGGTGATGCCGGGTTGCAAGATGGRCGGCGCCTCGATCTATGAGTTGCTCGACACCGAAAAGGTGACCTTCAGCGCCGCCGTGCCCACCGTCTGGATGATGCTGCTGCAATATCTGGAGGAGACCGGCAAGAAGCTGCCTTATCTGAAGAAGGTCGTGATCGGCGGAGCGTCCTGTCCGCGCGCCATCACCGCGAAATTCCAGGACGATTACGATGTGCAGGTGGTGCATGCCTGGGGCATGACCGAGATGTCGCCGCTCGGCACGCTTTGCACCTTGAAGCCGCAATATGAGGCGCTGACCGGCGAGGCGCGGCTCGATATCCAGGCGAAGCAGGGTTTTTCGCCCTTCGGCGTCGAGATGAAGGTGACCGATGACGACAACAACGCGCTGCCCTGGGACGGCAAGACCTTCGGGCATCTCAAGGTGCGCGGTCCCGCGGTGGCCCGCGCCTATTATGGCGGCGCCGGCGCCGAGCAGTTCGATGCCGACGGCTGGTTCGACACGGGCGATGTCGCCCATATCGACGCCAGCGGCTACATGCAGATCACCGACCGCGCCAAGGACGTCATCAAGTCCGGCGGCGAATGGATATCGACCATCGATCTGGAGAATCTTGCTGTTGGCCATCCGGACGTGGCGGAAGCGGCGGCCATCGGCATCCCGCATTCCAAATGGGGYGAGCGGCCCTTGCTCGTCGTCGTCAGCAAGCCTGGCAGGGAGCCGAGCAAGGACGACATCCTCACCTTCATGAGCGGCAAGGTGGCGAAGTGGTGGATGCCCGACGACGTCGCCTTCGTCGGCGAAATTCCGCACACCGCCACCGGCAAGATCCAGAAGACCAGTTTGCGCGCCCAGTTCAAGGACTACCGCCTGCCGACGGATTGACGAAAAATGTTCGATCTTTCGGCTTCAAGYCCGCRCCAAAAACCTCTAAGTCTCGGTTCGGACTGGGGTAATGCGGCAGACGATGACTACAATTCCTGAACGGCAGACGTCGAGGGCGGCCGGCTGGTCGCGGCGGATCGGGGCATTTTCTCTCGTCCTTCTGCTCACCGTCGTTGGCGCTTACAGGCTGGGCCTCGTCGAGACGCCGCCTTTCCTGTGGGTGCTGGCGATCGTGGCGTTGCTGGCGGCGCTCGCCCTGTTGCTGGCCGGCCTCGCCCTGTCGCGGATCTGGAGCTTCGGCGATCGCGGCGGCCGCGATCTCAGCATCGGCGCGCTGCTGGCGCTGCTGGTGCTGGCACCGTATGGCGTGGCCGTTTACTGGGCGACGATCTATCCGCCGCTGCGCGACATCTCGACCGATCTCGACGATCCGCCGGCGCTCGACACCAGCGACCGCACCGCCGACATGAACGAGCTGTCGGCCCCGACGCCGGGCGAACAGAGCCTGCAGGCCGATGCCTATCCGCTGGTCAGCGGGCGCAGCTACAATCTGCCTTTCGAAACCGTYGTCGACGCCGTCGAAACCGTGCTCGACCGCCGCGACTGGCAACTGAYGGCGCCTTATCCCGACATCAACGGGCAGAGCGAGGCGACGATCAACGCGCTGGCCAAGGGCTTCGTGCTCGGACTGCCGGCCGACGTCGCCATCCGCGTCACCGACGACGGCGACCAGGTGATCGTCGACATGCGTTCGGCCTCGCGCTACGGCCGCTACGACCTCGGCGACAACGCCGCCCGCATCACGGATTTCCTTGCCGAACTCGACCAGGAGGTCGCCGGACAGGTCGGCGCGGCGCCGGCCGAGTGATCAGGCGCCGGGGCTGAAAAGGCCGTCGATCGCCGGATCGCCTTCTGTGGTCACGAGGCCGYGCGCGACCAAATCCTCGAGATGGGCAAGCACCGACAGGCCGGCGGCGCCGTGCAGCCGCGGGTCGGTGTCGCGATAGATCGCCGCGACCATTTCCGTGATCGTCCGGTCTCCGGCGCGGATGCGTTCCAGGATCGCCCTTTCGCGCATCTTGCGATGCGTCTTCAGGCCGCGCATGAACCGGCCCGGTGCGGTCACCGGCCCGCCATGGCCCGGCAGCAGCATGCGATCCCCGCGCGCGAGGAGCTTGTCGAGGGAGCTCATATAGTCGGCCATGGCGCCGTCCGGCGGCGCCACGATCGAGGTCGACCACGCCATGACATGGTCGGCTGAAAACAGGGTGCCGGCTCCCTCGAGGGCAAACACGGCGTGGTTGGCGGTATGGCCGGGCGTCAGCACGGTGCGGATGGCCCAGCCGTCACCTTGGGTCAGCGCATCGTCGGCCAACACGACATCGGGAACGAAGGCGAGGTCGGCGCTGGCGTCCAGCGGATTGACCTCGCCGATGCGCAAAGGCCGCGCCGGCCGATGCGGGCCTTCGGCAAGCGTCGGCGCGCCGGTCAGTTCTTTCAACCGAGCCGCGAGCGGCGAATGGTCGCGATGCGTGTGGCTGACGAAGATGTGGCTGACCGGTCGGCCGGCGATCGCCGCAAGCAGCGTTTCGAGATGGGCGTCGTCTTCCGGCCCGGGATCGATCACCGCCAGCGTGTCGCGGCCGACGAGATAGCTGTTGGTGCCGTGGAAGGTGAAGGGGCTCGGATTTCTGGCGGTGACGCGCAGCACATCCGGCGCAACCGCAACCGCCCGGCCATAGGCCGGATCGAAGCTGGTGTCGAATTCAAGGGCCATGCCGGCGTGCTCCGTTGCAATGCGGCAAAAAGATTGCCGCCTGATACGGAAGCCAATATAGGAAAATCAATGCATGTCGCCCAAAAGTGCGCAGCGGKTTTGGGCAAACGACATGCATCAAGACGAATTTTTGAAGCGCGTCGCCTGAATCCGGTTCTGCGATGCGCTTTGAAAGCCAGCAAATCAGCCAGAATGGGGAAGACCATGGCAACTGCAACCACGATGCGCCCGCTTGTTTCTCTCACCCTGCCGGATCGGGGCGCTGCCCGGCTCGCGACCCAGCTCTTCCTGGCGCTTGCCGGAACCCTGCTGCTGACGCTTTCAGCCAAGACCAAAGTGGTGCTCGGCCCGGTCGACATCTCGCTGCAGACGCTCGCCGTGCTGTTGATCGCCTCGGCATTCGGTCTGCGGCTCGCCGTCGCGACGCTCCTTCTCTACCTCGCCGAGGGCGCCTTTGGCCTGCCGGTCTTCCAGGGTACGCCGGAAAAGGGCATCGGCATCGCCTATATGCTGGGCTCGACCGGCGGCTATCTTGCYGGCTTCGTGGCGATGGCGGCAATCGCCGGCTGGGCCGCGGACCGCGGCTGGGACCGCAATCCCTTCAAGCTGTTCGGCGCCATGCTGACGGCGGAAATCGTCATGATGGCCATGGGCTTTGCCTGGCTGGCGATCCTCATCGGGCCGGAAAAATCCTGGCAGTTCGGCGTCCTGCCCTTCATCGTCGGCGACCTGATCAAGGTGGCCTTGGCCGCCAGCCTCGTGCCGGCGGTGTGGGCATTGCTCAAGCGCGGCTGAGCCAGACCGACGGAAAAAGGGGCCGGCGGGCGACAGCGCCCGCCGGCCCCTTTTTCATGGCGCGGTCGGATTTCGCTCGAAACCACCGGGCGCCGGATGGTAGAAAGAGGTGAAGTAGCGTCGGGAAGCAGTCGAAGCCGACATTGACAAGCCAGCGCCCGAAACCTAAGCACGGGCAACTTGGCGTCGAGGCGGGGGCCGCGGTAGTTCAAGGAGAGCTTGTTGAAAGGAATTATCCTTGCGGGTGGGAGCGGAACACGCCTTTATCCACTTACATTAGCGGTTTCTAAGCAGATACTGCCGATCTACGACAAGCCGATGATCTATTACCCGCTGAGCGTGCTGATGCTCGCGGGGATTCRCCAGATCCTGGTCATTTCAACTCCGCGCGACTTGCCGGTTTTCCAGGCGTTGCTGGGCGACGGCTCCGAATTCGGGCTGGAATTGTCCTATGYCGAGCAGCCGCAGCCCAACGGCCTCGCCGAGGCCTTCATCATCGGCCGCGACTTCATCGGCAAGGACAACGTGTCGATGATTCTCGGCGACAACATCTATTTCGGCGAGGGTCTGTCGCATCTCTGCCGTGCCGCGGCTGGCCGTGACAGCGGCGCCTCGGTGTTCGCCTATCACGTCGACGATCCGGAGCGTTACGGCGTGGTTTCGTTCGACAAGGCGACCGGCAGGGCTCTGACGATCGAGGAAAAGCCTCAGAAGCCGAAATCCAACTGGGCCGTCACCGGTCTCTATTTCTACGACAACAATGTCGTCGACATCGCCTCGACGATCCGCCCTTCCGCGCGCGGCGAGCTCGAGATCACCGCGGTCAACAACGTCTATCTCGATCGCGGGGAACTGCATGTGCATCAGCTCGGCCGCGGCTATGCCTGGCTCGACACCGGCACCCATGACAGCCTGCATGAGGCGTCGTCCTTCGTGCGCACGATCGAGCATCGCCAGGGCATAAAGGTTGCTTGCCCGGAAGAGATAGCGTTCGAGCAGGGCTGGCTCGGCGCCGACAAGGTTCTGGAACGCGCCGCGCGCCTCGGCAAGAACGAATATGCCGCTTATCTGCGCAGGCGGGTCGCCGATCTGATGGAGGAACAGGGTGCTTGAGGTCAGGCCGCTCGGCCTCGACGGCGTGCTGGAGATCGTGCCGAAGCGGCATGGCGACGCGCGCGGCTTCTTCAGCGAGACCTGGAATGCCGAACGCTTCGCCGAAGCCGGCATCGATCTCGCCTTCGTGCAGGACAACCATTCCTATTCCGCCGCGGCCGGCGTGCTGCGCGGCCTGCATTACCAGCTGCCGCCGCGCGCTCAAGACAAGCTGCTGCGCGTCATCAGGGGCAGCGTCTTCGATGTCGCGGTCGACATCCGCCGTTCTTCGCCTACTTTCGGCAAATGGGTGGCGCTGGAGGTGTCGGCTGAGAAGGGCAACCAGATCCTGGTGCCGAAAGGCTTCGCGCATGGCTTCGTCACGCTCGTGCCGGACACCGAGGTGCTCTACAAGGTGACCGACACCTACTCGCCCGGGCACGACCGGTCGATCCGCTTCGACGATCTGGYGATCGGCATAAGTTGGCCGGCGCTTCCCGGCGGCTTCCAGCTTTCCGACAAGGACCGCAACGCGCCATTGCTTGCCGAGGCGGAGGTGTTCGCGTGAGGAGAGACGGCGGCATGAATTTCCTGGTCACCGGCGGCGCCGGCTTCATCGGCTCGGCCGTGTGCCGGCATCTGTGCGCCAATCCGGCCTACCGCGTCACCAATCTCGACAAGCTCACCTATGCCGGCAACCTCGCATCGCTGCGGCCGATCGAGAACGCGCATAATTACCGTTTCGAGCAGGCCGACATCTGYGACGAGCGCACGGTGCTGGAGATCTTGCGCCGCGACGACATCGACATCGTCATGAACCTCGCCGCCGAGAGCCATGTCGACCGCTCGATCGACGGGCCCGGCGCCTTCATCGAGACCAACATCGTCGGCAYCTACCGCATCCTGAATGCGGCGCTGGAATACTRGCGCGGCCTGTCCGAGGAGCGCAAAGCTGGCTTCCGCTTCCATCATGTCTCGACCGACGAGGTGTTCGGCGACCTGCCTTTCGACGGCGGCATGTTCGTGGAGGAGACGCCCTATGCGCCGTCCTCGCCCTATTCGGCCTCGAAAGCGGCCTCCGACCATCTGGTGCGCGCCTGGCACGAGACCTATGGCCTGCCGGTGGTGCTGTCCAACTGCTCGAACAATTACGGGCCGTACCATTTCCCCGAAAAGCTGATCCCGCTGGTCATCCTCAACGCGCTCGACGAGAAGCCGCTGCCGGTCTACGGCGCCGGCGCCAATGTGCGCGACTGGCTGTTCGTCGAGGATCACGCGCGCGCCCTCGAGCTGGTGGCCACCAAGGGGCGGCCGGGCGAGAGCTACAATGTCGGCGGCAATTCCGAACGCACCAATCTCGGCGTCGTCGAGGCGATCTGCGATCTTCTCGACCTCAGGCGCCCGCGCGCCGGCGGCAAGCGCTATCGCGAGCTGATCGCCTTCGTCACCGATCGCCCCGGCCACGACCGCCGCTATGCGATCGACGCCTCCAAGATCGCGCGCGACCTCGGCTGGGCGCCCAAGGAGAATTTCGACAGCGGCCTGGCCAGGACCGTCGACTGGTATCTCGACAACAAATGGTGGTGGGGGCCGATCCGCGAGCAGCGCTACGCCGGCGAGCGGCTGGGCCGGACCGCGGCGGAGAAGCGCCCGGTCGAGAACGCCCCGGTCGAAAGCGCAAAGATCGAAAGCAGCCCGGCCGGGAACGCGGCCGAGAGYAGGAAGGTGGCCACGTGAGGCTTGCCGTCACCGGACGCGAGGGCCAGGTCGCCGCAAGCCTGGTCGAGGCCGCGCGGGGTCGCGACGATGTCGAAGTCGTCGCCGTCGGCCGGCCGGCGCTCGACCTTGCGCGGCCCGGCACGGTGTTCGCGGCGCTCGAGGCGGCAAGGCCCGACATCGTCGTTTCCGCCGCCGCCTACACCGCCGTCGACCAGGCCGAGGATGAGAAGGACCTGGCCTTCGCGGTGAACGCGACCGGCGCCGGCAAGGTGGCCGAAGCCGCGGCGAGGCTCGGCGTTCCCGTCATCCACCTGTCGACCGACTATGTCTTCGACGGCACCAGGGACGGCGCCTATGTCGAGACCGACCCGACCGCGCCGCTCGGCGTCTACGGCGCCTCCAAGCTCGCCGGCGAAGCGGCCGTGGCGGCGGCAAACCCGCGCCACCTCATCCTGCGCACGGCCTGGGTCTACAGCCCCTTCGGCAAGAACTTCGTCAAGACGATGCTGAGGCTGGCCGGCGACCGCGACGAGATCGCGGTCGTCGCCGACCAATGGGGCAATCCGACATCGGCGCTCGACATCGCCGACGCGATCCTGCATGCGGCGGCGAGGCTGGGAGCCGACAGGAATTTCGCCGCCTTCGGCGTCTATCACCTGGCGGGCGAGGGCRAGACCAACTGGAGCGGCTTTGCCCGTCACATCCTCGACACAAGCAAGGCGTTTGGTGGCCCGCACGCCAAAGTGCGCGATATCGCGACGAGCGACTATCCGACCAAGRCCAGGCGCCCGCAAAATTCGCGGCTGTCGACCGCGAAGTTCGCGGGCGTGTTCGGGTGGCAGGCGCCGCATTGGCKGGAGGCGACGGAAAGCGTGGTTCGGCGGCTGGGGGGCAGCGAGACGAAACAGGCATTGAGTGCATGAACGAAAATCCATCACCGGAGCAACTGCGCGATGCGAGCGCGCAGCCGGCCGATCAAGCGRCACCGAAGAAAGGCGCCAAGGCCAAGTCGGCAAAGACCAAGCCCGCGAAGCGCACCTGCATCATGGTGCTAGGCATGCACCGCTCGGGGACGAGCGCGCTGACGAGGGCCATCAGCCTGCTTGGCGCGGAGTTGCCGAAGAATTTGCTGGGGGCCAATCCGTCGAATCCGACGGGGCATTGGGAGCCRCAGCGTCTCATCGAGCTGAATGACCAGATGCTTGCCGAGGGCGGCAGCCGTTGGGATGACTGGCGTGCATTTGATCCCAAAGACCTTGGAACCGTGCGCCTGCAATTCTACAAGGCTGAGATCGCCAAAATAATCGACGAGGAATATGATGGCGCGTCGCTCTTTGTCCTGAAGGAGCCGCGTATTTCRCGCTTCGTGCCGCTCTACGCGGATATTCTGGGACGAATGCGTATCGGTGTTCGCTACACACTTGTTTCGCRCAATCCGCTTGCGGTGATCGCTTCATTGGCGAACCGGGACGGCTTCACGGCGGGCTTTAGTTCCCTTCTTTGGCTTCGACATGAATTGGACGCAGAGCGTGCAACGCGTGGCAAGCCCCGTATCTTCCTGTCTTATGAGAATATGCTCGACGATTGGCGCTCGGGCATCCAAGGAATTACTAGTTCCCTTGGCATTGACTGGCCACGCCCCGCAACGGAGTGGAAGACGCTACTCGCCGACCATTTTTCGGCGGACCATCGACATTTTGCCGCAAGTGCGGACTTGCTTCAAGCCGATCCGCGGATTGTTGACTGGGTTAAAGAWGCCTATGCGGCTTTAACGGCACTGAGATCCGACGATGCTGACGCAGATGCGCTCGAAAATCTTGATCGCATCAAGGCCGAATTCGACGCCACGTCACCAATTTTCGGGGAAGCGTTCTTTCCCGAGATTGATGCGCGTCTTAGATTGCTGAATCAAGATAGGGTTGCACAAGAGCAATTGGCTGAACTGCGTGGTGCAGAGGTTAATAGGCTTACGTCGGAGTGCGAGCAAAAGATTTTGGAGGCTCAAGCTCAAGCGGAAGAGTTGATGAATGAACACATTGAACTGCAGCGCTTGAAGGGAGAGGCAAAAAATATATCGCAGGAACTTCTAAAGGCACAAAGCCTCATTGATGAGCAAGGTCACCAAATACAGGCCCTTCGGGCGGAAAGGCGAGCGCTCGAAATCCAATCTAGCGAGCCGTCGAGGTTTGTACCGGAAGCCGATGTTAATTCACCGTCCTATCAGGCTTTTTCCAAAGAGCCAGAAAAGCAAGA
Source organism: Mesorhizobium sp. LCM 4576 (assembly GCF_001854815.1). Taxonomy (NCBI): domain Bacteria; kingdom Pseudomonadati; phylum Pseudomonadota; class Alphaproteobacteria; order Hyphomicrobiales; family Phyllobacteriaceae; genus Mesorhizobium; species Mesorhizobium sp. LCM 4576. Next base: position 313,633 of record NZ_MDDT01000057.1, read on the forward strand.
TGCAGTAAGTGTAGTTAGTGACGAATCCAAACTTATTGCATTTTACCTCCCTCAATTCCATCGAGTAAACGAGAATTCTGAATGGTGGGGACCCGGCTTCACTGAATGGACGAATGTGGCTCGCGCAACTCCAAATTTTGCYGGCCATAGCCAACCAAAGATACCCCGCGATCTCGGATACTATGACCTTACTCATCCTGGTGTTATGCGTGAGCAGATAGAAATAGCAAAACTGTACGGACTGCATGGGTTTTGTTTCTATCATTATTGGTTTAGCGGCAGAAGAATACTAGAGAAGCCCGTTGATCTCTTTATAGAGAGCGACATAGATTTCAAGTTCTGTCTGTGTTGGGCTAACGAAAATTGGACGCGAGCCTGGGACGGCGATACAAAAAACGTCTTGCTTCAGCAGAAATACRCTGAAGGGGACGCCGAAGCATTCATCGATGGAATGATCGCTTATTTCCGCGACCACAGGTACATCAAGATCAACGGGGCTCCRCTTTTAGTAGTTTATCGAGCGAAGGACATACCCGACCCTAAGCGTTGGTTTTCGATATGGCGAGACCGCGTTGTCGCTAATGGATTTCCTGGCATCCATATCAGCGTGGTGGATTTTTACGATATATCTACACCTGAAGACGTTGAAGCTGACTCCCTAGTCGAATTCCCGCCTCATAAGTTCAATGGGCCCCAGAATCATCCCACTGAATTTCCTTCGATCATGAATCCGAATTTCTCGGGTGGTATAGTTGACTATCGCAAGATGATCGCCCAAAGCGCCAATCGCCCGAGGCCACCCTTCGCTATGTTCAGAGGAATTATTCCAGGCTGGGACAATAYGGCTCGCCGACAAAACAATCCAACCATAGTCATTAATTCGACTCCGAAGCYTTATGGCGAGTGGCTTCGTTTCTTGCGCTTTCAAGCCAGGCAAGACCATCCTGATCCAGACAATCGCTTAATCTTCATAAACGCTTGGAATGAGTGGGGCGAGGGGTGCTACCTAGAACCCGACCAGCGATGGGGTCTTTCCTATCTGGAGGAGACGCTTCGCGGGAAATTCTTTGACGAAGACAGCGGGCCAGTCGGGATTGATGAGGCTCGGTCGCGTCTATTCGACGAGATCGCTTCGCAAACGGCGGATCAGGAGGTTTCTAACTCGCCCCTGCCGAAAGAGACGCTCGCAACCATCGTCCCTCCCAGCCAAGTGGCGGTAAGAACGTCGACCGTCCTGCGTAGGTGGCCCATGTTGCATTCCGCCGCCAGATATGTCTACCGGCGTTGGYATGAGAAGGCGCGCAGTTACCATGGATAGAGTGGCCATCGTAGCTCATTTTGACCCGACCGATTCTGTAGAGGCCAATTTTCTAGATTTGTTGGTTTGCCTTTCAGCAGCATTCGATCACACGGTTCTGGTTACGACTAGCAAGATCGAACCCGAATTGACGAAAGATTTCCCTAATCTCACGGTAATAACTCGTCYAAATTTCGGATACGATTTTTACAGCTATCGTGTCGGACTGACGTTCGCGCTGGAAAATTGGCAGGTTGGAAGCGCCTTACTGGTAAATTCCAGCTTTGCGATCCTATCGCTCGATACTTTCCGTAGTACCTTAGACGGAATGTTGAAGCTGATCGGGAGCTACGATGTCGTTGGTGCGACTGAGTCGCTGCAGTTCTCTTGGCACATTCAATCATATCTGATGCTTTTGGGGCCGAGCATCTTGGGGCAAGCCTGGTTCCGCGCATTTCTTGGGAGTATAGAGCCAACTAATTCGAAATTTGATACAATTGCCAGATTTGAGCTTGGTTTGTCCGTTGGTCTGAAGCACAATAACGCCAAAGTGACGACCTTGCTTCGGTCAGAAATTGTTCGATTCGGTAGCGTCAACGATTACTGGACGCAGGATGGCAAAGAACAACACTTGGCTGTTCCGGCGGTCATTCCCAAGGACAACTCTTTCTCACAAAAATTCAATCCGGTACACCACTTGGCGGAGCTTGTCGCGCGCCGACTGGGTTATATTAAGTTTGAGGTCCTGAGAGATAATCCTCATCAGGTTGATTTGTCCTTTGTCGACGAACTTTGCGAGCCAGATCGCCTTGGAAAAATTCAGGAGATGGTTGACCGTAGCCGCCTGAGCTATGCTCGGGGAACTGACAGCCTTTCCGCCTTCAAGCCAAATAGTAGGCCTATCCCGTCGTTCAAACTTGCACGCTGGCGCCAAGCGAACGTCGGAGAGGTTGGTGTCGCGGTAGTGTTGCATCTGTATTACGTGGAAATGATTCCCGATATCTATCTCGTGTTGCAGAATATCGTTTTGCCGTTTGATCTTCATGTTACGACGCCTTTTGAAGGCGATACTACTGAAATATTTTCAGCTTTTTCCAAGTTGGCTCGAAGCGTGTCAATCTACTGCTCAGAGAATCGCGGTCGCGATATTGGTCCGTTCGTTTCGATCTATCGCACCGGTATGCTGGACCGATATGATGTCGTGTTAAAGATCCATTCCAAGAAAAGCACCTACAGCGCTAGCGGCCCCTTCTGGAGAGATCGATTATATCAATCGGTCGCGGGCGACTCCCTGACGGCCTTGAGATCCATCGCTCTCATAAAGTCAGGTCAGGTTGGCATTGTCGGCCCGCACCGGTACTACCTTACTAATGATCGTTTCTGGGGCGCCAATCGCGAAACGATGCGACGGTTGCTGAATGAGATGACGGCATCCAGCTTCGATGAACCTCTACAACTGGGCTTCTTCGCGGGTTCGATGTTCTGGTTCGCCCCGCGATCGTTGAAGCCGTTGAAGGATATTCCCGAAGCGAGCCTGACTTTCGAAGAGGAAAGCGGTCAGCAAGATGGCACGCTTGCTCATGCTTTAGAGAGGGTCTTTTGCCCGGTCGTGCGCAGCCAKGGCTTCACTGCCTCGAGCGTCATTCTTGGCGGGAGAGATATTCAAGAACATTCGTCGCTCGAGAACGATGTGCCGGTATTGTAAATAAGCGATTTAATACATAGTAAATAATTTTTTTCTTTAGGTGAAAAATTTCCTAGGTGTTTCTATTGGAAGGAAAAGCGAAGAAAAGCATGGAATTGATATTATCTCTAATCCGCCGCGAGATTGCCGGTCGCTATCGCGGTTCGGTGTTCGGCTTGTTGTGGTCGCTGCTGAATCCTCTGTTCATGCTGGCTGTCTATACGTTCGTCTTCGGTGTTGTGATGAAAGCCCGGTGGACAACCCCCGATCAGCAGAATGCTACGCATTCAACGGGCGAGTTTGCTATCATCCTGTTTTGCGGGTTGATTGTTTTCCAGTTTTTCGCCGAGGTGATATCCTTGGCGCCAGGGTTGATCGTAGGTAATGTTAATTACGTCAAGAAGATCGTTTTTCCAATCCAGGTTTTGCCTGTGGTTTTGGCGGGAGCGGCGCTCTTTCACGCGGCAGTCAGCTTGTTAGTGCTGCTCACCTTCGCTTACATCGTTTTTGGAGGTATTCCGCTTACTGTAGTCCTGGCACCAATGGTTTTCGCGCCGCTGATAGTTATAGCAGTTGGCATCGCCTGGATGTTGGCATCGATCGGCGTCTATTTTCGCGACATGGGCCAGATCGTGGCACCGTTGGTAACGGCGACTTTATTCTTGTCGCCAGTGTTCTTCCAAAGAACGTCGTTGCCATTCTGGTTACAGCCGTGGCTTTCTCTCAACCCGCTCGCGATCCCGGTCGAGAGCTTCCGCGATGTCGTCATTTTCGGTGTGCAACCAGATTGGACGTCGCTTGCCTATTACTCGGTCGTGGCGATCGTAGTGGCAGTTCTCGGCTACCAGTTTTTCCAGAAGACCCGCAGAGGCTTCGCAGATGTCCTCTAATTCATTTGATATCGACGATCGCAATTCGGACGCAGTCATTCGCGTACGCGACGTGTCGAAACATTATGTCATGTTCGAGCGACCGGAGGATCGTTTCAAACAGATGGTGTTACCGCGGCTGGGGCGGCTGGTCGGCCGACCGCCGCGCCGCTATTTCCGCGATTTCGCCGCCCTGTCCGGCGTTTCGTTCGAGATCGGGCGGGGCGAAACGGTCGGCATCATAGGACGCAATGGCTCGGGCAAGTCGACGTTGCTGCAAATCATCTGCGGCACGCTGCAGCCGAGCGGCGGCTCGGTCGAGGTCAACGGGCGCATTGCTGCGCTGCTGGAACTCGGCGCTGGCTTCAATCCTGAGTTCACCGGCCGCGAGAACGTTTTCCTCAACGCTTCAATCCTAGGTTTGCCACGCAAGGAAATGGAGTGGCGCTTTGACGACATTGCCCGCTTTGCCGACATTGGTCCCTTCATCGACCAGCCGGTGAAGACCTATTCGTCGGGCATGTATGTGCGCCTAGCCTTCGCTGTCGCCATTAATGTCGATCCAGACATTTTAGTGGTGGATGAGGCCCTGGCTGTCGGCGACGAGGCATTCCAGCGCAAATGCTTTGCCCGCATTGAAGACATCAAGGATAAGGGCGGCACCATCCTTTTCGTCAGCCATAGTGCTCAGACCATCGTACAATTGTGCACGCGAGCGATGCTGATCGATGGCGGTGAGAAGATACTCGAAGGGCAGCCGAAGAAAGTGGTTAGCCAATATCAGCGTTTGGTGAACCTAGTTGGGGATGAGGCGCGGGATGTCAGAGAAAAAATAAAACAGATGACTAGTGTTGACGAAGTGAGATCGGGCGAGGCGACTCGAAATAGTTTAGATAATTTACACGAGTATAGTAAGATAATAAATGTAACGAAGAATTCAAATGATGAAAGCTGGTTTGATCCTAATCTTAAGTCACCTTCAAAAGTTGAGTATGAGAGTCAAGGAGCAAAAATTGATCAGCTAAAAATTGTCAATTCAAATGGAGATATTGTTAATGTTCTTAGCTTTGGTCGGCGATATGTTTATAAATATACCGTTAATTTCACCGAGGACATTTATAACGTTGGATTCGGAATGTTGATAAATACAAAAACAGGCCTTGGTATTGCAGGAATTGGCAAAGGTACCAGTGGGCCACCCGTGATGAAAAAAGTAAAAAAGGGGTCGCGGATCGGTGTATCCTTAGAGTTTGAGGCATCTCTGTTGCCTGATGTGTATTTCTTAAATGCGGGGGTCATGGGGAGGTCAGCGAGAGGTAGCAATTTTGTTCATCGTATTCTAGATGGAATAGCATTTCGGATTGCTCCAGTCGTCGATCTGGAAGCAACCGGAATTGTGGATCTAGGGATTGAGTTTAGTTATGAGTTTATGGATTGAGGAGAGAAAGTTGGTAACCCACCTAGCTCTGCCCATCGCCGGATAAGATCATGGTTGTCGCGGCGGTGGTGAGTATCTTTCCTTTCGGCTTCACATCCTAGCGAACTCGCCGAGGTAGCGGCGCAATGTCTGGGCTCATCATTTGCGTAAAGACAGAATTGTCCGGCGCACCGCCGATGCAATCTTCCGCATGCCGCATGCGTTTCTTGGAATACGACCGAGAGTGTCTTCGGCACCTCTGGTCACGAGGAAGCTCAAGYCGGCGCTAGATCCTCACCAGCCTTRCAAACATGTCTATCTCACCCGGCGGTGTTCGAGTGACGACCTCGAGCTTGAACGGAATAAAACCATCGCGGCAGAGGGCCTCGATCTCGCCGTGGRGCGAGTCTGGATCGAATACCCAGCAGTGGCAATCGACATACTCGGTCATTGCCTTCGTCGCCATCTGGATCGTGTAGTCTAAGGTGTGAACCAAACGGCCATCGCGGTCGTGCCAAAGGAAGCTGTCAAAGACCTGAATAGGAGCGGGCTTCTCCCTCTTTTCGATATATGCGGCAAAGAAATCCTTCCGTTCTGACAGGGATCGCCTGACATCAAATGTACAGTGCTTATTGGGTACTATGACCGAAAGAATACCACCCACCTTCATAACGCTCCCAACGTCCTGAAGCCAGGAAATGATGTCTGGTACATGTTCGAGCACATGGGATGCGATCACGTAGTCGAACCGCAGGCCGTCAGGAATGACCCGGCGGAGGGGGCCGCCGCCAGTGACAAAGTCCACATCAACGAAGCTGTCAACTGAAACGGTGGGGTTGTTTCGATGGTTTTCTCGTAGCTGCGCTGTTGARCAGTAGTCCGCGTAATAGATCTCGCCAACGGACCGCAAGGCAGCGGGATTCCCAAGTGCCCCGATCTCAAGTCCTATTCCTTTGCGCTGATCGATATTCTCGAACAATTGTGCAGGACGAGATAGAACTCGGTCGATGATCATCTGATTTTTCCCGTTTGTGGGATGGTCACGATTCTCACATCCCAATTTCAAAATCGCAAGTCGCATTAACACAACCCGGAGGGCAACCCATAGAAGCGAGCAGATGAATTCGCCGCAGGAAAAAAACCGCTGGCTCTCCCGCCCGCTCCGCGCTAATGCGGTAGCCGGGTGACGGGGTTGGGGATTTGCAATCTAGAGTGCTGGCGGACGATGATCGGTCCGGCGCGGTTCTGGTCTGCATGTCTCCACGCCTGGAGTTCAGTGCTACCCAATGACCGCCTATGTAGAAGCCGTATCGGAACTTCGACCGAGGATGCGGCGCGCCATCATCATGGTCCAGGATCTCGTCATGGTCCTGGTCGCGGTGGCTCTTAGTCTCACCCTTTCGCAGTCGCGGCTGTCGTTCGACGCGTTCTCCTCCGGCGGGCTGGCCTGCTGGGCGCTCATCGTGCTCATCGCCCATTTGCTGTTTCGCTTCAGCGGCCTCTACAACACCGTTTGGYGCTTTGCCTCCACGCCCGATTTCTTCAACATCTTGAAGGGCTGCGGCAGCCTGACGGTGGTGCTCTATCTGGCCGCGCTTGGCTTCCGCTTCTTCTTTCAGCCTGTCATGGGCCTCAACGAGCGCCAGTTCATCGTCTTCTTCCTGGTCTCCTTCACCATCATCTCGGCGCCCAGGCTCTATTATCGCTTCCTGCGCGACGGCGCGAGCTGGCGCATCCTGCGCCGCGCCGTCGGCGATGCCTCGACCAAGCAGGCGCTGTTCATCGGCCGGTTGAGCGAGGCGGACGTGATCGTGCGCTTCACCCGCACGGCCCAGCCCGCCGAATACGCCATCGCCGGCATCATGGCCACCGAGAGYGACGCGCCGCTCGGCACGCAGATCCAGGGCGTTCCGGTCGTGGCGATCAGGCCGCGCCTGGTCGAGGTGCTGGAAGACTATGTCAAGGGCACGCAAAACCTCGACCTCCTGATCTTCGGTCAGGGGGTCGAGCGCGAGATCGAGGATTATGCCGAGCTGGTGCGCGTTGCCCGCCACAGCGGCATCGGCGTCGTCCAGTTTTCCGGCCTGTCGGAACTGGGGCAGGGTGGCAAGCTGGTTCTCGACGCCGTCGAGATGGAAACCATCATGCGCCGTTCGGCGGTCGCCACCGACACCGCGCGCATCGGCGCCTTCGTCGGCGGCAAGCGCGTGATGGTCACGGGCGGCGCCGGCTCGATCGGCCGCGTGCTGGTCAAGCGCGCGCTGGAACTGGGCGCCGAGGCGGTGCTGGTGGCCGACAATTCCGAGTTCGGCATCTTCCAGCTCGATCAGCAGACCAATGACGGCGACCGCGAGCGGCTGACCAGCCGCATCGTCGACGTCACCGACCGGCCTCACATGACGCGCCTCGTCACCGAGTTCAAACCCGCGATCATCTTTCATGCCGCGGCGCTGAAGCACGTGCCGCTGCTCGAGGAGAACTGGGAAGYGGCGATCGAGACGAATGTCTTCGGCACGCTTGCCTGCGCCGAGATCGCCGCCGAATGCGGGGTGCCGCAGTTCCTGCTGATTTCCAGCGACAAGGCCGTCGACCCGACCTCGGTGCTGGGCGTCACCAAGCGGGCGGCCGAACAGATCGTCTCCTCGCTGCATGAGGCCCAGGCGGCGTCGCCGCCGCGCGCCGGCGCGGCGAACGGCCACGCCGGCGCCCCCGATTTGCGTCGTTCGGGCACGAAATTCATCGCCGTACGCTTCGGCAATGTCTTCGGCTCCAACGGCTCGGTGGCGACCATCTTCCAGGCCCAGATCRAAGCCGGCGGTCCGGTCACCATCACCGATCGGCGCATGACCCGCTATTTCATGACCGTGGCCGAAGCCGTCGACCTCGTCATCATGTYGGCCGCCGATGCCGAGCAGCGCCAGGGCGCGGATGACTACGCCATCTACATGCTCGACATGGGCAAGCCCGTGCCGATCMTCGAAGTCGCCGAAACCATGATCCGCATGGCCGGCAAAAGCCCCTACACCGACATCCCGATCCGCTTCACCGRCATCAGGCCCGGCGAGAAGCTGCACGAGACGCTACACGCCGAGAACGAGGAGGTGGTCAAGCTCGACATCGCCAAGATCTTCGGCCTCAGGACAGGCGTCGTCGAATGGCCCAGGATCGAGGTGGCCCTGCCGGCGCTGGTGGCCGCCATGCACGACCGGGACAAGGCCGCGGCGCTTGCCATCCTGGCCGGGCTCTACAAAGCGGAAGAAGGCATTGGCGGCCTGCGTGAAGAGGCGGCGCCGAAAGYGGCCGGGCAGGTCGGCTAAGCATGTCTCCCGATAGTGGAAACCGGTTTCGGGATAAAGACATGCATAAAATCAAGAGCTTAAAGCGCACTATGCGCTTTACACCTGTGCCGCATGCCCGCAATTGGCTATTGAAACCTGTTCAAACACCCTGCGGGCAAGTGATTCCACAGCCGTGACCAGAAAAGATCAGCGCGTGGCCGTTCTCATGGGCACGAAGGATGGCGCGGCCTATATCGGCGAACAATTGGAATCCTTGGCTTCGCAGTCCTGGCCGCGCGTCGATCTCTGGGTCTCCGACGACGGCTCGTCGGACGCCACGACCGCAATCGTCGAGACGTGGCGGTCCCGCTGGAACAAGGGATCCMTTACGCTTTTGCAGGGTCCGGGAAGGGGCTTCGCCGCCAATTTCCGCTCAATGATCATCGACCCGCGCATCGATGCCGACTGCTACGCCTTCTGCGATCAGGACGATGTCTGGGAAGCGGACCGGCTGGAGAGCGCCATCCGCTGGATGGAGGGCGAGGACGTGGAAACGCCGCTCCTGTTCTGCTCGCGCACGGCGACCATCTCTCAGGCCGGCGCCCCAGTCGGCCACTCGCCGCTGTTCCGTCGCCCGCCGTCCTTCCGCAATGCGCTGGTGCAAAGCATCGCCGGCGGCAACACCATGCTCTTCAACCGCGCGGCGCGCGACCTTCTGGCGAAAGCGTCGGCCAGGACCGAATTCGTCAGCCATGACTGGTGGGCCTATCTCATCGTCACCGCCGCCGGCGGCAAGGTCCGCTACGAGCCACGGCCGCTGGTCAGATACCGCCAGCACCCGGCAAACCTCGTCGGCGCCAATGTCTCGTGGCGGGCGAGGTTTTCAAGGCTGGGACGTCTGTTCAAGGGTCAGTTCGCCACCTGGACGGACAGCAATCTGCGCGGCCTCGCCGTCAACCGCGACCTCATCGCGCGCGATGCAGCGCTTTGCCTTCGCCTGTTCATCAGGGCGCGCAAGGGCAATGTCTTCAGGCGCTTCAGCCTGCTCGGCAAGAGCGGYGTCTACCGGCAGACATTCATGGGCACGCTCGGGCTCTACGTCGCCTTCCTCTGGCGCCGGATCTGAGCCATGACGGCGAAGCGCGCACTCGACCTTGCGGTCGCTGTTCCGATGCTGGCGCTGAYGTCGCCCGTCCTGCTTGTCGCGATGCTGGCAATCCGGGCAACGTCGGCCGGTCCGGCCATCTTCTCGCAGATCCGCGTCGGCCGGGGAGGAGCCCTCTTTGYCTGCCGCAAATTACGCACCATGTATCGCGCAACGCCGTCCTTGCCCACGCACGAGGCGCCGGCCGGTTCGGTCACCGCGGTCGGCAAGGTTTTGCGTGCAACCAAGATCGACGAATTGCCGCAGCTCTGGAACGTGATCAAGGGCGAGATGAGCCTTGTGGGCCCTCGTCCATGCCTGCCRACGCAGACGGAACTGATCGAACGGCGCAAGGAGTTGGGCGTGCTTGCAGCCCTTCCGGGYATCACGGGGCTGGCGCAGATCAAGGGGATCKACATGTCCGATCCACGACTGTGCGCGGAGACCGATGCGGTCTACATCAAGGCCGCTTCGATCGGCCTGGACCTCAAGATATTGCTGGGCACATTCTTCCGCGCCTAAGCAGGTTCCGCAAAAGTGTCCCGCGGCTTTGCGATCAAAACCTGCGAGAAACCAGGGAATCTAGGCAGATGTTCGTGGGATATCCCACGAATATCTGCTTAGCGCGTTTGACCGTTCACGGATGCGACGGGCCGCTTCCCTGTCGTGCCAGTTCCTCAAGCCGGCCGAGCGTGTCGGCCTCCCGTTCCCAGCCTTCCGAGGCGAGCAACGACGAATCGCAGACCTGCGTCGCCATCAGAGCCTGCCAGGCGGCCTGTCTGCCGGCGAGCGTGGCCAGCATCCGGAACGGCCAGGYCGGCATGGGCAGAAGCCGGGCGGGCCGGCCGTATCCGCGCCGGAACGCGGTGATGATTTCGGACATCGCAACCGGCGAAGCGTCGCCGAGCACATAGGTCGGGCGAGGCGGTGCGGGACGGGTCAGAAGATGCGTCACGGCCCCGGCGACGGCGTCATGCGAGATGAGCGAACGAACCGCCGTCAGAGCGGCTGTCGGCAACGGCAGGCCGGTGGCCGCGAACCGCATCAGCCCGCGCAGGTTTCCCTTCATGCCTTCGCCATAGACCGGCGGCAGCCGCAGCGCCGTCGCGCCGTCGCGCCCGGCCGTTGCAAAAGCCTCCAGCATTGCGATCTCGCCTTCGCGCTTGGAGCGCCCATAGGCGCATTGCGGGGCAGGGGGCGTGGCCTCGTCGATGGTGCCGCTGAAACCTGCGCCCACCACGGCGCGAATCGAGGAGAGATGGATGAAGCGCCCGTCGGTGCGCGTTGCGGCTGCCTGGGCGAGCCGTCCGGTCAGCGTCGCATTGACCGTCCGGAAGTCGGCCGCACCGGCGCCGCGGTCATTGTTGAGAGCCGCGCAATGGACGACATGCGTCACGTCGCGCATCAGCGCCAGGAAGGCTTCCCGCGGCGCATCGGCGCCGGGCAGCGCGACCGCATCGTCCGCGCCTGCCAGCCGTTGCGGCAGGCGCGAAGCGATCCGTATGTCGAATCCGACTTCGCGCAACCGGCTGACGACCCGGCGTCCGACGAGGCCTGTCGCGCCGGTGACCAGGACCTTCATGGTTGCGGGCTGGCGCCCGGCGCCATGGCGGGCGCGCTCTCCCCGGTCGGGGCAATCGTGCGCCCGGACGCAAGGTAAGTTCCCACAATCAGGAACACCATCAGCGTCGCGTCGAGGATATCATGGCCGACAAGAATGCCGGCCATTCCGCCGGTGAGATAGGTGATGACCGCGACAAGGATCATCGTCGCGCCGAACCGCTCCACCGGATCGACGCGGAGGCGCAGTGCCTTGGCCGCGTTCCATGCGGCAACGACGAAGATCGACGCCAGAGCCAGCGCCCCCAGCAGGCCGGCCTCGACCGCTGCGGTCAGGAAGCCGTTGTGAAAATGGCTGAAGCCCGCGCTTAGACCGAACCGGTCATGAAAGCCCTGCTTCATCAGCGCGCGGCTGGCCGTGATGCCATGGCCGAAAATCGGCATCTCGCGAACCGCGTCAAAGCCGATTTCCCACATCGCCACGCGCAGGCCGAGCGCCGTCGAATGATCGCCATTGGCGTTCAACGCATCCCAGTCGCTGACCAGGAAGTCGGTTCGATCCAGCACGACGCGAGAGCCGATGGCGGCGATCACCAGGGCGACCACGACGCCGATCGCCGCGAAGCGCGCCATGCTGGCGCCGGTGAACCGGCGGCGGTTGACGAGAAGCACGACGATGCCGGCAATCGGCACGGCCACCCAGATCATGCGCGATCCTGAATAGACGATCGCCAGGGCTCCGGCGATCGCCGCCAGGACCAGCAGCTTCCAGCGTCTCTCGATGCCCGACAGCGCGCCGGCGAGRCATGTCATGRTGGCAARGCAGGTAACGGTTGCGAAGACGATCGGGTTTCCGGCGCCGCCCTCGGCCCTCACGCCGAGCCAGTGATACTGGAACACGGCTATCGCCAGCGCGCCAAAGCAAGCCGCGGCGCTTGCCAGGATGGCGATGCGTRCCAGCGCGGCCTTCTCCGTAATGCTCCAGGTCGAATAGGAGACGGGGAAAAGCACGAAGGTGATCAGCGGCAGGAAAAACCGCAAATCGGCGGCCAGCGTGCCGTTGACGATCGAAGCGAGAACCATGGCCGCGCAATAGGCGTAGATCGCCGCGGTCAAGGCGAGCATCGGCCCGTCGATGTTGAAGCGCCGCCGCTTTATAGCGAGCAGCAGCACGGACCACACGCCGCCAGCATTGAAGGTGATGCTGACTAGCGATCCAAGCACCGGCGGCGAAAAAAAGCAGACGATCGAGAAATAGAAATTGATCTGGGCGGGCGTGAGGTGGCGCCGGAGCTTTGTAAACGGATTCAAATGCTTCGCTTCGCAATTTCCAGGTTGCGCCCGGATCTCCATCGAGCCAGCCAAAGGCCGCCTCGCCGATCTCCGTTTGCCGCGCCTTGCCCGTTCCCCGAGCCCGTATAGCGGCTGGCGCCGCCCCGCGATAGTGCGGTCGACAAGGTTCCGACAGAAAACCCTCGATCCGGCGAAGATCGGGAGCCCGGAATTCTCCGAAGGCCACGGCCTTTCCCCGCTTCCGCGTTTCGATGGCTCTGGCAGGATTTTTCGCTTTGCCGACCATGCTTGGAAAATTCGTTCCATAATGGCCTCGCGCCGCGCGGGTCTTGCATTGTTATCGGCGGCGCCGATCTGTTAGAACGCCCGCACGAAACAGTTTGTCCGAAGTGAATTTTGCGCCCGGGCGGCACAGGATTGCGCCTGCAATGCAAGATTTCCGCTCGACGGCACRAGAGAACGCTCGACGCTCCATGAATATCGCGCTCACGCATCTGCAGCGGCTCGAGGCCGAATCCATCCATATCTTCCGCGAGGTCGCGGCGTCTTTCTCCAAGCCGGTGATGCTCTATTCGGTCGGCAAGGATTCTTCCGTGCTGATGCATCTGGCGATGAAGGCTTTTTATCCTGCCAAGCCGCCTTTTCCCTTCCTGCATGTCGACACCACCTGGAAGTTCCGCGAGATGATCGCTTTTCGCGATCAGATGGCGCAGAAGCTCGGCTTCGACCTTTTGGTCCATGTCAATGAGGATGGCGTGCGCGAGGGCATCAATCCCTTCGACCACGGCTCCAACACCCACACCCATGTGATGAAGACCGTGGCGCTGCGCCAGGCGCTCGACAAATACGGCTTCGACGCGGCTTTCGGCGGCGCCCGCCGCGACGAGGAGAAGTCACGCGCCAAGGAGCGCATCTTTTCCTTCCGCAACGCCCAGCATGCCTGGGACCCGAAGAACCAGCGGCCGGAAATGTGGAAGATCTTCAACACTCGCATCGCGCCGGGCGAGTCGATCCGGGTCTTTCCGCTGTCCAACTGGACGGAGCTCGACATCTGGCAGTACATACTGCAGGAAAACATTCCGATCGTGCCGCTCTATTTCGCCAAGGAGCGGCCGGTGGTAGAGCGCGACGGCATGCTTATCCTCAAGGACGACGAGCGCATGCAACTGCGTCCGGGCGAGGCGGTCGAGAACCGCCTCGTGCGCTTCCGCACGCTGGGCTGCTATCCGCTGACCGGCGCGATCGAATCGGAAGCCGACACGCTGGAGGCGATCGTCGGCGAGATGCTGACTGCCCGCACCTCCGAGCGCCAGGGCCGCCTCATTGACCGCGACGAGGCAGGCTCGATGGAAAAGAAGAAGCGCGAGGGTTATTTCTGATAATGCGCCACATCATGGCCAAAAGCCTCGCCCCGACCGATTCGATCCGCGACTACATGGCCGCGCAGGAAAAGAAGTCGCTGTTGCGCTTCCTCACCTGCGGCTCGGTCGACGACGGCAAGTCGACGCTCATCGGCCGGCTGCTCTCCGACACCAAGCAGATCTTCGAGGACCAGCTTGCAGCGCTCGAGAAGGATTCGCGCAAGCACGGCACCACCGGCGACGACATCGACTTCGCGCTCCTGGTTGACGGGCTGGAGGCGGAGCGCGAGCAAGGCATCACCATCGACGTCGCCTATCGCTTCTTCGCCACGCCCAAGCGCAAATTCATCGTCGCCGACACGCCCGGCCATGAGCAGTACACGCGCAACATGGCGACCGGAGCCTCGACCGCCGATCTCGCCATCGTGCTCATCGACGCGCGCCAGGGCGTGCTGCGCCAGACCAGGCGTCATTCGATCATCGCCTCGCTGCTCGGCATCCGCCACATCGTGCTTGCGGTCAACAAGATCGACCTCGTCGGCTTCGACAGGACCGTGTTCGACCGGATCGTCGCGGACTATGACGAGTTCGCGCAGGAACTGGGCTTCGTCAGCGTTGCGCCGATCCCGATGTCCGCGCGTTTCGGCGACAATGTCACCAGCCGCTCGGACCGCACGCCCTGGTATTCCGGCCCATCCTTGATCGAGCATCTGGAAACCGTGTCGGTCGACGAGGCCGCCGTCGAGCTGCCGTTCCGCTTCCCGGTCCAATATGTGAACCGGCCGAACCTCGATTTCCGCGGCTTTGCCGGCACCGTCGCTTCGGGCAGTGTCTCTCAAGGCGACGAGATCRTCGTCGCCAAGTCGGGCAAGGCCTCCCGCGTGAAGCGCATCGTCGCGCAGGGGGGCGATCTCGAGCAGGCGGTGGCCGGCCAGGCGATCACGCTCGTCCTCGAGGACGAGGTCGAGGTGTCGCGCGGCAATCTGCTGGTGTCACCGGCGGCGCGACCGCAGGTCGCCGACCAGTTCGCCGCCAACATCGTCTGGTTCGACGAGCAGGCGCTGCTGCCCGGCCGCTCCTACATCCTGCGCACCGAAACCGATCAGGTGAGCGCCACCGTCACCGAGCTCAAATACCGCGTCAACGTCAACGATTTCGCGCATGAGGCGGCGAAGTCGCTCGACATCAACGAGGTCGGCGTCTGCAACCTTTCGACGCGAGCTCCGATTGCTTTCGATCCCTTCGCCGAGAACCGCACGACCRGCGCTTTCATCCTGATCGATCGCAKCACCARCGCCACCGTCGGCGCCGGCATGATCCTGCATTCGCTGCGCCGTGCCGAAAACATCCACTGGCAGTCGCTCGATGTCGGCAAGCGCGGCCGCTCCGATCTGAAGAACCAGCGCCCTGCGGTGTTCTGGTTCACGGGGCTCTCCGGCTCCGGCAAGTCGACCATCGCCAACCTGTTCGAGAAGAAGCTGTTCGCCTCCGGGCGCCACACTTATATCCTCGACGGCGACAATGTCCGCCACGGCCTCAACCGCGATCTCGGCTTCACCGACGCCGACCGCGTGGAGAACATCCGCCGCGTCGCCGAAGTGGCCAAGCTGATGGCCGATGCCGGACTGATCGTCATCGTCTCCTTTATCTCGCCCTTCAGCGCCGAACGGCGCATGGCGCGCGAGCTGATGGCCGAGGGCGAATTCGTCGAGGTCTTCGTCGACACGCCGTTCGAGGAATGCGCCCGCCGCGATCCGAAAGGCCTTTACGCGCGCGCGCTGAGCGGCGAGATCAAGAATTTCACCGGCGTCGATTCTCCCTATGAGGCGCCACAGAATCCGGAAATCCATCTCAAGACCCTCGGCAGGAGCCCGCAGGAAATGGCGGAAGCCTTGGAACACTGGCTGACCGAGCGCGACATTGCCGAGGAGCAGTATGACAATGGCGGCGGCATCTGACGACGAGGCGATGCTGGGCGTCTTCGAGCGCCTGGCGCTGGAAGCGGGGTGCGAGGTGATGCGCGTCTTCCACGAAGGCGGCGCCGTCGACAGCAAGGCGGACTCTTCACCGGTCACGGAAGCCGATCGCGAAAGCGAGAAGATCATCCTGGCCGGCCTGCGCGCCGCCTATCCGGATATCCCATGTGTGGCCGAGGAGGAGGTTGCGGCAGGCGTCGCGACGCCCGACCTCGACGGCGCCTTCTTCCTGATCGATCCGCTCGACGGCACCAAGGAATTCGTCAACCGCCGCACGGACTTCACCGTCAACATCGCGCTGGTCCGTCACGGCGTGCCGGAAGTCGGCGTCGTGTTCGCACCGTGCACCGGGCGCTTCTTCAGCGGACGGCCGGGCAAGGCCGAGGCGCTGGAGGTCGATGCCGATTATCGCATCACCGAACGCCGGCCGATCAATGTGCGCGAAGGCGGCACGCCGCTCGCTGTCGTCGCCAGCCGCTCGCACAACACGCCTGAAACCGAGGAATTCATCCGCGATCTCGGCGCGGCTGAGATCGTCTCGGTCGGCTCATCGCTGAAATTCTGCCTGCTCGCCGCCGCGGAAGCCGACGTCTATCCGCGCTTCGGCCGCACCATGGAATGGGACACGGCCGCGGGCGACGCGGTGCTGCGCGCCGCCGGCGGCATGACGCGCACGCTGGACGGCCAGCCGCTCGTCTACGGCAAGCGCAACCAGGCGGGCGACACGGATTTCGCCAACCCGCATTTCATTGCGACGGGGAAGGGCGCGTAATCGCAGCGTCGCCAAATGTAGACGCTGGCGCGAGGCCCCCCTCTCTGTCCTGCCGGACATCTCCCCCTCAAAGGGGGGAGATTGGCAGCTTCAGCGCTCAGCGAATTCTTTCAACGTTGAAGGTTGGCGAAAGCCCGCGTGACATTTGATCTCCCCCCTTGAGGGGGAGATGYCCGGCAGGGCAGAGAGGGGAGCTTCGCGCGGACCTTTCAGGCCGCCGCGACATGCGCCGAGTTCGACCCGATGTAATTGCGGATCGTCTCGATGACGCGGTCCTGGTCGGCTTCGCTGAGATAGGCGTGCATAGGCAGGCAGAGGATCTGCTTCGGCAGTTCTTCCGAGACGGCAAGACCTGTTGGCGTGCGCGGATAGTCGCGATAGGCGACCTGCTCGTGCAGCGGCTTCACGTAATAGATGACCGACGGGATGCCCTTTTCGCCGAGATGGGCCTTCAGCCCGTCGCGCTTCGGCGTCTCGATCGCGTACTGGGCCCAGGCTGAGCGGCCATGGCCAAGATTGCGCGACGCCTTGACGATGTCRCCGAGGCCCTTGGCATAGCGGTCCGCCACCACCTGCCTGGCCACCATCTCCTCTTCGAGGATGGCGAGCTTCTCGATCAGGATCGCCGCCTGCAGCGTGTCAAGGCGCGAATTGATGCC
This sequence comes from Mesorhizobium sp. LCM 4576, assembly GCF_001854815.1. Classification (NCBI taxonomy): domain Bacteria; kingdom Pseudomonadati; phylum Pseudomonadota; class Alphaproteobacteria; order Hyphomicrobiales; family Phyllobacteriaceae; genus Mesorhizobium; species Mesorhizobium sp. LCM 4576. The sequence goes on from NZ_MDDT01000057.1 coordinate 330,943, forward strand.
GACGCGGACATTGTCATATTGCGTCTCGCCCTTGCCGTGGAAGGCGAAGGACCGGAGCTTGTCGGCCAGCGCGCCGTCATTGGTGAACATCGCGCCGCCGTCGCCGTAGCAACCGAGGGGCTTGGCCGGATAAAAGCTGGTCGAGCCGACATGGCMGAATGCGCCGCACATCTTGGCGTCGGCTGAACCGCCCATCGACTGCGCGGCGTCTTCGATCACAAGGAGGTTCTCGCGCTTTGYGACCGCCATGATCGCCTCATAGTCGGCGGCAAGTCCGAACAGGTCGACCGGGATGATCGCCTTCGGCTTCAGCCTTCCTTCCTTCTTGATCATGCCGATCGCCGCCTCGAGGCTGGCGATGTCGATGTTGTAGGTATCGCGGTCGACGTCGACGAAGACCGGTTCGGCCTTGGCCAGCGCCACCACCTCGGCGGTGGCTGCGAAGGTGAAGCTCGGTACGAACACCGCATCCCCCGGGCCGATGCCGGCGGCAAACAGCGGCAGGAGCAGCGCGTCGGTGCCGTTGGCGCAGGCGACCACATGCTTGACACCGACATAGGCCGCGAGCTTGTTCTCGAATTCGGTGACCTGAGGGCCGAGGATGTAGCGGCCGTCTTCGACCACCTTGTCGATCGCGGCCTTCAGCCGGTCGCGGATTCGTTCGCGCTGCGCGCCAAGATCGATGAACTGCATGTCGGCCTCAAAATGCCAATAAACCGGCCCGCTGGTATCAGACTTGGTCGGGGTGAGAAAGCCGGCCGGGGGCAAGGCCAATCGTGCAAGTGTCGCAGCCTGTTACCGCCTTTTGCCGGCGCATTGCCCGAAGACGCCGGAAAACCGGGCTAAAACGAGCATTTTCAACGCCTTTTATCGCGTCGTTCCCTATTTTGGAAACATAAAGTGATCGCCTGGAGAGGCCATTCGGCCGATCCGGTCAACCGCTCAGGCGATTTCATGCCGCCAGGGCGGGTTGGCGCCGGCCCRCGACACCGTCACCGCTGCTGCCTTGGCGCCAAGTTCCAGCGCCTTGCGGATTGCTTCTTCCGAAAGGCTGCCGATCGCTGCCTTGGTCAGCAGGCCCTGCTCATGCAGCGAGGCCAGGATGCCGGCGTTGAAGGTGTYGCCGGCGCCGACCGTGTCGACCACTTTCACCTTCCGCGGCATCACCGTGACCTTGTGCGTCTTGCTGTAGCCGACGGCGCCTTCGCCGCCATGGGTGACGACGATAAATTTCGGCCCGCGATCCAGCCAGTTGCGCACCACGTCCTCGTGCGAGCCGGCCTCGTCGAACCATTTGAGGTCCTCGTCCGAGAGTTTGACGATGTCGGCCATCGCCATCATCTCGCGGATGCGTCTGAGATGCTTCGCCTTGTCCGGGATGAAATTCGGCCGGATGTTGGGATCGAGCATCATCACACGGGCTTCGTGYTCGCGCCGCATGAATTCCTCATAAGCGGATCCAGCCGGCTCGGAGATCAGGCTGATCGCGCCGAACAGCATCGCCTCGATCTCGGCGCCGAGCTTCGGCAGGTCCTCGATGGTCAGCATGCGTCCGGCGGTGTTCTCGTCGTAGAAGGTGTAGGTCGCCTGGCCGTTGGTGAGCCRCACGAAGGCGAGCGTCGTGGGTTTTGGCGACGTGTGCGCATAGGTGGAGCTCACCTTGCTGGCTCCGAGCGCCTCGCGGAGCTGGCCCCCGAACAGGTCGGAGGAGAGGCCGGAGAAGAAGCCGGCCGGAGCGCCGAGCCGGCCGAGCGCGACCGCGGAGTTGAACACCGCGCCGCCGACATAGGGCGCGAAGGCCGCTTCGCCTTCCGTGGTCGTGCGCGGCAGCATGTCGATCAGGGCTTCGCCACAGCAAAGGATCATGTCGTCTTGGTCTCCGGCGGATGGATCACGCCTTTGCGGATGATAATGTTGGCAAAGAGCCTGGGTTCGCTGGTCGCCACGATCGCGTGCGCGGCCTTGACGCGTGCATAGAAGTCGGGCCCGGCGAGCGCAACCACCTTGTGGCCCGGCGCGCGCCTGGCGCAAACCGCCTCCATCTCGCGATGCACCGGGTCGGCCAGCRCCGGGTCGCCTTTCACCGAAGCGCGGAACAGCGCCTCCGGCACCGCCTCGTCCACCGGCAGCACGCTGAGCACGGCGTCGAGGACCGGGATGACCTGGTGGCCGTCCGCGCGGATCAATCGCCGCGCCTGTTCCTCGGCKGGATAATTGCCGTCGACGATCGCGATCTCGTCGCCATGGCCCATCGCCCTGAGCGTCGCCAGGAACTGGGGGCCGAGCAGCGACGGGATGCCGATCAGCATGTCAGGCACCCCCGGACGTGTTCGGTCCGATCAGGAAACGCTCCGAAAGCGGTAGGCTGGCGCCGCCCATGGCGCGCGCGTGGATGCCGACCGTCCCCTCGCGAACGACGGGCAGATTCAGCCCTTCGGCGTCGATGGTGGCGACCGCTTCCGTGACGGCATCGACCAGCCGGCGCCGCACATCGAGCGGCATCCAGCCGTCGATCACCGCTGCCTCGAAATCGATGACCGACGAGGCCGCGACAATGGCATAGGCGAGCGCCCGCGAGGCGCTGGCGATCCACGCGTCGAGATCGGCGCCGATCTCACCCCATTCCTGCGGCGAGGTCCACAGGCGGGAGCCGTCGATGCCTTTGGCGGAGAGCGCCCGTTCCAGCATCGCGATCGAGGCGACGTCGATGAGCTGCGTCGGCTTGCCGTCCGGGCCCGGCACCGGCATCGAGCCCAGCGCGCCGGCGTTGCCTTTCGGCCCGCTGTAGAGGCGGCCATTGAGCACGATGCCGCCGCCAGCAAAGGCGCCGATGTAGAAATAGACGAAATCGCGCGCTCCGCCCGCCCGCCCGAAGACGAGTTCCGCGCCGCAGGCCGACGTCGCGTCGTTCTGCAGATAGACGGGGAACTCGCACTGCGCCTGGATATCGGCGCGGATGTCGCGATGGCGCCATTCGTCCATGATCTCGCGCGGCGCGCCGGCCGTATCGGCCCAGTTCCATAGCTCGAACGGCATGGCGATGCCGAGCCCGGCAATGCGCTTGTCCTGGGCCGGCGTAAGCTCGCTTCGCATCGCCTTGATGCCGGCGGTGACGAACTCGACGGTCTCGCGCGGCGCGGGATAGCGATAGGAATGCTGCAGCATGGCGCGCACATTGCCGAGGAAGTCRATCAGCACGAGCTCGGCCGAGCGCCGGCCGATCTTGAGGCCGATGAAGAAGGCTCCTTCCGGGTTGAGCGCCATCGGGATCGAGGGCTGGCCGATCTTGCCGCGCAGYGGCGCCTGGCGCACGAGCAGCTTGTCTTCCTCGAGCTCGCGCATGATCACCGACACCGTCTGGGCCGACAGGCCGGTCATGCGCGCGATGTCGGATTTGGCCAGGCTGCCATGCTGGCGCACCAGTGACAGCACGAGCCGCTCATTGTGGTCGCGCATGCCGCTCTGGTTGGTGCCGCGATGYAGCCGGCTCTCCAAAGCCTCGGGCGAACCGTGCCTCGCAATGCCGGTCTCCACCCCGTTCCTCCCGTCTGTTTCCCCGCGATGCTTTTCGTTCAGAATGAGTGAACAGCGCAAGAGTGTCAATAATAAATAAGAGTGATTTAATTATTGACAGCCGTTCTGGACTGGTGTTTTTTGAGGTGTGTCCACGCTGGGAGAAAAAGGTGGATGCGCATGAGACGCCGGGTGGCCGGCGTCCGCAACAGTTCCATTGGGAGGAAAATCGTGACCAAGAAATCACTGCTGAAGTCTACCGTGTTTGCGGCCGCGGGCCTGGGGCTGATGGCGTTCGCGTCGTCGGCATCGGCCGCCGGCGTCGGCGCCTGCCTGATCACCAAGACCGACACCAATCCCTTCTTYGTCAAGATGAAGGAGGGCGCGACAGCCAAGGCCAAGGAGCTTGGCGTCGACCTCAAGACCTATGCCGGCAAGATCGACGGCGACAGCGAAAGCCAGGTCGCGGCGATCGAAAGCTGCATCGCCGACGGCGCCAAGGGTATCCTGATCACCGCGTCCGACACCAAGGGCATCGTGCCGACGGTGAAGAAGGCGCGTGACGCCGGCCTGCTGGTGATCGCGCTCGACACGCCGCTCGATCCCATCGATGCCGCCGACGCCACCTTCGCCACCGACAACCTCGAAGCCGGCAAGCTGATCGGCGCCTGGGCCGCCGCCACGCTCGGCGACAAGGCCAAGGACGCCAAGATCGGCTTCCTCGATCTCACCCCCTCGCAGCCGACCGTCGACGTGCTGCGCGACCAGGGCTTCATGATGGGCTACGGCATCGACGTGAAGGACCCCAACAAGATCGGCGACGAGGTCGATCCTCGCATCGTTGGCCACGACGTCACCAACGGCAACGAGGAAGGTGGCCGCAAGGCGATGGAGAACCTCCTGCAGAAGGACAACACCATCAACGTCATCCACACCATCAACGAGCCCGCCGCCGTCGGCGCCTATCAGGCCCTCAAGGCCGTCGGTCTCGAAAAGCAGGTGCTGATCGTCTCGGTCGACGGCGGCTGCCCGGGCGTGAAGTCGGTCGCTGAAGGCGTGATCGGCGCCACTTCGCAGCAATATCCGCTGCAGATGGCGGCGCTCGGCATCGAGGCCATCGCCAAATACGCCAAGGACGGCACCAAGCCGAAGCCGACCGAAGGCAAGAACTTCTTCGACACCGGCGTCAACCTGGTGACCGACAAGCCGGCCAACGGCGTGAAGTCCATCGACACCAAGGAAGGCCTCGCCAAGTGCTGGGGCTGATGCCCGCCTGAGTGCACAAACCTTGCGGCCGGGGGCTTGATCCCCGGCCGCATCGGGTGGACGATGCATTTTCGTAAGCGCTGATAAGCTCGGCGACAGACCGGAGTGCGCAAACGCGGCACGGAGCCATGACAAGTTCCGTGAGACGGGAGGAGATATGTCTCAAATCCAGGAATTCGAGAAGGTTCTCTCGGGCAGCGATACCAGCGTCGCCGCCTTCGAGGAGCATGGCAAATCGTTTGTCAAACGCGCCCAGCATTTCCTGCATTCCACGCCGGCGGCGGTGCCGCTGATCGTGCTGGTGCTGTCGATCATCATCTTCGGCATCGCCATCGGTGGGCGCTTCTTTTCCTCCTACACGCTGACGCTGATCCTGCAGCAGATCGCCATCGTCGGTATCCTGGGCGCCGCCCAGACGCTGGTCATCCTAACCGCCGGCATCGACCTTTCGATCGGCGTGATCATGGTGATCTCGGCCGTGATCATGGGCAATTGCGCCATCACCTACGGCATGCCGACCATCCTGGCCGTGCTGCTCGGCCTCGYCGCCGGCGCGGCCTGCGGCCTGCTCAACGGCCTGCTCGTCGCCTATATGAAACTGCCGCCTTTCATCGTCACGCTCGGCACGTGGAACATCGTCATGGCGACGAACTTCATCTATTCCGCCAACGAGACGATCCGCGATGCCGACGTCGACGCCCAGGCGCCRCTCCTGCACTTCTTCGCGCTGAGCTTCAGGGTCGGTTCGGCCGTGYTGACGGCCGGCGTCATCGCCATGGTGCTGCTGGTCATGCTGCTCTGGTATGTGCTCAACCACACCGCCTGGGGGCGCCATGTCTATGCCGTAGGCGACGATCCCGAGGCGGCCAAGCTTTCCGGCATCCAGACCAAGTCGGTGCTGATGGCGGTCTACACGCTTGCGGGTCTGATCGCCGCCTTCGCGGCCTGGGTCTCGATCGGCCGCAACGGCTCGATCTCGCCCTCCGCCGCCGTAACCGACTACAATCTGCAGGCCATCACCGCGACGGTGATCGGCGGCATCTCGCTCTTCGGCRGCCGCGGCTCGATCCTTGGCACGCTGTTCGGCGCCATGATCGTCGGCGTCGTCTCGATGGGCCTCAACATGCTGGGCGCCGATCCGCAATGGAAAGTGCTGCTCACCGGCGTGCTGATCATCGGCGCCGTGGCGATCGACCAGTGGATCAGAAAGGTTTCGGTGTAACCATGACCCAGCAGCCCGTTCTCACCGCGCGCGGTCTCACCAAGCGCTACGGCCGCGTGACGGCGCTCAACAACTGTGACTTCGATCTCTATCCGGGCGAAATCCTGGCGGTGATCGGCGACAACGGTGCCGGCAAGTCGACCCTGATCAAGGCGATCTCCGGCGCGGTGATCCCCGACGAGGGGACGATCGAGCTCGACGGCAAGCAGGTGCTGTTCCGCTCGCCCATCGAGGCGCGCGAGGCCGGCATCGAGACGGTCTACCAGAATCTCGCTCTGTCGCCGGCGCTGTCGATCGCCGACAACATGTTTCTTGGCCGCGAGATCCGGAAGCCTGGTCCGCTCGGCAGCTGGTTCCGGATGCTCGACCGTCCGGCGATGGAAAAGCGCGCCCGCGACAAGCTCACCGAGCTCGGCCTGATGACCATCCAGAACATCAGCCAGGCGGTGGAGACGCTGTCCGGCGGCCAGCGCCAGGGTGTGGCGGTGGCGCGCGCCGCCGCCTTCGGTTCGAAAGTCGTGATCATGGACGAGCCGACCGCGGCGCTCGGCGTCAAGGAAAGCCGCCGCGTGCTGGAGCTGATCCTAGACGTCAAGAAGCGCGGCCTGCCGATCGTGCTCATCTCGCACAACATGCCGCACGTCTTCGAGGTAGCCGACCGCATCCATATCCATCGGCTCGGGCGCCGCCTCTGCGTCGTCGACCCCAAGCAGGTTTCGATGTCGGATGCCGTCGCGCTCATGACCGGCGCCAAGAAACCGCCGGAGGATGCGCTGGCGGCTTGATCTCCAGGATGGCTCGATTGCGGCAGGCGGACCGACGCTCGATCGCTAAATCGATTGAACGCATGCTGCAATGCGATAGGATGGGCTGGGAGGAGCGGCGAAAGCCGCTATGATCAGGCTAAATGAACGAGAGGCGAAATGACATCCGCCATGACGATCGAAGTCCCTGTCCTCGACAATCCCGATCCCAAGACGCTCGCTGAAGAGGTCCTGCTGTCGCTCAAATACCGGGTCGGCAAGGACACCACTGTCGCGACGCCCTATGACTGGCTGACGGCCTCGATCAAGGTGGTGCGCGACCGCATCGTCGRCCACTGGATCCAGGCGACCAAGGAAGCCTACGACCAGCAGGAAAAGCGCGTCTATTACCTTTCGCTGGAATTCCTGATCGGGCGTCTGATGCGCGATGYCTTCTCCAATCTCGGCCTGATGGAGAACATGCGCGAGGCGCTGTCCTCGCTCGGCGTCGACCTCGACCTGATCGCGGCGCTGGAGCCGGACGCAGCACTCGGCAATGGCGGTCTCGGCCGTCTCGCCGCCTGCTTCATGGAAAGCATGGCGACCGTCGACATCCCCGCCCATGGCTACGGCATCCGCTATGCCAACGGCATGTTTCGCCAGGAAATCCAGGGCGGCTGGCAGGTCGAGCTGCCCKAGACCTGGCTCGACCACGGCAATCCCTGGGAGTTCGAGYGGCGCGAGCGCTCCTTCGAGGTCGGCTTCGGCGGTTCGGTGGAGTCCATTACCTCCAAGGATGGCCGGCTCGAACGTCATGTCTGGAAGCCGACCGAACATGTGCTGGCCGTCGCCTACGACACGCCTGTGGCCGGCTGGCGCGCCAAGCGCGTCAACACGCTGAGACTCTGGTCCGGCATGCCGATCGACCCGATCCTGCTCGACAAGTTCAACGCCGGCGACCACATCGGCGCGCTGGCCGAAAGCAACAAGGCCGACGCGCTGTCGCGCGTGCTCTATCCGGCCGATTCTCACATGGCCGGCCAGGAGCTGAGGCTGCGGCAGGAATATTTCTTCTCCACCGCCTCGCTGCAGGACATCGTCCAGCGGCATTTGAGCCAGTATGGCGACCTGAAATCGCTGCCCGACAAGGCGGCGATCCACCTCAACGACACCCATCCCGCGGTCGCCGTGCCGGAGCTGATGCGGCTCCTGATGGACGTCCACGGCATGGACTTCGACCTTGCCTGGGACATCACCAAGCGCACCTTCGGCTACACCAACCACACGCTGTTACCCGAGGCGCTGGAAAGCTGGCCGGTGCCGCTGTTCGAGCGGCTTTTGCCGCGCCACATGCAGATCGTCTACGCCATCAACGCGCAGGTGCTGCTCGAGGCCCGCGCCACCAACCAGTTCTCGGGCGATCAGATCGCCCGCATCTCGCTGATCCAGGAAAATGGCGATCGGCGCGTGCGCATGGGCAATCTGGCCTTCGTCGGCTCGCATTCGATCAACGGCGTCTCGGCGCTGCACACCGAGCTGATGAAGGAAACGGTGTTCGCCGATCTCCACAAGCTCTATCCCGACCGCATCAACAACAAGACCAACGGCATCACGCCCAGGCGCTGGCTGATCCAGTGCAATCCGGGCCTGACCACGCTCGCCCGCGAGGCGATCGGCGACCGCTTCATGGACGACATCGAGGCGATCAAGGGACTCGATCCTCTGGCCGACGATGCGGCTTTCCGCGAAAAGTTCGCCGCCGTGAAGCGGCAGAACAAGGCGCGGCTCGCCAACCTCGTCGCAGACCGTCTGGGCATCAGGCTGGACCCGTCGGCGCTGTTCGACATCCAGGTCAAGCGCATCCACGAATACAAGCGCCAGCTGCTCAACATCCTGGAGGCGATCGCGCTCTACGATCAGATCCGCTCGCATCCCGAGCGGGACTGGATGCCGCGCGTGAAGTTCTTCGGCGGTAAGGCGGCGCCGAGCTACCACAACGCCAAGCTGATCATCAARCTGGCCAACGACGTTGCGAAAGTCATCAACGGCGATCCGTCGGTGCGCGRCCTGCTGAAGGTCGTGTTCGTGYCGAACTACAATGTCAGCCTGGCCGAGGTGATGATGCCGGCCGCCGACCTCTCCGAGCAGATCTCGACCGCCGGCATGGAGGCGTCGGGCACCGGCAACATGAAGTTCGCGCTGAACGGCGCGCTCACCATCGGCACACTCGACRGCGCCAATGTCGAGATCAAGGAGCATGTCGGCGACGACAACATCTTCATCTTCGGCCTCACCACGGCCGAAGTCGCCGAGCGGCGCAACAACGGCTACAATCCGCGTGGCGTGATCGAGGCTTCGCCCGAGCTGTCGCAGGCGGTGTCCGCCATTTCCTCCGGCGTCTTCTCGCCCGATGATCCCGGCCGCTATCGCGACCTGATGAACGGCCTCTACCAGAGCGACTGGTTCATGGTGGCCGCCGACTTCGATTCCTACGCCGCCTGCCAGCGCGAGGTCGACGCCGTCTGGCGCAACAGCCCCGACTGGTACGCCCGCRCCATCCGCAACGTCGCCCGCGTCGGCTGGTTCTCGTCCGATCGCACGATCCGCCAATATGCGAAAGAAATCTGGAACGTACCCGTTTGATGTGATTGYATGAGGCCACGACCAATGTGGTCTCGCAGAAAACAAGATAGTGCCCGGGGAGGGAACACCGCCTGATGAGGAAGCCGCGCGCGACCGCTGCGACAAGCGGGCCGGACGGACTGGCGCCAGCCGGCGATGTCGCGGCGATTGTCGCCGGAACGCATGGCGACCCATTCGCRGTTCTGGGCGTGCAGGAGGCCGGCAAGGGTTTCGTCGCCCRCTGCTTCGTGCCCAATGCCGAATTCGTCACCGCCTACACGTTGACCGGCAAGGAGATCGGCGAGCTCTCCCGCCGCGACGACGCCGGCTTCTTCGAGGGCAAGATCTCGATCCGCAAGCGCCAGCCGCTGCGCTATCACGCCAGGAATGCCGGCGGCGACTGGTGGCTGACCGATCCCTATTCCTTCGGTCCGGTGCTCGGCCCGATGGACGATTACTATATGGCCGAAGGCTCGCACTTACGGCTCTTCGACAAGCTCGGCGCCCACATCATCGATCATGAGGGCGCGACCGGCGTGCATTTCGCCGTCTGGGCGCCCAATGCCAGGCGCGTCTCGGTGGTCGGCGCCTTCAACGACTGGGACGGCCGCCGCCACACCATGCGCGACCGCAAGGACACCGGCATCTGGGAGCTGTTCATCCCCGATCTCGTCGCCGGCCAGCCCTACAAGTTCGAGATCATCGGGCCTGACGGCGTGCGCCTGCCGCTCAAGGCCGACCCGTTCGCCTTCGAGTCGGAACTGCGCCCGGCGACCGCTTCGGTGACGGCGCCGCCGATGGCGCATCAATGGGGCGACGAGGCGCATCGCGGCTACTGGCGCAAGGCCGATCCGCGGCGCGAGGCGATCTCGATCTACGAGGTTCATGCCGGTTCCTGGCAGCGCCGCGACGACGGCACGTTCCTGTCCTGGGACGAGCTCGCCGCGCGGCTGATCCCCTACGTKGTCGACACCGGCTTCACTCATATCGAGTTCCTGYCGATCTCGGAGCACCCTTACGATCCGTCCTGGGGCTACCAGACCACCGGCCTTTATGCGCCGACGGCCCGTTTCGGCGATCCCGACGGCTTCGCCCGCTTCGTCGACGGCGCGCACCGCGCCGGCATCGGCGTCATCCTCGACTGGGTGCCGGCGCATTTCCCGGTCGACGAGCATGGGCTGGTGAAATTCGACGGCACCGCGCTTTACGAGCACGCCGACCCGCGCCAGGGTTTCCACCCGGACTGGAACACCGCCATATACAATTTCGGCCGCCGCGAGGTGGTGTCGTTCCTGGTCAACAACGCGCTGTTCTGGGCCGAGAAATACCATGTCGACGGCCTGCGCGTCGACGCGGTCGCCTCGATGCTCTACCTCGATTATTCGCGCAAGGCGGGCGAGTGGATCCCCAACGAGAAGGGCGGGCGCGAGAACCTGCAGGCCGTCTCCTTCCTGCAGAAGATGAACAAGGAGCTCTACGGCCACCACCCCGGCGTGATGACGATCGCCGAGGAATCGACCTCATGGCCGAAAGTGTCGCGTCCCGTGCATGAGGGCGGGCTCGGCTTCGGCTTCAAGTGGAACATGGGCTTCATGCATGACACTTTGGAGTATCTCTCCAAGGAGCCGATCTTCCGCAAGCACCACCACAACGACATCACCTTCGGCCTGGTCTACGCCTTTTCTGAGAATTTCGTGCTGCCGCTGTCGCATGACGAGGTCGTGCACGGCAAAGGCACGCTGCTMCACAAGATGGCCGGCGACGACTGGCAGAAGTTCGCCACGCTGCGCGCCTATTACGCCTTCATGTGGGGCTATCMCGGCAAGAAGCTGTTGTTCATGGGCCAGGAATTCGCCCAGCGCCGCGAATGGAGCGAGGAACGCGCGCTCGACTGGAACCTGCTCGAATTCGCGCCGCATCGCGGCGTCTGGCAGACCGTGCGCGACTTGAACTACCTCTACCGCTCGCGCCCGGCGCTGCATGCGCGCGACTGCGAGCCGGAGGGCTTCTCCTGGCTGATCGTCGACGACCGTGACAATTCGGTCTTCGCCTGGCTGCGCAGCGCGCCGGACGGCAACCCGATCGCCGTCATCGCCAATTTCACGCCGGTGCCGCGCGAGAACTATCGCGTGCCGCTGCCGCAGGCGGGAAAATGGCGCGAAATCATCAATACGGATGCCGCCGACTATGGCGGCTCCGGCATGGGCAATGGCGGCATGGTCGAGGCGAGCGGCGAAGGGGGCGGCGTATCGGCGACGATGCTTCTGCCGCCGCTGTCGACGATCATGCTGGAATTCGTCACGGACTGAAGCAGATGATGTCTCATCCTGCCCTTGCAACGGTCCGGGCAGCTTGTTTGGGAGGGTAACAAAATGGCAGAGATCAAAAGAACCCAGCCGCTGGCGCGTGATGCCATGGCCTATGTGCTGGCCGGCGGCCGCGGCAGCCGCCTCAAGGAGCTGACCGACCGGCGCGCCAAGCCCGCCGTCTATTTCGGCGGCAAGACGCGCATCATCGACTTTGCGCTCTCCAATGCGCTGAACTCCGGCATCCGCCGCCTAGGCGTCGCCACCCAGTACAAGGCGCATTCGCTGATCCGCCACCTGCAGCGCGGCTGGAACTTCCTGCGGCCCGAGCGAAACGAAAGCTTCGACATCCTGCCGGCATCGCAGCGCGTCTCGGAGACCCAGTGGTATGAAGGCACGGCCGACGCCGTCTACCAGAACATCGACATCATCGAGGCCTACGGCCCCGAATACATGGTGATTCTCGCCGGCGACCACATCTATAAGATGGACTACGAGCTGATGCTGCGCCARCATGTCGACGCCGGCGCCGATGTTACCGTCGGTTGCCTGGAGGTGCCGCGCATGGAGGCGACCGGCTTCGGCGTCATGCATGTCGATGCCAAGGACAACATCATYGCCTTCGTCGAAAAGCCGGCCGATCCGCCGGGCATCCCGGACAAGCCGGAGTTCGCGCTCGCCTCGATGGGCATCTATGTCTTCAAGACCAAGTTCCTGATGGAGYAGCTGCGCCGCGACGCCGCCGAGCCCGGCTCCAGCCGCGACTTCGGCAAGGACATCATCCCCTATATCGTGCAGCACGGTAAGGCGATCGCCCACCGCTTCGCCAAGTCCTGCGTGYGCTCCTCGCATGAGGCCGAGCCCTACTGGCGCGACGTCGGAACGGTGGACGCCTATTGGGAAGCCAATATCGACCTGACCGACGTCACGCCCGAGCTCGACCTTTACGACCGCGACTGGCCGATCTGGACCTATGCTGAATTGAAGCCGCCGGCAAAGTTCGTGCATGACGAGGACGGCCGCCGCGGCGAGGCGATCTCCTCGCTGGTCTCCGGCGACTGCATCGTCTCCGGCGCCTCGCTCCGCCGCAGCCTGATCTTCACCGGCGCCCGCATCAATTCCTACTCCAAGCTCGAGGAAGTGGTGATGCTGCCCGACGTTACCGTCGGCCGCAACGCCCGCCTCACGCGCGTCGTCATCGACCACGGCGTGCAGATTCCCGAGGGGCTGGTGGTCGGCGAGGATCCGGCGCTCGACGCCAAGCGTTTTCGCGTATCGGAAAAGGGCATCTGCCTGATCACGCAGGACATGATCAACAAGCTGTCGACCCCGTAGGGTCGGTCTTGCCGATCAACCCTATCGGGTTGACGGCTTGATCAACAGATTGTCACTTTGACCTGTCACGTTGAGATCGGAATGTGGAGCGCATGCAGGTTCTGTCGGTCACGCCCGAAATCTTTCCGCTGATCAAGACCGGCGGGCTTGCCGACGTCACCGGCGCTCTGCCGATCGCGCTGGCCGGGAAGGGCGTGGCGATGCGCACGCTGGTTCCCGGCTATCCCGTCGTGATGGCGGCTTTCGCCAAGAAGAAACCCGTCTACCAGTATCCGCTGCTGCAAGGCGGCAAGGCTGCGATCCATGCCGTCAAGATCGGCGATCTCGACCTCTTCATTTTGGACGCGCCGCATCTGTTCGATCGCCAGGGCGGCCCTTACGGCACCGCTTCCGGCGCCGACTGGCCCGACAACTGGCGCCGCTTCGCGGCGCTCAGCCAGGCCGGCGGCGACATCGCGGGCGGCGCGATCTCCGGCTACCAGCCCGACATCGTGCATGCGCATGACTGGCAGTCGGCGATGACGTTGGCCTATATGCGCTACGGCAAGGCGGTCGGCGTGCCGTCGCTGATCACCGTACACAATCTGGCCTTCCAGGGGCAGTTCGGCGCCGGCATCTTCGGCGAGCTCGGCCTGCCGGGCGTGGCGATGCAGCTCGACGGCGTCGAATACTATGGCGGCGTCGGCTTCCTGAAGGYCGGTCTCCAGGCCGCCTGGGCGATCACCACGGTGAGCCCGACCTATGCGCAGGAAATCCGTTCGCCGGAATTCGGYATGGGCCTCGACGGCCTGATCAACATGCGCGCCAGCGACCTCTACGGCATCGTCAACGKCATCGACGTCGACATCTGGAACCCTCAGACAGACAAGCATCTGGTCGCCAATTATTCGGCCGATACGCTTGCAGCGCGCGCCAAGAACCGCAAGGCGGTCGAAGAGCGGTTCGGTCTGGAGGCGGACGGCAGCCCGATCGTCTGCGTCGTCAGCCGGCTGACCTGGCAGAAGGGCATGGACATCCTGGCCGCGGTCGTCGACGGGATCGTCGCCGCTGGCGCGCGCCTTGTCATCCTCGGCTCGGGCGACGCTGGCCTTGAAGGCACGCTGCTTGCCGCCGCGGCGCGGCACCGCGGCCGCGTCGGCGTCGTCGTCGGTTATGACGAAGGCCTCTCGCATGTCATGCAGGGCGGCTGCGACGCCATCGTCATCCCGTCCCGCTTCGAGCCCTGCGGGCTGACCCAGCTTTACGGCCTGCGCTATGGCTGTGTGCCGGTCGTCGCCAGGACCGGCGGTTTGGCCGACACCATCATCGACGCCAACGAGGCCGCCTTGTCGGCCGGTGTCGCCACCGGCTTCCAGTTCGYGCCCAACAATGGCGGCGCGATGCTCCATGCCATCCAGCGGCTGGTCGAGCAGCACGCCCGGCCGGCGGTCTGGGCTTCGATCCAGCGCCAGGGCATGAAGGCCGATGTCTCCTGGGACAGGAGCGCCGAAAAATACGTTGAACTCTATCGCTTGCTGCTTTCGAAAAGGGCTGCCTGAGGCATGATCAAAACCGTCCCCACCAAACCCTATACCGACCAGAAGCCAGGCACGTCCGGCCTGCGCAAGAAGGTGCCCGTTTTCCAGCAGGAGCACTATGCCGAGAACTTCATCCAGTCGATCTTCGATGCGTTGGACGGTTTTGAGGGAAAGACGCTGGTGATCGGCGGCGACGGCCGCTTCTACAATCGCGAGGTCATCCAGAAGGCCATCGCGATTGCCGCCGGCAACGGCTTCGGCAAGGTGATGGTCGGGCAGGGCGGGATTCTCTCCACACCCGCCGCCTCCAACATCATCCGCAAATACAAGACCTTCGGCGGCATCATCCTGTCGGCCAGCCACAATCCGGGCGRCCCGCATGAGGATTTCGGCATCAAGTACAATGCCGGCAATGGCGGCCCGGCGCCGGAAAAGATCACCGACGCGATTTTCRCCAAGTCGAAGGAGATCAAGAGCTTCAAGATCGCCGATATCGGCGAGATCGACCTCGATAAGATCGGCACGGTAAAAGCCGGCGACATGACGGTCGAGATCTTCGACCCGGWCAAGGATTACGCCGAGCTGATGGAAAGCCTGTTCGATTTCGAGGCGCTGCGTAAGCTCTTCAAGTCGGGCTTCCGCATGCGCTTCGACGCCATGCACGCCGTGACTGGTCCCTATGCCAAGGAGATCCTCGAACGCCGCCTCGGCGCGCCGGACGGCACCTGCCGCAACTTCAAGCCGCTGCCGGATTTCGGCGGCCACCATCCCGATCCGAACCTGGTCCACGCAAAGCACCTCTATGACGAGATGATGGGGCCCGACGCGCCGGATTTCGGCGCCGCTTCCGACGGCGACGGTGACCGCAACCTGATCATCGGCAGGGGCATCTTCGTCACGCCGTCGGATTCGGTGGCGATGCTTGCCGCCAATGCCAAACTGGCGCCGGGCTACAAGGACGGCTTGAAGGGCATTGCCCGCTCAATGCCCACCAGCGGCGCCGCCGACCGCGTCGCCGAAAAGCTCGGCATCGGCATCTACGAGACGCCGACCGGCTGGAAGTTCTTCGGCAACCTGCTCGACGCCGGCATGGCGACCATCTGCGGCGAGGAAAGCGCCGGCACCGGCTCCAACCATGTGCGCGAGAAGGACGGGCTGTGGGCCGTGCTTTTGTGGCTCAATATCCTCGCCGCGCGCGGCGAGAGCTGCAAGGACATCGTCACCAAGCATTGGGCGACTTACGGCCGCAACTACTATTCGCGCCACGATTATGAGGAGGTCGAAAGCGATCGCGCCAACGCGCTGGTGGACGAACTGCGGGCTAAGCTCGGCTCGCTGCCGGGCTCGACCATGCGCGGCCTGAAAATCGCCAAGGCCGACGATTTCGCCTATCACGATCCGGTCGACGGCTCGGTGAGCGAGCATCAGGGCATCCGGATCCTGTTCGAAGGCGGCTCGCGCGTCGTGCTTCGCCTCTCCGGCACCGGCACCTCGGGTGCGACGCTGCGCGTTTATATCGAGCGCTACGAGCCGGAGAAGACGCGCCACGACCTCGACACCCAGGAAGCGCTCGCCGATCTGATCGCCGCCGCCGACGACATCGCCGGCATCAAGAGCCACACCGGCCGCGACAAGCCGAGCGTGATTACTTGAGGGTGCAAGAGAAGGCTCCCCCTTCTCCCCTTGTGGGAGAAGGTGGCCGAGCGAAGCTCGGACGGATGAGGGGTGCTCCAGCTTGGCGCACACCGACGCCTGAAGCACCGGCGCCTCATTCCTTCCAACACCCCTCATCCGTYTCGGCGCTGCGCGCCGATCCACCTTCTCCCACAAGGGGAGAAGGGGAGGCGCGCGCATGACCCAGCTCGGCGCCACCATCACACCCGACGGCATCCGCTTTGCCGTCTGGTCCTCATCGGCGCGACGCCTCTGGGTCTCGCTTTTCGACGACAGCGGGGCTCGCGAACTCGATCGGCTGGAGCTGAAGCCGGAAGGCGAGGGCGTGTATGCGCTGCTTGTCTCTGGCCTCGGCGACGGCACGCGTTACGGCTTTCGCGCCGACGGCGACTACGCGCCCGAACGGGGTCTGTGGTTCGACCCGGATAAGCTTCTCACCGACCCCTATGCCGTTGAGGTCGATCGTCCATACCAATACCATTGGCGGCTTGCCGCCAAACGCAACGAAGGCGCCGATACAGCCTCGCTGATGCCGAAGGCCGTAGCGCGGTCCCTGCCCAAGCCGGTGCCGGCCAAGCCGCCGCTGTTCCAACCCGGCGGCCTGATCTACGAGCTCAATGTCCGCTCTTTCACCAGGCTGCACCCGGACGTCCCGGAAGCGCAGCGCGGCACCGTCGCGGCGCTTGCCCATCCGGCCATCATCGAGCACCTGAAGCGTCTCGGCGTCTCGGCCGTGGAACTGATGCCGGTCACCGCATGGATCGACGAGCGGCATCTGCCGCCGCTCGGCCTCGGCAACGCCTGGGGCTACAATCCCGTCACCTTCATGGCGCTCGATCCACGCCTGGCGCCTGGCGGCCTTAAGGAGTTGCGCGACACCGTCGCCGCGCTGCGCAAGGCGGGCATCGGCACCATCCTCGACCTCGTCTTCAACCACACCGGCGAGAGCGACCGGCTCGGGCCGACGCTGTCGCTGCGCGGGCTCGACGCGCTGGCTTACTACCGGCATCAGCCGGATGGCAGGCTGGTCAACGACACCGGCACCGGCAACACCGTCGCCTGCGACCATCCGGTGGTGCGCGAGATGGTGCTCGATACGCTGCGCCACTTCGTCCGCTTCGCCGGCGTAGACGGCTTCCGCTTCGATCTGGCGCCGGTGCTCGGCCGCGTCGACGGCGCTTTCGATCCGGAAGCGCCGCTGCTCCGGGACATTGCCGGTGATCCTGTGCTCGCCGACCGCGTGCTGATCGCCGAACCGTGGGATATCGGCCCGAACGGCTACCAGCTCGGCAATTTCCGCCCGCCCTATCTGGAATGGAACGACCGCTACCGCGACGATGTCAGGCGCTTCTGGCGCGGCGATGCCGGCGCGATCGGCGCCTTGGCCACCCGGCTTGCCGGTTCTTCGGATGTCTTCGGCAGGGAGGACGGTCCGGTCAGCCGCACGGTCAACTTCATCGCCGCGCATGACGGCATGACGCTGGCCGACATCGTCGCTTACGAGCGCAAGCATAACGAAGCCAATGGCGAGCAGAATCGCGACGGCCACAACGACAATCTGTCCTGGAACAACGGCGTCGAGGGCGAAACGGGCGATGAGGCGATCAGCRTGTCCCGTTCCGGCGACCGGCGCGCGTTGCTCGCCACGCTTTTCGCCTCGCGCGGCACCATCATGCTGACGGCCGGCGACGAGTTCGGCCGCACGCAGAAAGGCAACAACAACGCCTATGCGCAGGACAACGCCATCACCTGGCTCGACTGGGYCGGCCGCGATCACGCGCTCGAGCAATATGCATCGTCGCTCGCTACGCTGCGCCGGGCCTTTCCTGCGCTGACGGATAYGCACTTCCTGACCGGCGAGCCCGCCGACGGATCGGAAATCCCCGACGTCGCCTGGCTGACCGAGACCGGCGCGCCGCCCGGCGAGGCCGACTGGAACGATCCCGGCCGCCATCGCCTCGTCATGTTGCTCGGCGACAACGAGGGCGGCCGCCTTGCCGTGATGATCAATGGCGACCGCCGGCAATGCGTCTTCACCTTGCCCGCGCGGGATGGCTTCGAGTGGCTCCCGGCGGTCGAGACGCAGCCGGTCGATCTTGCGCGGCCGTTACCCGGCCGCAGTGTCGGTTTCATGATCGAGCGGCGTGCCGCTGGATCAGGCAACAGGAAGGGCTCGTGATGGCTGGCGACAATTCCGGGCAAGGGAGYGAATGGTGGCGCGGCTGCGTCATCTACCAGGTCTATCCGCGCTCATTCCAGGATACGACCGGCAACGGCAGCGGCGACCTCAAGGGCATCACCGCGCGGCTCGCCCATWTCGCCTCGCTCGGTGTCGACGCGRTCTGGCTGTCGCCCTTCTTCAAGTCGCCGATGGCCGACATGGGCTATGATGTGTCGGACTACCGCGATGTCGATCCGATGTTCGGGACGCTGGAGGATTTCGATGCGCTGGTCGCCGAGGCGCACCGGCTCGGCCTGAAGCTCATCATCGACCAGGTGATCTCGCACTCTTCCGACAAGCACGAATGGTTCGTCGAAAGCCGCGCCAGCCGCGACAGCGCCAAGGCGGACTGGTATGTCTGGGCCGATGCGAAGCCGGACGGCAGCGCGCCCAACAATTGGCAATCGCTGTTCGGCGGCCCCGCCTGGGAGTGGGACGCCACCCGCCGGCAATATTACATGCACAACTTCCTGGCCGCCCAGCCGGACTTGAATTTCCACAACCCGGCGGTCCAGGACGCGCTGCTCGACACCGTGCGCTTCTGGCTGGAGCGCGGCGTCGACGGCTTTCGGCTCGATACGGTCAACTACTATGTCCACGACCGCTGGCTGCGCGACAACCCGCCTTTGGCCTCAAGCGTCGCCGGCACCAACGGGGCGACCAGCACCTATGCCTTCCAGGAGCATCTCTTCGACAAGACGCGCCCCGAGAACCTCGATTTCCTGAAACGCTTCCGCGCGCTGCTTGACGAATATCCGGGCCGCGCCGCGGTCGGCGAGGTGGGTGACGAGGAGCGTTCGCTGCAGACGCTCGCCGCCTATGTCTCCGGCGGCGACAAATTGCAGATGTGCTACACGTTCGACCTGCTCAGTCCGCAATTTTCCGCCGCCCATGTGCGCGGCTGCGTCGAGGCGTTCGAGACGACCGCCCCGGACGGCTGGGTTTGCTGGGCCTTCTCCAACCATGATGTCGTGCGCCATGTCAGCCGCTGGACGCGGCCCGGCGAGAGCTCCGACGCGGTGGCGAAATTCTCGATCGCGCTGCTGTCATGCCTGCGCGGCTCGATCTGCCTCTATCAGGGCGAGGAACTGGGGCTGGAGGAGGCGGAGCTCGCCTATGAGGATCTGCGCGATCCCGTCGGCATTCGCTTCTGGCCGGGCGTGAAGGGCAGGGACGGCTGCCGCACGCCGATGGTCTGGGAAGCGGAGGCCGAGAATGCCGGTTTTTCGACGGCCAAGCCMTGGCTGCCGGTGCCGCAGGCGCATCGCGCCCGGGCGGTCGACGTCGAGAATGGCGAGGAGCGTTCGGTGCTTGCCGCCTATCGGTCGATCCTTGCCCTGCGCAAAGCCCATCCGGCGCTGATCGAAGGCTCGATCCRCTTTCTCGATGCCGACGGCGATGTGCTCGCTTTCCTGCGCGAGCGCGACGGCGAAAGGCTGCTTTGCGTTTTCAATTTCTCGGCCGAGGCCACAGGTTGGGCGCTGCCCGCGGAGATCGGCGAGGCCGAGATAACGGCCTTTGACATCGACGCCGCCGGCGTTCTTACCGGTGTCGTCGAGGAGAGCGCGGTGGCGCTGCCGCCTCTGGGCAGTTTCGTCGGCAGAGTTGGCTGACGCTTGACCTACTGGACGAGCACCGAGCGACCGCAGGTCGCGCCGGTCACGCGCACATCGGCCTCGCCGACCCGGACGCCAAGCGCGCCGAGCACATTGTAGAGCAGGCTGTCCACCGGCGCGGTCACGCCGTTGAGCAGCGTCGTCACCGCCGGTTTCACCGTGCCGAGCAGGGCGGTCACGTCGAGGCCGAGCCCCAGCGCGTTGACCGAAAGCGACAGCTTGTTGACCAGCGATGTCGTCAGCGACTGCGTCAGGTTCTTCGTCGACACCGTCTTGATCGCCTTGTTGGCGATGTCGGTAGCGTTGTAGGTCAGTGTGGTCGGCGTCATGTTGGTGGCCGAGAAGGCCGACGATCCGGTGATCTGCAGCAGATTGAGGTTGATCAGCAACAGCTTGAGGCTGACATCCGCAATCTCCGCGTCGGAAAAGGTTTGCGGCTTGGTGAAGTCGGCGAAACCGCTGGCGCTGCTGTTGGCGAGATGGGCTACGACCACGCCCGGCTGCGCGGCGATCGAGACCTTGATGCTGGAGGGACCGGTCGGGCAGGTGATATCGGTCAGCTTGGCCTCCGCATAGGCGACTTCGACATTGAGCGGCAGGTTGACGGCAAGCAGGTTGATGCCGCCGCCGAGATTGGAATTGCCGAGCGTAACGCTGGYGTTGAGCTTGATGCGGGTCTGCGCCGTGCGCACCACGGTGCCGGCTTCTCCCACCGCCAGCCAGRCCGAGTTCTGCATCGGCTCGCCGATGGCGATCGCAAGCGTCGTCGATGCYAGCCCCGGTATGGTGGCGCCGAGATTGACCGCGACCTGGTTCGTGCCGTTGGCCAGAGCGGCGGCGGCGGTGAGCATGGTGAGCGCGCTGGCATTGACCGACAGCCCGGCCGGCTTTTGCCCGATGCCGAGATCGCCGACGGAGCCGAGATCGATGAGGGTGCTGAGCGGAATCTTGACGGTGTTGGTGGCGCTGGAAGCCATGGTCTGCAGGGCGATCTTGGCCGTGCGGTCCAACCCGGGCACGTTGGCCATGGCGGTGGCGATCTGGCCGATCGTTGCCTTGGAGGCGAGCACGTCGGAATAGCTCACACCGGTCAGGTGCAATTGCGTCGCCAGCGCGTCGGTGAACGAAAGAACGTCGACATCGGCCGACACCAGTGAATTGTAGTCCATCACGCTGAGCGAGATGTTGCCGCCGAGAAGGCCGCCGAGAAGCGCGTTGAGAATGCCGCCATTGAGGCTGGCAAGCCGCGAGCCGACCGAAAACGCCGCTTGCGGCTGCGCACTGGCGATTGCGGTCGTGCCGAGGGTGGGCGGCGCCATGATCGAGCCGGCGAAGTAGAGCGTGCCTCGCTTCTTCAGCGAAACCTGCACGGCATTGTAGGGCAGCTTGCCCGCCTCGAACCGGCTGCCGGCGGCAATGGTGCTGACGCCCGTGTAGCGCCCCGGCACGATCTGGACGACAGCCTTGGTGGCGGTCGGCGCCACAGTGGTGCCTTGTTGCTGTACGGCGACCGAGGTGATGCCATTGTCGGCGAGCGTCGTCAGCACCGCCTGCTGGGCATTGGTGATGTTCGAGGCCGCGGCGATGGCGGCAAGGTCGACGATCGACTGCGCGGCCCGGCGCTCGTTGTAGAGCGAGCCTTCGTCGATCGCGAAGGCGGTCAGCGCCAGCGCCACCGGCGCGCATAGCGCCGTCATGACGGCGAAATTCGCGCTACGGTCGGCGACGAGCCTACGCGTCGCCGCCATCAATCCCCCCTTGACCGGCATCATATGCCTCCGACACGGATCGTCGACTGGCGCTGGATCGTCGTGCCCGGCAGCGGCAGCGTCTTG
Source organism: Mesorhizobium sp. LCM 4576 (assembly GCF_001854815.1). Lineage (NCBI taxonomy): Bacteria > Pseudomonadati > Pseudomonadota > Alphaproteobacteria > Hyphomicrobiales > Phyllobacteriaceae > Mesorhizobium > Mesorhizobium sp. LCM 4576. The sequence goes on from NZ_MDDT01000057.1 coordinate 352,813, forward strand.
AACAGGTTCCAGATCGGCAGGTTGCGTGCATCGTAGGTGACCGAAACCACGAACTGGCTGCCGTCGGCGACACTGTCCTGCGCTTTGACGGTCAGCTTGTTGGGATCGACGAAGGGATAGCCCGAGACGTCGTGTGCGATGAAATCGGTGACCAGCGCCTGTCGCTCGGTCTGGTTCAGGCCGGCAATCGCCGTGCGCGCCGCGTCGGCGGCGATCTGCTGCACGGAGTGGCTGGCGCCAAAATAGATTCCGTATGCAACCATGCCGAGCAGAAGCAGGATGAAGATCGGCGCAAGCATGGCGAATTCGATTGCCGATGTGCCCGTGGCGTCAGCCCGGAAACGACACCACGAAGCAGGGAATTTTCGGTTTTTCAGCATGATGCGGAGAATGCCAAAACCTGCCTGCAAAAACAGAAAACGCGTCGAACAACCGGCAGGTGTGCCAAGTTGAAGACAAGCTCTAAGCTTTAGTTTTCGCTGTTTTAGCGTGATGACGCTCACTCTGCGTCAAGCAGGCAATGGTTGAAATAAGATTTCCCTCTGTCTAGTCTCCTGCCACCAGCTGCCGGATGGGACCGGCGGCACGCCTGAAACGGGGCCGTTTCAACGGTTCCGGGGTGTCAAAACTTAAGAAGGCGCGGCTGAGGGGCTGCGCCGACAGGGAGAAACTTCATGCTGAAAAACATGCTGAAGGCGACGGCGTTCGCCACCACCATGGCTCTGGCCACAGGCTCCTTTTACACGCATGCTTTTGCCGAAACCGTCTACAACCGCGGGGCCGCTGCCGAGGCGGAARCGGTCGATCCGCACAAGACGTCGACGGTCTACGAAGCCGATATCATACGCGACCTGTTCCAGGGTCTCGTCATGCATGACCAGAAGACGAACCTCATTCCGGGCGCCGCCGAAAGCTGGACGGTCTCCGACGACGGCACTGTCTACACTTTCAAGCTGCGCAAGGACGGCCTCTGGTCGGACGGCACACCGGTGACGGCGGACGACTTCGTCTATTCGTTCCACCGGCTGGAAGATCCGGCCACCGCCGCGGAATACGCTTCGATGCTCTATCCGGTGAAGGGCGCCGAGGACTTCAACACCAAGAAAGGCAAGGCCGAGGATATGGGCGTGAAGGCGATCGACGCCAACACGCTTGAAGTCACGCTCAAGGCGCCGACGCCCTACTTCCTGGAGATGCTGACCCACCAGGCGACCTATCCGGTCAACAAGGCTTCCATCGACAAGCTCGGCGCCGACTGGATCAAGCCTGGCAAGCTGGTCTCCAACGGCGCCTATACGCTGGCGGAGTGGGTTCCCAACGACCATATGAAACTGGTCAAGAACCCGAAGTTCTGGGACGCCGCGAGCGTCAAGCTCGACGTGGTCAACTACATTCCGACCGAGGATCGCTCATCGGCGATGAAGCGTTTCGAGGCCGGCGAACTCGACAGCTATGGCGACCTGCCGACCGAACAGCTCGCCGATCTCAAAACCAAGTTTGGTGACCAGGTCCGCGTGGGGCCATATCTCGGCACCTATTATTACGCGATCAAGACCGACAAGGCGCCTTGGGACAATGTCGAACTGCGCAACGCCATCTCGATGGCGATCGATCGCGACTTCCTCGCCGAGAAGGTTTGGCAGAACTCGATGCTGCCTGGATATTCGATGGTGCCTCCGGGCATCGAGGGTTACACCCCGGCGCTGGCCAAATACGCGGACATGCCGCAGATCGACCGCGAGGATGAGGCCAAGAAGATCCTGGAGAAGCTCGGCTACACGCCCGAGCATCCGTTGAAGATGGAGATCCGCTACAATACTTCGGAAAACCACAAGAACACCGCGGTCGCCATCCAGGAACAGCTGAAGCCGCTCGGCGTCGAGGTGACGTTGCTCAACACCGATACCAAGACCCACTACGGCTTCCTCGAGCAGAAGGGCAATTACGACGTCGCCCGCGCCGCCTGGATCGCCGACTACAAGGATCCGGAGACGTTCCTCGGCATCTCGCGCAAGGCGAGCGGCAACAACTACTCGAACTACAACAGCCCGGCCTATGAGGCCGCCATGGACAAGGCAGCCGCCGCCGGCGGCAAGCCTGAGGAGCGCATGAAGGACCTCGCCGCGGCCGAGCGTATCCTCGTCGACGATGTCGGTGAGATCCCGTTGCTCTACTACAGCTACCACGACATCGTGTCCTCGAAGCTGCATGGCTTCGACGACAACGTCATGGACATCCACCCGTCCCGCTTCATCTCCAAGGACTGACAAGTAACCTTGGYCGTGCCGCCGCTCCTTTTTGGGAGCGGCGGCCGCGGTCTGTCGTCGTGCCGGGCCGAAAGTCGGGTTGGATTTTCAGGCTGCCCGGTGCGAAGATCAGAGATGCCAGCGCGCCACGGTCTCGTCTGGAGAGCTGTCGCCCTGGCTGAAGCGGGGCGCCGATGCTGCGTTATGTCTTCCGGCGGCTGTTGACCGCCATCCCGACGCTATTCGTCATCGTGACTGTGGCGTTCTTCCTGATCCGCGTCGCGCCAGGCGGCCCGTTCAACCAGGAACGGGGCCTGAGTCCCGAGATCAGGGCCAATCTCGAAGCCCAGTTCGGCCTCAACGATCCGCTCTGGCTGCAATATGTCCATTATCTCGGCAATCTTTTGCGCGGCAGTTTCGGCCCGAGCTACAACCTGCCGGATTTCACCGTCACCGAGCTCTTCGCCAAAGGCCTACCGATCTCGGTGCAGATTGGCACCTCGGCGCTGGTGCTGGCGCTGCTGCTGGGCTCGATTCTCGGCACGATCGCGGCGCTCAACCAGAATAAAATAGCCGACTATTCGGTGATTGCCTTGGCAACCGCCGGCAGCACCATCCCGACCTTCGTCACCGCCCCGGTGATCCAGCTCGTCTTCGGGCTTTCCTGGAAGCTGTTGCCGATCGGCGGTTGGGGTGACGGCGCCTTGATCAACAAGGTCGGCCCGGTGCTGACGCTCGCCTTGCCGCAGATCGCCATCGTCGCGCGGCTGATGCGCGGCTCGATGATCGAGAGCCTGCGCTCGCACCATATCCGCACCGCCCGCGCGCTCGGCCTCTCCGACTGGTCGGTGGTGGTCAAGCACGCGCTACGCGGCGCGGTGTTGCCGATCGTCTCCTTCACGGGTCCGGCGGCCGCCGCGCTCCTGACCGGCTCGATCATCGTCGAGACAATCTTTTCCATTCCCGGCGTCGGCCGCTACTTCGTCGATGCAGCGCTTAACCGCGACTACACGCTGGTCATGGGAACCGTGGTGGTGATCGCGCTCTTCACCATCGTTTTCAACCTGATCGTCGACCTGCTCTACGCGGTCGTCGATCCGAGGGTGCGCTATGACTGAACTTGCCGTCGCCGTGCCCGAGCCGATCGTCGGCCGCTCACTCTGGGGCAATGCCTGGGCGCGGCTCAAGCGCAACCGCGCCGCCATGCTCAGCCTCTATTATCTGGCTTTCATCGCCGTCATCAGCGTGTTCGGCCCTATGGTCGTGCCGCATGAATACACCACCATCTATGGCGATTATGTGCGCACGCCGCCAAGCCTCTCGGCCTATCCGAAGCCGGACATGATCCAGGGGGCGCTGGGTGACGCTATCAAGCGCATGCGCGCCGACATCAAGGAATGGCACCAGGACGGCAATCGCGTCATCGTCACCATCACCGCGACCAAGCCCATCGACGACCGCAACATCCGCTATCTCGACCRCTCCGACGCCTTCGACGACACCAGGATCGAGAACAAGTCGCCCGACGGCCGCGAAATGACGATGAGCTCGGCCGTGAAGCAGCAATATTTCTTCTTCGGCACCGACAACACCGGCCGTGACCTGCTCTCGCGCACGCTGATGGCCGGACGCATATCCCTGGCGATCGGCCTGCTTGCCGGTGTCGTCGCTGGTGTCATCGGAGTCATCTACGGTGCGACCGCGGGCTTCGCCGGCGGCAGGGTCGACGAGGTGATGATGCGCATCGTCGACGTGCTCTATTCGCTGCCCTTCATCTTTTTCGTCATCATGCTCGTGGTGTTCTTCGGCCGCAACTTCGTRCTGATGTTTCTGGCGGTGGGCGCTGTGCTGTGGCTCGACATGGCCCGCATCGTGCGCGGCCAGGCGCTGTCGATCCGCCGGCAGGAATATGTCCAGGCGGCGGAAGCCATGGGCGTCGGCCAGCGCGGCATCCTCTTGCGTCACGTCATTCCGAACCTGCTCGGACCGGTGGTCATCTACATGACGTTGCTGGTGCCGCAGGTCATCATCCTGGAAAGCTTCCTCTCTTTCCTCGGCCTCGGCGTGCAGGAGCCGATGACCAGTTGGGGCGTGCTGATCTCGGTCGGCGCCAAGAACATCGGCTACGCCAACTGGCTGCTCCTGTTCCCGGCCTTCTTCCTCGTCTCGACACTGTTCGCGCTGAATTTCGTCGGCGACGGTCTGCGCGACGCGCTCGATCCCAAGGATCGATGACGATGGGGACCGCTGACATGACCGCTCCCGAAACGATCCTCAGCGTCAAGGACCTGCGCGTCCGCTTCCAGACCCTCGACGGCACCGTCGAGGCGGTCAAGGGCATCAACATCAAGGTCAATGCCGGCGAGACGGTCGCCGTCGTCGGCGAATCCGGCTCCGGCAAGAGCCAGACGATGATGGCGGCGATGAGCCTGTTGTCCTCCAACGGCGAGGCCACCGGCCAGGTCGACTATCGCGGCCGCAATCTTCTGGAGATGACCAAGAGCGAGCTCAACAAGGTGCGCGGCCGCAAGATCAGCATGATCTTCCAGGAGCCGATGACCTCGCTCGACCCGCTCTACACCATCGGCAACCAGCTGATGGAGCCGATTCGCCGGCACCGCGGGCTTTCCGCGCCGGCTGCACGGGAAGAAGCGCTGAAGCTCTTGAGGCTGGTGCACATACCCGATCCCGAGCGGCGGATGAAATCCTATCCGCACGAAATGTCGGGCGRCCAACGGCAGCGCGTCATGATCGCCATGGCTCTGGCCAACGACCCCGACATCCTGATCGCCGACGAGCCGACGACGGCGCTCGACGTTACCATCCAGGCGCAGATCCTGATGCTGCTGGCAGAGTTGCAGCGCAAGCTCGGTATGGCGATCGTCTTCATCACCCACGATCTCGGCATCGTGCGCCGCTTCGCCGATCGCGTCTATGTCATGCGTCAGGGCGAAGTGGTGGAGGAGGGCCAGGCGGAAGCGCTTTTTGCCAATCCGCAGCATGCCTACACCAGGATGCTKCTCGCGGCCGAGCCGACCGGCAGCAAGGCGCCGCCGCCTGCCAATTCGCCGGTGCTGCTCGAGGGCCGCAATGTCGAGGTCGTCTTCAAGATCGGCGGCGGCTTCCTCGGCGGCGAACCGCTGATGCTGCGCGCGGTGGACAAGATCTCGGTCCGGCTGAAGCGCAATCAGACCATCGGCATCGTCGGCGAGTCCGGCTCGGGCAAGTCGACGCTCGGCCGCGCGCTGCTGAGGCTGCTCCCCRGCGACGGCGTCATCCGCTTCAGCGACCGTGACATTTCCGAGGCGGACCGCCAGGCGATGYGGCCGCTGAGGCGCGAATTGCAGCTCGTCTTCCAGGATCCGTTCGGCTCGCTGTCGCCGCGCATGACCGTCGGCCAGGTCATCACCGAGGGCCTTTTGGTGCATGAGCCCTCGCTCACCGGCAAGCAGCGCGACCAGCGCGCCGTCGAGGCGCTGCGCGAGGTTGGCCTCGATCCCAACGCGCGCAACCGTTACCCGCACSAATTCTCCGGCGGCCAGCGCCAGCGCATCGCGATTGCCCGCGCCATGATCCTGAAGCCGAAAGTGGTGGTGCTGGACGAGCCGACCTCGGCGCTCGACCGCTCGGTGCAGAAGCAGATCGTCGAGCTGCTGCGCAAGCTGCAGGCCGATCACGAACTTTCCTACCTCTTCATCAGCCATGACCTCGCGGTGGTGCGCGCCATGGCCGACTACATCATCGTCATGAAGCAGGGAAAGATCGTCGAGGAAGGCCCGACGCAGGAGATCTTCGACAATCCGCGCGAAGCCTACACCCAGACGCTGATGAACGCCGCGATCGATTCGACACGGTTCCGCATCAGCGCTTGAAGCCGGTCCGGTCCGGCTCGCCTCACTGCGCGGAGGGGCACCTTTGCTTTCGCGTCGCGACGATCACCTGCTGCTGTTGCTGCAGCCTGTCGATCCGGGCGGTTTCGCGGTTGGCGACCGCCGTCTTCACGCGCTCGCCGCCAAGCAACCACGTTGGCACGGAGGTATTGGCGACCTTGCCGCGGGCGATTGCGGTGCGTGAAATATCGGTGGCGGTGTCGCCGACCGCATTGTTGAGCTCGGGGCAGTCCATCTTGTCGTATTTCGCCGGGCTGATCGACGCGGTGGTCGACGAGCAGCCTGCGGCGAGCGGCAGAATGGCGGTCAACATGAGCGGCAAGGCTGTCATCGRCATGAATTTCATTCTTGCTCCTCGGTCGACGCGGTGACGGCGCGAGGCCCAGCATAGCCGCCTAGGGCCATCTTGTCTCAATTGGCAGCCTCGAATCCTCTGCTGCGCGCCCGAAGGTCGTCCAGTTGATCACAGAGTCCGGCATCTTCCCCGTGCTCGATCTTGCGGCAGAAGAACGCTCCGGACTTGAGGATATCCGGAAGATCGGTGCGGGTCAGGAGCTTGGGAAAGCGRCCATTCTCGTCCGTCGCGGTGTAGCGCAGATTGTCGGTCGCGCGGTTGCCCCAGTATTTGCTGTTGCGCAAAAGCATATGGGGCTCCATCTCGTCGGGGATTGCCGTCCACGCAAAGAACCGCTTGATCTCGGGGTCGAGCATTCCTTGCACAACTGTCTCGATCGCTTTGCGGGTGAGCGTGAACCACTGCGAACCGAATGTGGGCAGCAGACCGGCCGGGAGCTTTCGGTCAATGCCCAGCGCGCCTTGCAGGCGGATGCTCGACAGGCGTTTGCGGHGGGACGATACCAGCCGTTCATATGGCCAATAGCAGGAGAACCTGTTGCTGAGATTGTCCGGTGTTTCGCCTGGCAGTCCTTCATGCGTGACCAGGACGTATTCTTGAGGATGGTTCTGGTGAAGATATGTCGCGAAGTCGTCGATGCTTCGCACGGGGTAGTCGGCGCCGCTTAGCAGCGAACCATACAGGAATGGGTGATCGAGCAGGCGTCGCAGGGCCTGGAGGGTCGCCTCGACGATAGAGTAGCCTCCCCACCGGCAGGMCACCATGCTGAACACGTCTACGTTCGGCAGGTCGGAAAGTCGGGTCTGAAAGCTGGCAATTGCCGGAGCGCCAACCCTCGTATCGAGATGGACGACGATCCTGTCCTGTGGCCGCGAGATCGCCCGGATCAGCCGCTCGGTGTGACCGAGTTGGCGGTGAGCCAGGATGGCAAAGCCCAGTCCTATATCGGTTGGATCACTTCGCACGATTTCTCTCGCCTCCATGCCGCGCGCACAGCCCTTACCGACCCTTCGGGCCATCCGCAACGGGTTCGTCGCCGCCGGTGCCGATGTTCAGAAATTCGTGGCGGAAGCGATAGCTGCGGGAGCATTCCTTAGGGCGCGACGCGGACAGCTGCGATCTGGCTCTTTAGACCTCGGATAGGTTTTGCCTATATTCATCGGAGAAAAGGAGCAGGAARGTCATGACCGAAATCTGGCGATCACTCCTCGCTAATCTTGCCCTGGTCTCCATCCTGGTCGTCGCTTGGGACCYTTTGGCTGATTTTACCGGACGTCTTCCACGGCTGATACAGTCGCTGTTACTCGGCATGGTCATGTGCGCTGGCTCGGTCATCTCCATGGCGACGGCCTTGTCCGTCTYGGGCTTCGTCGTCGATCTGCGGGCCGCCTTCATTGRCGCGGCCGCCTTCTTCGGCGGATGGCCGGCAATGTTCGTCGCGACCGCCGGCTCCATTGCCTATCGCGCCTATCTTGGCGGGCAGGGCACGAGTGTGGGCATCATGAGCATCCTGATCACGGCCGTCGCTGGGCTGGCTTGGCACCATGTCGTCGCGGTCCGCTCGCGTACCATGCTCGACATACTCGGCCTCGGCGTGACGGTCGCGCTTGCCGGGCTGATCACGCTTGTGGTCATTCCCCAGCAGGTCCTCGCAGGCTTCCTTCAGCAGAGCACGCTCCCGTCCGTGGTGTTCCGGTTCATCGGCACCTTCATCATCGGCGTGTTGCTCGATCGGCAGCAGCGGCGTCGCGATCTCACCATGTCCAACATGATCTACCGTGCCATGGTTCGCGAGCTGCCGGATTGCCTCAACGTGAAGGATGCCGCCRGCCGCTTCGTCGTTGCAAACCCGGYCACCGCCGAAATGATGCGCGCAGCCTCACCGGAGGACCTTATCGGCAAGRCGGATTTTGATTTCTATCCGAAGGATGTCGCCGAGCGCTTCAGGCAGGATGAATTAGGTCCACTGGAAACGGGGCAGACACTGCGCATCGACCAGCCCGCGCTTTTCCCGGACGGCAGCCAGGGCTGGCTCTACACCTTGAAGGCGCCCTTTCGCGACGAGACCGGCAAGGTCGTCGGYGTCATCACCTACAACCGCGACATCACCGARCAAAAGAAAAACGCGCAGCTCAAGAACGACTTCATCTCGACCGTCAGCCACGAACTGCGCACGCCGTTGACATCCATTCGCGGCTCGCTCGGGCTGATCGCGGCGGGCGTCGCGGGCGAATTGCCGCCCAAGGCCGCCAATCTCGTCAACATCGCCCACAACAACAGCGAGAGGCTGGTCCTTCTCATCAACGACATCCTCGACATGGAGAAGATCGAATCGGGCGTCATCAGCTTCAAGATCAAGCAGATGCYCCTGCGTCCGGTCCTGGAGCAGGCCATCGCCGCCAGCTCCAATTACATGGCCGAGAGCAGGATACGCATCGTCCTCGTCGACGATGCGCCGCGCGCGGAGGCCAATATCGACCCTGACCGCCTGCACCAGGTGATGGCGAACCTCCTGTCCAATGCGATCAAGTTCTCCGATCACGGCGGCACCGTGATGGTGAAGCTGCAGCGCCGCGATCGCGACATGCTGCGCGTCTCCGTGATCGATCAGGGCGCCGGCATTCCCRAAGCGTTCCGCAGCCGCATATTCGGCAAGTTCGAGCAGGCCGACGCGTCAAGCACCCGCAGGAAGGGAGGAACCGGTCTAGGCTTGAGYATCGTCAAGACCATCGTCGAAAAGCTGGGCGGCGCTGTTTCCTTCGAAACGGAGGAAGGCAAGGGAACGTCGTTTCACGTCGACCTTGCCGAAGCGCAGAGGCAAGAGGCGAAACCGGTCCTTGTCGAGCGCCGGTCGAAGAAGCGCGATCGCCGCCTGCGTGTCCTGATTTGCGAGGACGAGCCCGATGTCGCCGCGGTGATCGCAGCGCTTCTCGAAGCGGAAGGCTTCTCAAGCGACGTCGCCCCCGACATCGACACCGCCAAGGCGCTGCTCAACTCCCGCGATTACGTGGCGCTGACGCTCGACATCAAGCTGGCGKGGGAATCCGGCATCAAGCTCTTCCATGATATCAGGGCGTCGAAGGTCAATTCCGACATTGCGGTCATCGTCATCTCCGCCGTCGCCGACGAAGCCAGACGCTCGCTGAACGGCACCGCCGTCGGCATCGTCGACTGGCTGGAGAAGCCTGTGGATCCGAAGCGTCTTCACGCCGCTTTGGCAAAGATCGTCGGCCGCAGGGTCGAGYTGAAGCCGAAGATCCTACATGTCGAGGACGACGAGGGCGTGCTTGCGGTGATGTCGGAGGGTTTGGGTTCGGGTGTCTCGATTATCTCGGCGAAAACGCTGAAGGACGCGCAGCAGGCAATCGCGAACCATCGCTTCGATCTGGTCATCCTGGATATCGCGCTCCCCGACGGATCGGGGTTGGACCTGCTTGCCGATCTGCCGCTCGAAACAGGGGTTATCGTGTTTTCAGCGGCGGAGCTGGACGACAAGCTGGGCGATCGGGTCCAGGCGATCATGACCAAGACCAAGGCGTCGGAGATCGACGTCGCGAAGCTGGTCAGGAACATGTTGGCTTCGGCCCGCGAGGGCGCCGAGGCCACCGCGCAAGCCAAGGAGTAACCCTTATGCCGGCAAGAATCCTTTATGTGGACGACGAGGACGATATCCGCGAAATTGCCCAGATGTCGCTGGAGCTTGAGCCGGAATTCGAGGTGYGGTCCTGCGCTTCAGGCGCCGCGGCGCTGGTCGATGCGGCGACATGGCGACCCGATCTCATCCTGCTCGACGTGATGATGCCGGACATGGACGGACCGGAAACGCTGAAGCGCCTGGCCGCGTCGCCGCCGACGGCATCGATACCCGTGGTGTTCATCACGGCGCGCACCCAGACCCATGAGGTCGAACGCTATCTGAACATGGGCGCGGTGGGCGTCATTGCCAAACCCTTCGATCCGCTGGCGCTTGYCGGTGAAGTGAGGAAGCTGCTTGCCTCGCGCGGCGGTGGCCCGGCGAACTAGTCGGAGACAGCGCCGAGAAGCTTGCCGGCAAGCTCCGTCTGGTGTTTACGCCTCCTATACCATGYGCCGATATTCATCTACTGATTGCATCGAAATGCGGCCGCCGCGAATCAGCCTGTCTATGATTGAGCAGCAATTGGTCGGCTCGGGTGACTGTGCGCACCTGGTTTCAGGGGCGCGGTTCATGGTTGGTTACTCCGGGGGGCGACGGAACCGGAGCAGGACTGGTGGATGGAGCAAAGGCAAGAATTCTGATCTGCGATGATGACCCGTTGCTGCTCGAGCTGATGGAATTCAGGTTGAGGGCGAAGGGATAYGATGTCGTCAAAGCGGTCGACGGGGCGGAGGCGCTGGAGAAGGCGCGGCAGGACGCCCCCGATGTGGTCGTGCTCGACGCGATGATGCCTAAAGCCGACGGCCTTGAAGTGCTGGCGCGCATCAAGGGCGACCCGGCCTTGTCTGAGACGCCGGTGGTGATGCTGACGGCCCGCAAGGGCCAAAGGGACATTGTCTCGGCCCTGGACAAGGGCGCCGAYGACTATCTGGTGAAGCCGTTCATTCCCGAGGAGCTTCTGGCCCGGCTGGCGCGTCTCATCGCGCGCAAGAGCGGGAAGCGCTGATGCGGCGCGGCCGGCGCTTGAGCTTTGCCGCATGCCTGATCCTGGCCGTTGCCGCCGCTCCGTCCGCGTCGTTGGCGCAGACGGTGGACGATCTCTACGCTTCGGCCGTCAAGGCGAGRCAAGCGCAGCATTTCGACGAGGCCGCCGACCTGCTCAAGCGCGCGCTGGCGCTCAAGCCCGATAATGCCGACGCGCTGGTTCAGCTAGGCTTCGCCGAGCTCGGCCGCAACGACCTTCAAGCGGCGCGCGACGCCTTTTCCAGGGCGCTGTCCATCGCGCCGACCTATCGGGACGCCTCCTTCGGCATGGCCGAGGTCGAGTTCCGGTCCGGCAACCTGGACGCAGCACTGCCGCTCGCCGAAACCGTCGCCAACGCCGACCCCGGCAATGCCGACGTAGCAAAGCTGGTCGAAAACATCCGCGCGGCGAAACAGGCGGCCGGCAGCAAGCCGAAACCGGCTGCCGCGGCTCCGGCGGYGGCGAAGAAACCGCCGCATCGGCGGCCCGATCCCGTTTCTGGCTTGATGAAAGAGGGCAGGCGCCTGCGCCAGGCAGGYAGGCTGCCCGAGGCGGAAAAGGTCTATCGCCGCGCCCTCGGGCTGGCGCCGAAGGACACCGACATCCTGGTCGCGCTTGGCCTTGTCGTGGGCTCCAGCCAGCGCTTCGACCAAGCCGGGCAGTTCTTCGACCGGGCACTGGCGATCAAGCCCGGCCTTCTCGATGCGCGTCTGGGCAAGGTGCGCTTGGCGATCTGGCAGGGGAACACCGCTCGTGCCCGCGCCCTGATCGACGGCGCGCTGGCCAGCGCGCCGGACAATGTCGAGGCGCTCGACCTCGACGGCAAGGTCGCGCTGCTGGAGGGTGACCATGCGCGGGCCGAGGGTTCGTTCCAGCGCGTGCTGGCGCTCGAGCCGCGGAATGCCGAGGCGCTGGTGGGGATCGGCGACGTGCGCCGGGCCGAGGGCGACGACGAGGCCGCGCGGCAGGCCTATCATCAGGCGCTTGCCATCGAGCCGGGCTCAGCCGACATCGAGCAGAGGCTCTCCGTGCCGCCGCCGCGCAAATGGCGGCTCGACCTCGGCAGCGAGGTGAGCGATCTCACCAATGGTCTGGGCGATTGGACCGACAGCTCGGCGGGTCTTGCCTATCGGCTCTCGCCGCGCACGACGATCTCCGGCCACACCAGGCTGGCGACCCGTTTCGGCCGCACCGACTTCCAGATGGAGGGCCGCATCGACCGGGCGTTCACGCCGGTCTTCTCCGCCTATGCGCTCGCGGYAGTGACGCCGGATGCCGACTTCCTGGCCCGCTATTCGATCGGCGCGGGCGCGTCCTGGCAGGTCGTGGCGCCGGCAAAGGCGTTCGGCCCGCTCTCGCTCAACATCGATGCCCGCTACGACGACTTCGCCGACACCAGCGTCACCAGCATCCAGCCTTGGATCCAGGGCTACGTCCTCGACGGCCGCCTGGGCCTCTCCGCCCGCTGGGTGCATGCGCAGGACRACATCGGCACGCGCGCCGACGGCTATGTGCTCCGCGCCGACCTCGCGGTGACRCCACGCTTCAACGTCTTCGCCGGTTATGCCGACGCGCCCGAGATCGAYGACGGCGCGCTGGTGCCGACGCGCACCGTGTTCGGCGGCATTTCCTTCGACGTCAGYGACCCGCTGACGCTGCGCGCCAGCATCGCGCACGAAGAACGCCCGGCCTTCGACCGCAACATATTCGGCCTCGGCCTGACGGCGCGGTTCTGACCATGTGGTATATCTGGGACCTCTCGATATTGCTGAGCGCACTGTCGCTGGCGATCATGCTGCTCCTGATCGCGCGCCGTGTGYTGCAGGAACGCCGGGGCAGGGCGGCGGCTGACCAGCGGCGCCAAGTGCTGACGGCGCTGATCGCCTTTACCGAAAGCCGCGATCGCGAGGCCTTGAAGGCGACGGTGCTTGGCGTGCCGGCAGGCGTGGCGATCGATGYCGRCTTCGAGTTCATTGCGCTGCTGCGCGGCGAGGAGAGGGACGACGTGCTGGTCGCCTTCAACGAATGCGGCCTGCCGGCGCGTGTCGCCAGGCAGCTGCGCAAAGGCAACATCGCTGAGCGCATCCACGCCGCCGAGATGCTGGCATCGCTGGGTTCGGACGATGCCTCGGCAAACCTGCTAGCAGCACTCGCCCAGGACCGCGCGCGCGAAGTCAGGATCGCGGCGGCCATCGCGCTCTGCGATCTGGGCAGCCTGCCCCTGYTCGGCACAGCGCTGGACTTCATCGGCGTGGCGGGGCAGCGCTCGCGCCGGCTGATCGAGCTGTTCCGGCGCTTTCCGCGTTCGCGCTTCAACGAGCTTGCGGTCCACGCGTCGCGTGCGGACGCCTCGCCCTTTGTCAGGGCGGCCGCGATCGACGCGCTTGCCCATGCCGGCGGCTTCGGCTTTGCCGATTTCTTCGCCGGCCTGACCGGCGATGCCGCGCCCGAGGTTGTCGCCGCCGCGTTGCGGGCGCTGGGCCTGACTGGTCACGGCCAGGCGCCGGCCATCCTGAAGCGCGCCATGGCCAACGACGACTGGGACGTGCGCGCCGCCGCCGCCGAATCCGCGGGGCGCCTCGGATTGCCCGAACTCGCCGCGCCGCTCTCCAGGCTCTTGGACGACGAGGTCTGGACCGTGCGCTACGCCGCCGCCAACGCGCTGCGGTCCTTCGGCCATCCAGGAGAATTGCTGCTGCGCGAGATCGCCGCCAGTGAGGTTTCGCGCAGCCAGCGCACCGCTTCGCTCATCCTTGCCGAGGGGCCTGCCGCATGATCGCCGACTGGAGCCACGAGGTCGTTCTTGCCGCCACCATCCTGTCCTGGTTCATCATCGGGGCTGGGCTGGCGCAGACGACCGTCTACCTCCTGCAGCTCGTCTTCGCCGGCTATGCGCTGTCGAAGCGCCCGCCGGTGGCGCGCTCGGCGCTGCTGTGGCAGCGCTATGGCGACGTCGCGCCACCGATCGCCCTGCTGGTGCCGGCCTATAACGAGGCGCTGAACGTGGTCGAGAGCGTGCATTCGATGCTCGCGCTCGAATATCCGAATTTCGAGGTGGTCGTCATCAATGACGGCTCGAAGGACGACACCTTGCAGCGGCTCATCAAGGCTTTCAAGCTCGTGAAGTTCCACCGGCCCTACGAGGAGGCGCTCGCGCACCAGCCGATCCGTGGCCTCTATTCCTCGCCCATGACCGAGCGGCTGTTCGTGGTCGACAAGGAAAATGGCGGCAAGGCCGATGCCCAGAATGCCGGCATCAATGTCTGCCGCGCGCCGCTCTTTTGCGTCATCRATGGCGACTCCATCCTTGAGCCCGATGCGCTGATGCGCGCCGCCCAGCCTTTCATCGACGACCCCGAGCGCACCATTGCCGTGGGCGGCACGATCCGCATCGCCAATGGCTCGAGCATCGAGGCGGGCAGGGTGCGCGAAATCCATCTGCCGCGCCGCCTGCTGCCTTTGTTCCAGGTGGTCGAATATCTGCGCGCCTTCCTCATGGCGCGGCTGGCCTGGAGCAGCATCAACACGCTGATGCTGGTGTCCGGCGCCTTCGGCATGTTCCGCCGCGCGGAAGTGGTGGCGGTTGGCGGCTTCACCAAGGGTTCGATGGGCGAGGACCTCGACCTCGTCATCAAGCTGCACCGCCATATGCGCGATAAAAAGCGCAAATACCGCATCCAGTTCATCCCTGAGCCGGTGTGYTGGACCGAGGCGCCGGAAACGCTGAGCGTGCTCGCCCGCCAGCGCTCGCGCTGGCAGCGCGGCGCGCTCGAATGCTTCTTCCGCTACCGTTCGATGCTGTTCAACCCGCGCTATGGCCGCGTCGGCTTCCTCGGCTTTGGCCACATCCTGATCGTCGACGTGCTGGGGCCGGTGGCGGAGGTGCTGGGCTACGTCCTGATCCCGGCCTTCTGGCTGCTCGGAATCCTCTCGGCCGAATATCTCTTGGCTTTCACCGCTCTCATCTTCACCTATGGCGTCTGCGTCAGCGTCTGCTCGCTGATCCTGGAAGAGGCCGAGCTGCAGCGCTTCCCCCGCGCCAGCGACCTCGCCGTGCTGACGGTCGCCGCCGTGATCGAGAATTTCGGCTACCGCCAGCTCAACAATTTCTGGCGCGTGAAAGGTTGGTGGCAATTCCTGCGCGGCAACCAAGGCTGGGGCGAGATGACCCGGACCGGCCTCGGCGCCGCCAAGAAATAGGCGCGGCCGGCGGCATCAGGCCGGGGCAATTCCAGGAAAAATGTGCAACGGTTGGGTTCGGCGCCTTCGCCATAACCTTCCGTCCGGAATTGCAAAAGAACAAAGAGTCACGCCAGCGTGCGCTCAATCTCCGCGATCAAGCCATCGAGCGCCGCGCGCACGCTCGCGCCATCCGCCTGCTCGATAAGCAGCGTCTCCAGCGCCGAAGCCCGCGCGCTGATATCCGTGAAGCCGAACGTGCCGGCCGCGCCGGCGAGCGAGTGGGCGAGCCGGATGAGCGAGTCGTTGCCGGGAAGGGGAGCAGCCTGATGCGCGATGGCCTTCAGCTCGGCGAGCTGATCGACGCACCTGGCGAGGAAGCGTTGGCGAAGCGGGGCGAAAGGGTCGTTTGCGATGAGGCTGGCTCCATTGCGGGATATGYGCGCGAGCAAGCTGGACCGAGAGGTTCAGGTCCTGTTCTATTCTTCTGCGGAGACAGAAGTTAGCGGACTGCAATACCGCTAATCAATTGTTTTTCTGGTCGGAGTGGCAGGATTTGAACCTGCGACCCCCTCGTCCCGAACGAGGTGCGCTACCAGACTGCGCTACACTCCGTGACCAGACCGCGGGCTTATAGCTGCCACTTTCCGATCCTGCAAGCGTCAATGACAGCACTTCTGTCGCATTTCCTTTCTTTCGCGAAGCTTGGCCGAATGGCATAGGATTTGGCTGCCGGGTAAAGGTGGGCTTAAAGGCTTTTGTCGTAAGTCCAGGGCATCGGAGCCGGACTTTTTGACAAGGTCGTTCATGAGCCAGCGCATCGTCAGTTTTGTCATGAGCGGCGGCGTCGGCTCGCGGCTGTGGCCGCTGTCGCGCGAGGACAACCCCAAGCAGTTCCACGATTTTTCCGGCGACGGCTCGATGCTGGCAAAAACCCTGCGGCGGCTGGCGGCGCGGCCGCAAGGCGAGACGCCGATTTTCCTGATCGCCGCGGAGCGTCACGCCGAGCRCGTCCATGCCGACCTTGCCGGCGTCGATCTTGCCGGCGGCGGGCCGCTGTTCGAGCCGACGGGGCGCAACACGGCGGCCGCGGTGGCGCTGGCCAGCCTGCGCACGCTCTCCGAATATGGCGACGAGCTTGTGCTGGTGGTGCCGTCCGATCATGAGATTTCGACGCCTGACCAGTTCTGGCAAAGCATCGAGGCCGGCGCGGCGGCGGCAAATGCCGGCCGTCTGGTGGTGTTCGGCCTCAAGCCGACCCAGCCCGAGACGGGCTATGGCTATATCGAGGTCGGGACCGACAAGGGCGGCGTCTTCGACGTCTCTCGCTTCGTCGAGAAGCCGGATCTCGCCACTGCGCAGGCCTATCTCGACGCCGGCAGCTTCTACTGGAACACGGGCATCTTCCTGTTTCGCGCCGGCGCCATGCGCGACGCCTTCGCGGCCCATGAACCGAAAATCTGGCAGGCGACGGAGGCCGCCTACAAGGCTGCGACCATCGATCTGTCCGGCCTCTATATGCCGCTCGAGCTTTATTCCGCGATCCCATCGACCTCGATCGATTACGCCATCATGGAGCGGGCCAAGGACATCGCCATGGTGCCGGCCGGCTTCCGTTGGAATGACCTCGGCTCCTGGCAGTCGCTGCTCGATGTCGGCCCGTCCGATGAACAAGGCAATGTCATCATCGGCGACGTCGTCGCCATCGATTGCGAGAACTCCTACATACGCGGCGACGGCCGTCTGCTGTCGGCCATCGGCATGAAGGACGTGGCCATCGTCTCCACCGCCGACGCCACCTTCGTCGCCCCGGTCAGCCACAGCCAGCACGTCAAGAAGGTCGTCGAGCAGTTGGAGAAATCCGGCCGGCTGGAGACGCGGTTCACGCCCGCGCATGACCGCGTCATCGAGAGCGGCGCCTGGCGGCGTCGCGTGCGCCACTGGCTGTTCGAGGAGACGCTGCCGCTGTGGTCGACGGTCGGCGTCGACGAACGCCATGGCGGCTTTCACGAGGCGCTGGGCTTCGATGCTTCGCCGCTGATGAAGCTCAAGCGCATGCGCACGCAGGCGCGTCAGGTCTATGCCTTCGCGGTGGCCAAGGAGCGCGGCTGGGACGGCCCGGCGGACCGGCTGATCGCGCATGGCATCGACTTCATGGCAGGGCAGGGCCGCACGAAGCGCGGCGGCTGGGTGCGCACGCTCAACATCGATGGCTCGGTCGCCGATCCCGTCGAGGACGCCTACGATCATTCCTGCGTGCTTCTGGCGCTGGCGCATGCGCATATGTCGGGCCATCCCGACGCCTTGCGGCTCGGCGAGGAGACGTTCGCCTTCCTCGATGCGCATCTGGAAGACGCCCGCATGACCGGCTTCCTGGAAACCTCCGACGGGGCGGAAGAACGGCGTTCCAACCMGCATATGCATCTGCTCGAGGCTTTCCTCGCCTGGCACAAGGCGACGGGCGRGCGCGCCTATCTGCGCCGCGCGGCGCGCATCATCGACCTCTTCCGCAGCCATTTCTTCGATGCCGAAAGCTGGACGCTGGGCGAATATTTCGACGAGGGCTGGAAGCCGGTAGCGGGCGAGAAGCGGAGCTGGACCGAGCCGGGCCATCATTTCGAATGGGCCTCGCTGCTCGTCGATTTCGCCGCCCGCAGCGGCCAGGGCGAACTTACCGCCTTCGCCCGCAAGCTCTATGCCTCGGCCGTTGCCAACGGCCTCAACCGCGCCACCGGCCTCGCCTATGGCGCCGTCTCTCGCCAGGGCCTGCCGCTCGACACGGTCTCGCGCAGCTGGCCGCAGGCCGAGGCGATCAAGGCGGCGATCGCGCTGGATGGCACGGGCGGGCCGGACCTCAAGCCCGAGATCGAGGCGCGCGTCGGCCGCCTGTTCCGCTGGCACATAGACCCGGCGCCGCTCGGCCTGTGGATCGACCGCATCGACGAACGCGGCCGCTCACTGGCAACCGAGGTGCCGGCCAGCATCTTCTATCATCTGGTCTATGCGCTGACGCAGTATCTGGACGGGACGGCGGAGAGGTGATGAGGGATTGGAAGAGGCTGACTCCAGCGATTTTATAGAGATTCCAGGCGATACATCGCTTTGGAAGACGCAGGGCATTCCGCCAAAAAGAATCAGGCTCCCCATAGAGGCCAGCTGCCGGTTTCCCTGGTATTTTCCCATCTTCGGCTTAGCGGCGATGTGGGCACTGTTTTCTTCAKTGAAGTTCTACTCCGCCGCTACCCAAAACTGGGACGCAGGAAATTCACTCGACCGAATAGGTTGGGTCGCAGGGCTATTCGGGTGCCTTTTTCTCTGCGTTCTATTCGTCGGAACGTTAGTAAGGGCGGCATTGGACGCGGCAAGTTCACGCCCTCTGCTCATTCTCACCAAGGAAACGTTGTGGGATAGGCGTCAGCTGGATGAACCGATGCCTTGGAGCAACGTCGACCGCGTAAGATTTCAATCGGCTAGGGTTTCAGTTATCGCTCATCTGAAACTTACCCAACCTGTGTATGTCAGGAGCGGATTGTTCCGGCTTGGCGGGGCGGTCACGAGCGGGCTCAGGTCGAATGTGAGCGTCTTGATTTCGGACCTGGACGCGGATGAGGAAGTCATCGAGAAGGTGATGGCGGCCCTTCCTAAGAATGCGAGACCGGAATCGGTTCAATAAGGTGCCGCCACGTCGCCCGTCTCGACATAGACCGCCTTGAGCTGGGAGTAATGCGCCAGCGCCGCGAGCGAGTTCTCGCGGCCGATGCCGGATTGCTTGACGCCGCCGAAGGGCATTTCCACCGGCGTGAGATTGTAGGCGTTGATCCAGCAGGTGCCGGCCTGCAATTCGGCGATCACCCGATGCGCGCGCGGCAGGTCGCGCGTGAACACGCCGGCGGCCAGCCCGAACTCGGTGTCGTTGGCGCGCTCGATCACCTCGTCCTCGCTGTCGAATTTCAAGACGCTCATCACCGGCCCGAAAATCTCTTCGCGCGCGATCCGCATGCCGTCCGTCACGCCGGTGAACACCGTCGGCTCGATGAAGAAGCCGCCCTCGAAACCCTGCAGCGACGGCACGTTGCCGCCGCAGGCGAGCGTGGCTCCATCCTGCTTGCCGGCGGCGATGTAGGAGACGACCTTCTCCTGCTGAAGCCTGTTGACCAGTGGCCCCATCTGCGTGTCCGGATCGAGCGGATCCCCGATACGGATCTTCTTGGTGCGCTCGACCAGCCGCTCGACGAACCGGTCATGCAGGCCCTTTTGCACGAAGACGCGCGTGCCGTTGGAACAGACCTGACCGGTCGAGTAGAAATTGCCGAGCATGGCGCCGCCGATGGCGTTCTCGAGATCGGCGTCGTCGAAGACGATCAGCGGCGACTTGCCGCCGAGCTCCATCGTCGCGTGCTTCATCTTCGAGCCGGCAAGCGACAGCACCTTGCGGCCGGTCGGCACCGAGCCAGTGACCGAGACCTTGGCGACGACATCATGGCCGACAAGGCCGGCGCCGACATCGCCATAGCCCTGCACCACGTTGAACAGCCCGTCGGGCAGGCCGGCCTCCGAGTAGATCTCGGCCAGCGCCAGCGCCGACAGCGGCGTGTTCTCCGACGGCTTGAACACCATGGCATTGYCCATGGCCAAGGCCGGCGCAGACTTCCAGCCGGCGATCTGGATCGGATAGTTCCAGGCACCAATGCCGACACAGACGCCGAGCGGCTCGCGCCTTGTGTAGGCGAAGGGCCCGCCGAGATCGATCATCTCGCCATTGAAGGCGGCGACCGCTCCGGCGAAATATTCCAGGCAGTCGGCGGCCGAAGGCGCATCCGCCACCAGCGTCTCCTGAATCGCCTTACCGGTATCGAGCGTCTCGATGCGGGCGAGGTCGGCGTTGCGGGCGCGCAGAATGTCGGCGGCGCGACGCAGGATGCGGCCGCGCTCGACCGGCTTCAGCCGCGCCCAGGCCGGCTGCGCGGCTCGTGCCGCCTCGATAGCGAGTTCCAGCACATTCGACGTCGCCGAATGCAGCGTGGCGATAGTCTCGCCCGTCGCCGGATAGATCACCGGCAGCGGCGCGCCGCCTTCATCCTCGATGTAGCGGCCGTTGACGTAGTGCGATGCCGTGGGCTGGGCGCGCATGATCTTCTCCGYTCGTAAATCGCCGGGCGGGGAGGGCGCCCACCGGATCATGCGCTATCTGTCCGACACCTGCCAGCGCGGATTGATCCAGGGTTCCTGGTTGGACGGCGCCAGCGGCGTGCGGCCGAGAATGTGGTCGGAAGCCTTCTCGCCGGTCATGATCGAAGGCGCGTTGAGATTGCCGTTGGTCACCCGAGGGAAGATCGAGGAATCGGCGACGCGCAGGCCCTCGACGCCGATCACCCGGCATTCCGGATCGACRACGGCGGTTGGATCGTCGGCGCGGCCCATCCTGCAGGTCCCGCAGGGATGATAGGCGCTCTCGGCATGGTCGCGGATGAAGGCGTCGAGCTCGTCGTCGGTCTGCACATGGCTGCCCGGCGAGATCTCCTTGCCGCGGAAGCCGTCGAAGGCCTTCTGGCCAAAGATCTCGCGCGTCAGGCGGATGCAGTGGCGGAACTCGCTCCAGTCGTCCGGATGCGACATGTAGTTGAAACGGATCACCGGCTTCGTCTTTGGGTCGGGAGAGCGCAGCGTCACCGAGCCGCGCGACTTCGAGCGCATCGGCCCGACATGCGCCTGGAAGCCATGCGACTTCGCCGCCGACTTGCCGTCATAGCGCACCGCCGCCGGGATAAAGTGGTACTGGATATCGGGGTAGTCGACGCCGGCTTGAGAGCGCACGAAGGCCGCCGCCTCGAAATGATTGGTCGCGCCGAGGCCGCTCTTGAAGAACAGCCACTGCGCGCCGATCAGCGCCTTGGAGAAAGGATTGAGCACCGAGTTCAGCGTGATCGGCCTGGTGGATTCCTGCTGGATATAAAGTTCCAGATGGTCCTGCAGATTGGCGCCGACGCCTGGCCGGTCGGCGATAACCTTTATGCCGTTCTCCTGCAGATGCGCGCCTGGGCCGATGCCGGACAGCATCAGGATCTTCGGCGAGTTGATCGACGATGCCGCGACGATCACTTCACGCCGCGCCTTAACGACCTGAATCTTTTTGTTAGCTTCGATCTCGACGCCGACGGCGCGTTGATTCTCGATCACCACGCGGCGGGCAAAGCCCTTGACCAGATTCACATTTTTGCGTTTGAGGGCCGGCTTCAGATAAGCGTTCGCCGCCGACCAGCGGCGGCCGCCAAGAATGGTCTGCTCCATAGGCCCGAAGCCTTCCTGCTTCGCGCCGTTATAGTCGTCGGTGAGCTCGAAACCGGCCTGGCGACCGGCCTCGACGAAGGCGCCGTAGAGCGGATTTTTCCGCGTGCCGCGCTGCACATGCAGCGGGCCGCCTTTGCCCCGCCAGCCGTCCTCGCCGCCGTCGGAATCCTCCATGCGCTTGAAATAGGGGAGCACGTCGGCGAAGGCCCAGCCGGCGGCGCCCTGTTCGGCCCAGTGGTCGAAGTCATGCGCATGCCCGCGCACATAGACCATGCCGTTGATCGAGGAGGAGCCGCCGATCACCTTGCCGCGCGGCGTGGCGAGCACGCGCCCGCCGAGATGCGGCTCGGGCTCGCTGGCGAAACCCCAGTCGTAGAGACTCATGTTGAGCGGGATCGACAGCGCCGACGGCATCTGGATCAACGGCCCCATATCGGTGCCGCCGAACTCGATGACGATCACCGAGTGCTTGCCGTCTTCCGACAGGCGATAGGCCATGGCCGAGCCGGCGGAGCCGGAGCCGATGATGACGAAATCCGCTTCAAGCATTGTTCATATGCGCCATAAAATCGGCGAGCGAGACATTGCCGCCGGTTGCAATCACAAGGACGGTTTTGCCCGCCACATCCACCTTGCCGCCGAGCAGCGCCGCAAGCGATGCGGCACCCGAAGGCTCCAGCACCAGCTTCATCCGCTCGAAGGCGATCTTCATCGCCCGCCGCACCGAGGCGTCGTCGACGGTGACGCCGCGCACGCCTGCGGCACTCACTGCCGCGAAGGGCGCATCGCCAGGCTTGCGCGCCATCAGCCCGTCGCAGATCGATTTCGGTCCGATCGGCATGGTCTCGATAGCGCCATGCGCCAGCGAAGAGCCCATGCCGTTGAAACCCTCCGGCTCGACGGCAATGATTTCAGTCTTCGGCGACAGATAGTGGAAGGCGAGCGAAACGCCGCCGATCAGCCCGCCGCCGCCGACCGAGCAGAACACCAGGTCGGCATGTGCTTTCTTCGCCGCGAGCTGTTCGAGCGCCTCAAGCCCCGCGCCGGCCTGGCCGGCAACGATCTCCGGATCGTCGAAGGGGTGGAGCAGCGTAAGATGCTCGGTTTCGGCGATCTCCCGCGCCTTTGCAGCCGCAACTTCCTCGCGCGCGCGGTCGCCATGATCCGTCAGCACCACGCGCGCGCCATAACCGGCCGTCGCGTCACGCTTGGCGGCGGGCGCGTCGATCGGCATGACGATGGTGACGGGAATGCCGAGCGCCTGGCCTGCGGCCGCCAACCCTTGCGCGAAATTGCCGGAGGAATAGGCCACCACGCCCTTTTTCGCTTGGTCCGGCGTAAGCCGCTTCAGCCGCCAATAGGCACCGCGCACCTTGAAAGAGCCGGCCCATTGCAGCGACTCCGGCTTGACGAAGACGCGCGCGGCGYCGGTCTCCTTGGTCAAAGCCGCCGACTCCAGGAGCGGCGTCACCTGCGTGGCCGCCGAGGTGACGGCATAGGCTTGCTTCAGGTGGTCGAGGGTAGGGACGAGAATGTCTGTCATCATTCGCCTCTCGGATACCGTTTGCTCTCTTCGAGATTGTCGAGGTTCATGTGATTGCGCATGTAGCGTTCCGACGCCTTCTGCAGCGGCTGGAACTCCCACGGATAGTAAGCGCCGTTGCGCAGCGCCGGGTAGACGACCCAGCGGCGCGCCTGGCTTTCACGTACGGCGGCGTCGAAGCTCGCCATGTTCCAGCGCGCGCGGACCTTTTCCATGAAGGCCGAGACCAGGTCGGCGTGAGCCGGATTGGTGGCGAGATTGTCGAGCTCGCGCGGATCGGCGTCGAGGTCGAAGAGCTGCGGCGGATCGAGCTCGCAATGGACAAATTTGTATTTGCCCTCGCGGATCRCCACCATCGGCGCGTAGGAGCCTTCGGCCGCATATTCCATCAGCACCGGCGCCGAGCGCTCCTTGCCGTGGGCAAGCGGCAGCAGCGACTGGCYGTCAGTCCATGGCGCGATCGCGCTCATGTCGATGCCGGCGAGGTCGCAGAGCGTCGGCRCCACATCGAGATTGGAGACGGGCGCCCCGATCAGCCCCGCCTCGATGCCCTTGCCGGCCATCATCAGGGGCACCCGCGCCGAGCCCTCGTAGAAGCACATCTTGAACCACAGGCCGCGCTCGCCCAGCATGTCGCCATGGTCGGAGCAGAACAGCACGATCGTGTCGTCGGCCATGCGGGTGCGCTCCAGCACCGACAGCAACTCGCCGAGCTTGTCGTCGAGATAGGAGATGTTGGCGAAATAGCCGCGCCGCGAGCGGCGGATCTGCTCCGGCGTGATGTCGAAACTGTCGTAATCGGACGCCTTGTAGAGCCGCTTCGAATGYGGATCCTGGCTGTCATAGGGGATGAAGCCCACCTCCGGCTCCAACGCCGGGCAGTCTTCATAAAGATCCCAGTATTTGCGCCGAGCGACATAGGGGTCGTGCGGATGGGTGAAGGAGACGGTGAGGCACCAGGGGCGCCGCTCCGCGTCATCCGACACGCGCGCGAACTCATAGAGCTTCTGCGCCGCGTGGAAGGCGACCTCGTCGTCATATTCCATCTGGTTGGTGATTTCGGCGATGCCGGCGCCGGTCACCGAACCCAGATTGTGGTACCACCAGTCGATGCGCTCGCCCGGCTTGCGGTAGTCGGGCGTCCAGCCGAAATCGGCAGGATAGAYGTCGGTCGTCAGTCGCTCCTCGAAGCCGTGCAACTGGTCGGGGYCGACGAAATGCATCTTGCCGGAAAGCACCGTGTGATAACCGGCGCTGCGCAGATGGTGCGCGTAGGTCGGTATCGAGGAGGCGAATTCGGCGGCGTTGTCATAGACTTGGGTGCGCGAAGGCAGTTGGCCGCTCATGAACGAGGCGCGGCCAGGGGCGCAGAGCGGCGATGCTGTGTAGTTGTTGGCGAAGCGCGCCGAGCGCGCCGCTAGCGCCTTCAGATGCGGCGCATGCAGGAACTCTGCGGGACCGTCGGGGAAGAGCGTGCCGTTGAGCTGATCGACCATGACGATCAGGAAATTGGGTCGCCGGGTGGTCAAGGCAGGCTCCGTCCGTTGAGCTTGGTTTCGAGATAGTCTTCGACGAGCGCGATGGCGCTCTGCGCGTTGGGGGTGCCGTCCTTCAGCGCGCGGCGGATATAGAGCCCGTCGATCAGCGCCGCGGTCGCTTCCGCCACACGGTCGGCCTCGCTCCGCGGCAGGATGCCGGTCAACCCGCTCATCAGGTTCGAATGCAGCCGCCGCGCGTAAATGCGCAGCAGCCGCCGCAGCTCGGTCGACTTCTGCGCCTCGACATAGAAGGCGAGCCAGGCGGYGATGATCTGAGGCTGGAACTGGTCGTCGGAAAAGCTGACGGCGACCACGGCCGAGACACGCTGGCGCGGCGTCGCGGCAAGGCTGAACGCGCGCCTCGTGTCGGTGTTGAGCTCGGCCAGGATGTGCCGCATCGTCGCGAACAGCAGTTCATCCTTGGCCCCGAAATAGTGATGCGCCAGCGCCGACGATACGCCGGCGCGGCCGGCGATCTCCGACATCGTCACGTCCAGCGATCCGCGCTCGCCGATCGCCGAGATCGTCGCATCGATCAGCGCCTTGCGGCGCACTGRCTCCATTCCGATTTTCGGCATTTGGGGGGTCCGGTTCGAGCCAAGATTATTTTTTATTGACGCATCAATCAATAAAAAATCGACACCGGGATCAACCGATCCTGTCGTTCTGGCCCATGGCATGGACTGGAAAACGGTTCACTATTGAACAATATTGAATCACGTGCCGCGAAGGATCGTGCTAGGCTGCGGCGCAAATGGAGGTTGCCATGACCGCATGCATCGTCGGCTGGGCGCATTCGCGCTTCGGCAAGCTCGAAGGCGAGACGCTGGAGGGCCTGATCACCAAGGTTGCCGTCGAGGCGCTCGACCATGCCGGTATCGGTCCGGATGACGTCGACGAGATCGTGCTTGGCCATTTCAACGCCGGCTTCTCGCCGCAGGATTTCACCGCGAGCCTGGTACTCCAGGCTGACGACCGGCTGCRCTTCAAGCCGGCGACGCGCGTCGAGAACGCCTGCGCGACGGGCTCGGCCGCCGTACGACAGGGTATCCGCGCCATCGATGCCAACGCCGCCCGCATCGTGCTGGTGGTCGGCGCCGAGCAGATGACGACCACGCCAGGTCCCGAGATCGGCAAGAACCTGCTCAAGGCGTCCTATTTGCCGGAAGATGGCGACACGCCGGCTGGCTTTGCCGGCGTCTTCGGCAAGATCGCRCAGGCCTATTTCCAGCGCTATGGCGACCAGTCGGATGCGCTGGCCATGATCGCCGCCAAGAACCACAAAAACGGCGTCGACAATCCCTATGCGCAGATGCGCAAGGATTTCGGCTATGAATTCTGCCGCCAGGAGAGCGAGAAGAACCCGTTCGTGGCCGGTCCGCTGAAGCGCACGGATTGCTCGCTGGTCTCGGACGGCGCGGCGGCACTTGTGCTCACCGACACCGCGACGGCGTTGAAGATGCGCCGCGCTGTCACCTTCCGCGCCAACGAGCACGTGCAGGACTTCCTGCCGATGTCGAAGCGCGACATCCTCGCCTTCGAGGGCTGCGAGCGCGCCTGGGAGCAGGCGCTGAAGAAGGCCGGCGTCACGCTGGACGATCTCTCTTTCGTCGAGACGCATGACTGCTTCACCATCGCCGAATTGATCGAATATGAGGCGATGGGCCTGGCCAAGCCCGGCGAGGGCGCCAGGCTGGCGCTGGACGGCACGACGGCCAAGGACGGTCGCCTGCCGGTCAATCCCTCCGGCGGTCTGAAGGCCAAGGGCCACCCGATCGGCGCCACCGGTGTGTCGATGYATGTGCTGACCGCGATGCAACTGACCGGCGAGGCCGGCGGCATCCAGGTGCCGGGCGCCAAGCTCGGCGGCATCTTCAACATGGGCGGCGCGGCGGTCGCCAACTACGTTTCCATCCTCGACCGGATCAGATAGAAGCGGCCCGCATTAAGGCGCGCCCTCTGGGTGCGTGCGGGAGGCAATATGACAAATCCGGTTGTTGTCGAAGTCACACGCGGCGCGGTGGTCGAAAGCAGGCACCGCGGCGCGATCTCCGTCCTCGACGCCGACGGCAAGACCGTCTGGGAGATCGGCGACACCGACCGCCCGGTGTTCCCGCGCTCCGCGGTGAAAGCGATCCAGGCCTTGCCRCTGGTCGAAAGTGGCGCGGCCGACGCCTATGGCTTCGGGAACCGCGAACTGGCGTTGGYCTGCGCCTCGCATTCGGGCGAGTCGGCCCATGTCGAATTGGCAACGGCGATGCTTGCCAAGGCCGGTCTCGACAAAACCGCGCTGGAATGCGGCGCGCATTGGCCGTCGAACCATGCCGCCGAGATCGCGCTCGCCCGCGCCGGCGGCGTGCCGAACGCGCTTCACAACAATTGCTCAGGCAAGCATTCCGGCTTCCTTTGCACCTGCGTCCATTTGGGCATCGCGCATGGCGGCTACGTCAAGGCGGGTCATGCACTGCAAGAGATGGTGCGCGGCGCCATGCAGTCCGTGACCGGCGCGGCGCACGGCGTCGACAACAGCGGCATCGACGGCTGCTCGATCCCGACCTATGCCGTGCCGTTGAAGAGCTTCGCGCAGGGCTTTGCCCGCATGGCGACGGGAAGGGGCTTTGCGCCCGAGCGCGCCAAGGCGGCGAAGCGTCTGCTCTCGGCCTGCATGGCCGAGCCGTTCCTCGTCGCCGGCACCGGCAAGGCCGATGTCGCGCTGATGCAGGCAGCACCCGGCCGCATCTTCGTCAAGACCGGCGCCGAAGGCGTCTATTGCGCGGCATTGCCCGAGCTCGGTCTCGGCATCGCCTTGAAATGCGATGACGGCGCCGGCAGGGCGGCGGAGGTGATGATCGCCGCGGTTCTGGCAAAGCTGTTGCGCGCCGATGAAGCGGTAGCGGCAAGGCTCACCCAACTCGCCCATCCCGCAGTCGAAAGCCGCATAGGCGCCAAGGTTGGCGTGCTGCGGCCGACGGCGGCGCTCAGCTAGCGCGCGGACTTGCTCACCCGCATCAGCCTTGCGGGTTAGCCCAACACAGAAATTATGTGCTAGTTTCCGTGGCTATCAAACGGGCGCCGGGTGCTGGCCATGCTGGAAGCGGACAAGGTGTTTGCCGGGTCGATCCCGGAAAATTACGATCGCCATATGGTGCCGTTGATCTTCGAGGCCTATGCTGCGGAGACCGCACGGCGGGCGGCGTCCTTCTCGCCTTTGGCCGTTTTGGAGACCGCCGCGGGCACCGGGGCCGTCACCCGCGCCTTGGCACCGGAACTCGTTCCCGGCGCTAGCTACATCGCAACCGACCTCAATCAGCCGATGCTCGACTACGCGGCATCGCGCCAAGGGCCCGACAGCCGCATCACCTGGCGCCAGGCCGACGCCTTGAAGCTGCCCTTCAGGGATGCGGCCTTCGACCTCGTCTGCTGTCAGTTCGGCGCGATGTTCTTTCCCGACCGCGCTGCCGCTTATCGCGAGGCAAAGCGGGTCCTGAAGCCCGGCGGGCATTTCCTGTTCAGCGTCTGGGATCGCATCGAGGAGAACATCTTCGCCGACGACGTGACGAATGCTCTCGCCAGCATCTTTCCGCACGATCCGCCGCGCTTCCTGGCGCGAACGCCGCACGGCTATCACGACAAGGCGCTGATCCGCAGCGATCTGGCTATCGCGGGATTTTCCGACGTGGCGATCGACACCATAGCCGAGCAGAGCCGGGCGTCCTCGCCGCGCGTTCCCGCCGTCGCCTATTGCCAGGGAACTGTTCTTCGCAATGAGATCGAGGCGAGGGAGGCCGGGAGCTTGGCATCCGCGACCGACTATGCTGAATCCGTGATTGCGGACAGGCATGGTCGTGGCGAGGTGGCCGCCAAGATCCAGGCCCACATTATCGTGGCCGCGGCTTAGCTTACCTTGTTTCGCTCTACTGTGAGATGCGCGTAGCCGGTATCTGTCGACTGGGATAGGTCGCCGGTCACCGGATCGGCCCAGCGCTGACCGATAATGGCGCCGTTCTTAGCGCCATCGATGATATTGTCTGAGATGACCGCGGTGCCGGACCCTTCAACGACCGAAACGACGATGCCGGTGCCGGCCTTACGGATGATATTGCCCGTCGCCACGACATTGCGCAGATAGGGGCCCCAGCCGAGCTGCATGCCGTAGAGCGGCGCGTCCTCGACGACGTTGCCAGAGACGGTGGTGTCAGCCTCGGCGCTGATGYCGACGCCGAAGCCGGGCGGATCGGCGGTATAGGGACCGGCGGTCGAAAGGTTGCGCACGATGTTGTTCGAGCAGACCGCCATGCGGCCGCCTTCGTTGAAATTGACGATCGAGATGCCGTTGGCTGCGCCATCGACCAGATTGTTGCTGAGGATAGCGCCTTCGAAGGAGAATTCCGAGTAGATGCCGGTCTCGCCCGAGCGCGAGCAGGTGTTGCCGGTGATCTGCAGATTGCTGGAACTGTTGGCGCGGATCGCGGTGAAGGCGCAGTCGGAGACGACATTGYCCGAAATGATGACGTTGCCGGCGCGGAAAGCGTTGATGCCGTTGCCGTTCTGGCCGGTGCCGCCGCTGCGCGCGCCGATACGCTGGACACGATTGCCGCTGACGACGGTGCCGTCCTCCGCCGCCTGCCAGCGATGCACCAGAATGCCGCCATTGGCGCAGTCGGAAACGGTGTTGCCGGAAATCTCCAGCCCACCGGCCTCGACCGAATAGATGCCGGCATCCGCGGCACCCGAAATATCGCAGCGGCCGACACGGCCGACGGCATGCTCGAGCGCCAGCCCGTTCTTGCCGCTGCCCGTTACTTGGCAATTGTCGACGACGAGATGCGCGACGCGGCGCAGGTCGAGCAGCCCTTGCGCGTAATCGGCCAGCCAGCGGTTGGCGCCGTCGAGCATCAGTCCGCTCAGCTCGATATGCTCGGCCTGCTCGGCCATCATCAGATGACCGTTGCCGCCATAGACGATGCGCGTCGCGCCGGGCACGCCCGACAGGCGCACGCGTGCAGGCAGCTTGAGATTCGAGACGAGATAGGTGCCGGGCGGCAGGAACACCGGCTGGTCGCGGTCGCTGGCTTCGGTCAGCATCCTGGCGAAAGCCTTGCTCTGGTCGTCGACCGCGCCGGGCTGCACGCCGATCTCGGTCGCGTTGATCGAGCCGCGCATCGCTGCCATCTCGATGCCCGGCAGCGACTTCGCCGATGCCTTGCCGGCAAAGACGCCGGCGGCGGCAAGGCCGGCGGTCCGGGCAAGCAGCGTTCGTCTGTTCAACATCGGCACAGGTCCTGGTGTTTCGCCCTGTCTGTCGCAGGAATCGTGCCAGGGTTGGCTTACCTGCAAACCGCTTGTGCAGTCGCCTCGCCAAGCCTAAGTTCATTGCATGAGCAGAGCTTTTACCMGCGAAGAAGACAGCGAAAACRCCATCGCCGGCGTCGGCGAGCRCCCGGTCAGCACGCACCGCAATCTGGTGACGGAGCGCGGGCTCGCGATGATCGAGGAGAACCTCGCCGAGCTGCGCGACCTGATGGCCAAAGCCGAAAGACGCGGCGATCGCGAGCGCCTTGCGGTGGTTTCCCGCGATCTGCGCTACTGGACCGCGCGACGCGAGAGCGCCGAGCTTTCGGTGCCCGAGCCGGGCAGCGACGTGGTGCGCTTCGGCATGGGCGTCACGCTGGAAGGCGACGACGGCAAGAAGGTGCATTGGCGCATCGTCGGCGAGGACGAGGCCGATCCGTCGAAGGGCTCGATTTCCCATGTTTCGCCGATGGCCGTGGCGCTGTTYGGCAAGAAGGTCGGCGAGGTCATTACCGTCAACGGCAAGGAATGGGAAATCGTCAAGCTCTCGGACAAGGCCGAGAATTAGTTCCTCAATACAGAAGTTTTGACCGGTTGGTTGGAGCGTTGCAGGTCTCCTATCTTGGCGATTGGCCGAGACGCCTATCGCGGTCGTCATCCACGGGCGGAGCAAGGAGCGAAGCGACGCGCGCAGACCCGAGGATCCATGCCGTGACTTGGAAGCGCCGCGGCGGTCCCGAAATTCTGCACCGTTGCACACTTCGGTCCAGGTAACGGAATGGATTCCAGGGTCTGCGCGACGCCGCTTCGCCCAGGAATGACGAGGTTGGGATGCTTTGGCTAGAGCGGGATGGGATTACCATCGGTCATATCCAGAGTTTGCGAAGTAGTTTGAGCACTCGATCGGTGTGACACCGTTGAGGATCTGTCCGATCGCCTGGCAGACGGTTTGAACCGTGCGACTTGCGGCCTTTCTGAGCCAGTGCTTGAGCTTGGCGAAGAGCTGTTCGATCGGATTGAGATCGGGCGAGTATTTCGGCAGGAAGAAGAGGCGTGYGCCGGCCTTGCGGATGGCGCGGCGCACTGCCTTGGCCTTGTGACTACCGAGATTGTCCATGACGACGATGTCGCCCGGCTGCAGGGTCGGCACGAGTGCCTTCTCGACGTAGAKGAGGAACCTCTCGCCATTGATCGGCCCGTTGATGAGCCAGGGCGCCTCGACGCGGTCATGACGCAGTGCCGCCAGAAAGGTCATGGTCTTCCAGTGACCATTCGGCACCTTGGCCTTGATCCGCTGCCCGACCGGCGCCCAGCCCCGCAACGGGGCCATATTGGTCTTGGTCCACGTCTCGTCGATGAACACCAGGCGGGCGGGGTCGATCCGGTCCTGATACTGAACCCACTGCGCCCGTCGGCGCGCCACGTCCGGACGATCCTGCTCGGCTGCAATCAACGTCTTTTTTTGTGACTGAGCTTCTCGGCGTGCACGAACTCCCAVACCGAGCGGTAGTCGACCTTCAGGCCGCGCTCGCCAAGCTCGGCCACAAGGCCGCGCAAGGTGAAGTCCTTCGTCCG
Organism: Mesorhizobium sp. LCM 4576; assembly: GCF_001854815.1. Taxonomy (NCBI): domain Bacteria; kingdom Pseudomonadati; phylum Pseudomonadota; class Alphaproteobacteria; order Hyphomicrobiales; family Phyllobacteriaceae; genus Mesorhizobium; species Mesorhizobium sp. LCM 4576. The sequence goes on from NZ_MDDT01000057.1 coordinate 384,380, forward strand.
GCAGCGCTCGACCAGCCAATCGCGCCAAGCGCCCGATATCTTCTTCGGCTTATAGCCGCCGACCTTGAGCGGCGCCACGCTGCCGGTCTCGTCCACCCGCTTCAACCATTCAATCGCCGCGCTGTAGCTGACGCCAAATCGAGCAGCCGCTGCGCGCCGCGAAAGCCCTTCAACCTTGACTGCCGCGACAACCCGCTCGCGCAAATCCATCGAATATCCAGCCATCGATGCTGGCCTCCTGCCCAGCAGCGATGTTGAATCAGATCATTGCTGATTTGGGAATCCAACGACTCCTACAAACCTCATCCCGCTCTAATCCGCAACGGTTGCGCTGATTTTCACCGAAACGCGCAGTGAAAATCGTCTCTGCCGGGCCTCTATTTTGCTAGCTTGCGCAGTGCAGCTTCGTATTTGTCCATGACAACGCGAGYCGCGTCCATTTGCCGTTGGTGGTTGTCGTGGCGGATTGGCCTTAGAATGAGGCCATCGTCGGTTTCGATGATCTGGAGCTCATCGCCAACTTGAAGGTCCAAGCTGTCAAGCATTTCGCGTGGCAGCAGCAGGGCCCCCGATCCGTCCTCAAGCCCGTGGATGGTTGTCTTGAACATCATCGCGCCATGGTTGTGTCTATTTCCATGGAACAACCTTTCGGCCAAATCAGCAAGCCCTCACTGATCGGCCAGCAACCGATCCATCAGCCGGTTCGCCGCTTCCGGGATGACCGTCCCTGGCGGAAAGATCTCGGCAGCACCCGCCGCAAGCACCGCGTCATAGTCCTGCGGCGGGATAACGCCGCCGGCGACGATCAGCATGTCGCCATGGCCGAGCTTCTTCAGCGCTTCCTTGAGCTCKGGGATCAGCGTCAAGTGCCCGGCGGCCAAAGAGGAGGCGCCGATGATGTCGACGTCGTGCTGCACCGCGAGCTTCGYGATCTCGTCCGGCGTCTGGAACATCGGCCCGACGGTGACATCGAAGCCAAGATCGGCAAAGGCGCTGGCGATTACCTTCTGGCCGCGGTCGTGGCCGTCCTGGCCCATCTTGGCGACCAGGATGCGCGGCTTGCCGCCGGATTTCTTCTCGAACGCTTTGATCTTCTCCTGCAGCGGGTCGAGCGCCGGGTTGTCGCCGAGCGCGTCCCGGTAGACGCCGGAGATCGTCTGCACCGCCGCCGTGTGGCGGCCGAACACTTTTTCCAGCGCCAGCGAAATCTCGCCCACGGTCGCGTTGGCGCGCGCCGCGCGGATCGCGAATTCGAGTAGGTTCTCGTCGCCCTCGGCCGCGCGGGTCAGCGCCGCCAGCGCATCCTCCAGCGCCGCGACGTCGCGCGTGCCCTTGAGCCGCTGCAGCTTCGCCAATTGCCTAGCCTTCACCTCGGCATTGTCGATCTTCAGCACATCGACTTCGATATCCGTCTGCGGCCGGTGCGCATTGACGCCGACCAGAATTTGCTCGCCCGAATCGATGCGGGCCTGGGTGCGGGCCGCCGCTTCCTCGATGCGTAGCTTGGGAATGCCYTTTTCGATCGCGGCCGCCATGCCGCCGAGGTTTTCGACCTCCTCGATATGGGAGAGCGCTCGCGCCGCCAGATCATGYGTCAGCCGCTCGACATAGGCCGAGCCGCCCCACGGGTCGATCATGCGCGTGGTGCCGGATTCCTTCTGCAGGATGAGCTGCGTGTTGCGGGCGATCCGCRCCGAATGGTCGGTCGGCAGCGCCATCGCCTCGTCGAAGGAATTGGTGTGCAGCGACTGGGTGTGCCCCTGCGTCGCCGCCATCGCCTCGATCATGGTTCGGGTGATGTTGTTATATGGGTCCTGCGCCGTCAGTGACCATCCGGAGGTCTGGCAATGGGTGCGCAGCGACAGCGAGCGCTCGTCCTTCGGCGCGAAATTCTTCTTCATCAGGCTCGACCACAAGAGCCGCGCGGCCCTGAGCTTGGCGACCTCCATGAAGAAGTTCATGCCGATCGCCCAGAAGAAGGAGAGCCTTGGCGCGAAGCGGTCGATGTCGAGACCGGCGGCAACGCCCGCGCGCGCGTATTCGATGCCGTCGGCGATCGTGTAGGCGAGCTCGAGGTCGGCCGTCGCGCCGGCTTCCTGCATGTGATAGCCGGAGATCGAGATCGAGTTGAACTTCGGCATGTTGTGCGAGGTGTAGGCAAAAATGTCCGACACGATCCGCATCGAAGGCTTCGGAGGGTAGATGTAGGTGTTGCGGACCATGAACTCCTTCAGAATGTCGTTCTGAATGGTCCCGGCCAGATCCTTCTGCGCGACGCCCTGTTCCTCCGCCGCCACGATGTACAAGGCCATGATCGGCAGCACGGCGCCGTTCATGGTCATCGACACGGTCATCTCGTTGAGCGGAATGCCGTCGAACAGCTGCCGCATGTCGAGAATGGAATCGATCGCCACGCCCGCCATGCCGACATCGCCGGCGACGCGTGGATGGTCGCTGTCATAACCGCGATGCGTGGCGAGATCGAAGGCGACCGACAGGCCTTTCTGGCCTGCCGCGAGATTGCGCCGGTAGAAGGCGTTGGATTCCTCGGCCGTCGAGAAGCCGGCATATTGCCGGATTGTCCAGGGCTGCTGGACATACATTGTGGGGTAGGGRCCGCGCACGAAAGGCGGCATGCCCGGATAGGTGTCGAGATTGGCAAGCCCCTTCAGGTCGCCTTGAGTGTAAAGATGTTTTACGGCGATGCCTTCCGGCGTCATCCGCTGGCCTTTGAGCTCGACCGGCGCGCGACGCGGCGCCGTCCAGCCGATCTGGCTGAAATCCGGGATCATGATCCGGCTCCGATCGACTGGTCGATGCGCACCGGAAACAGCGGCTCGCAGGTCGCGACGCCTTCGGTCAGGGCTGGGCGCCGCTCCTGCGGCAGCGTCTCGACCGGGCGTTCCGTGCCGACGCGGTAAAGCGTTGTTCCGACAATGCCGCGTTCGCCCGACCGGTAGGCGCCGTTGCGCTTGGCGGCAGCAGTCTGGACCCGATTCTGGATATAGCCCTGCTGCAGGCTGGCGAGCACGCCGCCCTCGGCCTCGATGCGCTGGAATTCTTCCCAGGCGGCGGCGCAGAGGTCGTTTGTCAGCGCCTCGACCGCGCCCGAGCCGCTCGCCGGATCGGCGACATGGCCGATATGGCTCTCCTCGGCCATGATGAGCTGGGCGTTGCGGGCGATGCGGCGGGCAAAGCCCGCCGGCAGCCCATGCGCGATCGTGTGCGGCAGGATCGAGATCGAATCGGCGCCGCCGGTCGCCGCCGCGAAGGCCGCGATCRCAGTGCGCAGGATGTTGGTCTCCGGGTCCGCTATGGTCATCATGCGGTAGGAGGTCTCGGCATGGATGCTGGCGGTCGAGGCCGGGATCGAGCAGGCTTCCTGGATGCGCGCCCAGAGCTTGCGCAATGCCCGCACCTTGGCCATCGACAGGAACTGGTCCTGGTCGACGCTGAGGGCGAAGCCGATATGGGGCGCCGCATAGACCAGAGGCTGGCGCGCCTTCTCGAACATCCTGAGATAGGACACGACAGAGGCCATCATCGTGCCGAGCTCCTGCRCCTCGGTGGCGCCGGCATTGTGGAAGACGCGCCCGTCGGCCTCGAGCAGCACGCCCGGCACACCCATCGAGAAGAAATGCGCCAGCGACTGCGGCATCGATTCCTGCAGCGCCTCGATCGAGGTGCGCAACCGCCCGGTTCCGGCGAAGATCGCCGCCGGGTCGATGCCGAAGGAGAGGTTGAGCTTGGTCGGGTCGGAGCGGCGTTTGCTCAAGAAAGCGAGCAGCCAGTCGGCCACGGCGCGGCTCCAGGGATGCGCGTCTATGCGCACCTGCACGCGGTTGAGCGGCACGCCGTCGAGCACCCTTTCCAGCGCTTCCGCGGTGCGCGGCAGGCCGTAGCCGAAGGCATTCGGCGCGCCCTCGAAGACGAGCGACAGGCCGGTGGCGCCTTGGGCGATGTCTTCCAGGGCCTGAGCGCTGGCCCGGGCGATGTCCGGGTTGTCGACACGCTGGCTGACGATCCAGGGCGCGGTCGGATTTGCGCGCGGCAACGGCTCGCCGGCCGTCGAGCGTTGGCTGAGCGGTTCGATGCGGATTCCGTCATCGGTGTGGGAGACGAGCTTTTCCTCGAAGGAACCACCGGCAAGCGCCTTTTCCGCCAGCGCCTGCCAACGCTTGGCATCCGGGTTCGGAAGGTCGACATCCCTGGTCAAGGCGCCGGCGCCCATCGCTCTCCTCGCTTATCGGCCGCATCAGCCGGTCCAGCCAATCTAAGGTCAGGAACCGGATATCACAATGCGTCATCCGGCCGGGTTCTCTCGCGGCCAGCCAATCGATTGCCAAACAAGCGCGGAATCCGCAAGCGCCAAGAGCCAAATTCGGGTGTGCCGCAAAATCGATACTGGGCATTGCCGCATGCGACGAGCGTTACTATACCTCCGGGTGAGGCCCTTTGAGCGGAACAGATTGCGGAGACCGGATATGGTTGACGAGACCAGCATCTTCATCGGCGCCAGCCGCAAGCCCGACGATTCTTATCAGCGCGCGGAGGAGCTGCTGCTGCGCTACGGCAATCGCCACGGCCTTGTCACTGGGGCTACGGGCACCGGCAAGACGGTCAGCCTGCAGGTCCTGGCCGAGGGCTTTTCGAACGCCGGCGTGCCCGTCTTTTGTGCCGACATCAAGGGCGACCTTTCCGGCATATCCATGATGGGCGAGGCCAAGGATTTCCTGGTCAAGCGCGCCGAGCAGGTGAAGCTCGATCCTTACCAGTTCCAGGAATTCCCGGTCATCTTCTGGGACCTGTTCGGCGAACAGGGCCACCCGATCCGCGCCACCATCTCCGAGATGGGACCGCTGCTGATGTCGCGGCTGATGAACCTCACGGAAGCGCAGGAAGGCGTCATGAACATCGCCTTCCGCATCGCCGACGAAGAGGGCCTTCTGCTGCTCGATCTCAAGGACCTGCAGGCGCTGCTCGCCAACATGGCCGAGCGCTCCGACCAGCTCAGCGCGCGCTATGGCAATGTCACCAAGCCCTCCGTCGGCGCCATCCAGCGCACGCTCCTGGTGCTCGAGAGCCAAGGCGCCGCGAACTTCTTCGGCGAGCCGGCGCTGCGCATCGCCGATCTGATGCGCACGACGCGAGACGGCCGCGGCGCGATCAACGTGCTCGCCGCCGACAAATTGATGATGAATCCCAGGCTCTACGCCACCTTCCTGCTCTGGCTGATGTCTGAGCTGTTCGAGGAACTGCCCGAGGTCGGCGATCTCGACAGGCCGAAGCTGGTGTTCTTCTTCGACGAGGCGCATCTTTTGTTCGAGGACGCGCCGAAGGTTCTGATCGACCGCGTCGAGCAGGTGGTGCGGCTGATCCGTTCCAAGGGCGTCGGCGTCTATTTCGTCACCCAGAACCCGCTGGATATTCCCGAAAAGGTGCTGGCCCAGCTCGGCAACCGCGTCCAGCACGCGCTGCGCGCCTATACGCCGCGCGAACAGCAGGCGGTGCGCACCGCGGCCGAGACCTTCCGGCCCAATCCCGATTTCGATTGCGCCACCGCCATCACCCAGCTCGCCACCGGCGAGGCGCTGGTCTCGATGCTGGAGGACAAGGGCGTGCCGGCCATGGTCCAGCGCACGCTGATCCGCCCGCCATCGTCRCGGCTCGGACCGATCACGCCCGACGAGCGCCGCAAGATCATCGCCGAGAGCCCGGTCGCYGGCCAGTACGACGAGGCTGTCGATCGCGAATCGGCCTTCGAAATGCTGCAGAAGAAGACCAAGGAGGCGCAGGACGCCGAAGCGCAGGCAAAGCAGCAGAACAGCGGCGGCTCGCGCTGGACCATTCCCGGGTTCGACGATGTTTTGGGAACCGGCAATCGGCGGTCCTCCAACCGCCAGACGGTCGCCGAAGCAGCCATCAAGTCAGTGGTGCGCTCCGTCGGCTCCTCCGTCGGCCGCGCCATCGTGCGCGGCATCCTGGGCAGCCTGGCCAAGGGACGGTGACGGCCGTCAGCCAGGCCCCTGAGAGGTCACACCGGAATGAGTGGCGCGACCTCGCGATCGGACGGCCGCTCGCTCGCTGCCAGGCCGGCCAGCACGCCGGCGCGATCGGCCGCGTTGCGGTTCTGGCTCATCTTGCGCTTGCCTTCGAGCTTCGTGATCGGCATGCGCAGGCCGACAATGCCTTTCAACTGCGACTGGATGAAATCCGCCGGCGCGTCCGACACGGCCCAGGGTGTGCTACGCTCGCCTTCATGCAGGTTGGTCAGGCGGGTCACCACGTCGAGCAACCTGCCGGCGTCCTCGAAGAATTCGATCGGCCCATGGGCGTGGACGGCGACGTAGTTCCAGGTCGGCACCACTTTCCCGGTCTCCTGTTTGGTCTGGTACCAGGCCGGCGTCACATAGGCGTCCGGCCCCATGAACATCGCCAGCCCGCCGCCCAGCACCGGTGCGCGCCATTGCGGGTTTGCCTTCGCGACATGGCCATAGATCACGCCTTGCTCGCCCTCGTTCTCGTCAAGGAAAAGCGGCAGAGGCGTCGCCAGCGGGCCTTCCGCCGTGGCGGTGACCAGGATTGCAAGTCGCGCGGCGCGGATCGTGGCCGTCAGGCTCTCATGATCGTCGTCGCGGAACGCGGGCGGTGTGTACATGGCTAAACTCCTCGGGGCATAAAATGCACGAAGTCCGGCCCGCTTAGAACATCCAGTCTTGAAAGTTTTGTGTGGTCCAGCCTGGCTGGAGGCCTGGAGCCTGCCCGGATAACCGATGTTCGTCCCAGCGCCGGGCCGCGGTGCCGGCCGCCATACTGGCCAAGCACCGCTGAGAGATCGGGGTCGTTAGAAAATCTCGTTGGYGAGCTGCTTCACCGGGCCGAGCAGGATCGAGCCCGTCGGCACGCCGTTGTCGATCGGGATCGCCTTGCGCTCCGGCATGTCCTCTTCCGGCGCGCCGATATTGGCCGTCACGATGACCGGCGTCTTGGTCGGCACGCGGTCGTAGAGGTCGATGATGTCCTGGTTGATCAGGCGCACGCAGCCCGACGATACCGACTTGCCGATCGACCACCATTCGGGCGAGCCGTGCAGGCGGTAGAGCGTGTCTTGGTTGCCCTGGAAGAGATAGAGCGCACGCGCTCCGAGCGGGTTTTTCAGGCCGCCCGGCATGCCGCCATTCTTGGCGCTGTATTGCGTCAGCTCCGGCTGGCGGGCAACCATCTCGTCCGGCGGCGTCCATTTCGGCCACTTCTGCTTCCACTGCACGACCGCGTCGCCCGACCATTCGAAGCCGGCACGGCCGAGGCCGACGCCGTAGCGGATCGCCTGACCGCCCTCGCGCACCAGATAGAGGAAGTGGCCGGTGGTATCGACGACGATGGTGCCCGGGCGCTGTCCGGTCGGATCGGGAACGATCTGGCGCAAGAATCTGTGATCGATCTTGTTCACCGGGATGGCCGGCAGGTCGAAGCCATTATCCGACATCGCGCCATACATCGTCTCGTAGTCGCCGAGCGGCGGCTCGACATAGGTGGGCGGCGGCGGCTGGATGGGAGCAGGGGCCGGACCGGTGGTGGTGCAGGCGGACACGGCGGCCGAAGYAGCGCCAAGGGCCGTGAAATTGAGGAAGCCACGGCGGCTGATGCGGAAGGAAGCGTCTGACATGGTTGCCTTTTCTAGGTCTTAATTCGCAAGAAAGCATGAATCCGCGGGCAGGTCGCCGGGGGCATTCATAACAGTCGGCGGCGATAGGCGGTTCCAATTCTGGCCTGAGGGTGGACAGAAAAAGGCGAAGCTGTGACCGAGCAGCCGCTGTTGCGCTGCAGCAACAGCGGCGTCAGACGCCTCGCCCTTGCTCTATTTTTCCGGCAGGCCCGCGGTCATCGCCAGATGGCGGACGTCGTTAGGGGCCGTCCCGTAGCGAAGCCTGAACTGGCGGTAGAAGGTGGAAGGCTCGACGAAGCCGGCCTCGAAGGCGATGTCGGCGATACGCCGCAGGACCTGCCGGCGGTCGATCAGGCAGCTGTGCACATAGGCCAGTCTGAGCTCTGTCAGGTAATCGGAAAAACTGGTGTTTTCGGCGGCGAACAACTGGCGGATATAACGAGTGCTGATGGCGAACTTACGCGCGACCTGGTCGACGTTCAGCCCCGGTTCATGGAATGCGGTGGAAAGGTGCTGCTTGATCGCGGCCAGTCGCGCCGCCCTGACACCGGACGACGCGGTATCGTGGCGCGCGCCGAGCGCTAGGACGAGCAAGTCGGTGACATGCCGGGAAATCAGCGCGGTCAGTGCCGGCGGTGCCGTGTCCGGTGACAGCGACGAAAGGTAGCTGAACARCAGGCGATGCACCGGATTGCTGCCGTCGATGTAATCGGGGCGGATGTCATCCAGGTTCCTGACGAAGGGCGTCACCAGCGAACGCTTGAATTGTATCGCCATCGACCAGGTCGAATCTTCGGTGGAAACGGAAAAACGGCGATCGAGCGCCAGCAGCGCCGGAACCGCTRGCCGGGCCGCGAAATCGCCCAGGCCGGGCATCGAGACGTGGGAACCGCCCCTGTTCCACGACAGCATGATGTCGTCGTTGCCGTCATCCATCAATTCGGCCGTCCGTTCCCATGCCATGAGGGAAACCGACCCTTTCGTGCACATCATATCGGGCAGAAGCACGGTCGTGCCGTCGAACTTGAGCGTGTGGTCGCGGTGCGGCGAAACCTCCATCCGCCTCTGGGTGCGCCCGCAAACATCGCGGATGAACGCTTCGCGATGCTGGACCGGAACGTCATCGAGGCTGAAGGATACGACGTTGTCGGCGCTTGAGAACACGCACCGTTCCCCCCAGAACTGTTGATCGTCCTATGTATGATAGGGCCACGTATGATTTGCAACCAAAAGGTGTGCCAGGCGCGTGTGGCCCTGCGTGCAAACCGGCCTCGCACGCGTCTCAGACGCCCGCCAAGAGGCCCTCGAGCGAAGGCAGGATAAGCCCGGGCGGAAAGTCGCGGTATTCGTCCGGCTGGTTGGTCCGGTTGATCCAGACCGTGCGGAAACCGAATTTCGTCGCGCCGGCGACGTCCCAGCGGTTGGACGATTGGAAAGACACCGCGCCCGGGTAGAGCCGCCAGTTGGTGACCACCATGTCGTAGACCGACGGGTCGGTCTTGAAGCGTTTGACCTGGTCGACCGAGAACACGTCGTCGAGGATCTGGTCGAGCGCGGCGGATTTGACCGCCGCGGYGAGCATCTCCGGCGAGCCGTTGGAGAGGATCGCGAGCTTCGCGCCCGACGCCTTGAGCGCCTTCAGCACGGCCGGCACCTCCGGGTAGCAATCGAGCCGCCAGTAAGCTTCGAGCAGTTTCGTCCGCAGCGCGGGATCGGCCGAGGGCACCTTGCGCAAAGCGAAATCCAGCGCCTGCTCGGTCAGTTGCCAGAAGTCGGCGTATGAGCCCATCAGCGTCCTGACCCAGGAATATTCGAGCTGCTTGGCGCGCCAGATTTCCGACAGCAGCTGGCCATCCGGACCGATCTCGCCGGCATGGCGGCGCACGGCGGCGTGCACGTCGAACAACGTTCCATAGGCGTCGAAGACATAGGCCGCATGATGCATGGAAAGAGTTTTGCGGCGGCAAGCCGCGCCGTGCAAGCGCTGATTGCCGTTAAGTACCGCTGGCCTCAACGATTTTCGGCCATGTCGGTTGACGCCGACCCTGAAAACATCGTCCTATGCCGGCCCGAAATCACTCATTTGGACGGCAAACATGACACTGGCGGCGGCGGCGCAAACCGCGACTTGGACCTATGTGGACGGCGACTGGTATGAAGGCAATGTCGCTATACTGGGGCCGCGCAGCCATGCCATGTGGCTCGGCACCAGCGTCTTCGACGGCGGCCGCTGGTTCGAAGGCGTCTCGCCCGACCTCGAGCTTCACGCCGCTCGCGTCAACGCTTCCGCGACCGCGCTTGGCCTGAAGCCTTCGATGACGACGCAAGAGATCGTCGGCCTGACCTGGGATGGTCTGAAGAAATTCGACGGCAAGACCGCGGTCTATATCAGGCCGATGTATTGGGCCGAGCATGGCGGTTATATGGGCGTGCCGGCGGACCCGGAGTCGACACGCTTCTGCCTGTGCCTCTATGAAGCGCCGATGATCCCGCCATCCGGCTTCTCGGTCACGGTCTCGCCGTTCCGCCGCCCGACCATCGAGACCATGCCCACCAACGCCAAGGCGGGCTGCCTCTACCCCAACAATGGCCGCGCCATACTGGAAGCCAAGGGCCGCGGCTTCGACAACGCGCTCGTGCTCGACATGCTGGGCAACGTCGCCGAGACCGGAACCTCCAACATCTTCCTGGTCAAGGACGGCCATGTGATGACGCCGGCGCCGAACGGCACCTTCCTGTCGRGCATCACCCGCTCGCGCACCATCAACCTGCTCGGCGACTACGGCTTCAGGACGATCGAGAAGACGCTTTCGGTTCGCGATTTCCTCGAAGCCGACGAGATCTTCTCGACCGGCAACCACTCCAAGGTCGTGCCGGTCACCCGCATCGAGAACCGCGACCTGCAGCCCGGACCCGTGGCTAAGAAGGCGCGTGAGCTCTATTGGGAATGGGCGCATTCGGCGTCCGCCGCCTGAGCCGTCGGAGCGTTTTTCCGTTTCGCGGAAACGGCGAACCGCCCATCTCCTTGTTTTGCGCAATTCCGGGCGGAAACCGTTTCACACTTTTCCCGGAATTGCTCTAAAAAGTCGCTCGGCGCTCCATTCCGGAGTTGCCCCGATCCATTCCAGACCTATCTTAGCTCGGTAGTATCACCGGACTTTTTTCCTCGAGGGAGTACCATCCATGGCTTTTGAGTTGCCCGCTTTGCCTTATGACTACGAGGCCTTGCAGCCTTACATGTCGAAGGAGACGCTGGAGTATCATCACGACAAGCATCACAAGGCCTATGTCGACAACGGCAACAAGCTGGCCGCCGAGGCCGGAATGGGCGACCTGTCGGTCGAAGAGGTCGTGAAGCAGTCCTTCGGCAAGAATGCCGGGCTCTTCAACAACGCCGCCCAGCACTACAACCACATCCATTTCTGGAAGTGGATGAAGAAGGGCGGCGGCGGCAACAAGCTGCCCGGCGCGCTGCAGAAGGCTTTCGACAGCGACCTCGGCGGCTACGACAAGTTCAAGGCGGATTTCATCGCCGCCGGCACCACCCAGTTCGGCTCCGGCTGGGCCTGGGTCTCGGTCAAGAATGGCAAGCTCGAAATCTCCAAGACCCCGAACGGCGAGAACCCGCTGGTCCATGGCGGCTCGCCGATCCTCGGCGTCGACGTCTGGGAGCACTCCTATTACATCGACTACCGCAACGCGCGGCCGAAATACCTCGAGGCCTTCGTCGACAGCCTCATCAACTGGGACTATGTCCTGGAACTCTACGAGAAGGCCAAAGGCTGATCGATCTTACTGAAAAGCCCCGGCATGCCGGGGCTTTTCTTTTCGGGCGATGGAAACGGCAAGCCAGYAGGCAAAATCGTCACGGCGARGGGGAATAATCCCGTTGTGACGTCCGTTAACGTTCAGTCGCGTACTCTCCTTCCTCACCACGGAGCCAATTGAATGAGAAAGCTTGTCCTCGCCATCTCTATGCTTGCCTTTGCCGGTTCGGCCGCTGTTGCCGATCCGATTCAGGATCGCCAGGCCCTGATGAAGGAGCGCGGCAAGCTCGCCGGCCAGTTGTCCAAGGTGGTCAAGGGCGAGGAGGATTTCGATGCGGCCGCCGTTCTGGCGACGCTGAAGGCCCTGCAGGCCAATGCCGAGAAATTCGATGCCGAAAAGCTTTTCCCGGCCGGCTCCGACAAGGGCGACACGACGGCCGCGCCGAAGATCTGGGAAGATATGGCCGGCTTCAAGGCCGCCGAGGACAAGTTCCTGGCCGATGCCAAGGCCGCGGTCGCTTCCCCGCCGGCCGATGCCGACGCGCTGAAGGCGCAGCTCAACACGCTGGGCGGCGATTGCGGCACCTGCCATCAGACCTACCGTATCAAGAAGAGCTGATCGCCTGACGATGGCCTGGTTGAGGAAGCTTGTCGGCGCCGTCATCGTGCTTGGCGGTGCCGGGGCGGTCGCCGGCTGGGTCCTGTCGGCGCCGGTCAGGCTGGACGCCGGCACCATCGCACAACTCGGCCCCGGCGACGCTGCAAAGGGCAAGCGCATCTTCTACGCGGGGGGCTGCACTTCCTGCCACGCCAAACCGGGCGCCCAGGGCGACGCCCGCCTCGAACTCGCCGGTGGCCTGGAGCTGAAGACGCCGTTCGGCACCTTCGTTCCGCCCAACATCTCGCAAGACCGGAAGGACGGCATCGGCGCCTGGAGCGAGGAGGACTTCRCCAACGCCATGCTGAAGGGCGTTTCGCCTTCCGGCGAGCATTTCTACCCGGCCTTTCCCTATGCATCCTATGCGCGCATGAAGCCGGCCGACATCGCCGATCTCTATGCCTTCATGAAGACGTTGCCGGCGGTTGCCGGCAAGGCGCCGGACCACAAGCTGTCCTTCCCCTTCACTATCCGCCGCGGCATCGGCCTTTGGAAGCTTCTCTATCTCAGCCCGGACCCGGTGATCGCGCTACCCGGCGGCATGCCGGACAAGGTGCTGGCCGGGCGTTACCTGGTCGAAGGGCCGGGCCATTGCGGCGAATGCCACACGCCGCGCGATTTCGCCGGCGGCGTCAAGAAGAGCGAGTGGCTGGCGGGCGCCGTGGCCGCGGAAGGCTCAGGGGTCGTGCCCAACATCACCCCGCAAGGCGRCACCAAGGACTGGTCCRAGGCCGACATCGCCAACTATCTCGAAACCGGCTTCACGCCGGATTTCGACTCGGTCGGTGGCGCCATGGTCGACGTGCAGCGGAACATGGCCCAACTGACGGCCGACGACCGGGCGGCGATCGCGGCCTATCTGAAGGCTGTCCCGCCGCACTCCAACGGCTACCCGGCGCGCAAGCCGGCGAGTTGACCTTCCGCCTGCATCTTACGGATGACGGTCGCCCAGAAAATCGAAGCCGTTTTCGAAGAAATGATTGTAGTTGCAGGTGAGTTCCTCGCCCGGTGCGATGTCGCGCAGCGCGTAAGTCTCCTCGGGCGAGGAGACGTCGCAGTTCGGATCGTCGTCGTGGTTCATGTAGCGCGCGTCGTCGGCTTCGAACACGATGTAGCTCGGGTCGTGCCGGTCCGGATAGGAATAGCGGTCGAGATAGGATTTCACCGGTCCCGTCTGGCTCTCATAGGTGTCGACGGGAATGYGCCGGTCGAACCGCGGGTCGAGCTTCCAGATCAGCGTTCCCTTCGGGATGCGATTCCTGGCGAAGACACCGATGCCCTGGATGGACGATTTGTCGAGATAAGTGTCGACGAGAAGCATGACGAACCTTGTTGAATGCAGATTAGCCGGCCCGAACGCGGGATCCAAATGACCGCGCCCAAGACGACCGTGCATTGCGTAACGCGCGGTCTTGCGGATTGCGAGCGGAAAATCAGGCTTTGCCCGTCACTTTCAACGCATAGGCGTAAATGTAGGCGATCTCCTCCAGCCGCGAGAACCGGCCGGAGGCGCCGGCRTGCCCGGACTCCATGTTGATCTTGAACAGGACCGGATTGCCGCCCGTCTTGCGTTCGCGCAGCCGCGCCACCCATTTCGCCGGCTCCCAATAGGTGACGCGCGGATCGGTGAGGCCCGCCAGCGCCAGGATCGGCGGATAGTCGAGCGCCGCCACATTGTCATAGGGCGAATAGGCCGCGATCGTCTCGTAGTCGTCGGCGGACGCGATCGGATTGCCCCATTCCGGCCACTCCGGCGGCGTCAGCGGCAGGCTGGCGTCGAGCATGGTGGTAAGCACGTCGACGAAAGGCACCTCGGCGACGATGCCGCCGAAATCCTCCGGCGCCATGTTGGCGATCGCCCCCATCAGCATGCCGYCGGCGGAGCCGCCCTGCGCCACGATGCGGTCGTGCCTTGTGTAGCGCTCGGCGACAAGATGGCGGGCGCAGGCGATGAAGTCGGTGAAGGTGTTCATCTTCTTCGCCCGCTTGCCGTCCTCGTACCAGCCGTAGCCCTTGTCCTTGCCGCCGCGCACATGCGCGACGGCATAGACGAAGCCGCGGTCGACCAGCGACAGGCAGTTGGTGTTGAAGGCGGAAGGAACGGTGATGCCGTAGGAGCCGTAGCCGTAGAGCAGGCAGGGCGCGGAACCGTCGAGCTGTGTCTCGCGATGGTAGAGCAGCGAGATCGGCACCAGCTCGCCATCGRCTGCCGGCGCCATCAGCCGGCGCGTGACATAGTGCTCGGGATCGTGGCCGGAGGGCACTTCCTGCGTCTTCAAAAGCACGCGCTCGCGACTGCGCATATTGTAGTCGAACACCTGCGCCGGCGTCGTCATCGACGAATAGGTGAAACGCATCACTTCGGTGTCGTATTCGTAGGAGCCGGAAAGGCCGAGCGAGAAAGCTTCTTCGTCGAAGGAGATGAAATGTTCCTCGCCRCTTGAGCGCTCGCGCACGACGATGCGCGGCAGGCCGTCCTTGCGTTCGAGCCGGACCATGTGATGCTTGAAACCGAGCACCGACAGGATCAGCCGGCCCGGCTCGTGCGGCACCAGTTCCTCCCAGTTGGCGCGCACCGGATTGTCGACCGGCGCGGTCATGATCTTGAAGTCCTTGGCGCCGTCGGCGTTGGTGAGGATGAAGAAGACGTCGCCGCCTTCTTCCAAATCGTATTGTAGGCCGGTCTCGCGCACCGCCACCAGCTTCGGCGCTGCGGTTGGATCATTGGCGGGAAGCAGGCGGCATTCCGAAGTTTCATGATCGTTGATGCCGATCAGGATCCAGTCATTGGCACGCGTGCCGCTGACATCCATGAAGAAGCCGGGGTCGGTTTCCTCATAGATCAGCCGGTCGTTTTCCGACTTGTCGCCGAGCGCGTGGAAGAACACTTTCGACGGGCGATGATTGTCGTCGAGACGGGTATAGAAGAAGCCGTCGTGGCCGGCGTTCCAGACCCCGCCGCCGCCCGTATCCGGAATCTGGTCGGCAAGGTCCTTGCCGCTCGTGAGATCGCGCACGCGCAGGGTGAAGAACTCCGAGCCCTTCTCGTCGAAGGCCCACAGGAGCTGCCTGTGGTCGCCCGAATGGTCGACGCCGCCGAGCCTGAAATAAGCCTTGCCCTCGGCCTCCTTATCGCCGTCGAGCAGGATCTCCTCGGCGCCGCCGTCGCGCGGCGTGCGGAAATAGCGCGGCTGCTCGCCGCCTTGCCGGAAGGAAGAGCCATAGGCAAAGGGGCCGTCCTTCATCGGCACGGTCGAGTCATCCTCCTTGATGCGCCCCTTCATCTCGGCAAACAGCTTGCCGCGCAGGTCCGCCGTGCCCGCCATCAGCGCCGCCTGATAGGCGTTTTCAGCCTCGAGATGAGCCCGGATGCGGCCGTCGAGCAGGGAAGGATCACGGAACACGGCCTGCCAGTTGTCGGCCCGCATCCAGGCATAGTCGTCGTTGCGGGTGACGCCGTGATGCGTGTCGGRAACCGGATGTTTCTCAGGGATAGGCGGGCTGGCGGCCGGGAAGGCGGAAGTCAAGGCGGGAGCTCTGGTCATTACGTCTCGCTGCGGAATTTGCTTGAATGACGAATGAACACGCCGCTCAGCGGCGGTTCAAGAGGCGCGGCTCAAGATGGTCTACAGAAGCTAAGTCGAAGGGGGAAAGATGAAATCCTGTGTTTCTACCGCAATGTCTGTCGCCGTCCTCGCGGCGGGTCTGGCTTTTTCCAGCCAGTCTCATGCAACCGTCTTTGCCGCCTGGCAAGTGGCGGGCGTGCCGTTCGGCGACACGCTCAATGCGCGAAAGTATCCGTCCAACGCATCCCAGAAACAGGCTGCCTATCCGAACGGCACCGTGCTGCAGATGACCGGCCGCTGCACCGGTGGCGTAAACCTGCTCGATATCGCCCGCCAGCCGCAATGGAAGCAGCGCCAGACGATCCGTTATCGCTGGTGCGAGGTCTGGYACGATCCGGCGCAGAACGGTCATTTCGTCACCGGCTGGGTCTACGGCAAATATATCGCGCCTCACTGAGGGATACCATCGCGCCGCCTTGTCGGGTCCAGCCGCCAAGGCGACGTCCTTGCGCTTCGTTGCGCCACAGGATTCGTTGTGCTGGCGCAACGGCGCCCAAGCATTGGCCAAGCATTGAACGCCGTGTAGAGCGGCGATCGGATGTCTAACATGCGGATGACGCAACGTCACGGCATGCTGGTCTGGCCAGAAAAATCTCGCGAAGTTACACGGTGCACGAATTTTTGAAGCTGAATCGGCAATATTTGATGAATATCGACCAATATAAGTCAATATGCGAATTGACTTACTTTCAATGCGGCGTCATTAAGATAACCGACGCGAATCTCAGAGCCTTTCCTGAATGAAATTCGCGCGATGCCCGATCCAAGAAAAAGGGCGCAGTTTTAGAAACAAACTCTCGTTGGGGCCTTAGCACTATGGAAATCGTCGAAACACCTTCGAAAAACGGTGATGCGCTGATCGAGCTGACTGCCGATGTCGTCGCCGCCTATGTCAGCAACAACCCGGTGCCGGTCGGGGAACTGCCGAACCTTATTGCCGACGTCCATGCCGCGTTGGGCCGCGTCGGCGRCTCGTCGGAGYAGCCRTCGGCCGAAAAGCAGAAGCCGGCCGTCAACCCGAAGCGCTCCGTCCACGACGACTACATCGTCTGTCTCGAGGACGGAAAGAAATTCAAGTCGCTGAAGCGGCATTTGATGACCCATTACAATCTCACGCCGGAAGAGTATCGCGAGAAGTGGGGTCTGGACGCCAACTACCCGATGGTCGCCCCCAATTACGCGGCTGCCCGCTCGCAGCTGGCCAAGAAGATGGGTCTGGGCCGCAAGCGCAAGGGCCGCTGATAAGCCTCGCCTGCTGCAGTTCGACGGCGCCCTCCGGGCGCCGTTTGCTTTAAAGATCTGAGGTCAGGCCGTCTGCTTCAGCGCCGCTTCCGCGTCGCGTTTGATGCGCTTGACCATCGAGCGGAGGCCGTTGGCGCGTTGCGGCGACAGGTGCTCATCGAGGCCGAGCTCTTTCAGCGTCGCCTCGGCGTCCGTGTCCTGGATCTCGCTTGCCGGCCGGCCCGAAAACAATGCCAGCATGATGGCGACGAGGCCGCGCACGATATGGGCGTCCGAATCGCCCTGGAAGCGGATGACCGGATCGGTACCTGCTCCCTGCTCGGTGGTCAGCCACACCTGGCTCACGCAGCCGGGCACCTTGTTAGCGGCCGTGCGTTCCGCCTCGGGAAAAGGCGGCAGGCCTTCGCCGAGCTCGATCACATAGCGATAGCGGTCCTCCCACTCGTCGAGCAGGGAAAAGTCGTCGCGGATCGTCTGGATCGACGGAGTCATCGCACCGCATATAGTGGCCCGGCACCGCCACGTCACGGAAAAAGAAAGACGCCGCGGGCGTCGAGAGGTCGGACGGGCCCGCGGCGGAGAGCAATTCCAGGAAAAGTGCGTAGCGGTTTTCCGTCCGGAATTGCGCCAAACCGAATAAAGAGCAATTCCAGGAAAAGTGCGGAGCGTTTAGGCTCGGCGACTTCGCCGCAGCCTCTCCGTCTGGAATTGCGCCAAAACCAAAGAGCCGAGCAAACGGCCGAGAAAGCTCTCAGTTCTTCGCCGTCAGCATCACCGGAATGTTGACCTTGGCGGGCAGCACGACCTCCTCGGCGATGCTGCCGGTGGTCGCGACGGCGCCATCCGCGACCTTCGTCTCGGGCGCGGCGGGCTGCCCGGACTGCTGCTTGTCGTCGATCATGGCCGCGGCGATCTTGGCCGTTTCCTTGGCGCGAACGGTGATGGTGTACATGGCCGATTTGCCGGTTTCGCAGACATCCGGCTTGCGCTCGCAGAGCCCGGCAATGTCGCCGACCGCCTCGCGCGCCGCAAACAGCGCCTGGATCGGTCCGACGCTCTGCTRCCCGTCTTCGCCCGGGCCGACGCCGAGCGGCAGCGCCAGCAGCACCAGCGAGAACCAGAAAGCCATCCTGATCAGAAAGCCCATCTTACTTGCCTCTCATCCGGGATGGATGATGCATCCATCCGTCACGGATCATGCATCCCTTGGCATGACCTCTTTTATGGGCGCGATAATGGCACAGTCACGCAAAGGACGACTTGCATCGAAGCCGCCAATTTTCCTCAAATTTTAGGCAAATTCGAAAGGAATTGGTTTTGAAACGGACTTGTCTCGAATCTCGTGGACCACGTTTACTTTATGATAACCATATATCCTATTGCTATTAAATGATTTTTCCTCATGTGACGGTTAGCCGGATCAAGGTGCGGCCCGTTTTGGAACAGGCCTCGCGGCTAACTCGCCGTTTACCATGGCGGCAACTCGGCGTGCTTTGCGGGGCCGGCGTCACAATATTTGCCTTGGACGGGTCGCCGGCCCCACCAGCCTTATCCATTCCTTAAACGCTGGATGCGAGTTTCAAGTCATTGATTGAGTCACCTGCCAGGCAGGGCGTTTTTTACCACCGGGTACGCGTGCGTTGAGTTCGATTTCAGCCAGATACGTTCAATTGCCCGGGGCGGTTTCAGCCGGCTGCGAACGCATGGTTCACCCGACCGTGACGGGTGAGGCCGAACGCTTGCGCCAGCGCCGCTTCATCGGCGTCATGCTCGCCGCTCCGTTCCTGGCCGCGGGCGCCGCGGTCACGCTCGTCACATCCGGCCTCGGCGCGGCCGTCACGATGGCCGCGATCTTTGCCGCTTTCGGCCTGTGCTGGTTCGCGGCGCTTCTGGTGGCGGCCACCGGCCATATGGCGCTCGCCGGCCGCATGGCGGTCGTGCTGGGCGGTTTCGCCCTTGCCGGGGCTGTTGCCGCGGCGGGCGGATTGGCCTCGCCGGCAGCACTCCTTGCCATCGCCTTGCCGGTTGAGACCTTGTGGGTCTCGGGATCGCGGCGGGCCGCGCTGTCGGGCGCGCTGGTGGCCATTGCCGCCATCGCGCTGCAGCCCTTTGTCGGGCAGTTCCTGCCGCTCGGCGAAATCGCCGCCTGGCATTGGCTGCTGCCGCTCGCCTGGGCGCTGACGCTGTTGCCGCGGGCCGCCGCCTTCGCCAACCCGGCAGGCTCGCAGCTGACGGAGCCTGGCGGCGATCGCCTTGAGGACGTCATCGACGCCGTCGTCCTGCGCGTTGGGCGCCAGGGCGACGTGCTCGACGCGTCCGCCAAGGCGCGTTCGATCCTAAAATTGGCGCCGGAGCTCCTGCTCGGCACCGGCCTTTTCGACCGCGTCCATCTTTCCGACCGCGTCGCCTATCTCACCGCCTTGGCCGACATGCGCGAGGGCGCGCCGAAGCGCCGGCTTGATCTGCGCATCCGCTTGCCGCGCGAGGGTTCGAGCGCGTCCGACAATTTCCGCCCGTTCAGCCTCGAGCTGCTGCGGGGCGAGGCCGACCGCGATGTCTTCACCCTGGTCCTGCGTGAAAACGACGATGTCGCGGCACTTCGCGAGGAGCTTGCGGAAGCGAGGGAGGCGGCCGCGACCGCCGAAGTGGCCAAGGGCCGCTTCCTTGCGGTGGTCAGYCACGAGCTGCGCACGCCGCTCAACGCCATCATCGGCTTCTCCGACATGCTGCTGCATGAGATGTTCGGCGCCTTCAAGGATCCGCGCCAGAAGGAATATGTCGGCCTCATCAGGGAGTCCGGCCAGCATCTTCTGTCCGTCGTCACCTCGATCCTCGACGTATCGCGCATCGAGGCGGGCGCCTATGCGACCGAGCTGGAGCCGTTCCGCTTCGTCGAGGCGGTCGACATGTGCCGCTCGATGATGCGGCCGCTGGCCGACGCCAAGGGCATAGTTCTCGCCACGCAGATCGCGCCGGATGCGGGCGAGATCAATGYCGACCGCCGCGCCGTGCAGCAGATCCTGATCAATCTCGCTTCGAACGCCGTCAAGTTCACGCCCGATGGCGGCAGCGTGGTGATCGGCGCCAAGCGCGTCGGCTCGCGCCTGCATTTCTGGGTGAGCGATACCGGCATCGGCATCGCCGAGGAGGATATGGCCAATCTCGGCAAGCCATTCATGCAGATCCAGAACGACTACACGCGCCGCTTCGAGGGAACCGGGCTCGGCCTGTCGCTGGTCAAAGGTCTGGTGGCGCTGCACGACGGCACGATGTCGATCGAGAGCGCGCCGGGTGAGGGYACCACGGTGACGATCGGCCTGCCGGTGAACGGGCCGAAGCGGCATACCGGTGCGCCTTCCGGCGTGCTGGCCATGCCGGCGGCGAAGCCGAAGGGGGATAGAGATGGGGAGAGGAATGGCTCGCTCCGCAAAACGGCCTAAGGTCGTCGAACCCGAACGCGGCGTCCTTGCCGAAGGCGCGGTCGCGGTCGGTCAGCTGATCGCAAGCAATCCGGTCCTCGTCGGCGGTTCGACCGCCTTCCTGGTGACGCTGTTCTATGTCTCGGCCAATGCGCTCTGGTACCAGCCTTTTCCACATACCGGCGCCTTCTTTGCCACCCGCAGCATCGAGAATTTCCCGCACACCGTCTCCAACGAACCGGAAACCACCATCAACATCGTGCGCCAGGCACCGGCGCAGCCCGTGGCCAAGCCGGACCCGGTCGTCCAGCAGGTGCAGGGCATTCTGAAGGACCTCAATTTCTATGACGGTACGGTCGATGGCCTTACGGGTCCGGCGACCCGAAAGGCCATCCAGGCCTATCAGCTGAAGGTCGGGCTGCCGGGGTCGGGCGAGATCGACGGGGCGCTGCTCGACCAGCTTGGCGCCCGCCAGACGACGGCGGCCATTCCCCACCCGGCGCCGCGGCCGGCCGATGCGGCAGCCGCCACGCCGTCCGCCAAGCCATCGGTCATTCCGGTCTCGGCGCCGGCCGGTGACCCCACATTGTCTCCCGACGCCCGCATCGTCAGGATCCAGGCCGGCCTCAAGGCCTTCGGCAACAACGACATGCAGCTCGACGRCAAGGTCGGCGCCCGCACCAAGGCTGCGATCAAGGAGTTCCAGGCCCTCTTCGGCCTCCCCGAGACCGGCGAGCCGGACGAAGCGGTCTATGTCAAGATGCGCGAGATCGGCCTGACGAACTGAGCGACCGCATCCGATCGTTTCGGTTCCTTCACCGCTGCTGTAAGGAACCGCGCATGCCATCCGGAAACCTCCCATGCGCGTAACCACTGATCTCTGGGTTTCGGCCCTCGTCCGCCGCGTCTTCGGCGCCGGCGGTTTTGCCGCTATCGTCAAGCGCGGCGCGACCGAGGCGGGCGCCGTCTTCGTGCTGTCGCGCGGACGTCTGGGGGAGGTGGCCCTCTACGGGCCGGCGCCGCAGACGAGCTACGATTCGGCCAAGCCCGACGAGCGCTTCTTCACCCTGCTCGATTCAAGCGACGACAGCTCGGCCTTCGATGCCCGGCTGGAGCGGGAGAAGAAATTCGATCCGGACATCTGGGTGGTCGAGATCGAGGCGGGAGCCGTTCCGGTCGAAGAGCTTCTTTCCGTGAAGGCGGAGTAGCCGCGTCAGGAGGCCTTGAGGCCGGCGCGCGCCTCGTCGCTGTTCGAGGCTTCGCGGCTCTCGATGCTCACCGCGTCGGGAGCATTGCCGCGGATCGCCCGCGAAAGGGTCTCCGCCTTCCAGGCGCGTACCTTATCGAGCGCCGCCTCGCGGTGCATCAGCCGGTAGCGGTCGAGGAAGAGGCGGATCGCCTGCGGATGCGGGAACTCGCCGGGATAGACCGCGACCGCGATCAGGAAGGCCCTGTCTTCGCTGAGGTCGAGGGCGCGCAGCGCTGCAAGCAATGCGCCATAGCTCGATTGCCCGGTCACCGAGCGGGCCGTCGCGAAGTCGATCCCCAGCGCATCGGCAAGGGCGGTCTGGAAGAAGGCAGCGTTGCCGGTCAACGCCGTCTCGCGCAGCTTCACATAGGCCGGCTGGCCGAGGAATGTGTTGACGTCGGCAGCGTCTCCGGTCGGGCGCATCATCGACCGCAGGCGGCGCCGCGCGTTCTCCGCGGCTTCGCCGGAGGCGGGACGGTCGGAGTCGGTCTTTCCCGCGGGCTCCGGTTTCGGCGTGAGCTTCGTGACCGTCTCCGGCGGCCGCGTCTTGACCAGCGTCGGTCTTTCCAGCGCGCGGATGAGGTCGGCGATCGTCGGGTTGAGCTCCTTGCGGCGCGCGATGGCGCGCGCGTGCGGCAGCCCGTGCCGGCCGATCAGCGCGATGAGATCGATGTCGCTCAGCGCATTGGAGCGGGTGAGCAAGGGAGCTGCGGTCTCGACCGGCTCCTCGGYCAGCCGCCGCACCAGGGCTGTCGGCGCGTAGTCGCATTCGGAAAGGGCGGCGGCGACGTAGCGGCGCGACTCGACCGAGACCTCATCGAACAGCGGCAGCGTCAGATCCTCGAGCTGCGCGATCTCGCGGCGCGAGGGACGGGTCAGCGAGCAGAAGGCCGACACGGCGGCGCGGAACAGCCTTTCGGCCTTTCCCGCTTCGGTCCGGATAGCGATTTGCCTGAAATCCGAAGATGACACGGAGGATAYGCCCGACACTCGACACAATCCCGAACTTGCGCAATCCGGCCGGGCCGGTTTCGCGTCTTCAGGAAAAACAAACATCAAATTAGCGGCGATCCGTTAGCGCTCCGTTAACCCTCTACGCCCCTTAATCGACTTTGGAGGCGTTGCGTTGTGCTCCGGTCAAACCGAGAGGAATGCGCGAACCATGGGCATGGTCCTGTCTTTTGTGCCGCGTGCGGCACCTGTAAATCGAGCAAGTCACGACACCACGACGGCGGCGGCGGTCATTATCTTCCCCGGCGTCCGCTATGAGTTGCGTCCGCAGGCCGATGAGGCCCGGCCGGACAGCGGCGCTGACAGGCCGGGCTCCCCGCCACCCGCCAAGCCGCATCACTGATCGGCCCGCCTTTCTCAGTAGTCCTGCAATTCGCAGGCGCTCTGCTCGAGGAAGCGTGACACGATCGGCTTCCAGCTCTCGTCCGGCACGAAGGCGCGGACGACGAAGATACCTTCCTCGATCGGCGCTTCGACGAAGATCGCGCCCTGCAGATCCTCCGGAAGGTCGCGCCGCACATCGATCATCTGCGCCGGCGTCAGCACCACCGCATCGAGCTTCTCGCCATTGGCGTTGTGATCGTTGAAGGAATAGATGTTGTGGYCGTTGCGGTCGTAGACCGAGGCCGACCAGAACGGCACGTCGCCCGGCGCCCTGATCCTGACCAGCCCGTCCGTGAGATCGAACCGGCAGGCGGCGGCATAAAACAACGGGTCGACCGACTTGACCACCGGCGCGCCGCCGGCCTCGGCGTCCAGCCGCGTCATCTTGTAGAGGTCGGATGCCATCGCCAGCCGCGACCAGGCATCGCGTTCGGAAAATTCCGGCACCAGGAACAGCACCACGATATGCACGATGCCGGCGCCGAGCAGGCCGAGGATCAAGGCATGCAGCAGCTTACGCATTGCAGCCCGCCTTCAGGATGCGCGGCAGCGTGACGTCCGAGAGACCGGTGCTCGAGGCGATCGGCGTGTCGTAGAAGGTCAGCACGAAATACATCTTGCCGGAGCCGCCAGTCAGYAGCCAGTTGCCGGGAGCAGGGCGGCTRCCGACGGAAATGACGACCGAATTGTCAGGCCGGCGCAGGACTTCGTAGGACTGAAGCGCTGATTGCCTCGKCTTGCCTGTGTCGATCACCCCTAGCGACTGGTCGGCGGCATAAAGCGTCCAGAAGCGGGCGGCGGGATAACCGCCTTCGATCGTGTAGGTGCATTCGCGTTTCAGCGGCTCGCCGGCATCGTCGCGCTCGGCGACGAATGCAAGCCCCTCGGCCTGGCCKAGCGCCAGCACGCCCTCGCGTGCCACACGCGCCTTGGAGTAGGGGTCGGCGGCTAGAGTCCCGACTTCGGGGAAAGCGGTCCATTGGCCGATGCGGATCGCGCCGACGCCGTCCTGCGCATTAAGCGCATACCAGACGCTGTAGCCGCCGAGCCCGATGGCAATGGCAAGCGAAAGCAGCGTCAGGATGGCGTTCTTGAGCATGAGAGCCGCAACAGAGGAGATTGCCCGGGATATCGCGACGCGGGGTGCCGTGGCAAGCCGGCTTCACGCCAGCGCCGCCCTAAAGCGCATCGCAATTTTTCAGATTCGCTCCCTGCACTTTAGGTTTTTGATTTTACRCATGTCGTCATCCCGAAACCGGTTCCAACTTTCGGGAGACATGCTTTTTAAAGCGCCGAAAGCGTCTCCGGCAAAGCGGGGGCGCTGAGCACGGGCGCGGCCTGGAAAGCCTTGGTCATGTCCCGCAGCGTCTGACTGGTGCGGCTGGACAGCACCGGCGGGCGTTCGGCCTCGGCCTGGGCCGCCGCGGCGTCGGCTTCCTTCTTCGCCGCTTCCTCGGCCTTGGCTGCGACCTCTGGATCGACCCAAGGATGATCGATGCCCGGGATCGGCTTCAGGTCGATGTTCTGATGCGCATAGACCATCAGCCGCTGCCAGACCATCGCCGGCAGCGTGCCGCCGGTCATCTTGTTGGTCGGCGTGAAGTCGTCATTGCCGAGCCAGACGGCGGCCGTGTAGTTGCCGGTGAAGCCGACGAACCAGGCGTCGCGATAGGATTGGGTGGTGCCTGTCTTGCCGGCGACGACGATGTTKGGCAACTGGGCGCGCCGCGCCGTGCCGATCGCCGGCACCGCCGCCAGCATCGTGTTCATGTATTTCAGCGCCTTTTCCGACAGCACGCGGTGCGGCGGCGGCGCATCCTTGGCCCAGTCATAGACCACCTCGCCGGTGCGGGTGACGAGCTGGGTGATGCCATGGCGGRAGCCCACGAAACCGTTCTGGGCAAAGACGCTGTAGCCGGTCGCCTGGTCCWTCACGGTCATGCCGGACGTGCCGAGCACCATGGTCTTGTGCGATTCCAGCGGCGATTCGACGCCCATCGATTCGGCCATCGCCTTGATCGGGGGAATGCCCAGGTAGTCCTTGGCCAGCCGCACCGGCACGGTGTTGATCGACTTGGCGATCGCCGTGAGCAGCGTGACATTGCCGGCCGAGCCGCCATTGTAGTTATGCGGCGACCAGCCGCCCCAACTGATGGCGCCGCCCGAAACGACCGAATCCGGCGTGAAGCCATGCTCCATCGCGGTGGCATAGACGTAGGGCTTGAACGACGAGCCGGTCTGGCGCAGCGCCTTGGTCGCGCGGTTGAACTGGCTGGTGCCATAGTCGCGGCCGCCGACGATGGCGCGAACCGCGCCATTGGTCTCGATCACCACCACCGCGCCTTCGGTGACGTTGTATTCCTTGCCGAACTGCCGCAGATGGAATTCGACCGACTCTTCCGCGGCCTTCTGGATATTGGCATCGAAAGTGGTGTGGGCGACCAGCGAGTGCTGGCCGGGCTTGGCGATCTTCTTCACCTCGTCGAAGGCCCAGTCGAGGAAATAATCCGGGCTCTTCTGCTCGCCGCGGTCGACGACGTCGGCCGGATGCAGCCGCGCCTGCAGCACCTGGCCTTCGGTCATGAAGCCGGCGTCGACCAGGTTGGACAGCACCACATTGGCGCGTGCGCGCGCCGCCGRCAGGTTGATGTGCGGGGCGTATTTGGTCGGCGCCTTGAACAGGCCGGCCAGCATCGCCGCCTCGGCGAGGCTCAGGTCCTTGACGCTCTTGCCGAAATAGAAGTCCGCCGCCGCCTCGATGCCGAACGTGCCGCCGCCCATATAGGCGCGGTCGAGATAGAGCTGCAGGATCTCCTTCTTGGAGAGATTGGCCTCGARCCACAGCGACAGGAAGGCTTCCTTGATCTTGCGCTCCAAGGTGCGCTCGTTGGACAGGAAGAGATTCTTGGCGAGCTGTTGGGTGATGCTGGAGCCGCCCTGGACCACCGAATTGGCGCGCATATTCTCGAAGAGCGCACGCGACAGGCCGAGCACGTCGATGCCGTAATGGTCGAAGAAGCGCCGGTCCTCGGTCGCCAGCACCGCCTTGATGACGATGTCCRGCATCTCGTCGACCGGCACGGAATCGCGCTGGATGATGCCGCGCTGGCCGATCTCGTTGCCGTAGCGGTCCAGGAAGGTGACGGCGAAGTCGCCCTGGTTGYGCCAGTCGCCGGCGGTGATGTCGAAGGCCGGCATGGCGAGCGCCAACAGCACCACGAAGCCGCCGGCGCCCATGGTGAAACCCTCGCTCAGCACCTCGATGATGGCGCGGCGCCAGCCATGCACGCGGAAACGACGGGAAAAGATGGTCGCCGCTTCCCAGAATTCGCGCGCTTTGAAGCTGATCTCATAGAGCGAGGAATCGAGCCAGGCGTCGACGGCAAGAGCCGCCGAGGCGATCCGGCCTCTTCTCTTGCGTGGTTTCGAAGGACTTGCCATTCCAGACTTCCGCCCCAACGCGCTTTCGCCCGAAAACAGCATGCGGGCAGTTTCAGGGTGGCGCCCCTGTCGAAACTATTCGACCATTTTATCACCGCCCACAAGGGCAGCGAAGCCACAGCACAAGCTTTGTTGATTGGAAGTACGCCGTTAGCGGCCGATCGGTATCACCGCGCCGCGATGAAGCGCATGAAATGCGCCACATCCGCCTCGGTCGGCTCCAGCCCGGTGAAGGAGCGCAGATAGGCGGCGAGATGGCTGACGCGCGCCTCCACCGGCTCCTTGAGGTCAAGCACGTAATAGCCGATCTGCATGTAATAGAGCACGCGGGCGCGGATGAAGGCGTCCTCGCTCTCATAGCCGTGCCGGCGGTACATGTCGCGTATGGCCAGCAGGCGCTCCTCGTCGGCCTTGTCGATCATGCGCCGCACGTCGTCCGAGCGCCTTGCCCATTCGCGCACGGCGAAGTCGAGCCGCGGATCGAACAGGCGCTCGTCGGCCCAGCATTCGAACACGTTCATCACACCCATGATGATGGTATCGGCCGGCCGGCGGGCCCGCTCGACGATCGCCGTGGTGTTGGTCTCGTGCCAATGCTTGAGCAACTGGTCGAGCAGGTCCYGCCGGCTTTCGAAATACCAGTAAAAGCTCGAGCGCGAGACGCCGAGCTTCTGTCCCAGCGTCAGCACGCGCACGCTCTCGATGCCGTCGGAAATCAGCGTCTGCAGCGCGAGGTTGATCCAGTCCGCGCGGGTCACCTTGATATTGCCGGGCGGCGGCTCGTCCCGGGGAGCAGTCATGATCATGACCGAACAAGTGGCACGGCGCGCGGCGGCGTGCAAGCTCTGGACAGAAGTGTCTAGACACATATGTCCAGGAGATGTATCGTAAAAGCCTCCAACGAGAGGGAGAGGCTCGTGAAGTCGCATTACCGGGCAGTTGTCATCGGGGGAGGCGTGGTCGGCGCCTCCGTGCTCTATCATCTGACGCGTTTTGGCTGGAGCGATGTGGCGCTGATCGAGCGCGCCGAACTGACGGCGGGCTCGACCTGGCATGCGGCGGCCGGGTTCCACGCGCTCAACGCCGATCCCAATGTCGCGGCGCTGCAGGATTACACGATCAAGCTCTATCGCGAGATCGAAGCCGAGTCCGGCCAGAATGCCGGCCTGCACATGACCGGCGGCGTCAACATGGCGAGCGACCCGCAGCGCTGGGAGTGGCTGAAATCGGCCTGGGCGGTGTTCCAGTCGGTCGGCATCGAGACGGCGCGGCTGGTCACGCCGGAGGAAATCAAGGAGATCTGCCCGATCGTCGACGTGAATGGCGTGCTGGGCGGCCTTTATGATTCCAACGAGGGCCATCTCGATCCTTATGGCACCACGCACGCCTATGCCGGCGCCGCCAAGAAGCGCGGCGCCGACGTCATCCTGCGCAACCGCGTCGTCGAGCTGAAGCAACGCGCCGACGGCGGCTGGGACGTCGTCACCGAGAAGGGCACCATCGTCGCCGAGCACGTCGTCAATGCCGGTGGTCTTTGGGCCAAGCAGGTCGGGCTGATGGCCGGCGTCGACCTGCCGGTGACGCCGATGGAGCATCATTACTTCGTCACCGAGGACATTCCGGAAGTTGCCGCCCTCGACAAGGAACTCGGCCTGGCCGTCGATCTCGACGGCTTCTCCTATCTTCGCCAGGAGCGGAAGGGTGTGTTGCTCGGCGTTTACGAGCAGAACCCGAAACATTGGAACATGGACGGCGCGCCTTGGGACTACGGCATCGAGCTGATTCCGGAGGATATCGACCGCATCAGTCCCGAGCTTGCCAAGGCCTATGAGCGCTTTCCCTGCCTGGCCAAGGCCGGCATCCGCAAATGGGTCAACGGCGCCTTCACCTTCACGCCGGACGGCAATCCGCTGGTCGGTCCCGTCAGGGGGCTCAGCAACTACTGGGTCGCCTGCGGCGTCATGGCCGGCTTCAGCCAGGGCGGCGGCGTCGGCAAGTCGCTGGCCGAGTGGATGATCCACGGCGAGCCGGAAGCCGAYATCTTCGGCATGGACATCGCCCGCTACGGCGCCTTTGCCGCCAACCGGGAGTATCTGCGGCAAACCACGGGCCAGTTCTATGCCCGCCGCTTCGTCATGACCTTCCCCAACGAGCGCCTGCCTGCCGGCCGGCCGCTGAAGCGCCCAGGCGCGTATGAGGGCATGAACGCCGCCGGCGCCGAATGGACGGCGTCGTGGGGGCTGGAGATCCCGGCCTATTTCGCGCCGATGGGGTTCCGCGAGGAGACGACGCTGAAGCGCTCCAACGCCTTCGAGATCGTCGGCGACGAGGTGCTGCAGGTTCGCCGCGCCGCCGGCCTCGTCGATACGACGGCCTTCTCGCGCTATGCCGTGTCAGGCCCCGGCGCCGCGGCCTGGCTCGACAGGCTGCTCGCCTGCCGGCTGCCGAAGCCCGGCCGCGCGAAGCTGGCCCCGATGCTTGGCTCCGACGGCCGGCTGAAGGGCGATCTCACCGTGCTCAACTGGGGCGGCGGCGAATACTGGATCATGGGCTCCTACTATTTGCGCGAATTCCATATGCGCTGGTTCGAGGCGCATATCGCCGAAGGCGTCTCCGTCACCGACATATCGGATGGGATGTCCGGTTTCCTCGTCACCGGTCCGAACGCACGCCGGATCGTCGAACGCACCACGCATCAGGACGTCTCGGCGGCAGCCTTGCCGTTCATGGCTTGCGGTGAGTTCGACATCGGCATGGTGCGCGCCCGAGTGGCTYGGCTGTCGATTGCCGGCGAGCTCGGTTTCGAGATCAACGGCCCGGCCACCCTRCATTCGACCCTGCGCGAGACGCTGCTTGCCGCCGGCGAAGACCTCGGTCTRGCCGAGATCGGCTATTACGCGCTGAATTCGCTCAGGCTGGAAAAGAGTTTCGGCATCTGGTCGCGCGAATTCACGCAAGGCTACACGCCCGGCCAGACCGGGCTCGACCGCTTCATCGCTTTCGACAAGGGCGATTTCATCGGCCGCGAGGCGGCGCTGAAAGAGCGCGAGGCCGGCGTCTCGCGACGCATCGTGACGCTGGAGGTCGACGCCGTCGACGCCGACGCCAGCGGTTTCGAGCCGGTCTGGTCCAAGGGCCGGCGTGTCGGCTTCGTCACCTCCGGCGGCTACGGCTACACGCTTCGCAAGAGCGTCGCCCTGGCGTTGCTCGATGACGGTTTCGCCGGGGAGGGGACGGAACTTTCCGTACACATTGTCGGGGTCGAACGGCCGGCGCGCGTCATCGCGGCCTCGCCCTACGACCCCGAAGGCAAGGCGATGCGGCAATGAGGAGGAACCGCCATGATCGATGAGGCCGCACGTGATGTCCGGCGCGAGCGCCGGCGGGGACGCACCGGCGAGGCGGGCAGCGAATCCAGCCGCCACCCGAACTACCGGTCGCTGAAGAACCCCTTCCTGCCGCAGCCGATCTTTTCCGACGATCACGTCGCCGCCATCCACGCCACCGCGCTGCGCGTGCTGGAGGAGCTCGGCATCAAGGTGCTGCTGCCCGAGGCCCGCGCCGTCTACGCCAGGGCCGGCGCCTTGGTCGATGAAGACAGCCAGATGGTGAGGATCGGCCGCGACATGGTCGAGGCCGGGCTCGCCTCGGCGCCGCRCTCCATTCCTGCCTTTGGCGGCGACCGCTCGCGCGACCTGATGCTCGAACTCGGCTCGATGGCCTTCCTGGCCGGCTCCGGCGCCCCCAACGTCACCGACCTCGAGCGCGGGCGCCGGCCGGGCACGCTCCAGGCCTTCGAGGAATTCACCAAGCTGATCCAGCATTTCGACGTGCTGCATATGCTCGGGCCGTGCGTCGAGCCGCAGGACATTGACAATCGCTTCCGCCACTACGCCGTCAACCGGGCGCAGCTGACGCTCTCCGACAAGTTTCCCTTCGTGTTCGCGCGCGGCACACCTCAGGTCGAGGACAGCTTCGAGATGATCCGCCTGGCGCGCGGCCTCTCCGAGGACCAGTTCCGCGCCGGCGCCCATTGCTACACCGTCATCAACACCAATTCGCCGCGTCAGCTGGACATCCCGATGGCGCAAGGCATCATCGATTTCGCCAAGGCCGGCCAGGTTCTGGTCATCACGCCCTTCTGCCTGGCGGGCGCGATGGCGCCGATCRCGGTCGCCGGCGCGCTGACGCTGCAGCATGCAGAGGCGCTGGCGGGCCTGACGCTGGCCCAGATAGCGCGCCCCGGCGCGCCGGTGGTCTATGGCTCCTTCTCGTCCAATGTCGACATGAAGTCCGGCGCCCCGGCCTTCGGCACGCCGGAACACATCAAGGCGACGCTTGGGGCGGGGCAGCTCGCCCGCTACACCGGCCTGCCTTGGCGCTCCGGCGGCGGCAGCGCCGCCAACGTCTCCGATGCGCAGGCGGCGCATGAGACGCAGTTCGCGCTCTGGGGCTCGGTGCTGGCCGGCGCCACTATGTGCATCCACGCTGCCGGCTGGCTGGAAGGCGGCCTGAGCGTTTCCCTGGAAAAGCTGATCACCGACATCGAGGCGCTGCAGACCGTCGCCGAACTCTGYGCGAAGCCCCCGGGCGACGAGGATGCGATCGGCTTCGAGGCCATCGCCGAGGTGCAGCCCGGCGGCCATTTCTTCTCGGCGGCGCATACCATGACGCGCTACCGCACCGCCTTCTATGAGCCGGTGGTGGCCGACTGGTCGAATTTCGGCAACTGGACGCAGGCCGGCGGCAAGACGGCGACAGAGCGCGCGACCGGTATCTGGAAGCGGATTCTCGCCGACTTCCAGCCGCCGGCCTCCGCTGCCGCCGCCGGCATGCTCGACGAGTTCATTGYAAAGCGCACCGAGGAAGGCGGCGCCGCGCCGGTCTCCTGATTTGACGAAAACGTAATAAATTCGAGACCTTCGCCATTCACGTTATAGTCAAAACGATTCGCGATCTGGCTTCGGATCGCGAGCGCGGCTACGTTGTTGGGCCGCGGCGCGGAGACATGTGTTGGCGATGGACGGTAGATGACGGCGCCTGGCGATTTGATGCAGGCCTTGTTCCTGAGGCTGAAGACCGATGCGTCGCTATCGGCGCTGCTCGGCGGCGCCGGCCTGCTCGAGCAGGCGAACGACAAGGCGGCTTTTCCACACGTGACCTATGGGCGCACCAGCGCCTTCGACCTGGACACCGGAGCTGACAACAATGGTGACCAACTGATCACCTTGCATGTCTGGTCGAAAGCGCAGGGCGAGGCCGAGACGCGCCTCATCATGGACAGCATCAAGGCGCGCCTCGATGGCGCGGCACTGTCCATCGGCCCGCGTGGCCAGACGCGGCTGTCGCTGGAATTCGCCGAGGCGCGTTATGACGAGGACCTTGCGGTCCATCACGGATTGCTGCGCTTCCGCGCCTTGACACAGGAAGCCGTCTGAGACGCTGGCTAGCGCATGATCCCGAACCGAAGGTCAGCGCAGCAAAAAGTGGGAACCGGTTTTCGGAAAAGATCATGTTCAACAAGGAGTTGGATCAGGGTGACGATTCAACGAAACGTCATCCTGATCTAAGCTGCCCCTGGATGGCGGCCTTGTCGATGACCGACCACACCTCTCTTATGCGGCTGCCGTGGAACTCGTAGAAGACGTTTTCGGCGAAGGAAACGCGCTTGCCGTTGACCGGCAGGCCGAACAGCACGCCCTTGGGATGGCAGTCGAAATGCAGGCGCGCCGCCGCGCGCGGCGGCTCCGAGATCAGAAGCTCGATGTTGAAGCGCAAGTCAGGAATGGCCTCGAAATCGCCCTCCAGCATGCGGCGGTAGCCCGAAAGCCCGATCGTCTCGCCATTATACTGCACCTCCTCGCCGACGAAACGGCCGAGATTGTCCCAATCCTGGTCGTTCAGGCAGGCGATGTAGCCCCGGTAGAGATCGGCAATATTGTCGCGCGTCATCGCATGCTCCTATGATCGTCCGGCGTACCTGCACTAGCTAGCGCAGGATGGAGAATCCGCACCCGAAAAGCGTAGCCGATCGACTGTTTTTCCGGCTATGAATTCGAAGCCGGGCTTGAGGAAGCCTTGGCATCGGCACGCGGGGGAATGGCGGCATGAATTTTCGATCGTTCACCGTTCATTTCACGTTCAGCCCATATGCGGTAGAACCGTGATCATGAAAAATCTCGGCTTCCACCTCCGCAAAGCAGTGCTGGCGCTTGCCGCAGCCGGCCTCTTTGCGTCRCAGACGACGGCGATGCCGGTCATCGATCCGTCGGTCGATCAGCCCGTCGTGCTTGCCGCCGGCGATTGCTACGCCATCGGCCAGCAGGTCGCCGCGCAGAATGGCGGCACGCTGGCCAAGGCCTCGCAGGCGACGCGGGGGGGCCAGCAGGTCTGCGTCATCGTCGTGCTCGTTCCCGGCAAGGATGGACAGCGTCCGCGCCGCTCGGAAATCGTCGTCCCGATGGGCTGACCCCTCTCGTTTCCCTGGCTGGCGGAATCGGCCTATACGTCTACCCAACAACAGGCTTCAACCCATGCGCGTGCTCGTCGTCGAGGATGACAAGGATCTCAACCGGCAACTGGCCGAGGCGCTGGTCGATGCCGGCTATGTGGTCGACCGTGCCTATGACGGCGAGGAGGGGCACTTTCTCGGCGACACCGAGCCTTACGATGYCGTGGTCCTCGACATCGGCCTGCCGCAGATGGACGGCATCAGCGTCGTCGAGCGTTGGCGCCGCGGCGGCCGCAAGATGCCGGTGCTGATCCTCACCGCGCGCGACCGCTGGAGCGACAAGGTCGCCGGTATCGACGCCGGCGCCGACGACTATGTGACAAAGCCCTTCCATATCGAGGAGGTGCTGGCCCGGGTGCGGGCGCTGATCCGCCGCGCGGCGGGTCACGCGTCGTCCGAGCTCACCTGTGGGCCGCTGCGGCTGGACACCAAGGCCTCCAAGGCCGACGTAAACGGTGTGCCGCTCAAACTCACCTCGCACGAATTCCGACTTCTCGCCTATCTGATGCACCATATGGGCGAGGTGGTGTCGCGCACCGAGCTGGTCGAGCATCTCTACGATCAGGATTTCGACCGCGATTCCAACACCATCGAAGTGTTTGTCGGCAGGCTTCGCAAGAAAATGGGTATCGACATGATCGAAACCGTGCGTGGCATGGGCTATCGCATGCGTGAGCCGGAGGCGTGACGCGGAACCGCTGAAGCCAACGATGAGAACGTGGCTTTCAAGGCTGYGGCTCTGGCCGCGCTCGCTGACCTTTCGCGTTATCGCCTTTTCGACCATCTGGGCGATCCTGACGCTGGTCGTCATCTTCACCCTCATCACCACGCTTTACCGCCAGGCCAGCGAGCGCGGCTTCGACAGCCTCCTTTCGGCGCATCTGTTCAACCTGATCGGCTCCGTCGGCATTTCCGACAACGGCGCGCTGACCGGCTCGCCCGACCTTGGCGACCTGCGCTTTTCCGAGCCCAATTCCGGCTGGTACTGGTCGGTGGAGCCCGCCTCCGAAGGCGTGCACGGCGAAATCCATTCCTCCTCGATGACGACCTCGCTTCTGTCGCCGAGCGTCGCGGAAGTCCCATTCAACGCGAACTTCCAGCGCAGCTACTCGATGGAGGGCATCAAGGGCGAGCAGCTCGAAGTGTTCGAGAGCGAGTTCGTGCTGGACGCCAAGAACCGCGCCGCGCGTTTCCGCGTCATGGGCAACCACAGCGAACTGGAACAGGAGATCGCCAGCTTCCAGCGCCGCCTGCTCACCTATCTCTCGCTGTTCGGCGTCGGCATGATCGCCATCAACGCCATCGCCATCCTCTTGGGCCTCCAGCCCTTGCGCCGGGTCCGCAATGCGCTGGCCATGGTGCGCGAAGGCACCGCGCAGCGGCTCGACGGCAGCTTCCCGGCCGAGATAGAGCCGCTGGCCAACGAGACCAATGCGCTGATCGAGAACAATCGGCGCATCGTCGAGCGCTCGCGCACCCAGGTCGGCAATCTTGCCCATTCGCTGAAGACGCCTTTGGCCGTTCTGATCAATGAGGGCCGCGCGCTCGGCGGCGCCAAGGGCCAGCTGATCGCCGATCAGGCGGCCTCCATGCAGAAACAGGTCGACCACTATCTGCAGCGCGCGCGTGTCGCCGCGCAGCGCGACAGCGTTGTCTTCCGCACGCCGGTTTCGCCGCTGGTCGAACGCATGGTGCGCGTGCTGCGCAAGCTCAACCCGCAAACGAGACTGACGCTGTCCCTGCCGCCGGCCGAGATCGTCTTTGCCGGCGAGCGCGAGGATCTCGAGGAACTGCTCGGCAATCTGCTCGACAATGCGATGAAATGGGCAAAAAGCGCGGTTGCCGTGACGATCGCCACTATTTCGGGAAGCGGCAACCTGTTTGAAATCGTTATAGAGGATGACGGTCCGGGCATTCCCGAGGACAGCGCGCGAGAGGTGTTGAAGCGTGGCAAGAGACTGGACGAGACGAAGCCGGGAACAGGGCTTGGCCTTGCCATTGTCGCCGACCTCGTCAACGAGTATGGAGGCTCGCTGGCGCTGGAACGGTCCGGCATGGGGGGCTTGAGGGTGGTGGTGAGATTGCGGAGCCTTCAGTGATGTTTCTTATCGATTTGCGTGCGGCTGCCGACGGCCAAATTTCCGACAAATATCAACACTATGGCGATGACAACCTCCTGATGGCGCGCCCCCAGTCCATCCAGTTCCATCCCGCTGAAGAGAACCGGTTGTCGGCATGAAGATTCGCGTCGCGCTCGTTTCCGCCCTGCTCGCCGTTTCCGGCTGCACGACGTTGGGCAGAGGGGGTCCGACCTCTCCTGTCACGCCTGTTTCCACGCCGCCGCCCGGCGGCAAGGTCTCGACCAGCATCGTCTCGGCCATGAATGGCGGGCTTATCGGCGGATCGATCGGCTCGGGCCTCAGCGATGCCGAAAAGCGCAAGGGGCTGGAGGCGGAGTACAAGGCGCTGGAATACAACGCCAGCGGTCAGAAAGTGACGTGGAAGAGCGACAACGCCGCGCATTACGGCGAGGTGACCGCCGCCCAGCCCTACCGGGTCGGCTCGCAGGATTGCCGCCAGTACACCCACACCGTCTACACCAGCGGCGCGGGCGTCACCGCACGCGGCACCGCCTGCCGCAACGCCGACGGCAGCTGGACGCCGCTGACCTAAGGTAGGGGCAACAGCCGGCGCGATTTTTGATATCGATCAAGGCTGGGCGGCGCCTCTGCCGTCAAAGCGTCGCACGATGGTCGTGTTGGCAGGGCAGGACTCTGCCGTTATTGGAATAGGCATGCTGTTCTGGGTCATAGCCGCAATCCTCACGCTGGGCGCCAGCCTGGCGGTGCTGTTGCCGCTCACCGGCGGTATGAAGGGCGCGTCGCCGGCCGGCGATCACGATCTCGAAGTCTATCGCGACCAGCTTTCCGAGCTCGACCGCGACATGGCGCGCGGCCTGATCCAGCCCGGGGAGGCCGAGGAGGCGCGTGCCGAGATCGGCCGGCGCATCCTGCGTCTGGGCGCGGCTGCGCGGCCGGGCTCCGCCACGCCCAAGCCATCGCACGGCGCCAGATGGGTCGCCAGTGTGGCCGTGCTTGTGGTTCCCCTGCTGAGCTGGGGGCTTTACGGCATGCTTGGCTCTCCCGATCTGCCGTCGCAGCCGCTGGCCGAGCGTCTGGCCAAGAACCCGGCCGATTCCTCGGTCGACGAACTGGTCGCCCGCGCCGAGGCCCATCTCGCCGCCAATCCGTCGGACGGCAAGGGCTGGGACGTGCTGGCGCCGATCTATCTTAGGCTGCARCGCTTTCCTGACGCCGTGACCGCCTACCGCAACGCCATCCGCCTCGACGGCGACAGCGCCGTGCGCCAGTCTGGCCTCGGCGAGGCGATCGCCAGCGCCACCGGCGGCATCGTTTCGGCGGACGCCCAAAAAGCCTTCGAGGCGGCCCTGAAGCTCGATCCGGCCAACGCCAAGGCCAATTTCTACTTGGGCGTCGGCCTCGCTCAGGAAGGCAAGAAGGCCGAGGCCGTCGCCGCCTGGCAAAAGATGCTCGGCCAGCTCGCGCCGGATTCGCCTTGGCGCAGCGCCGTCCAGCAGGCGCTTGACGAGGCCGGCGGGCCTGCTGTCGCCGATGCCACGCCGGCCAACGGCCCCGACGCGCAGCAGATGGAAGCCGCGCAGCAGATGTCGCCGCAGGACCGGCAGGCGATGATCGAGACCATGGTCGCGGGGTTGGACGACAAATTGAAGCAGAATCCCCGCGACGAGGAAGGATGGATGCGGCTCATCCGTTCCTATGTCGTGCTTGGCAAGGCCGACCAGGCGCGGGGCGCGCTCGGCCGCGCTGTCGCCGCCTTTGGCGCGGACAGTGAACAGGCCAAGAAATTCACCGCCTTCGCCGCCTCGCTCGGCGTGACGGYGACGGAGTAAGGCAATGACGCGCAAGCAGAAGCGGTTGTCGGTGATCGTGGCGGGCCTGRCTTTCCTCGGGGCCGCCTCGGGACTCACCTTCTACGCGCTCGGCCAGAAGGCGTCCTATTTCTACATGCCGGCCGAACTGGCCACGGCAAGCCTCCAGCCTGGACAGCGCATCCGTCTTGGCGGCCTCGTCGAGAGCGGCACCGTGATGCGCGGCAACGGCGCAACCGTCGCTTTCTCGGTTACCGACACGCAGAAGTCGGTCAAGGTGACCTACACCGGTATCCTGCCCGATCTCTTCCGCGAGGGGCAGGGGGTCATAACCGAAGGCGCTTTCGGCCCGGATGGCGTTTTCGTCGCCGACAGCGTTCTGGCCAAGCATGACGAGCGCTATATGCCGAAGGAAGTCGCCGACGGGCTCAAGGCCAAGGGCGTCTGGGTGGAAAGCAAGAGCCAATAATGGTTGAGACCGGACATTTCGCCCTCGTGCTCGCCTTTGCGCTGTCGCTGGTGCAGATGCTGGTGCCGCTGGTCGGCGCCCGCACCGGCAACCAGCGGCTGATGGCGGTCGGCGGTCCAGTGACCGTCACCGGCTTCGCGCTCACCGCTCTGTCCTTCGCGGCCCTTGCGGGCGCCTATGCCGGTTCGGACTTCTCGGTGGCGAACGTGTGGGAGAATTCCCATTCGCTGCAGCCGATGATCTACAAGATCACCGGCACCTGGGGAAACCACGAAGGCTCGATGCTGCTGTGGGTGCTGATCCTGACCTTCTTCGGCACGCTTGTCGCCGTCTTTGGCAACAATTTGCCGGCAACGCTCAAGGCCAATGTGCTGGCCGTGCAGGGCATGATCGGCGCCGCCTTCTTCCTGTTCATCCTGGCGACGTCCAACCCTTTCATGCGCCTCAATCCGGCGCCGATCGAGGGCCGCGACCTCAACCCGATCCTGCAGGATCTCGGCCTCGCCATCCACCCGCCGATGCTCTATCTCGGCTATGTCGGCTTCTCGATCTGCTTTTCCTTCTCGGTCGCGGCGCTGATTGAGGGGCGCATTGACGCCTCCTGGGCGCGTTGGGTGCGGCCGTGGACGCTGGTCGCCTGGATGTTCCTCACCGGCGGCATCGCTATGGGTTCCTACTGGGCCTATTACGAGCTCGGCTGGGGCGGCTTCTGGTTCTGGGATCCGGTCGAGAACGCCTCCTTCATGCCCTGGCTCGCGGGCACCGCGCTGCTTCATTCGGCCATCGTCATGGAGAAGCGCTCGGCGCTGAAGATCTGGACGCTGCTCTTGGCCATCCTCACCTTCTCGCTGTCGCTGCTCGGCACCTTCCTGGTGCGTTCCGGCGTGCTTACCTCGGTGCACGCCTTCGCCACCGATCCGGCGCGCGGCGTCTTCATCCTGTGCATCCTGACTTTGTTCATCGGCGGCTCGCTGACGCTGTTTGCGCTGCGCGCTTCGCAACTGACGGCGGGCGGTCTATTCCATCCGATCTCGCGCGAGGGCGCGCTGGTGCTGAACAACCTGTTCCTCACCACCGCCACGGCAACGGTGCTGGTCGGCACGCTCTACCCGCTGGCGCTCGAGGCGCTGACCGGCGGCAAGATCTCTGTCGGCGCCCCCTTCTTCGACCTGACCTTCGGCCCGCTGATGCTGCCGCTGCTTGCGATCGTGCCGTTCGGCCCGCTGCTCGCCTGGAAGCGCGGCGACGTCATTGCCGCCTCGCAGCGGCTGATGGCGGCTTTCGCGCTGGCGATCGCCGCGATGCTGGTCACCGGCCTGTTCATCGACGGTGCCTCCGTGTTCGCCGCCCTCGGCGTCGGCCTCGCCGTCTGGCTGGTCGCCGGCGCGCTGACCGACCTTGCCGTCAAATCCGGTTTCGGATCCGTGGCGCCGGCCGCCGTGCTTCGCCGCTTCGCCGGCCTGCCGCGCTCGGTCTTCGGCACGGCGCTTGCCCATCTCGGCCTTGGGCTGACCTTGCTCGGCATCGTCGGCACACTCTGCTTCGGCACGGAGAAGATCCTCACCATGCGTGCCGGCGAAACGGTGGAGCTCTCCGGCCACACGCTGCGCTTCGAGGGGCTCGTCCCACAGAAGGGTCCGAACTTCACCGAGGATCGCGGCCGCTTCCTTCTTATGAACTCCGACGGCAACGCCGATGGCGCGATCACATCGGCCAAACGTTTCTACCCGGCGCGCCAGATGGTGACGACCGAGTCCGGCATCAGGACGCTGGGCTTGAGCCAGCTCTATCTGTCGCTCGGCGACGAGAACAATGACGGCTCCGTCGTCGTGCGCCTCTGGTGGAAGCCGCTGGTGACGCTGATCTGGGGAGGCGGGCTGGTGATGATGGCGGGCGCCGCCATGTCGCTGCTCGACCGCCGCCTGCGTGTCGGCGCGYCGGCGAGGCGGCGCAAGCCGGCCGGCGCCTTGGCGACCCCGACATGAGGTTGAGATTTTCGCTCGCCTCGCTGGTCCTGCTGCTGGCTCTCGCCTTTGCCGGCGCGGCGCAGGCGGTGAAACCCGATGAAGTGTTGCAGGACCCGGCGCTGGAGGCGAGGGCGCGTGCGCTGTCGGAAGGCCTGCGCTGCATGGTCTGCCAGAACCAGTCGATCGACGAATCCGACGCCGATCTTGCCCGCGACCTGCGTGTCCTCGTGCGCCAGCGGCTGGTGGCCGGCGACACCGACCAACAGGTGATGGACTATATCGTCTCGCGCTATGGCGAATTCGTCCTGCTCAAGCCGCGCTTCAGCCTGCGCAACGCGCTTTTGTGGGGCACGCCGGTGCTTCTGCTTCTGGCCGGCGGCCTGTTCATCGTGCTTGGTGCCCGCTCGCGCCGCCCGGCACCGGACAGCACTCTCRGTGCCGAGGAGAAGTCGGCGCTCGACAAGATGTTAGGCGATTAGTCCGGCCATTCCTCGGCTGGCCAATCGCGTGACGTATGAATAACGCGCAGAATGACAACGCTCTCACGACCTGCGACTGGCCGCAGTGCGTAGGCCACGACGTAGGGTAGGCGTCCGACGGGCTTTTCATAAGTCCCGGCCACGCGACCTGGTCGACCCGTTGCCATGTCGCCAAGATTTTGACCCGTGGCACGAATTCGATCCGCAACGCGTTTGGCTGCGGCCGGATTATCGCGCGCGATGAAGGCGACCTGCTGTTTGAAGTCGTCGAGAGCTTCTCGTGACCAGCGAACGGCCCGCTTCACGCCTTACCCGCGCGCTTGACTTCCGCTGCCTCGATTATCGCGTCGAGCTCGAGCATGGCTTCATCGTGGGACACGAGACGGTCTGCCTTAGCGTCCGCCAAGCCACGTTTGATACCTTCGATGATCTCGAGTTCCCGATCGACATAGTCCGAAACCGCTTCGGCCGCGAGAAAGGACTTACTGCGTCTTGTATCGGCGGCGATCCGCTCGAGTTTCTGTTTGGTTTCGGACGAGACTCGGATTGTCATGGTGGTGCTTGCTGTCATGAAGAAAGCCTTATGATTAGTTGTGTACACCATAGCACATATGGCCACCATTCCCAAGGGAGGGAATGAAAGCGAAGTGACGTAGAATCCAAACGACGAGCGGTCAGCCAACATTACAAAACTTTCATGTACCGGAAATGGCGCCGTAATGTGCGGCTCTCTAATCCTCTTGCCCGAGGATGCTTCGCCTGAGCGCATCCCTTCGAAAGAGGAAACGAAATCCCATGAATATTGCCCCCAATTCATATTCCCGCACCCGAAAGCGCCTGATGGCCGCCGTCGCTTCCCTGGCCGTTGTCGGCACGGTCGGCGCGGGCATGCTCGCAACCGGCACCGCCCCCGTGCTGGCCGACGCCGTGCGCGTCGAAGCCCCGCAGATGCCGAGTTTCGCTGATGTCGTCGAGCACGTCTCTCCGGCGGTCGTCAGCGTCAAGGTCAAGGCCAAGATCCAGCCGACCGCCGATGACGGCTCCGACGATCAGGACGGTTTCGACAACCTGCCCGACAACCCGCAGCTGCGCCGCTTCTTCAAGGAATTCCGCGGCTTCGGCGACCAGGGCGGCCAGTTCGGCATGCGTCGCTTCAATCACCGCGACCACGGCAATGGCCAGCCGCGTCCGATCGCTCAAGGGTCGGGCTTCTTCATCTCCGAGGACGGCTATCTCGTCACCAACAACCATGTCGTGTCGGAAGGCTCCGATTTCAGTGTCGTCACCAATGACGGCAAGGAGCTCGACRCCAAGCTGATCGGCACCGATCCGCGCACCGATCTTGCCGTGCTCAAGGTCGATGGCGGCGGCAACAAGTTCACCTATGTCGACTTCGCCGACGATTCCAAGGTCCGCATCGGTGACTGGGTGGTTGCGGTCGGCAATCCGTTCGGCCTTGGCGGCACCGTCACCGCCGGCATCGTCTCGGCCCGCGGCCGTGACATCGGCGCCGGCCCCTATGACGACTTCATCCAGATCGACGCTTCGGTCAACCGCGGCAATTCGGGCGGCCCGACCTTCAACCTCAACGGCCAGGTGATCGGCATCAACACTGCCATCTTCTCGCCCTCGGGCGGCAGCGTTGGCATCGCCTTCGACATCCCGGCCTCGACCGCCAAGCAGGTCGTCCAGGATCTGATGAAGAGCGGCTCGGTCCAGCGCGGCTGGCTCGGCGTCGAGATCCAGCCGGTCACCTCCGACATCRCCGAGTCGCTCGGCCTGAAGTCGGACAAGGGCGCGCTGGTGTCGAGCGCCCAGGATGGCGGGCCGGGCAAGAAGGCGGGCATCGTCGCCGGCGACGTCATCACCCAGGTCGACGGCAAGGATGTAGCCTCGCCGAAGGAACTCGCCCGCATGATCGGCGCGTTCGCGCCGGGCAAATCGGTCGACGTCACCGTCTGGCGCAACGGCAAGGACGAGACGGTCAAGGTCGATCTCGGCACGCTGCCCGCGAGCGACAAGCAGGCCTCGAACGACGACAACAACAAGCAGTCGGCGCCGGCCGCTAAGCCCGACACGCTTGCCGATCTCGGCCTGACCGTCACCAAAGCGGAAAAGGGCAAGGGCCTCGTGGTAACCGACGTCGATCCCGACAGCGACGCGGCCGATCGCGGTATCCAGCCCGGCGACGTCATCACCTCGATCAATTCGAACGAGGTGAACACGACCGACGACGTCTCCAAGGCGATGACCGATGCCGCCAAGGCCGGCCGCAAGGCCGTGCTGATGCAGATCACCCGCGACGACTCGAACCGCTTCGTGGCGCTGCCGGTCGGCAAGGGCTGATCTTTAGGATCTCGACTTTTCCCTGCGGCGGTATCAACACCCCCGAGCCGCCGCCGGGAAAACATGGGGCCGAGCACGTAAGTCAGTCACCGTGTTTCGCTCCTGGCGGCAGCGGGTTTCCCATCACCCGCTGCCGCTTTAACTTGAAGGCATGAAGAATGGCTGCCTCTCAACCTTTCAGTGAAATCGCGTATAACGGTCCCATGAAGATTCTCGTCATGGAAGACGATCGCGAGGCGGCGGATTACTTGCAGAAAGCCTTTGCCGAGGCGGGCCACACCGCCCATGTCGCTGGCGACGGCGAGACCGGCTTCGCGCTCGCCGATGCCGGCGACTATGACGTGATGGTGGTCGACCGCCTGATGCCGCGCCGCGACGGCCTGTCGGTGATCGCCGCCCTTCGCTCGCGCGGCAACACCACGCCGGTGCTGATCCTGTCCGCGCTGGGCGAGGTCGACGACCGCGTCACCGGCTTGCGCGCCGGCGGCGACGATTATCTCACCAAGCCCTACGCCTTTTCCGAATTGCTCGCCCGCGTCGAGGTGCTGAACCGTCGCGGCAGCGCGCGCGAGTCCGAGACCGTCTACCGGGTCGGYGATCTCGAGCTCGATCGGCTGTCGCATTCGGTCAAGCGTGCCGGCCGTGAGATCACGCTGCAGCCGCGCGAGTTCCGCCTGCTCGAATATCTGATGCGCCATGCCGGCCAGGTGGTCACGCGCACCATGCTCCTGGAAAATGTCTGGGACTACCATTTCGACCCGCAGACCAATGTCATCGATGTCCATGTCTCGCGCCTGCGCGGCAAGATCGAAAAGGGATTCGACAAGCCGATCCTGCACACGATCCGCGGCGCCGGCTACATGCTGAAGGGTGGGTAAAGCCGATCATGGCTCTTTCCCTGCCGGCCATCATGAAGACGACGGCGGCCCGGCTCTCGGCGCTTTATCTTCTGCTTTTCGCCCTCTGCGCGGTGCTGCTCGTCCTCTACATGACGTCGCTGTCGGCGCGCATGCTGACCGCGCAGAC
The DNA here is from genome assembly GCF_001854815.1 of Mesorhizobium sp. LCM 4576. NCBI lineage: Bacteria > Pseudomonadati > Pseudomonadota > Alphaproteobacteria > Hyphomicrobiales > Phyllobacteriaceae > Mesorhizobium > Mesorhizobium sp. LCM 4576. The sequence continues at coordinate 427,551 of NZ_MDDT01000057.1, forward strand.
GCAGGAGACCATCAATGACGAGGTGCTGGGCCTTGCCCAAGCCTACCAGCGCGGCGGCCTGCCGGTGCTGGTGCGCGTCGTCGAGGCCCGTTCGCGCCAGCCCGGCGCCAATCTCTATCTGATCGCCGATGCCAACGGCCAGATCCTCACCGGCAACGTGCAGAGTCTGGAGCCCGGGGTGATCGAGACCGAGGGCTGGACGACCGAGCMCTTTTCCTACCAGCGCTTCGGCGAGGGTGAGCTCGACCGGCTGCGCAGCGGAGCGACCGACCAGCCCGCGCCGCAGGCCGGCGACGGCGCCAACGCTCCCCAGTCGACAGGAGAGGAGGGCCATAACGCCATCGCGCTGGTGCTGAGGTTGCCTAACCAGATGATCATGCTGGTCGGCCGCGACCTCGGCGAGCCGGAGCGCTTCCGCGCCGTCATCAGCCGTGCGCTGACACTGGCGCTCGGCATGATGGGGCTCGGTGGCATCCTGATCTGGTTCTTTGTCGGACGCGCGGCGCTCAAGCGCATCGACAGCGTCTCGGACGCAAGCCGCCGCATCATGGGCGGCGATCTCAGCGGACGTCTGCCGGTCACCGGCGCCGGCGACGAATTCGACCGCCTGTCGGAAAACCTCAATTCGATGCTGGCGAGGATCGCCATGCTGAACGAGGGGCTGAAGCAGGTCTCCGACAACATCGCCCATGATCTCAAGACGCCGCTGACCAGGCTTCGCAACCGCGCCGAGGCGACGCTCGCCGGCAGGCACAAGACGCAGGATTACCGTCAGGCGCTGGAAGGCGCGATCGCGGAATCCGACCAGCTCATCAAGACGTTCAACGCCATCTTGATGATCTCGCGCCTGGAGGCCGGCTATTCCTCGGAACAGACCGGCCCCGTCGATCTCGCGGCCACGGTGAGCGATGTCGTCGAGCTCTACGAGCCGGTGGCGGAGGAAGCCGGCGTCGCGCTGGAAACGACCGTGGCCGAGGCCTTCACGATCAACGGCAACCGCGAGCTGATCGGTCAGGCGCTTTCCAACATCGTCGACAACGCCATCAAATACTCGACCGACGCCGCCGAGGCGCCGAAAGTGCGTGTGGCGTTGGAGCGCCTCGGCAACGAAATCAAGCTTACCGTCACCGACAATGGCCACGGCATTCCCGACGATGCCGATCGCGCCCGCGCCACAGAGCGTTTCGTGCGCCTGGAAAAGAGCCGCTCGCAGCCGGGCTCGGGTCTCGGCCTCAGCCTGGCCAAGGCAATCATGACTTTCCACAACGGAAGGCTTGATCTTTTACCCGCCAATCCCGGATTGTCCGTGGTCATGAGTTTCCCGTCGCGGGAGGCGCATTGAAGCAGGTCGCGTGAAAAGGGATTCACGCGACCTGCTTCAGGTTTTTTGATTTAAGTATGTGTTTGTCCCGAATCCGGGCCCACTTTCGGGAGACATGCTTTGATGGCGCGGGTAAATGGCGAAGAAGAAAATCGAATCCGAGTTCCGGCTTAGCCCGACACTGGCGCTCCGCCCCCTGGACGCGGAGCATRCCCGGCGTGAACTGTCGGAAATCGCCGATGCCGCCGAGGAGGAGGGGCTTTCCCGCCTCGCTGCGTTCCTGGCGGGCGAGGGGCCGCTGCAGCACCTGCTGGCGRCCGTCTTCGACCTCTCGCCCTTTCTTCGCGATGTCGCGCGCCGTCGGCCGGCGATCCTTGACACGCTGTTCGACCAGACGATCGAAGCGCGGCTCGATGCCATAGGCGAGGCGATCGGCGGCGCGGCCAGGGCGGAAGACGCCTCGGAAACCAGCCTGATGATGGCGCTCAGGCAATGGAAGACCGAAGCGCATTTCCTGATCGCGCTGGCCGATCTTTCAGGCGAGGCGGAGACCTCCGCGACGGTGCGCCGGCTCAGCGATCTTGCCGATGGCTGCGCATGCGCCGCCGTCGATTTCCTGCTGCTCGACGCGGACCGCCAAGGCAAGCTCAAGCTGCCGCATCCGGYGGAACCGGCGAGGGATTCGGGCTGGATCCTGCTCGGCATGGGCAAGCTCGGCGCGCATGAGCTGAACTTTTCCTCCGATATTGATCTTGTCGTCTTCTTCGATCCCGAAGCGCCGGCCGTCATCGATCCGCTCGACGCGACCGAATTGTTCTCGCGGCTCACGCGTCGTCTCGTGCGCATCCTGCAGGACCGTACCGAGCACGGTTATGTCTTCCGCACCGATCTGAGGCTCCGCCCCGATCCCGGCTCGACGCCCCTGGCGATCCCTGTCGAGGCAGCGCTTCGTTATTACGAGGCGCGCGGCCAGAATTGGGAGCGCGCCGCAATGATCAAGGCGCGGCCGGTTGCCGGCGACCTTGCCGCGGGCGCCGCCTTCCTCAAGGAATTGCAGCCCTATGTCTGGCGCAAATACATGGACTATGCGGCGATCGCCGACGTCCATTCGATCAAGCGCCAGATCCATGCCCATAAGGGCCATGGCGAGATCGCGGTGAAGGGCCATAACGTCAAGCTCGGCCGTGGCGGCATCCGCGAGATCGAGTTCTTCGTCCAGACCCAGCAGCTCATCGCCGGCGGCCGCTTCCCGGAACTGCGCGGCCGCGAGACGGTGCCGATGCTTGCAGCGCTCGCCGCGCGCGGCTGGATCACCACCGACGCGCGCGATGCGCTCACCCGGCAATACTGGTTCCTACGCCGCGTCGAGCACGCCGTCCAGATGGTGGCGGACGAACAGACGCACATCCTGCCCGAGGAAGACGAGGAACTGAAACGCATCGCACTGATGCTGGGTTTTGCCGGCGAGGCGGAATTCACGCAGGCCTTCCGCGCCTCGCTGCAGCAGGTCGAGCGCCATTATGCGGCGCTGTTCGAGACAGCGCCCGAGCTTTCGGCGGGCGTCGGCAATCTGGTCTTCACCGGCGATGTCGACGATCCCGACACGCTGCAGACGCTGCATGGCCTGGGCTTCCAGCGGCCAAGCGACATCTGCCGCGTCATCCGCGGCTGGCATTTCGGCCGCTACCGCGTCACCCAGTCGGCGGAGGCGCGCGAGCGCCTGACCGAACTGACCCCGGCGCTGCTCAAGGCCTTCGGCCAGACGCGGCGCGCCGACGAGGCGCTGATGCGCTTCGACGAGTTCCTCGCCGGCCTGCCGGCGGGCATCCAGCTTTTCTCGCTGCTGCAGTCGAACCCGGCGCTCCTCAAGCTGATGGCGACCATCATGGGGGCCGCGCCGCGGCTGGCGGCCATCATCACGCGCCGTCCGCATGTCTTCGATGGCCTGCTCGACCCGGCGCTGCTCACCGAATTGCCGGACCGCGCCTATCTCTCGGCCCGGCTTGCCGCATTCATCGAAGGCGACCGCGCCTATGAAGATGTGCTCGACCGCCTGCGCATCTTCGCCTCCGAGCAGAAATTCCTGATCGGCGTGCGCCTGCTTGCCGGCTCGATCGATCCGGCGCGCGCCGGCCGCGCCTTCTCCGATCTTGCCGATCTYACCATCGAGGCGGCACTTCAAGCGGTGATCGCCGAGTTCGCGCAGCGCCACGGCGAGGTCGCCGGGGGCAGGCTGGCCTTGCTCGGCATGGGCAAGCTCGGCAGCCGCGAGCTCACCGCCGGCTCCGACGTCGATCTCATCCTGCTCTACGACCATGACGCGGATGCCGAGGACTCGAACGGCGAGAAGCCGCTGGCGCCCTCGCATTATTATGCCCGCATGACGCAGCGCCTGATCGCCGCCGTCTCGGCGCCGACCGCCGAAGGCGTGCTCTACGAGCTAGACCTGCGCCTGCGCCCCTCCGGCAACAAAGGACCGGTCGCCACCCATATCGACGCGTTCAAGAAGTATCAGCGCCAGGACGCCTGGACCTGGGAGCACATGGCGCTGGCACGGGCTCGCGCCATCGGCGGCGATGCCGAGCTCTGCGCCGAGCTCGAGACGGAAGTGGCGGCGGTGCTGACGCAGCCACGCGATGCCGCCAAGGTGAAAGCCGAAGCCTCGGAGATGCGGGCGCTGATCGAGAAGGAGAAGCAGCCGCGCGACCTCTGGGACATCAAGCTGATCCCGGGCGGGCTCATCGATCTCGAATTCATCGCCCAGGTTGCGGTCATCACCGGCAATGTCGAGGCCGGCCGCCGGGTCACCGCGACGGCCGACATTCTGGCGCGGCTGGCCCCCGGTTTCGCAGGCGGYGATATCCGTGAAGAACTAGGCGAAGCCTACCGGCTCTATCTGGCGCTGACCCAGATGATCAGGCTGTGCCTCACCGGCGAGTTCCAGCGCGACGATGTCCCGCCGGGGCTCTCGGATCTGTTGCTGGCGGTCACCGACCTGCCGGATTTCGCTGTGTTGGAGGCGCATCTCAAGGAGACGTCGCGGAAGGTCAGGCGGAACTTCGACCATCTGCTTCGCGCGGGGGCACGGCTAAACCCCTAGATTAACTCGCGCCTCATTCCTTCGCGCCCCCCTCTGTCCTGCCGGACATCTCCCCCACAAGGGGGGAGATTGGCAGCGTCGGCGCCTCGCTCATTCCTACGGCGCTGGAGATTGGCGAAAGCCGGCGCGACATCTGATCTCCCCCCAAGTGGGGGAGATGTCCGGCAGGACAGAGGGGGGCGCTGTCCCGCCAGCGTCTCAAATTGAAGCCGCAAATTAAGCCGCCGCCTTCACCACAGCTGGCGCCTTCTTCAGCGGAATGCRCACCGACACGATGGTACCGACGCCTTCGGTCGAGCGGATCTTCAGCGCGCCGCCCTGCAGCTCGGCCAGCGAGCGCGAGATGGCGAGCCCGAGGCCCGAGCCGGTGTGGTTCTTGGAGAACTGGTTCTGCACCTGCTCGAACGGTCGGCCGAGCTTGCCCAGCGCATGCTTGGGGATGCCGCAGCCATTGTCCTCGATGGTTAGCAGCAGGGCGCCGGAGGTGTTGCGCGCCCTGACCGTGATCTTGCCACCCTGGCCGGTGAACTTCACCGCATTGGAGAGCAGGTTGATGGCGATCTGCTTGATCGCGCGGCGGTCGGCGTAGACCCGCATCGTATCGGCGATGCGGGTCTCGACATTGATCGACTTTTCCGCCGCCTGCAGCGAGATCACTCGCACCGTCTCCTTGATCAGCGGACAGAGGTCGATCTCCTCGCGGTCGAGCGAGAACTGGCCGGCCTCGATCTTCGACATGTCGAGGATGTCGTTGATGACGCCGAGCAGGTATTTGCCGCTGCCGTTGATGTCGGTTGCATATTCCTCGTAGCGCTCGGAGCCGAGCGGCCCGAACAGGCCTTGCTGCATCAGCTCGGAGAAGYCGATGATGGCGTTGAGCGGCGTGCGCAGCTCATGCGACATGTTGGCAAGGAACTCCGATTTAGCGCGATTGGCCGCCTCGGCGCGCTCGGTTTCCTTCATGTACTTGCGGTTGAGCTCGACCAGCTCGCTCGCGCGTTCCTCCTCGGCGCGCCGCGCAAGGCTGAGATCGTGGATCGTCGCCATCAGCCGGCGCTCGCTGTCGACCAGCTTTTCCTGGTGCAGCTTGATCTGGGTGATGTCGGAGCCGACCGAGACGATGCCGCCGTCGCGGGTCCTGAGCTCGTTGACCTGCAGCCAGCGGCCGTCTGCGAGTTGGCGTTCGAAGCTGACGCCGCCCTTCGGCCCGTTGGCATTGGCGAGCCTGCGCTCCGAGGCGAAGGCCAGCATCCGCTCCTCCACCGCTTCGCGGAGAATRCCGGGCACGACGTCGCGGTCCGAAAGCCCGTTGTCCTTCTGGAACTTCGAATTGCACATGATCAGCCGCTCGGCGGCGTCCCATAGCACGAAGGATTCGTTGATGTTCTCGATCGCGGTCCTGAGCCGCATGTCCRCCGCTTCCGAGCGCAGCGCCAGGTGCCGCTGCTCGGTGAYGTCGACGGCGATGCCGATCAGTTGGATCTCCRGCGCTTCCGGATCGATCACCTGGGCGCGGGCCCGCATCCACACCCATTGTCCGTCGGCGTGGCGCATGCGGAAAACCTGGTCGATATGATCGATCTCGCGCTCGACGATGCGGTTGGCGAGTTCGAACAGGTCGCCGTCGTCCGGATGGATGATCTCGTCGACTTCGCCGAAGGAAAGCATCGTATCGCAGGGCTCKTAGCCCAGCATGTCATACATCGAGCGCGACCAGTACATCTTGCCGCGCACCATGTCCCAGTCCCACAGCCCGCAACGGCCGCGCACCAACGCCATGTCGATGCGTTGATGCGCCTCGAGATAGATGCGGTCCGCGGCCTGGGCGCGCGCCGCCTGGCCGAAATAGGCGTAGAGGATGACGATCAGCACGCCCGCAGTCAGCACGAACAGCGTGACGTTGAGCGACATCGACTTGCGCCAGCTGTCGAACACCGCTTCCTGCGGCACCAGCACGRCCGCGGCATGCTTGCGGTCACCGCTGAGGCTGACGGCGGCAAACCAGTCCTGTCCCGAGATGCTGACATCCATCACGCCGGCGCGGTCGCCGAACATGAACAGCGGCTGGCCGCCCAGCACGAGACTGTCCAGCGTGCGGCCCTGCCAGCCCGTCGACAGCGGCGAGACGGCGATGACCTTGAAGTTGGCGTCGGTGATGGCGAGCACATGGGCGCGGCTCATGGCGCCCTGGCGGCCGATGTTTTCCAGGAGGCTTATGGCGTTGGCGCCGGCCGCTGTGGGGTCGGCGGTGACGGCCTGCGCCATCTGGCCGGCGCCGAGCGCCAGCACCGCCTTCGCGTCGCGCTCGATCTCGTCATGCTCGTTCATCAGCGACAGGAAGCGCAGCGCGGCGATGACGATCAGGAAGATGATGATCAGCGCCGGGATCGAACGGCGCAGCAGCGGCTCGGCGGCTAGGAGCCGCTGATAGGCGGGTTCGGCGATCAGGCGCATGTTGCCGGCAAGTCCATCGTTCCTTGCCTTGCGACGCGCAAAAGCCTTCCCTCCGGGCGCGCCCCACGCGTCCGCCTTGGCCATAAATGGCACTCCCCGATCTGCCGTATACTGGATGATCCGGATACGCCGCACGCCCGAATCGCCATTAAAGAATCAAAGGTGATTCGCCTTGTCCAGAGGCGCGCGCGAAAAAGATTAAAAGTTAATTGAAATTTGCCTTTTTCCTTCTCCCACAAGGGAAGAAGGAAAGAGCGCTAAGCCAGCGTGCGCTCCACGATATCGCGCAAATCCGCCGACAGGTTCTCGGCCTTGGCCATATCGAGCAGCGTTTGCTTGGCCTTGGCTTGCCGCCCTGGCTCCAGCGAGCGCCAGGATCTGAGCGCGGTGGCCAGACGCGCCGCCACTTGCGGGTTGCGCTTCTCGACCTGCAGCACCGTCTCGGCGAACAGGCGATAGCCTTCGCCGTCGGGGCGGTGGAAGCCGGTCTGGTTGGCGCTGGAGAAGGTGCCGATCAGCGAACGCACCCGGTTCGGGTTGGCGATCGAGAAGGCCGGATGCCGCATCAGCGCGCRCACCTTGTYGACGGTCCTCGCGCCRGGCACGCCGGCCTGGATCTGGAACCATTTGTCGAGCACCAGCGCGTCGCCGCGATAGCGCGCTTCGAAGGCCGCCAGCGCCTCTTCGGCCTCGGCCGTGCCCGAATGACGATGCGCCAGCACGGCCAGCGCCGCGGCGCGGTCTGTCATATTGGTGGCGGCGTTGAAGTGCCACGCGGCAAGGGTGGCGCCTTCCGGCAGCAGCGAAAGATAGTCGAGCAGGATGTTGCGCAAGGCTCTGCGTCCGGCGCTCGCGGCATCGGGGCTGAACGGACCCTTGTCGACAAGGCTGTCATAGAGTGCCGAAAAGGCCGCGCGATTTGCTTCGGCGATCGCCCGCGCCAGCGCCTCGCGTGCGGCGAAGATGGCGTCGGGGTCGATGCCCTTGCCAATGTCACGGGCAATGTCCGCTTCGCCGGGTAGCGCCAGCGCCAAGGCCCGATATGCCGGCTCAAGCGTCTCGTCGCCGGCGATCCTGCCGGCGAGCTCGGCGAGGCGCCCTGCGAAGGCCGGCTGCTTGCCGCCGAGGATCTGGCGGAAGCCTGCGATAAGCGCGTCGGTCAAAAGCGTGTTGAACGCCTGCCAGCGCGAGAAGGCGTCGCTGTCATGCGCCGCCAGGAAGAACTGGTCGTCGGCCTTCTGCTGCACCGAAAGCGTGATCGGCGCCGAGAAGCCGCGGTTGAGCGATACCGAGGGCCGCTCCGAGATGCCAGAGAAGCGCACCGTGTGCCGGCGCTTGCGGATATGGATGACGCCRTCATCCACCGTTGCGCCCTCGACCGAGTCCCAAGCGACAGGCTTGCCGTCGGCGCCGACAAGTCCGAACGCAAGGGGAATATGCATCAGCCGCTTACGGCTTTCAGACGGCGTCGGCGGCACCGACTGCTCGATCTCCAGCGTGAACTCCTTGGCGGCGGCATTGTGCGCGGAGCTCACCGTCAGGTTCGGCGTGCCCGCCTGATGATACCAGAGCGCGAATTGCGCGAGGTCTCGCCCCGAGACGTCCTCGAACACCTTCAAAAAGTCCTCGATCGTCGCCGCCTCGCCGTCGTGCCGCTCGAAATAGAGGTCCATGCCGGCGCGGAAGGTCTCCGGCCCAAGGATGGTGCGGATCATGCGCACCACTTCCGAGCCCTTCTCGTAGACCGTCGCCGTGTAGAAGTTGTTGATCTCGCGGTAGCGCCGCGGCCTGACCGGATGGGCCAGCGGCCCCTGGTCTTCCGGGAACTGATGCKCGCGCAGCGTGCGCACCTCGGCGATGCGCTTCACCGCCCGCGAGCGCTGGTCGGCGGAGAACTCGTGGTCGCGGTAAACGGTCAAGCCTTCCTTCAGGCAGAGCTGGAACCAGTCGCGGCAAGTGATTCTGTTGCCGGTCCAATTGTGGAAATACTCATGCGCGATGATCGCCTCGATATTGGCGAAGTCGGCATCCGTCGCGGTCTCCTCGTCGGCCAGCACATATTTGTCGTTGAAGACGTTGAGGCCCTTGTTCTCCATCGCGCCCATGTTGAAGTCGGACACGGCGACGATGTTGAAGACGTCGAGGTCGTATTCGCGGCCGAAGGCGTCCTCGTCCCATTTCATCGAGCGCTTCAGCGCGTCCATCGCATAGCCGGCAAGCCGCTCCTTGCCGGGCTCCACATAGATGCCGAGCTCGACCTCGCGGCCGGACATGGTGGTGAAGCTGCCCGCCACCTTGCCGAGCGCGCCCGCCACAAGCGCGAAAAGGTAGGAGGGTTTGGGGAAGGGGTCGTGCCAGATCGCGTAGTGCCGGCCGTTGGCGAGCGCGCCGCGCTCGACGGGATTGCCGTTGGAGAGCAGCAGCGGCGCCTCGTTGTGCGGGGCCTCGATGCGCACCGTATAGACCGACAGGATGTCGGGGCGGTCGAGGAAATAGGTGATGCGGCGAAAGCCCTCGGCCTCGCATTGCGTGCAATAGACGTTGTTGGAGCGATAGAGGCCCATCAGCGCCTCGTTGCGCGAAGGCGCGATCTCGGTCTCCAGGCGAAGCTCGAAGCGCCGTGTCGCCGGCGGCTTCAGGATTGTCAGCCGGTCCGGCGTCGCCTCGTAATCGCTGGCCGACAGCGCCTGCCCGTCTATCGCCACGCCAAGCAGCATCAGTCCGTCGCCGTCGAGCACCAGCGGCGCCGGCGCGGCGACGCCCTCGCGTCGTTCGATTGTAAGCAGCGCGGTCACATGGGTCGCGTCCGGCGACAGGCGGARGTCCAGGCTGGTCGCGGGGATGAGATAGTCGCTGGCGCGATAGTCTTCGAGCTTGAAGACATGGCCGGTATCGGTGCGCATTCCTTGGGCTTTTCCTGTCGGTTTCGGGCGGAGAGCCAGCTTGGCTGGTCCAAGAATTTTGAGGTGCGCGCTCTTTACACGAAACGGCCACTCGACAAAACTGCGCAAAGGCTTCATTTGCGGCTTCGTTTTTCCGACCATCCTTACGAGGCAAGATGACCGTCGATCATGCCGTCGGCCACAACACGCTGCGCGGCATTACGTTGAAGATCGTCTCGGTGACGGTTTTCGTCGGCATGCAGACCTGCATCAAGGCGGCCGGCGACGTGCCCGCCGGACAGAYCGTCTTCTTCCGCTCCTTCTTCGCCATCTTCCCGATCATCGCCTTCCTCGCCTTCAAGGGTGAGCTGGCCACCGCATTCACGACTAGGCGGCCGTTCAACCACGTCGCGCGCGGCGTCGTCGGCGTCGGCGCCATGGGGCTCGGCTTCTTCGCATTGACCAGRCTGCCGCTGCCGGAAGCGATCACGCTGAACTACGCCCAGYCGTTGCTGGTCGTGGTGTTCTCCTCGGTATTCCTCGGCGAGACGATCCGCGTCTACCGTTGGAGCGCGGTTGCCGTCGGTCTTGCCGGTGTGCTGGTCATCTCCTGGCCGGAACTGACGCTGCTCAATTCCGATGAGGGCCTCGACGACCAGGAGGTGTTGGGCGTCATGGCCGCGCTGATCGCCGCCGCGATCTCGGCGGTCGCCATGCTTCTGGTGCGCAATCTCGTCCAGACCGAGAAGACGGCGACCATCGTTTTATGGTTCTCCTCGACGGCTTCGGTGTTGTCGCTCTTTACGTTGCCCTTTGGCTGGCAGGCGCTGACACCGATGCAGGCCGCGCTCCTTGTTTTTGCCGGCTTCTGCGGCGGGCTCGGCCAAATCCTGATGACGGCGGCCTACCGCCATGCCGAGGCTTCCGTCGTGGCGCCCTTCGAATACACCTCGATGATCCTCGGTGTCGTCGTCGGCTATCTCGTCTTCGGCGACGTGACCTCGCTCAACACGCTCGTCGGCGGCGTGATCGTGGTTGCCGCCGGCATCTTCATCATCTGGCGCGAGCGCCAGCTCGGCCTGGAGCGCACGCGCACCAGGACGGCCGCGCCGCCGCAGGGGTGAAGGCTACGAGGCCGGCGCCCGTTCCTTCGCCAGCCGCACGAGCACCGCTCGGGTCTGCTCGTCGACCGGGAAGAAGGATTCGATCGCCAGCTCCGACAGAGTGACATCGAGCGGCGTGCCGAACACGGTGATGGTGCTGATGAAGGACAGCACCGTATCGCCATGCGCGAGCCGCAGCGGATGCACGATGCCGCTTGGTTCTACCGGCGCCGGACGGCTGCTCTTCAGGCCGGACGGATAGGTGCGCAACTCCCGCTCCAGCTCGATCAGCACCGGGTCGCCGGTGGCGTCGTTCTGGTGTTTCAGCCKCTCCAGCAGATGCGCGCGCCACTCCGCCAGATTGACGATGCGCGGCGCCACGCCGCCGGGATGCAGGCTGAGCCGCAGCACATTGACCGGTGGCGTAAGCAGGGATCCCTCGGAAATGTCGGCAAGGAACGGGGCGATCGCGGTGTTTGCGGAAACGAGGTTCCAGTGCCGGTCCACCGCCAGCGCCGGGAACGGCTCGTGGCCCTTGAGCACGGTTTCGACCGCGGTCAGCGCCGGCGCCAGCGTGGCGTCGGTGAGCGGCTTTTCGCTGAAGCTCGGTGCGAAACCCGCGGCGAGCAGAAGCTGGTTGCGCTGGCGCAGCGGGATCGACAGTTGCTCGGCCAGATGCAGCACCATCTCGCGCRACGGCTGCGCGCGGCCGCTTTCGACGAACGAAAGATGCCGCTGCGAGATGTCGGCTTCCATGGCGAGATCGAGCTGGCTCATGCGCCGCCGCGTGCGCCACTCGCGGATCAGGCTGCYGGCGGAGGGTTCGGATGCGCTCATGGGGGGATGAGTAGGGTGGCGAGCGGAGTAATTCAATTACCTGGGAGGTTATAGCTCCACCTTCTCCCACAAGGGGAGAAGGGAAGGGCGGTCACGCCAACGCCTTCAACTTCGCCTTCACCTCGAGAAAATCCCGCCAGGCCAGCTTCTTGTGCGCCGGCGTCCTGAGCAGATAGGCCGGGTGCAGCGTCGGCATCGCCGGAATGGCTATGCCTGAGGCGGTCGTGTGCACCCGCCAGTTGCCGCGCAGGCGCAGGATGCCCTCGGTCGTGTTGAGCAGCGTCTTGGCCGACGGCCCGCCGAGATTGACCAGCACTTTTGGATTGACCAGCTCGATCTGCCTTTCGATGAAGGGACGGCAGATTTCGGTCTCGTGCGGCGTCGGCGTGCGGTTGCCCRGCGGCCGCCATGGGATGACGTTGGCGATATAGGCCGAGTTGCGGTCGAGGCCGATCGCCGCAAGCATGCGGTCGAGCAGCCGCCCGGAGCGGCCGACGAAGGGCAGTCCTTCGAGGTCCTCGTCGCGGCCCGGCGCCTCGCCGACCAGCATCAGGTCGGCGTTCGGGTTGCCGTCGGCGAAGACCAGGTTCTTGGCGGTGAATTTGAGGTTGCAGCCGTCGAAGGCGGCCATGTGCTGGCGCAGCTCGTCGAGCGTCGAAGCGCTCGCGGCAAGCTGCCGCGCCAGCAGGGCCTGTGCCTCGTCGGGAACGGCCGCGGCCGCCGGCACCCGGGTGGGTGCGTCCGGAATATTGCTGGCGTCGAGGCCGGATAGGGGCGCTGGCGGGTTCTCGACGCGTTCCGGAGCCTGGTCGGGTGCCGTTCGGCTTTCGGGCCTGGTTTCGCGTTGTGGCGCTGCCAGCGCCCGCTCGGCGGGCCTGCGGTCTGCCGGCCCCCGTCCAACTGGTATTGCCGCCGCTTCGGCGAACCGGTTGATCGGCGCGTCCTGGAGCGCGTCGTCGACGCCGGCGCTGGCATAGAAGGCGAGCAGTTCGGCGATCTCGGCTGGTGTGCTGGGGGAAGCGGCAGTCATGGCGCCACCATCGTCCGCGCGGCGCCGATTTGCAAGTTGTCAGCTCCGCCTTGGACGTCGGCGTAATTCACCCCGTCGGAATCCTTGGATCCTGAACGATGTAAAACGTCCAGCGCGGCGTGTAGTCGGTGATCAGGAAATCGAACGTCGCCGTCTTCAGCGGGTCGATCTTGCCGTTGCGGAACAGCAGCCGGTCATAGGGTTCGAACCGGCGGTCGAAATCGGCGAAGTTGCTCGACCAGATGTTGTCGGGTGTCTTGTTGCGCTGGTCGAAGGACAGGCCGTCGCCGAACACGCTGGGTTGGTCGAGGATCTCCTGCAGCTCGAACTGGAACTCCACCCAGGGGAGCGCGCTGTTGTTGAGCACGTCGATGCGCATATACATCACGCCGTTGGCGACCTCGCCGGCCTTGCCGAAGGGCTCGATCGGCTTGGTCGCGCGGATGGTCAGCGTCACTGGGGTTGCCGAGTTCAGCTCCTCCTTGATGACCAGGGGATCTTCCTTGGTGCCGATGCCGGAGGCTCCGGTGATGCGGAAGCCGCCCAGCTCGTCGGAGAAGGAATAGGCGCCGGTCGCCCACACCTTCACCTGATCCGCCCGGACTTGCGTGGTCGAAAGGGCCGGCATGGTCAAAAAGAGGAGCGGAAGAACCGCACGCCAGGCCGCGCCTGGCGTTAAGAGTAAGCGCTTCGATGGAAAGCCGGGCGGCTCTGGACTGCGCATGGCGCGAAGTATTGCCGATAACCGAGCCGTCGAACAATTAAAAACATCCCGGCGCCGCCTGGCCTGCCAACCAATTGGCGCTGGCCTATGCTTGGCCATAGCCGCTGCGTCTGCCTTTTCGTAGGGGAAAACCGCGACTTTTTGTCGAAATCGGCGTTGTCACGTCCGCGCCGGTTTCGCGTCGCGCATTGATGCGCTATGCAGCGCGGGAGCCAGCACAATGCGAGAATGCGGCAAGCCATAGAGGGGTCGATGAGCGAAATCGAACGCGAAAGCATGGAATTCGACGTGGTGATCGTCGGCGCCGGTCCCGCCGGCCTTGCCGCGGCGATCCGTCTGAAGCAAGTCAATCCGGACCTCTCGGTGGTCGTCCTGGAGAAGGGCGGCGAGGTCGGCGCTCACATCCTGTCCGGCGCCGTCGTCGATCCGATCGGCATCGACCGGCTGCTGCCGGGCTGGCGCGAGGAGAGCGATCATCCGTTCAAGACGCCAGTGACGGCGGACCATTTCCTGGTACTTGGGCCCGCCGGTTCGTTCCGCCTGCCCAACTTCCTGATGCCGCCGCTGATGAACAATCACGGCAACTACATCGTGTCGCTCGGCAATGTCTGCCGCTGGCTGGCGACCAAGGCCGAGGCGCTGGGCGTCGAGATCTATCCGGGCTTTGCCGCGGCAAGCCTCGTCTATAACGATGCCGGCGCCGTCACCGGCGTCATCACCGGCGACATGGGCGTCGAGAAGGACGRCACGCACGGCCCGGCCTACGCGCCCGGCATGGCGCTGATGGGCAAATATGTGCTTATCGGCGAGGGCGCGCGCGGCTCGCTCGCGAAGCAGCTCATCGCCAAATACCARCTTGCCGACGGCCGCGAACCCGGCAAGTTCGGCATCGGCCTCAAGGAGCTCTGGCAAGTCAAGCCGGAGAACCACAAGCCGGGCCTGGTGCAGCACTCCTTCGGCTGGCCGCTCGACATGAAGACCGGCGGCGGCTCCTTCCTCTACCATCTCGAGGACAACCAGGTGGCGGTCGGCTTCGTCGTCCACCTGAACTACAAGAACCCCTATCTGTCGCCTTTCGAGGAATTCCAGCGCTTCAAGACCCATCCGGCGATCGCCGGCACCTTCGAGGGCGCCAAGCGCATCGGCTATGGCGCGCGCGCCATCACCGAGGGCGGTTGGCAGTCCGTGCCGAAACTGTCCTTCCCCGGCGGCGTGCTGATGGGCTGCGCGGCAGGCTTCGTCAACGTGCCGCGCATCAAGGGCTCGCACAACGCGGTGCTGTCCGGCATGCTTGCGGCCGAGCATGTGGCCGAGGCGATCGCCGGCGGCCGCGCCAATGACGAGCTTGCGTCCTACGAAGAAGCCTGGCGCGGCAGCGACATCGGCAAGGACTTGAAGAAGGTCCGCAACGTCAAGCCGCTCTGGTCGCGCTTCGGCACCATCGTCGGCGTCGGCATCGGCGGCCTCGACATGTGGCTGAACACGCTGTTCGGCTTCTCGCCCTTCGGCACGCTGAAGCACGGCAAGGCCGATTATGCGACGCTCGAGCCGGCCTCCAAGCATCAGAAGATCGCCTATCCGAAGCCGGATGGCGTGTTGACCTTCGATCGTCTCTCCTCGGTGTTCCTCTCCAACACCAACCATGAGGAAAACGAGCCGGTACATCTGATCGTCGGCGACATGGCGTTGCAGCAGCGTTCCGAGCACGATGTCTTTGCTGGTCCGTCGACCCGCTATTGCCCGGCCGGCGTCTATGAATGGGTGGACAAGGACGGTAACGCCGCCGCCGATCCGTCGGCCAAGGACGTGCGCTTCGTCATCAACGCGCAGAACTGCGTCCACTGCAAGACCTGCGACATCAAGGATCCGAACCAGAACATCAACTGGGTGCCGCCGCAAGGCGGCGAGGGGCCGGTCTACCAAGGCATGTGAGCCACTCCCCCGATCGGCGACCATCCGCGGTTCCGGTCGGCCGGGTCTCTTACGCTTGAAATTGCAGCCGGCTTATAGTTCCTTCTCTGCGGATAGGGAGCAAATGGGCCATGCGCCTGGCGGTTCTTACATGTCTCATCATGCTCGGCGGCCTGTGCGGCGGCACCCCGGAGGCGCTGGCCGRCACCAAAGTGCTGGTCACGACGCGCAGCTATGACATCGCTGGYGCGACGGGCGCCGCGCTGGTCGAAGCGATGAACCGCAAAGGTCCCAAGCACGGCTTCATGACCCGCGCCATCGCCGACACCAGCTACGTCGTGAACTGGAAGCTGGACGTGGACCGTGCCGACGGGGTCTGCAGGTTGCRGGGCGCCGACGGAACGATGGAGCTCACCTACACTTTTCCTCGCCTGRCTTCGCCGCCGAAGCCCGAGCTCGAGCGGCGCTGGCGGCGCTTCCTCGCCGGCGTCCACGCTCATGAGCACCACCACGGCCGCATCGCCAAGGCCATGATGCGTGCCACCGACAAGTCCATTGCCGGCCTTAAGCTGGCCGACAATTGGTTCTGCACCGCCACTCATCGCGAGGCCAGGCGCCGGATCGACTCCGTCTACGCGCAATATGAAGCGAAACAGAACGCCTTCGATGCGCGCGAGCATCGCGACGGCGGCCATGTCGACCGGCTGGTCAATGCGTTGATGGGGAAGAACTGAAGAACTGAAGCTTCAGTCGTTCGCTTAAGAAACGGAGCGTCAACCCTGCGGTCTGTCCGGCGCCTCGTTCRCCGCCAGCGCCGACTTGTGCTCGTCCCCGGGCGCATCGCTGGCGGGCGGCAGCGTGAATTCGATCAGCACCGGCAGATGATCGGAGCCGGTATCCTCCAGTCGGGCCGACGACAGGATCGTCACTCCGCCCTTGCTGAACACCTGGTCGATCGGCAGGCCCGCATAGCGGCGCAGGAAGTCGGGCAGCGTGCGGTGGATCCAGGTCGGGCCGGCCGACGGCATCAGGGTCATGCCGCTGAGCCGCGCCACCCGACGCACCGCCGCGCTCCACGGCACGGCGTTGCAATCGCCGGCCATGATGGYGGTCTCACCGAGCCCGGCCAGCGGTTCCGCCAGTTCACCGATCTGCCAATATTGCTCCTTCGGCCAAGGCCAGCTCAGATGGATCGCAGCGACGTCGACCGGAACGCCATTGAAATCGATCGTGGCGGTGGCCATCGCGCCGCGCGGTTCGCAACGCGGCGCTGTGCCGGCGGCGAAGGGGCGGCGCGAGAGCAGCGCGACGCCGAATATGCCGTTGGGATAGTCGCAAAGGATGCGATAGGGGTAAGCGCCGGCAATATAGCCGAGCTCCTTCGACCACATGCCGGACACTTCGTCGAGCGTGATGACGTCCGGATTGGTTCGGCCGATCAGCGACAGCACCTTCTTCGGCGTCGGATTGTTGAAGCGCAGGTTCATCTGCAGCAGGCTGTAGACGATCCGGTCGGCCGGTTTCGCGATTGCCTGCTGCGTCGGCAATTTGGGCAGAGCGCTCGTCGTCGTGGCGAAGCAGACGATGGCGAAAACCAGCGCCGCGACGGCCTGCAGCCGGTAGGGACCGGCAAGCAGCGCCAGCGCAAGCAAGGCCGCAAGYGCGCTGAGATGCATGCGGAAATGCGAGAAGGAATCGAAGGCCGGATGCAGCGCGCCGAAGAACCCGGCCAACAACGCGGCCGAGCACGCCATCATCGCCAGGAATGTCAGCTGAGCCATCATGCTCAAGCGCGCACCGCCCGTAGTCATCTGCTCCGACCCGCCCGGGACATTTCACCGTTTCACGGAACGCCGAAAGGCCCTGTCTCCTTGTTCTGACCCGATTTCGAACGAAAAACCGCTCGCATTTTTCCTGAATTGCTCCAGTTCCGCTCTGACCRCTTATCGGCCAAATTGCGGCTCAAGCAAGACGACGGATTGCCTCGCCAGCAGCTGGCCGGGACGCGTCTACTGGAAGGCCGTCTCCGAAAAACTTCTGAGCTTGCGCGAATGCAGCCGCTCCATCGGCATTTCGGCCAGCTTCTCCATCGCCCTGATGCCGATGGTGAGATGCTGCGCCACCTGCCGCTTGTAGAACTCGGTCGCCATGCCGGGCAGCTTCAACTCGCCATGCAGCGGCTTGTCGGAGACGCACAGCAGCGTCCCATAGGGCACGCGGAAGCGGAAGCCGTTGGCGGCGATGGTGGCCGATTCCATGTCGAGCGCGATGGCGCGCGACTGCGACAGGCGTTGCACCGGTCCGCGCTGGTCGCGCAGTTCCCAGTTGCGGTTGTCGATGGTGGCGACGGTGCCCGTGCGCATGATGCGCTTGAGGTCGTAGCCGGAAAGGCCGGTGACCTCGGCGACTGCTTCCTGCAGCGCCACCTGGATCTCGGCCAGCGGCGGAATCGGCACCCAGACRGGCAGGTCGTCGTCCAGCACATGGTCCTCGCGCACATAGGCATGCGCCAGCACATAGTCGCCCAACGCCTGCGTGTTGCGCAGGCCGGCGCAATGGCCGAGCATGACCCAGGCATGCGGCCTCAGCACCGCGATATGGTCGGTGATCGTCTTGGCGTTGGACGGGCCGACGCCGATATTGACCATGGTGATGCCCCCGTGGCCGGGCTTCTTCAGGTGATAGGCCGGCATCTGCGGCAGGCGCTGCGGYGGCGTGCCTTCGCTCGGCGCGCCGGCACCCGCCTTGGTCACGACATTGCCCGGCTCGACGAATTCGCTATAGCCGCCTCCACCGCTCTCCATCAATTCGCGAGCCCGCGCGACGAATTCGTCGATGTAGAACTGGTAGTTGGTGAACAGCACGAAATTCTGGAAATGCTGCGGGCTGGTCGCCGTGTAATGCGTCATGCGGTGCAGCGAATAGTCGATGCGCTGCGCGGTGAACGGCGCCAGCGGCCGCGGCTCGCCGAACGCCACCTCGAAGGTACCGTTGGCGATCTGGTCGTCGGTTCCGTCGAGATCCGGTACGTCGAACAGGTCGCGGATCGGCCGTTTGATGCGCTCGGCGGCGGCGCCGTCGACATAGGTGCCTTCCAGGAAGGCGAAATGCAGCGGGATCGGCGTGGCCGACTCCGACACGGTCACCTGCACACCGTGATTGCGCATGATCAGCCGTAGCTGCTCGATGAGGTAGTTCTCGAACAGTTGCGGCTGGGTGACGGTGGTGGCGAAATGACCGGGCGTCGGCATATGGCCATAGGCCTGGCGCGAGTCGACCTGGCTGAACGAGGTCGTGGTGACGCCGATCTGCGGATAGAAGGCCCGGWAGCGCTTGCTCTCGTCGCCGCCCGCGGCAAGGGCCGCGAAAGAATCGCGCAGGAACTTGGTGTTGCGGTCGTAGAGCGTCTGGAGCGCCGCGACGGCCTTCTTGGCGTCGTGGAACTCCTGCTTGCCGAACGGCTCCGGCATGACGACCGATTCGATAGCTTGGGGGTAGATTCGCTTTTCCATGGCTCAATATAGAGACTTGGAAGAGCGGTTGGGAGGGGGAGGCGGGCGTCAAGCCGCCGCACGCGTCGTTTTTCTTCGGTGCGTTACCCGCGCTRCAGGCTGATCAGGAGCACGAAGCCCACGCTGGTGTTCTTGTGCGCCGGCGCCTCGATCGTGTGGCCCGTATCGGCCCGTATCGTCGGCACCGCCAGCACCGGCGCGGCCAGCAGCATCAGGATGAGCGTCGCCCGCGGCAGCAGCCTGAGGATCTTCGTTGCAGTGGCGGCGATGCGGTTCATTTTGGTGGTGTTCCGATTTTCAACTTGGTCGATTTTCAGCTTTGTCGTTTCGGCGTGTCACGAGGTTCACGGAGCCGAGAACGAAGCCACGGGCCGTTCCCATAAGCGGGAGGAATGGCCGCCCTCGGCCACCAGGATGGCGAAGAACATGCCGAACAGGCTCATCAGCAGGCAGACGATGGTGAAGCGACGCGCAAGCATTTCCCTCTCCTTCAATGCGGGAGAGAATGCCGGAATGCCTCTGAACCGGTTCTGAGACCGGTATTCATCTGCGGTTCAAATTGATTGACGAGGTCTGAGCAGGTGCCGGCGGCGCAGCGTCGGTGCGGCGGAGCGTCGCCGCTCCAAAAGAAAACGGGGCCGTTCGGCCCCGTTTCGGATGGTCTGCAGTTTGGCGATCAGAGCTTGTGCCAGGTCTGGCTCTTGCAGATCAGACCGCCGAGCACGCAGCCGCTCATCTTGAGCGTGGTGCCCGAAAGCGTCGCCTTGCCGGAATAGGTCTTGTCGTTCGCCGGGTCGGTGATTGAGCCGGCATATTTGTTGTCGCCGGCCGCCTTCAGCGAGCCGATCGTCTTGCYGGCATATTTGCCGGTCTTGAGTGTGATGGAGAACGAGCCGCCGCCGCCGATCGTCGCCGTCTCGCCGGATTGCGTTTTCCAGCTGCCTTCGATCGGGTCGGCCCACGCGGCACCCGCCATGATCAAGGTGGCCGCCAGGGCCAGGCTCATCTTTCGAAACATCTTGTCCACCTCCCTATGGGGTCGTGGCGGGCTCCGGTCCGCCTTCCTGCCCCTTACGCAAAGGTAAAGCTAATCCAGCTCTGGCCAAAACGAAAGCGGTGCCGCCACGGAAGGTTGCAAGGATTTTCGCCRCGCCGATGGCTGAAAATAAACGCGACCGGAAAAACGCTTCGGTTTCCGTGGTTAGCGAAGTCTTGATTCCGCGCGCGGCAATTTTCGTCGAATTTGATGCAAAATGGCTGAAACGCTGGATTCCCATGCTTAACGAATTTCCGCGTTTACCTCTTGTTTTAGCTTTGTTTTCCTCAAATTAAGCAAGCCATTTAACGGCGGATTCAAAGCCAGGCTTCATCCTCGAAAGCATCGAAAGAGCGGCCCGCCCCAAGGGACACCGAGGGAAAAGGAGGCAGCTCTCGGGAGCCAGACAGGGGATTGAAATGGCACGTTTTGAAATGCTTGAAGACGGCTTCGGCGCCATGGGGGCAACTGCCCAGGCCGACATTCTTTTCGAACTGGGCATGATGTATGCGACCGGCCGCGACTGCGACACCGATGTCGTCGCCGCCCACAAATGGTTCAACATCGCCGCCATCAAGGGCTCGGCCCGCGCCGCCGAGCTGCGCTCGGAACTGTCGGCCACCATGTCGAAGGTCGAGATCGCCACGGCGCTGCGCGAAGCCCGCGAATGGATGACGATGCACTGATCCTGCGGGTACAGCGCCCGAAAGCCTTCAGGGGACAAGGCCGCGATAAGACGGCTGGTTGACAAGATCAAGAACGCGGCAGGCCAACGAACCTCAAGCCGTGCACCAAAACAGGGAAGCGAGCGGGTTTCAGGCGCGGGGGCGTCTGGGGAGCTCGACTGCAAAAGCCGCGACCGACCGAAACAAGGCCGGCGCGGCTTTTTGYATTACGCTGGGTAATCACGCGGGCGCGTGGCCCAAGCAATCCCGGCAGAAATGAACCAAAACCTTCCGAATTGTCCTCTCGACAGTTCCAGCGAAGGGTGAAATTGTCCCGGCTCTGTGAAGGAAGCGCGGCCGGATGGCCATGCGCAAGTGGAGGAGTTCTTATAGTCATGAAAAAATTGGGTATTTTGAGCGCGGCCGCATTTGGTCTGATGATGAGCGCCCCGGTTGCCTTCGCCGACGACATCACCATTTCGGTGGTCGGCCCGATGACCGGCCAGCTCGCCACCATCGGTGACCAGTTCAAGCAGGGTGCGCAGGCTGCCGCCGACGCGATCAATGCCGCCGGCGGCGTCAACGGCTCGCAGATCAAGCTCGACATCGAGGACGACCAGTGCGATCCGAAGCAGGCCGTATCGGTGGCCAACCGCATCGTGGCCAACGGCGTCAAGTTCGTCGACGGCCATGCCTGCTCTGGCTCGAGCATTCCGGCYTCGGCTGTCTATGCCGAAGCCGGCACGCTGATGATGAGCCCCGCCTCGTCCAACCCGGTGCTGACCGATGCCGCCGCCAAGGCGGGCTGGCCGACCATCATGCGCCTTTACACGCGTGACGACGCGCAGGGCGCCTTCATCGGCCCGTGGATCGCCAAGAAATACGCCGGCAARAACGTTGTCATCCTGCACGACAAGAGCGCATACGGCCAGGGCGTCGCCGACGCTGTGAAGGCGACGATGAATGCCGGCGGCCTCAAGGAGGTCGACTATGAAGGCATCAATGCCGGCGAGAAGGACTATTCGGCCCTCGTCACCAAGCTGAAGGAGCTCAAGGCAGACGTCGTCTATTTCGGCGGCTACCACCCGGAAGCGGGCCTGATCCTGCGCCAGTCGGCCGAGCAGAACGTCAAGTTCCAGCTGATCATGCCGGACTCGATCGCCTCGCCGGAATTCTGGCAGGTCGCCGGCCCGGCTGGCGAAGGCACCATGTTCGTCTTCCCATCGGACCCGCAGGCGAAGCCCGAAGCGAAGGACGCGGTCGCCAAGATCAAGGCCGGCGGCTTCACGCCTGAAGGCTTCACGCTGTTCTCCTATGCCGTGATCCAGGCTGTGGCCGAAGGCGTCAAGCGCGCCGGCACCGACGATCCGGCCAAGGTCGCCGAAGCGCTCAAGGACGGCAAGCCGATCAGCACCGTCGTCGGCGACGTCATCTTCGACGAGAAGGGCGACCTGAAGAACGCCAGCTACGACATCAACCAGTGGCACGACGGCAAATACGCGCCGATCAAGCCGTAAGTCGGTTCCGCAGCTATCGAGGAAATGGCCGGGCTCGTCCCGGCCATTTTCGTCTCAGCCCTGGCCGTCTTCCACGAACCGCACCAGCACGGTGCCGTCGCTGACCTGCGCGCCCTCGGCCGCGATCTCGGCGATCACGCCGTCATGCGGAGCGGCGATCATGTGCTCCATCTTCATGGCTTCGAGGATCAGAAGCGGCTGGCCTTTGATCACCACATCGCCGGTCGCGGCGCGCACCAGCTTGACCAGCCCCGGCATCGGCGCGCGCAGGCTGCCTGAAGCCGCCCCCGCCTCGTCGGCTTTGGCCAGCGAATCGGGAACCGTGAACGTATAGCCAACCGCGCCTTCGAAGACGGTGACGTGGCCGGGCCAGCGGACGGCGCGCGGCATGGTCCTCAGATCATGCGTGTTCACCGCGTCATGCGGCGCTTCCAGCGCGACCTGGAAGCGGCCGTCCGGCCGTGCCGAAACCCTGGCCAGGATATTTTCCTCACCGTGGCGCAGGCGGATGCGGCGCGCGAGCGTGTGGAAATGCGCATAGCCTGAAAGCGTGGACCATGGATCGGCGGCGGGACCCGGCGCGCCGGCGTCCGTGGCAGCCAGCGCCGCGGCGGCGATCGTCTCGTCGCTGGGCGCGGGAATGGCGGTGAGCGCCTCCTGATGCCGGCCGATCAGCCCGGTATCGACGTCGCCGGCTGCGAAATCGGCGTCGGCGGCGAGTGCCGCCAGGAAAGCGGTGTTGACGGTCGAGCCGGCCACTTCCGTCCGCGCCAGCATCTCGCGAAGGGCATTGAGCGCCGAGGCCCGGTCCTTGCCGTGCACAACCAGCTTGGCGATCATCGGATCATAGAAAGGCGAAATCGCATCGCCGGCGCGAACGCCGGTCTCGATGCGCATCGCCGCACCCTCCGGCGCCGCGTCGGGGAATTTGAGATGATGCAGCGTGCCGGTCGCCGGCAGGAAGCCTTTCGCGGCGTCCTCCGCATAGAGGCGTGCCTCGAAGGCGTGGCCGGCAAGCGCGATCTCGCCTTGCGTCTTCGGTAGTTTTTCACCGGCCGCGATGCGCAGCTGCCATTCGACCAGATCGACGCCGGTGACCATCTCGGTGACGGGGTGTTCGACCTGCAGCCGCGTGTTCATCTCCATGAACCAGAAGCGGTCGGCTTTCAGTCCTTCGGAAGCATCGACGATGAATTCGATCGTGCCGGCGCCCGAATAATTGATCGCCTTGGCGGCCTTCACGGCCGCCTCCGTCATTGCCTTGCGCAGCGCTGGCGTCATCCCGGGGGCGGGCGCCTCCTCGATCACCTTCTGGTGGCGGCGCTGCGCCGAGCAGTCGCGTTCTAAAAGATGCACCGCATTGCCGAAATTGTCGCCGAACACTTGGCACTCGATATGACGTGGCTTGTCGACATATTTTTCGACGAGCACGCGATCGTCGCCAAACGCCGCCTTCGCTTCGCGCCGCGCTCCGGAAAGCGCTTCGGAGAAATCGTCGGGGTGGTCGACGCGCCGCATGCCCTTGCCGCCGCCGCCGGCGCGCGCCTTGATCAGGACGGGGTAGCCGATCTCGCGCGCCTTGGAAGCGAGCAGCACGATTTCCTGCGCTTCGCCGTGATAGCCGGGCACCACCGGCACGCCGGCCTTTTCCATCAGCCGTTTGGCGGCGTCCTTCAATCCCATGGCGCGGATCGAGGCGGCGGACGGACCGATGAAGACGAGCCCGGCAGCCGTCACCTGGTCGACGAAATTGGGGTTCTCCGACAGGAAGCCGTAGCCCGGATGGATCGCCTCAGCGCCGGTGGCAAGTGCCGCTGCAATGATCTTGTCGCCGCGCAGATAGCTTTCACCGACGGGCGAGGGGCCGATATGCACCGCCTCGTCGGCCATCTCGACATGCAGGGCCTTGGCGTCGGCGTCGGAATAGACGGCCACGGTCCGCACGCCGAGCTTGCGGGCGGTACGGATGACGYGGCAGGCGATCTCGCCGCGATTGGCGATCAGGATCTTGCCGAACATGGAGCCTCCGCATTGAGCGCGCGTTTCGGACGAGGCAGGCGTTCCTTCGCGCCCCCCTCTGTCCTGCCGGACATCYCCCCCACAAGGGGGGAGATTGGATGTCGCCGCCGCCTTCGCCAATTATCGACGTTGCCGCAAAGGCGCTGTCCGCAAAGCTGCTGATCCCCCTCCAAGTGGGGGAGATGTCCGGCAGGACAGAGGGGGGCGCTGTCCCGCCAGCATGTCCAAGCAGACAAATTGTTCGAATCGCTCATGCAGCTCAGCCTTCCCCAATGGCAGCAACGGCCCGTCGATATAGCTCCGCCATAGGCTCATCGAAGCAGCAGAAAGTAACCATCTCCGGCACTATGTTGCGCCGCAGGAAGTCGCTCACGGTGCCGACAGCAATGCCGGTCGCTTCGTCTTTCGGAAAGCGGTAAATACCGGTCGAGATCGCCGGAAACGCCACCGTCCGGCATTCATGGCCGAGCGCGATTTCAAGTGAGCGCCGGTAGCAGGAGGCGAGCAACTCGGCTTCGCCCTTGCCGCCGCCTTGCCAGACCGGCCCGACCGTGTGGATGACATAGCGCGCCGGCAGGCGATAGCCCTTTGTCAGCTTGGCATCGCCGGTCTTGYAGCCATTGAGCATGCGGCATTCGGCGACCAGCTCAGGCCCTGCCGCGCGGTGTATGGCGCCGTCGACGCCACCGCCACCGAGCAACGAGGAATTCGCCGCGTTGACGATGGCGTCGACCGCGAGCCTGGTGATGTCGCCGGTGTGGATGCGGATCCTGTCGCCGAAAGCGCTCATCGTTACATCCTGAACACGCCGAACTTCGTCTCCTCGATGCCGGCATTGAGCGCCGCCGAGAGGCTGAGCGCCAGCACCTCGCGCGTTTTGGCCGGATCGATGATGCCGTCGTCCCAAAGCCTTGCCGAGGAATAGAGCGGGTGACCCTCATGCTCGTATTTCATCAGGATCGGCTTCCTGAATTTGGCTTCCTCCTCGGCGCTCCATTCGCCGCCCTTGCGCTCGATGCCTTCGCRCTTGACCATGGCGAGCACCGTCGCGGCCTGCTCGCCCCCCATCACCGAGATGCGAGCGTTCGGCCACATCCACAGGAAGCGGGGTGAGTAGGCGCGGCCGCACATGCCGTAATTGCCGGCGCCGAAGGAGCCGCCGATGATCACCGTGAGCTTCGGCACCCTTGCGGTGGCGACCGCCATCACCAGCTTGGCGCCGTCCTTGGCGATGCCGCCGGCCTCGTATTTGCGGCCCACCATGAAGCCGGTAATGTTCTGCAAAAAGATCAGCGGAATGCCGCGCTGGCAGCAGAGCTCGATGAAATGCGCGCCCTTCAGCGCGCTTTCCGAGAAGAGCACGCCATTGTTGCCGATGATGCCGACCGGCATGCCATGCAGATGCGCAAAGCCGGTGATCAACGTAGTGCCGTAGTTCTGCTTGAACTCGTCGAACTCCGAACCGTCGACGAGGCGGGCGATCACCTCGCGCACGTCATAGGGCTGGCGCAGATCCGTCGGCACGACGCCGTAGAGTTCGCTCGGATCGTAAAGCGGTTGAATCGGCTTCTGCAAATTCAGGCTTACGGCCTTGTTGCGATTGAGGTTCTTGATGATGCGCCGGCAAATGGCCAACGCATGCTCGTCGTCCATGGCGTAGTGGTCGGCGACGCCGGACAGCCTGGTGTGGACATCGGCGCCGCCGAGCTCCTCGGCGCTGACATCCTCGCCGGTGGCGGCCTTCACCAGCGGCGGGCCGCCGAGAAAAATTGTCGCCTGGTTGCGCACCATGATCGTCTCGTCCGACATCGCCGGCACATAGGCGCCGCCGGCCGTGCAGGAACCCATGACGCAAGCGATCTGCGGGATGCCGGCCGCCGACATGTTGGCCTGGTTGTAGAAGATGCGGCCGAAATGCTCGCGGTCGGGGAAGACCTCGTCCTGGTTGGGCAGATTGGCGCCGCCTGAGTCGACCAGATAGACGCAGGGCAGGTTGTTCTGCAGCGCGATCTCCTGCGCTCTCAGATGCTTCTTCACCGTCAGCGGATAGTAGGTGCCGCCCTTCACCGTGGCGTCGTTGACGACGACCATCACCTCCGTGCCCTCGACGCGGCCGACGCCGGTGATGATGCCGGCCGACGCGATGTCCTCGCCATACATCGACCATGCCGCGAACTGGCCGACCTCGAGGAAGGGTGAGCCGGCATCGAGCAGTTGCGCCAGCCGCTCGCGCGGCAAAAGCTTGCCGCGTGAGACGTGGCGTTCGCGGGCTTCATCGGAGCCGCCGCGCTCGACGATTGCCGCCTTCTCGGAAATTTCAGCGACCAGCCCCCGCATGCGCTCGGCATTGGCGCGGAAGGTGTCGGAGGAGGGGGAGATCTGCGAGGTCAAGGCGGGCATTGACGAACCTCAGACGATATCATATTTCAGTATCACTTCGGGCCCTCGCCCTGACCCCAGAGGAACTGACCACAACGGTATTCGATTGGGGAGGGTGAAAGCCATGAAAGCAACGCACCGGCAGACACTGGACAAGATATTTGCGAACCCCGTCAGTGCTTCGATCAAATGGCGAGACGTCGAGGCGTTGCTGATCGCACTTGGAGCCGAGGTTTCGGAAGGCAGYGGATCGCGGGTCCGGTTTACCATTGCGGGCCAGACACTATTCCTGCATCGCCCCCATCCGTCGCCTGATACCAAGCGATGGGCGATCAGGGATATCCGCGAATTCTTGACGAACGTTGGAATAAGGCCATGAAGCTTTACAAGGGATATGCCGGCTCGATCGAGTTCGACGATGAAGACATGGTGTTCCATGGCCGCATCCTTGGCATTCGCGACATCGTTACCTTTGAGGCCCAGACCGCCGAGGAATTGGTGAAGTCGTTTCATGACAGCGTCGACGATTACCTCGTCTTTTGCAAAGAGCGCGGTGTCGATCCGCAGAAGCCCTATTCCGGCAAGCTGGCCCTGCGCACCACCCCGGAAATTCACGCCTTGCTTGGCAAAGCGGCCRCCAGCGATGGAAAATCGATCAACCAGTGGGTGTCCGATACACTTGCTGAAGCTGCCCGCAAGCGGATCGACGAGAGCTCGACGAAGGTCACAAACCGCGCTCACTAAATCCCCTCCGCCATGATCTCGCGGCCGATCAGCCAGCGACGGATCTCGCTGGTGCCGGCGCCGATCTCGTAGAGCTTGGCGTCGCGCAGCAGCCGTCCCGTCGGGTGATCGTTGATATAGCCGTTGYCGCCRAGCAGTTGGATGGCATCRAGCGCCATCTGCGTCGCCTTCTCGRCCGCGAAGAGCACGCAGCCGGCGGCGTCCTTGCGCGTGGTCTCGCCGCGGTCGCAGGCGGCCGCCACGGCATAGACGTAAGCCCGCGCGGCGTTCATCGTCGTATACATGTCGGCTAGCTTGCCCTGCACCAGCTGGAACGTGCCGATCGGCTGGCCGAACTGCTTGCGCTCATGCACATAAGGCACGGCGACGTCGAGGCAGGCGGCCATCAGCCCGAGCGGGCCGCCGGAGAGCACTGCACGTTCATAGTCGAGCCCCGACATCAGCACCTCGACGCCGCGCCCTTCCTCATGCAGCACATTCTCGAACGGCACCTCGACATTCTCGAACACCAGCTCGCCGGTGTTGGAGCCGCGCATGCCGAGCTTGTCCAGCTTCTGCGCGACTGAAAAGCCGGCCATCGTTTTCTCAACGATGAAGGCCGTGATGCCGCGCGAATGGCGTTCCGGATCGGTCTTGGCATAGACCACCATCGTTCCGGCGTCGGGGCCGTTGGTGATCCACATTTTCGAGCCGTTGAGGACATAGCGGTCGTTGCGCTTTTCGGCGCGCAGCCTGAGCGACACCACGTCCGAGCCGGCGCCAGGCTCCGACATCGCCAGCGCGCCGACCGTTTCGCCGGAGCAAAGGGCAGGCAGGTACTTCTCCTTCTGGGCCGGCGTGGCCCAGCGGTTGATCTGGTTGACGCATAGGTTCGAATGCGCKCCGTAGGAGAGGCCGACCGAGGCCGAAGYGCGCGAAATCTCCTCCATCGCCACGACATGCGCCAGATAGTTCATGCCGGTTCCGCCGAAATCGGGGTCGGCGGTGATGCCGAGCAGGCCGAGCGCGYCGAGCTCACCCCACAGATGCGCGGGGAACTCGTTGGAACGGTCGATCTCCGCCGCGATCGGCGCGATCCTGTCCTGGGCGAAGCGCCGCACGGTATCGCGTAGCGCCTCAATGTCGGGATCAAGTCCGAAGCTGAGCGTATTCGTGTACATGCGCAACCTCCCTGCCGTCGATCTTCGCGCCGACGAGCCGCATTGTCATGGAAAGATATGTCGTGGTGACTTCAGCGACCGACAGCCGTTCGCCTGGCCGGAACCAGACGATGACGCCCGTCATCATCTGGATCAGTGCCATGGCGGTGAGCCCGGTATCGTCGACTTGAAAGAGACCGGTTTCGGCGCCATCGCGCAGGATCGTGCGCAATTCCTTCTCATAGGTCGTGCGCATCTTGAGGATCTGCGTCAGCCTTTCATGCGAGAGGCTGCGCAACTCCATGTTGGAGACATGGGTGGCGCGACGCCGCTCGATGTGGAAAGCGATGTGGTTCTCGACATAGGCGGCAAGGCKGGTCACCGGATCGGCGGTGGCCGRCCGCGCCGCTTCCCAAGCCTTGAGCAGACCTTCCATATGCTCACGCATCAGCGTGAACAGAAGGTCCTCCTTGGTTGGAAAATAGCGGTAGAGCGCGGCCGCCTGCACACCGACCTCCGCCGCCAACTGCCGCATCGACATCGCCTCGTAGCCCAGCCGCGCGATCAGGCTGACCGCCGCTTCGCGGACGGCCGCTTCGGTCTTTTCCCCGTCGGACCCGGTTGTACGCGCCATATCCGCCTCCGGCGATATTAATAAAACGAACGTTCAATTAATTCAAGGTGGGAAGAAAGCAATTCCTCGCCCCCGCAAAGCGGGGGAGAGGTGGCTCGGGCGAAGCCCGAGACGGAGCGGGGGTTGCGGCGCTGGCGGGTTTGTTCTGAAATTCATCAAGATTGCGCTGTCCCCCTCTCCGTCGCGGCTTCGCCGCGCCACCTCTCCCCACTGTCGTGGGGCGAGGAATGGCCCTAGACGATGATCCTGAAATCAGCCGGCGCGTCGCCGGCCGCTTCCTCGATCTCGACCTTCGAGACAAGCGCTCCTCGCGGCCCTTGCCACAGGCGTTCGATCATCGCCGTGACCTCGCCATCGGCGCCGGCAAGCAACGCTGTGACCGAGCCGTCGCGCTCGTTGCGCACCCAACCCGTCAGCCCGAGTCGCATGGCCTCACCGCGCGTCCAAACCCGGTAGCTCACGCCTTGTACCCTGCCGGAAACGCGCACCCGAACGGCTCTTTGCTCACCTTGCATCGTCCGCTCCAGAATCGTCCCCATCAATCTGGAGCACGAGGGGTGAAATGCAATCGGTTTGAGGGCAGCAATTCCGCTGATAATTGACTCAGTCAACCAATGAGGGAATTATCGGACGCAATGCCCAAGGAGGCCAGCATGCCGCACGACGCCCTGGTCCATGAGATTCGCCGTTTCAACCGGTTCTACACCGGGCTGGTCGGGTTGCTCGACGAGACCTTGATGCAGAGCCCTTACACGCTGGCCGAGGCGCGCGTGCTGTTCGAGCTCGGGCGCAAACCCCGACCGGGCGGYGGACGGGCCGGTTTGCTGGCGCGCATGTTTCATCTCGACCTCGCGCCAGCGGYGTCGGAGTTGGCCGGCGAACTCAACCTCGCCCCTGCCTATCTCATGAGGGTGCTTCGGAAACTCACCGCCATGGGGCTGGCAGGAATGCGCGATGGCTCGGAGAACGGGCAGCCCGTTCTTTCGCTGACCAGGCGGGGCAGGGCCGCGCTGGTTGATCTTGAGGCGGCGACCAACCGCGACCTCGCCCGGCTGATCGTCAAGCTCGAGGACAAGGAAGCCGCGGAGCTTTCCGATGCGCTGAACCGCGTGACGCGCCTGCTGGCAGCCGCCGAAACGTGAATTGCCGGTCTGCTCCGGGAAGCAGGCATATGGGCCAGGGTTCGGTCAGTTCCCCCGCGCCGCCGCCAGCGCGCCGGGCAATTCCTCGGCGAAGATGTCGAGCTCATGGTCGAGGCCGACGCTCACCCTTATGCAGCGGTCGAGCCGTGGCGCCATCGGCTTGCGGATGAACACGTCGCGCGACAAAAGATTCTGCATCACTTTCAGCGCGAAGGCGCCGTCGCGGCCGCAGTCGATGGTGACGAAATTGGTTGCCGACGGCAGCGGCTTGAGATCGTTCCGCCTGGCGATGGTTGAAATGCGCTCGCGGCCTGCCGCCACGCGCGCCACCACCGAGTGCAGGTAGTCCTGGTCGGCCAGCGCCTCGAGGCCGGCGATCTGCGCCATGCGGCTGACGCCGTAATGGTTGCGGATCTTCTCGAAGTCGCGGATCACCTCCGCTTCCGCGACCGCATAGCCGCAGCGTATGCCGGCCAGTCCGTAAGCCTTGGAGAAGGTGCGCATGCGGATGACGTTCGGCCGCGCGACATCGATCGCCGGCAGCGCCGAGGCCGGCCCCAGTTCGCCATAGGCCTCGTCGAGCACCAGCATGGTGGTTTCAGGCAGCGCCTCGATGAAGCGGACGACATCCGGCGCCTCCCACCAGCTTCCCATCGGATTGTCTGGGTTGGAGAGATAGACCAGCGGCGCCTTTTCGCTCGCGACCTTGGCAAGAAGACCGTCGAGGTCCTCCTTGTCGTTGGCATAGGGGACCGTCACCAGGCGGCCGCCGACACCGGCGATATGGAAGTTGAAGGTTGGGTAGGCGCCGAGCGAGGTGACGACGGCCTCGCCTGGAGCGACATACATGCGCGCCACCAGGCCAAGCAGGCCGTCGATGCCTTCGCCCACCACCACGTTTTCGACGGCCACGCCGTGATGGGCCGCGGCCGCCACCTTCAGCTCGTAATTGTCGGGATCGCAATACATCCACTGATCACGTGCGACGGCCTCCATGCGGGCGATGACGCGCGGCGAGGGGCCGAAACTGCTTTCATTGGCGCCGATGCGGGCACGGAACGGCCGCCCGCGCTCGCGCTCCTGYGCCTCAGGGCCMACGAACGGCACCGTGGTGGGAAGCGCACCGATGATGGGCGTGAGGGAGGGGCGCTGGCGCATGGCAAAAGCTCGCGTGGAAGGGGCGTTCTTGCTAGCGTGACTGGTAGGTGGACGCAAGCCACGGCTGCTTGCACCTAGGATCGGGCGCCACGATTGCAATGTCGCCGGCTTGCTAATAGCCACGTCGACTGCTTGCCGGATCTTCATGCTGCAGCGCACCGGCTCGGTCGACATGCTTTGGYTGGATTCTTCCTCCCTCCTTTGATAGCAAACCGGATGAGCAATCGATTGCCGCCCGCCTGGGCCAAGCACCTCAAGACCCAGTCCACCGCCAAGGTTGGGTCCTCGAGGGCCGGTATGCCGAAAAGCAGTCCGCTGCCTGCGCAAGCGGATGGCACGTTGCTGAGGCAGGCACTCGAGCTGCAGAAAGAGAAACGCTTTGCCGAGGCGGAGGAACTTTGCCATCGCGTCCTAGCAAGGACGCCAGAGCATCCGCTTGCACTATATATCCTCGGCACGCTTGGGCTCGATTTCGAGCCCGCCCTGGCTATCCAGTACTTTGAACGCGCTCTCGCGCGCGAGCCGCGCAACCCCTTTTTTCGACTCAGTCTCGGGGAARCTTGGCTGAGCGTTGGCGAATATCCGTCTGCAATCACTCATCTGAAGCGCGCCTGCGAGTTGAAGCCCGACCTGGTGGAGGCCTACTGCAACCTGGCTTTGGCCTACGCTAAGTTCGATAGGGCCGATTTGGCGTTGCCCACCTATGAACGAGCCTTGGAGCTCGACAGGGATCACCCGCTTGCCCGGATGGGTATCGCACGTGCTTTGATAAGTTTGGGTCGCATGGACGATGCAGTCACTTATTTACAGGAGAATATTGAGCGGCGCGTGCACGTGGCAAAGGCATATTATGCCTTGGCGGATATCAAGAAGTTTTCCATCGAGCCGCCAGAGCTTGAATCAATTCTTGGTGAGATTGCGAAACCGGGCGTTTCGTCGGGAAGCGCGCATGATCTTCATTTTGCTRCAGGGAAGATACTCAATGATATCGGGYGATATAGCGAATCAATAGATCATTTTTTGGAAGCTAGAGCGTTCAAGGTTTGCGATTTTAATATTGAATACTATCGTAAGCGGGTTGACGCTCTGATTAGCCTCTTCGATCCGAAGTTGTTGGCCGAAAAAAGGGGATATGGGGACTCGTCTGACGTACCTGTATTCGTTTTGGGAATGCCGCGCTCCGGTACAACGTTGACTGAGCAGATAGTGTCGAGCCATCCTGATGTGCATGGCGCGGGCGAGCTCACCAAAATGGAATGGATCGCCGTCGCCAACGGCCTGAAGCGGGGTGCGCCTGTTGCCGATTTTGGAACGCTTGTACGCTCGTTGACCGGCACRCAATTGAGGTCATTGGCCAAGGATTATGTTGACAATCTTAGATTTTACTCGCAGACGGCGCTTCGAATTGTGGACAAAATGCCTCACAATTTCGAGCTGATTGGCCTGATAGCAATTATATTTCCTAACGCTCGGATTATCCACTGCAGGCGAAATGCTGTCGATAATTGTATTTCATGTTTCAGTTCAGATCTGAGGGAGGGGCATAGTTATAGCTACGACCTTAGCACTCTAGGGGCTTATTATCGGGAATACGATCGTCTGATGCGTCACTGGGAGGCGCTTCTGCCTGGACGAATTTTTCACAACCGATACGAGGACATGATTTCGGACCAAGAGGGGCAGTCGCGTCGATTGATAGATTACCTGGGGTTGCCTTGGGACGATGCCTGTCTCCGCTTCTTCGACAAGGAAGGATCCGTCAGGACACTCAGCCACTGRCAGGTTCGCCAGCCGATCTACACATCTTCGGTCAAGCGCTGGGAGAACTATGGAGAGAAAATCCAGCCATTGATCGATGCCCTTGGCGACCTGGCTGATATCTGAGCACCGAACGGTGGCGTTCGTGGTGAAGCCGTGGCGCRCCAAGTGTACGGCGCCGATGCCAAACTCGCTTCAATTGCCGTAGGACATCCCRCATGAACTGTCGACGGCGGCCGCTCGGTCACCGCCTTGCACAACTGTCGGATCCGGCTCCCGATCCACAAACGGTGTGAACTGAGACAGCGGCGTGTAGCTTGCCGGGTTGCTGGATTCTCGAGCCTGTTTTTGCTAGCCAGAAGCATGAGCAATCGACTGCCGCCCGCCTGGGCCAAACATATCAAGTCCGGCTCGATGTCCAGACCGTCCGCTGCGACATCCAGAGTATTGCCGCAGGCCAATCCGCCGAATCCGGATTCACATGCACGGGCCGACCACCTGTTGCTGAAGCAGGCCTATGAGCATCAGCAGGCCGGACGTCCGAAGCAGGCTCAGGATCTGTGCCTGCAGGTTCTGGCGCGCACGCCGAACCACCCGCGCGCGCTCTACATCATGGGAAGCATATGCCTGGGCTATGACGACGAGTTGGCGTTACAGTATYTCGCACGCGCCGTCGCAGAGGAGCCGCGGAACGCCCACTACCACCTCAGCCTGGGTGAAGCTTATCTAAAGGTCGGCGAACATTCGTCGGCGATCGAGCATATGCAACGCGCCCTGGAACTGCAGCCTGATCTTGTCGTGGCGCTCTGTGYCTTGGGACGCACCTACATCGAATCCGATAAGCCCGATCTGGCCGTGCCGCTTTACGAGAAAGCGCTGAAGATCAACCCCGATCATCCCGAGATCAGGGTCGGGCTGGCCAATGCCCTCAGCAGCGTGGGCCGCATGGATGACGCCGCCGTTTGCCTGAARCACGCGATAAAGCGGCGCATCGACCTGYCAGGCGCGTATTACCATCTTGCGCAGACGCAGAAGTTCACTGAGGAGCCTCCTGAACTCGGCGCCATACTCCGGGAGCTTGGCAACTCGAAACCGGGGTCAGATGGTGCTCGGCTGCTCCACCATGCCGCCGGCAAGGTACTCAATGATCTCAAACGCTATGATGAAGCGTTCGATCATTTCCGGAAAGGGAAACAGGCTTCTCAACCGTTCGATATCGACCAGTACCGCCGGTGGATCGACGCGCTGATCGAGGTCTTCACACCGGGGTTGTTTGCCGCCGCCGAGCACGGCTTTGGCGATTCCTCCGAACTGCCGGTTTTCGTGGTTGGCATGCCGCGCTCCGGGACGACGCTGACGGAACAGATCCTGGCCAGTCATCCTGATGTCTACGGCGCGGGGGAGCTTGCCAAGTTGGGGCGAGTTGCGAATGCCATCGGCCTCAAGCCCTCATTGGCCGGAAAGTTGAACGGGCTTGTCGATTCGATCACGCCGAACCTGTCGAAAACGTTGGCCAAGGAGCATTTGTCTTACCTGGCGGAACGGTCGGCTACGGCGCTGCGCATCGTCGACAAGATGCCRCACAATTTTGAGCTGGTCGGCCTTATCGCCTTGCTCTTCCCCAAGGCGCGCATCATTCACTGCCGTCGCGATGCCATCGACAATTGCGTTTCCTGCTTCGTTCTGCCCTTCAACGATCATCACARCTACAGCGACGACCTGAAGACCCTCGGTCTCTACTATCGCGAATATGACCGCTTGATGCAGCATTGGAATGACGTGCTTCCGGGCCGCATCTTCGAGAATCGCTACGAAACGCTTGTTGATGACCAGGAGGCACAATCGCGGCGCCTCATCGATTATATCGGGCTGCCGTGGGACGACGCCTGTCTGCGCTTTTTCGACAGGGAAGGGGCTGTCACCACACCGAGCCGCTGGCAGGTCCGTCAGCCGATCTATAAGTCGTCCGTCAAGCGCTGGAAGAACTATGAAAATGAAATTCGGGCGCTGCTGGAGGCGCTTGGCGACCTCGCGGATACTTAATGCGAGACGCGCCAATGACGGATGTGCCTTGGCGCCACGGGTACGCCATGAGCGCCGCCTGTAAGAGAATCTCCGCGCACAGTTGAGGCAATCCTGTGTCGGATCACAGGCGGCAATCGCGCTCCTTGAGCATCTGAGAGGTCCTTCGAACGATGGCTGCCTGCGTCCTTCGGACAGAGGCAGTTCGATCGACGCTGTTCCGACGGCCCCAATAAAAAACCCGGCGGTTGCCCGCCGGGTTCGATTTCAACAAGGCGAAATCTATTAGAAGTCGCGCTGGAAGYGGACGAAACCGCCGAGAGCGTTCTTCTTGCCGGGCTCCAGCTCGGTCCAGTTGTAGCCGTTCTTGTCGTGGTCGTTGTGAGCCCAGTCAAGTTCGGTGATGACCGAGAAGCCGGGAACGATCGTGTAGGCGACGTTCGCCGCGAGACCGAATTCCTTCTTCTGGTCATACGAGACCTGAAGGTTGAACGAGGTCTTCTCGTTGAACTTGTAGGTGCCACCGCCCMACACAGCCCAATTGCCACCCCACGGCTTGTAGAAGTTGCGCGGAGCGTTGTCATCGGTGCCGTAGCCGCCAATCACGAACAGCGACAGAGCATCGTTGACATTCACATCCAAGCGAACCTTGCCGGCCCACTCTTCCCAGTTGCTGTTGTAAGCGAYGACGCCGCTGATACCACCCCAGCCCTGCGTCCACTTCACGCCGCCGACGATGTGCGGCACGTAGCTGTCGATAAGCTCGCTGCCCTCATCGCCCCGGAGACCGTCAACAGTACGGAGGGAGCGGTCGGCATAATGATAGCCGCCGTAGRAGTTACCCTCTTCGAACGAGACAATGGCCGAGAAGCCGTTGCCGGCATCGAAGGTGTAGCTGATCAGGTTGGTGTCAAAGCCGCCGTAAGGAACGATCGTATCGTTGATGACGGCGCCCGCGTAACCCTGGAAGGTGTCGAAGGCCGATTCGTCAGCGCCGATGCGCAGACCACCGAGCTGGACCCAAGCAAAGTGCGAGTTGACCGACGTAGCACCGTCGCTGAAGTCGAAACGGGTCTCGGTATAGGTCTTCAAGGTGCCGAGCTCGGTTTCCTGGCCCGTCCAGGTCTTCAGCGCGAAGCGGGCGTTCTTGTGCCACGAACGCTGCGAGTCACCGTCCCGAACGTCCGTCGTCTCACGACCGGTGAACGAGCCCTGCTCGCCAGCCGAAGCGTCATAACGGAGATAGCCGCCGATGCGCAGGCAGGTCTCGGTGCCCGGGATGTAGAAGTAGCCGGCGCCGTAGACGTCGCAGATCTTGACGTATTCGGCCGGTTCCGGCTCGGCGACGGTCACCGCGTCGGCGGCGCGAGCACCGGAAACTGCGATCAGGGCCGCAGCTGAGCCGAGAAGAAGGCTCTTGATGTTCATTTTCTGACCTCCAGTCAAAAGTTAAAAAACGGGTCTGGGTATTTTTTGCTGAAGGACAGCGTTCCCTGCCCCATCCCCACTACCGAAAAAGATGCGCACCGCGCCGCTCCTTCGAAGCTGACATTACCCATGAGCCGGCGCCGTTCAACCACGATCGTGTCGCCGCAAGGGCTGTCCGGGCGCTATCGCCGGGCGTTGTTGCACAAATGACACGATTTGGCCTCACTCAGAAAGCTCTCGTTAACCATCGAGCCCCTCGAGGCCCTGAATCCGGGCGAATCCGGCAATAGGTCGACGGAATTACGGCGCGCCGGCGAGTCGGGCGCCAACCAGTTGCCGCAGAATCGCCTTGCGAGGGGGGGGTCGCGCGCGGCGCGGGGGAAGATGGCGGAGAGGATGGGATTCGAACCCACGAGAAGCTTTTGACCTCTACTCCCTTAGCAGGGGAGCGCCTTCGACCACTCGGCCACCTCTCCGTCGCGCCGCTGGATAAAGAAAAGCGTGAGCACAATCAACAAGCCGGCGCCATAATCGCCGAAAAATCCTTCGGCCGGCAGGTGCGACAGCGGGCGCTGTACCGGCATGACATCGGATCATGAGCAGCGAATCGGGACTTGCGCAGCCTTTTCGAGCCAGGCCCCGGCGACTTCATCCGAACTTCGTCGCCCATCGGCAGCCGGACGCGCAATCGCCCGAGTAAATACCTTTGGCTTCGCTGCTTAAGGCAAAAAAAGAAAGCAGTAACAAAGCATTGAGGGTGATTTCGGTCGAGAACGCCTGTCGCTCCCAGTCGATTCTGACTGGAGGTCAGAAAATGAACATCAAGAGCCTTCTTCTCGGCTCAGCTGCGGCCCTGATCGCAGTTTCCGGTGCTCGCGCCGCCGACGCGGTGACCGTCGCCGAGCCGGAACCGGCCGAATACGTCAAGATCTGCGACGTCTACGGCGCCGGCTACTTCTACATCCCGGGCACCGAGACCTGCCTGCGCATCGGCGGCTATGTTCGCTATGACGCTTCGGCTGGCGATGCCTACATGCACGGCTTCACCGGTGCTGATGCGACCGACGTGAAGACTGGGGACACCCAGGATACTTGGGCGAAGAATGCACGCTTCACGCTGAAGACCTGGACCGGTCAGGAGACCGAGCTCGGCACCTTGAAGACCTATACCGAGACGCGCTTCAACTATGGCAACGGYGCTCACACGGGCCGCCTTGGCTTTGATGGCAGCGACAATCTTGCTAGCAGCGGCGGGACCGGCACCAGCGTTTCGCTGAATTTCGCCTGGATCCAGCTTGGCGGCCTCCGCGTCGGTAAGGACGAATCGGCCTTCGATACGTTCAGCGGTTATGCCGRCAACGTCATCAACGATACGCTGGTTCCGTATGGTGGCTTCGATACCAATGTCATCCAGTACTATTTCGATGCTGGCAACGGTTTCTCGGCCGTGGTCTCTCTCGAAGAGGGCAGCGACAGCAGGTTCACCGTCGATGCAAATGGCGATGGCCTCTTTACCGAAAAGTACGTTGATTACATCGGTGTGATCGACAGCTACGTTCCGCACGTTGTTGTGGGTGCTAAGTACACCCAGGGCTGGGGCGCCATCAATGGCGTGGTCGCCTACGACAGCAACTACGAGACTTGGGCCGGCAAGGTCCGCTTGGATGTGAACGTCAACGACGCGCTGTCTCTGTTTGTCATGGGTGGTTATGGCCAGGAAAACTTCGACGGGCCGACGAACCCGACGGGTCATTCCTTCTTCAAGCCGTGGAACGGCAACTGGGCCTTCTGGGGCGGTGGCACCTACAAGTTCAACGAGAAGACCTCGTTCAACCTCCAGGTTTCGTATGACGACGGCAAGGACGTGGGCGTGGCGGCGAACATTGCCTACACGGTTGTCCCTGGCTTCACGGTCACCGGCGAAGTTGACTACCTCAACCACACCAGCACCAACTTCTATGGTGATAAGGGCGACGGTATCGGCGGCATCCTCCGCTTCCAGCGCGATTTCTAAGGGCTGGAACCCTACAGGTGGAATCCGGCCCGGGCGCTTTCACGCCCGGGCCGTTTTTTTGTTTTCGCGATTGGCGCCAAACGAAAGGATGGGGGTAAACGATAAGCAGAGCGAGATCTTATGCACGATTTCGTGGGATCCCATCGACGGATGGATCGGCATAAGACTCCAAGAACTCTTGAAAGGACGCCTTCAAGCGGGTAGAGCTGGCTCTAACCACTCGGGGGTGTGGTGTAAAAATGTCGAACGAAGCGATTCAAGAGGGGGGCTCCTCTGATCATTTCGCGTTTTTTTCTTCTCAGAATTCGAATTTTCGATACACCTACAACAAGATCAGAGAAGTAAAATCGTATAGGGTCGGGGAGCTGTTCGCAGCTTATCGGGATATACTCTGGGACGATGGGCGGCATAAATACAATGTCAGCTCTTTCATCGGTGAAATAGACGAGATCCTTCTGGGAGAGCGTTTCAGCACCTTTGACCAGAACACCCTGGACAATCTTATCGGTACATTGCGCCAGCGCGGCAACAGCAATGCAACCATCAATCGCAAGATGGCTGCCCTCAGCAAATTGCTGCGTAAGGCGCATAAGATGGGAGATATCCACAGCCTGCCCGAGTTCCGCCGCCAGAAGGAGCGGGCGGGACGGATTCGTTTCCTCGAAAGGGACGAAGAAGCGAGGCTGTTCGCGGCGATCAGGAGCCGCAGCGAGGATGCCTACCGGCTTTCCGTCTTCCTTGTCGACACCGGCTGCCGTCTCGGCGAGGCGCTCGGCCTGATCTGGAACGATATCCAGGAACACCGGGTCTCCTTCTGGATCACCAAATCCGGCCGCAGCCGCACCATTCCGATGACCGAACGAGTCAAGGACGTCATCAAGCTTCCGCCGAACACGGAAGGGCGCCGGCCGAAGGGYCCGTTCACCAAGCTGACGCAGGCGCAGTACCGCGCGATCTGGAACGAAGCGAAGGCGGAAGTCGGTCTCGGCGCCGATGAACAGGTGGTGCCGCACATCCTGCGTCACACTTGCGCTTCACGTCTCGTCCAGGGCGGTATCGACATAAGGCGCGTCCAGATGTGGCTGGGCCACCAGACATTGTCGATGACCATGCGTTACGCGCATCTGGCCACCAACGATCTCGATGGCTGCGTCGTCGTTCTGGAAAAGCCGCGCGGCGATGAAGCCTCGCCGCGGTCGGCGGAGAGCTCCGTGTTCGCATCGCCCCTCACCACGCCGACCTCCGCCCCATCGTCTCGGAAAGCGAAAGGGTCGGAACCGGCCAAGACGTCCCGCAAACGCTCGAAAGGCGAATAGAGCAATTCCAGGAAAAGTGTGAGCGGTTTTCCGTCCGGAATTGCGTAAAAGCAAAGACATAGGGTGTTTCGCCGTTTCCGTGAAACGGTGAAACGCGTTAGGCCGGTCGGATCGGCCTCGCCGACGGATAAAAATCTATATTTCGTGATAAAGCTCGAGGCTGATATAGTCTCGAGCTTTACTTTTGTTTGACTTGATCTTCTTCTCGATCGAGAAATGCGGCGATCTTTTCCGGCAAATCGCTGGCTTCGAGGAAGGGCGCGTGGCCCTGGCCTTCGGCGGTGATCGATTCCATGCCGGGATGCCGCTTCTGCATGTCGTTAAGTGTCGCCGTGGAAAGYAGTCTCGAGTTTGCGCCGCGAATGGCAAGCAGCGGAATGGCGGCAAGCGCGTCGAACTGCGGCCACAGGTCCGGCAGCGGCTTGCTGAAATCGATGCCGGCCAGCGTGTCGACCAGGGCCGGGTCGAAATCCGRCACCCAGCCGGCCTCCGTCTCGCGGCAGATTGCCCGGACCATTCGCGCCCAGTCGGCGTCGGTGAGCGCCGGAAAGTCGGCGCCATGCACGCGGCGCTGGGCATCCACCGCCTCGGCGAATGTTTTCGGTTTTGGCGCACGGTCGAGATAGGCGCGGATATGGGCGAGGCCCTCCGCCTCGATCACCGGGCCGATGTCGTTCAGCACGATGGCTTTCAGTGCGGCCGGCTTCAACGCCCCGAGCACATGGATGATCAGCCCGCCGCGTGAGGTGCCGATGAAGGCGGCCTGCTCGATGCCGAGCGCAGATAGCCCGGCAAGCACATCGCCGGCTTCGACCCCGACATTATAATGGCCGATATCGGGATCGTGGTCCGATTGCCCGCGACCGCGATAGTCGAAGGCGATGACCTTGCGCGGGTTCCTGGCCTTGTTGGAAAGGTAAAGGGCCAACTTGTGGAAATCGCGAGCATTGCGGGTAAGGCCGGGCAGGCAGACGACCGGCCAACCCTCGGCATTCGCCTTGCCGTAGAGCCGGGCATGCAGCTTCAGGCCGTCGGGTGCCGCGTAGAAGAAATCGGAAAAGCCTTCGTCGCTCGCCATCGGAGTGCTGTCCTCGCTGGGGGTGGYCGACAGCTACAGGCGAGAGTGGGGATCGTCAAACACTCTTCCTTCTCCCACAAGGGAGAAGGAAGAACCTCAACCTCGTCCGTTCACAAGGTCCCCCACGATGTCGTATTTCCCCGAAATACGCATCTTGTAGACCTCGTAGTTTTCCATCACGCGTTGCACGTAACTTCTTGTTTCCGTGTAGGGAATCCGCTCGATCCAGTCGACGACGGCGTCCACGTCCTTAGCGCGCGGGTCGCCGTATTTCGCCACCCACTGGGCGGCGCGGTTCGGGCCGGCATTGTAGCCGGCGAAGGTCAGCACATAGGAGCCGCCGAAACGGTCGAGCTGCTCGCCGAGGAAAGCCGAACCCAGCGTCGCGTTGTAGCCGGCATCGCTCGTCAGCCGCGCCTGCGAGAAACTCATGCCGGCCTTCTTAGCCAACTGCTTGGCGGTGGCTGGCATCAATTGCAGCAGGCCGCGCGCTCCGGCGCTGGAGACGGCGCCGACGTTGAACTCGCTTTCCTGTCGGGCGATGGCATAGGCAAGCGCCTTGCCGGACCCCGAGATATTGGCCGAATCGGGAATGACGCCCAGCGGATGCGACAGCGCRCCGACGTCGATGCCGCGCTGAGCAGCGATCTTGCCGACCTTCAGCGCCATGAAATGGTTGCCCTGCTTTTCGGCCAGCACCGCAAGCAGCGCCAGTTCGCCCGGGCTGGTCAGCTGCCCGGCAAGGTCGCGGTAGAGCGTTTCGGCGTAGCGGTCATAGCCCGCCTCCTGCAGCCGCTTGATCGCGTTCACCGCCTCGCGGCCCTCGAAGCTCTGGCGGTCGGCCGCGCTCGGTTTCGGATAGACGATGTTGAGCGTCCTCAAGCCCACGCGCTCGCCGGCGAGCTGGCCGTAGAAGGTCGTGCCGTAGCTGGCCGCGCGCGTGAAATAATCCTTGGCGCTGCCCGGGCCGCCCACTTCCGCCGCGCGGCCGAGCCAGTAATAGGCGCGCGACAGCGACACTGGTCCCTGCGCGAGCTCGGCGATGCGCTTGAAGTGGATGGCCGCGGCCGCCGGATCGTTGAGGCCGCGCAGCGCGTACCAGCCGGCATGGAATTCGGCCTCGGCGGCATTGGCCGGGCTTTCGGCCGCGTGCATGGAGACGATTTTGTAGGCGGTCTTCATGTCGCCCTGGTCGACCAGCTCGCGCGACAGCACGCGGCGCTCGACCCACCAGGCATCGGGATCGACCAGCGAATCGCGGTCCGTCGGCGCCTTCATCACGACGGTCGCCGCATCGGCGAATTTCTGCTGCTTGCGCAGGTATTCCGCCTCGGCGAAGAAATAGCCGGCCGAGCGCTGCGCCGCGGGCACCGCCTTCAATAGCCTGGCGGCGTTCTTGTCGCCCTTGTCGGCGGCCGCCCACGCATCCGCCAGCGGCTGCGCGCCGGCGAGCCCGGCGACCCGCAGCGCCGAAGACGGCCGGTTGGCGTAGAACATGCGCTCCATACGGTAGCGATGGTCGGCCGCCGGAATCAGCGTG
Source organism: Mesorhizobium sp. LCM 4576 (assembly GCF_001854815.1). Lineage (NCBI taxonomy): Bacteria > Pseudomonadati > Pseudomonadota > Alphaproteobacteria > Hyphomicrobiales > Phyllobacteriaceae > Mesorhizobium > Mesorhizobium sp. LCM 4576. The sequence goes on from NZ_MDDT01000057.1 coordinate 470,014, forward strand.
CCGAACTCCTTGATGATGGCATTCTCATCCTTGGCTTCCAGCTTTTCGCTGCGCCAGAACGGCACCAGCACCGCGCGGGCGGCCGCCTGGTTGCCAAGCGCCACCTGCGAGCGGGCAAGGATGATGACGCCCTCCGGCGTCAGCGGCTGGCTGCGGCCGAACGCCTGCACCACCACTTGTGGCGGCGGGTTTTCGCGATAGAGCGCGCGCTCGCTGTTCTTGCGCAGCGCGATCGTGCCCGGCCACCCGGGCAGCATCTTGGCGGCATCGGCAATCTCGCCGCTCGGCACCTGATCGCCGCCGTAGAGCGCGATCGCCCACGCCAGGATGTGTCGGTCGAGCGAAATGGCGGGCAGCGTGTCGCGCGCATTGCGCGCCCCGGCAATGTTGTTGGCGGCGAGCGCGTCGAGGCCGCTCTTCAGTTGCGCTATGTCGGGGGCGGTCGACGTTAGGCCCGGCGCTTGCGGCGCATCGGGCACCGGGATTGCAGCCGTGACGCGCGCATCGACGCTGCCGCCGATCGCCATAGTCGGCGTCAGCGCGACGATCGCGCCCAAAAGCGCGAAGAAATGAGGCCGCCTCGTCGGCATGTTCAATCCTAGCACATCGTCAGCGGGTACGGCCTTGAAAGCCTAAACAGACTCTAAACTTAGGTGGTGAAGGGCTCGTAAACAAAAGGTTATCGAGGCCGTTCGAATTGCACCCGCTGGCTCTATTGCGATCCTTGCCGCTGAACCATGTCGAGACTATGGTGCGCGGCTTCGCTTTCGGTTAGAAGGCGCGCAAATAAGATACCGACGCATGTCGCCCGATGGCGGGAAAGAACGACATGCATAGACAACGAAGTTCCAAGGAGTTTGGACGATATGCTGAGAGGCTCGCTCACCGCGCTCGTGACACCGTTCGAAAAGAGCGGGCGCTTCGACGAGAAAGYCTTTCGCGCTTTCGTCGAATGGCAGATCGCCGAAGGCACCAAGGGCCTCGTCCCGGTCGGCACCACCGGCGAGTCGCCGACGCTCTCGCATGAGGAGCACCGCCATGTCGTGAAGGTCGCCATCGAGGTGGCCAGGGGCAGGGTGCCGGTCGTGGCCGGCGCGGGCTCCAACAACACCGAGGAAGCGGTCGGCCTCGTGAAGTATGCCGAACAGGCCGGCGCCGATGCCGCCCTTGTCGTCACGCCTTACTACAACAAGCCCACGCAGCGCGGCCTTTATGAGCATTTCGCCGCCGTTGCCCGCGCGACCAAGCTGCCGATCATCATCTACAACATCCCGCCGCGCTCGGTGATCGACATGATGCCCGAGACGATGGGCCGCCTGGCGCACGACTTCAAGAATATCGTCGGCGTCAAGGATGCCACCGGCAAGGTGGAGCGCGTCTCCGAGCAGCGCATGACCTGCGGCAAGGAGTTCATCCAGCTATCCGGCGAGGATGCTTCCGCGCTTGGCTTCAACGCCCATGGCGGCGTCGGCTGTATTTCGGTCACCTCGAATGTCGCGCCGCGCCTCTGCGCCGAATTCCAGGAAGCCACGCTTTCCGGCGACAGCGCCAAGGCGCTCGAGCTGCAGGATCGTCTCCTGCCGCTGCACAAGGCGATCTTCATGGAGCCTGGTGTTTCGGGGTCGAAATACGCGCTGTCGAAGCTCGGCAAGATCGAGAACGTGGTGCGCTCGCYGCTGGTGACGGTCGAGCCCTCGACCGCCGAGAAGATCGACGCGGCGCTAAAGCACGCCGGCTTGATAAATTAGGGATGAGGCGCCACCTCTCCGCATTATGAATCAAGCCAAGAAAGCCGACCCCAACAACAGGACGGTCGCCGAAAACCGCAAGGCGCGCTTCTCCTATGAGGTGCTCGACACGATCRAGACCGGCCTGGTGCTGACCGGCACCGAGGTCAAGTCGCTGCGCCAGGGCCAGGCCAACATCCAGGAGAGCTACGCCTCGGCCGAGGGCGGCGAGATCTGGCTGATCAATTCCTATCTGCCGGAATATCTGCAGGCCAACCGCTTCAACCACGAGCCGCGTCGCCGCCGCAAATTGCTGGTCTCCAAGCGCGAGATGGCGAAACTCTCGCAAAGCGTCGAGCGCGAAGGCATGACGCTGGTGCCGCTGAAAATCTATTTCAACGACCGTGGCCGCGCCAAGCTGCTCTTGGCGATTGCGCGTGGCAAGAAATTGCATGACAAGCGCGAGACCGAAAAGCAGCGCGACTGGTCGCGCGAGAAGGGCCGGCTGCTGAAGGAGCGCGGCTAAGCCTTCGCCCGATGGCGGAAACAGGCCGCCTGAAAAAAGGCCATCGCCGGTTCCTTGGTCCGGYGCACCTTGCGACGGGGGACGGATCTTGGGGAAGCGGATTGTTTTCTGGGGCCTCGCCGGCGTGGTTGTCGCCTGTGCCGTCGTGGCAGGCGCCTATTTCTGGTTCCGCGGCTTTTCACCTGACCGCGCGGAATTCCCGGTCCGGGGCATCGACGTCTCCCACCATCAGGGAAAGATCGACTGGCCGCGCGTGGCGGCCGACGATGTCGCCTTCGCCATCATCAAGGCGACCGAAGGCGGCACCCATGTCGACACCCTGTTCGCGACCAATCTGCGCGAGGCTCGCGCGGCCGGCCTGGCGGTCGGCGCCTATCACTTCTTCACCTTCTGCCGCCCTGGCGCCGACCAGGCGAGGAATTTTATCGCCGTGGTGCCACGYGGCGAGCCGCTTTTGCCACCCGTGGTCGACATCGAATTCGGCGGCAACTGCCCGCAGCGTCCGTCGCCCGAGCAGTTGAATATCGAGCTTGCCGCTTTCCTCGGCCCGGTCGAGGCGGCGTTCGGCAAGCAGGCGATCTTCTATCTGACCGACGAAGCGGCCGACACCTATTCCGGCAGCATCATGACCCGTCAGCGCTGGCTGCGTTCGCTGGCGATGAAGCCGCGCGAGAACGACTGGATCTACTGGCAGTATCATAATATGGGCCGCGTCGACGGCATCGAAGGCGATGTCGATCTGAACGTTCTGAAGGGTAGCCGCGAGACGCTGGCCGCGTTGTTCGCGCCGACGCCCTGAATTGCCGGCTCTTGAAGTGTCTGCCGTACCGCTGAAGGCTCACGATCCTGCCTGCGCGGCTGCATCAAGACGTTTGCTGGCAATCCRCCCTCCGATCGCCGACAAGCCCATCCCGGCGGYCATGATCGCGATGGCTGCGAACTGGATCGCCATCGGCGTTTCGCCAAGCACGGYCATGCCGACAACCACGGTGGCGATCGGTATGCCGGGCAGGAACAGCGATGCCGTCTGCGGCCCCAGTTGCCGGACGACGTAAGTATAAAGGAACATGGCTGCCGCGCCGGCCAGAATCCCCTGGACCACGATCTGGCTGATGATCTCCGTGGCGGCCGCCGCATGGATATGGCTTGGCGCGAAGAGATAGAGAGYCGGCAGCGGCAGGCAGGACAGGAGCGCCACCGCGGCCGTCGCCGTGACCGGATCGRCACGCCAGCGCCTGACAAGAACGGCATAGGCCGAAAACATCAGGCCCGATCCGATGAAAAGCATATCGCCGAAGAGAACGCCGCCGGTGCCGTCGCGCGCCGGCGCGACGAACAGCGACAGGCCGGCGATGATCGCCAGCACACCGATGGTCCGTTGCCGCGAAGCGCCGTCATTGAAGACGACGCGTGACAGGAGGAACGAAAAGAACACGATCGACGCGGGACAAAGCGCTGCCGCATGGGCGGCGGGGGCATGGGTCAGTCCCCAATTGATGATCAGCGGATAAGGCAATCCGGCCAGCGCCGCCAAAGCCAAGGCCCGTCGCCAGCCAAGCGCTCTCATGCTTGCGAAGCCGCCGCGCCAGACGATCGGCAGAAAGACCGCTCCCGCGCCGCCAAAGCGCAAGGCGGCCAGATCCGTCGCCGTGAGGTGCTCCCGGAGGCTGAAGCGCGCCGCGACGAATTGGATTGCGTAGATGCCGATCATGGTCAGGCCCGCGATGATCGCCAGCCCGGAGTTTCCTGAGTCTCGCGTGTCCGCCATGTCCTGCCGCCGTCATGACATCGCCACTGAAGATCGTCTCCGCGGAATTCGATGTAGGCACAGGCTATTGCCGAAAAGCCTGCGGTAAAATACGCTCCTTTATCGAAATTCGAGTGAAACTCGCAGATCAGAGGCAGATTTGGCGTGAATGCTGAAGCAGACGACCTCGACGCGGTCGACCGCAATCTCCTGCGGCTGCTGCAGGAGGATGGACGTCGCACCACACTCGATCTCGCGGCGCGCGTCGGCCTGTCGCCGACCGGCACCAGCCTGCGGGTGAAGCGGCTGTTTCGGGAAGGCTATATCACCGCGGTCAGGGCCGTGCTCAATCCGGCAAAGATCGGACGCGGCACGCTCGTCTTCATCGAGGTACGTCTCGATCACACGGCGCCGCATATTTTCGAGCGCTTCGCCGAAGCGGTGACCAAGGCGCCCGAGGTTCTCGAGTGCCACATGGTCGTCGGCGGCTTCGACTATCTGGTAAAGGCGCGCACCTCGGAGATGGCCGCCTATCAGGATTTCCTGACGCGGGTCATTCTCGCGCTGCCGGGCGTGAAGGAGACGCACACTTACGCCTCGATCGGCGACGTGAAGCCGGATGCCCTGCTGCCGGTATGAATGGGAAGTCGGACCGACAGGAAGCCGCTTGACTCTAGCTCTTCAGGAACGCCGCGATCTCGCTGAACACATTGACGAACATCTCTTCCGTCAGCACGCCGGTATTGGTGTTGTAGCGCGAGCAGTGATAGCTGGAAAACAAGGTGACGCCGCCGGCTTCCTGGCGCCCGCCATGGCGGAACGGCAAGGCGGCGACACGCCCGCCCAGCGCCCGCACCGTCGACTGATGCGCGATCGAACCCAGCGTCAGGATGGCGCGAAGGTTGGGGAAGCGCGCAATGGTGGGTTTCAAAAAAGTTCGGCATGTCGAGATTTCGGCGCCCACCGGCTTGTTCTCCGGCGGCACGCATCGCACCGCATTGGTGATGGCAGCGCCGACAAGCTCGAGCCCGTCGTCCGGCCGCGCCTTGAACTCGCCGCGCGCCAGGCCATGCTTAATCATCGTGCCGTAGAGCAGGTCGCCGGCATAGTCGCCGGTGAAGGGGCGCCCCGTGCGGTTGGCGCCGCGCAGGCCGGGCGCCAGCCCGACAATCAGGAGCTTGACCGAATTCTCGCCTTCCGGCGGCAGGAAGGTCGGCACCGGCGCATTGAACCAGCTCGGTTCGCGCTCGCGCCAGGCGGCGATGAAATCGTGCAGCCGCGGGCAGAGCGGGCAGTCACGGCCGGGCTCGGGGGAGGGTGCGGCGCTCAAGGCCGCCGCCCGTCAATAATCGTCCTCGTCGACTTCGGCGGGTTCAGGCCGGCGCACAGGCCGTTCGGACGGGTCGCGGCCGACTTCGCTCTTTAGTGTCATCAGGTCGATGAAATGGTCGGCCTGGCGGCGCAGATCGTCGGAGATCATCGGCGGCTGGGAAGCCATGGTCGAAATGATCGACACCTTGCGGCCGCGCCGTTGCAGCGCCTCGACCAGCGTGCGGAAGTCGCCGTCGCCGGAGAAGATCACATAATGGTCGACGACATCGGCAAGCTCCAGCGCGTCGACCGTGAGCTCGATATCCATGTTGCCCTTGATCTTGCGCCGGCCGGTCGAGTCGGTGAACTCCTTGGCGGGCTTCGTCACCACCTTGAAGCCGTTGTAGTCCAGCCAGTCGATCAGCGGCCGGATCGAGGAATATTCCTGATCCTCGACCAGCGCRGTGTAATAGTAGGCGCGCAGCAGGTAGCCGCGCTTCTGGAAGCTCGACAGGAGCTTGCGGTAATCGATGTCGAAGCCCAGCGCGCGGGACGTGGCGTAGAGATTGGCGCCGTCGATGAAAAGAGCGATCTTTTCACGGGGATCGAACATTGAAAAACATCCCTTTTCAAAAATTTCTGTCGTCTAAAAGCGTTTGACGAATAGGTCCGGCAAATGGGCCTCGGTACCGTCACATCCGAGATAACGCGCAATTTGTGGATATCCAAGGGCACGGCCCGCATTGCAAGCAATTGTGATCGCGACTATGTGAGCGCCATCATGGCGCGCTCCGATGATGAGCCGGGCAAGGGGCCGCGAAAGTCGGCGCCGGCRCCATAAAGCTTGTGTTTCGGCCGCGCTCGCGTTATGGAGCGCGCCAGCTTTCCATCAAATCCATCGCATGAAAGGGGCAGTCCATGGCCCGCGTAACCGTTGAAGATTGCATCGACAAGGTCGATAACCGTTTTGAACTCGTGCTGCTCGCCGGCCATCGCGCCCGCCAGATCAGCCAGGGCGCGCAGATCACCGTCCCGCGCGACAATGACAAGAACCCGGTCATCGCGCTGCGCGAGATCGCCGACGAGACGCTCTCTCCCGACGACCTCAAGGAAGACCTGATCCACTCGCTGCAGAAGCATGTCGAGGTCGACGAGCCGGAGGCCGAGGGCGAGGCGATCACCGACCAGACCGGCACGACCGCTGTCGCGGCCGACACCGACGACGCCGAGGAAAATATCGCTTTCGACCGTATGAGCGAGGAAGACCTGCTCGCCGGCATCGAAGGTCTGGTGCCGCCGGAAAAGAGCGACGACTACTAAGCGTCATGGGAACTTGCCTGGATCAAGCATCCGGCACTTCCGTCTCGTAAGTTTCGTGGCTATCTATGACATGCGCCGCAAGCAACAGCGGCGCATGATTCATTTCAGCACCGCGAGATTCCGCCCATGATGCGTCAGTATGAGCTTGTCGAGCGCGTCCAGCGCTACAAGCCTGACGTCAACGAGGCGCTGCTCAACAAGGCCTACGTCTATGCCATGCAGAAGCATGGCCACCAGAAGCGCGCCTYGGGCGATCCCTATTTCTCGCATCCCCTCGAAGTCGCCGCCATCCTCACCGACATGCATATGGACGAGGCGACCATCGCCGTTGCCCTGCTGCATGACACGATCGAGGACACGACGGCGACCAGGGCTGAGATCGACGAGCTCTTCGGCCCCGAAATGGGCAAGCTGGTGGAAGGCCTTACAAAGCTGAAGAAGCTCGATCTGGTCTCGAAGAAGGCCGAGCAGGCGGAAAACCTGCGCAAGCTTCTGCTCGCGATCTCGGAAGATATCCGCGTTCTTCTGGTCAAGCTCGCCGACCGCCTGCACAACATGCGCACGCTCGACCATATGCCCGAGTCCAAGCGCCTGCGCATCGCCGAGGAGACGATGGACATCTACGCGCCGCTGGCCGGGCGCATGGGCATGCAGGGCATGCGCGAGGAGCTGGAGGAAATCGCCTTCCGCTATATCAATCCAGAGGCTTATCGCGCCGTCACCGCAAGGCTTGCCGAGATTTTCGAGCGCAACAAGGGCGTCCTGCAGGAGATCGAGACGGCGCTGTCGGGCCTGTTCGAGAAACATGCCATCAAGGCGAGCGTGAAGAGCCGGCAGAAGAAGCCATGGTCGGTGTTCCGCAAGATGGAGGCCAAGGCGCTCTCCTTCGAGCAGCTCTCCGACATTTTCGGCTTCCGCGTCGTCGTCGATACGGTCGACGACTGCTACCGCGCGCTTGGCGCCATCCACACCACCTGGTCGATGGTGCCCGGCCGCTTCAAGGACTACATCTCGACGCCGAAGCAGAACGACTATCGTTCCATCCACACCACCATCGTCGGGCCGTCGCGCCAGCGCGTCGAATTGCAGATCCGCACCAAGGAGATGAACAAGATCGCCGAATATGGCGTCGCCGCRCATTCGATCTACAAGGACAGCGGCGGCAAGATGAATGGCGCCGGCCATGCGATCTCCAGGGAAACCAACGCCTATGCCTGGCTGCGGCGCACCATCGAGCAACTGGCCGAGGGCGATAATCCGGAGGATTTCCTCGAGAACACCAAGCTGGAGCTGTTCCAGGACCAGGTGTTCTGCTTCACGCCCAAGGGCATGCTGATCGCGCTGCCGCGCGGCGCCACGCCGATCGACTTCGCCTATGCCGTCCACACTGATGTCGGCGACACCTGCGTCGGCGCCAAGGTCAACGGCCGCATCATGCCGCTGATGACGGAACTGAAGAATGGCGACGAGGTCGAGATCATCCGCTCCAAGGCGCAGGTGCCGCCCGCCGCCTGGGAATCGGTCGTGGTCACCGGCAAGGCGCGCGCCGCCATCCGCCGCGCCACCAAAAATGCCATTCGCAAGCAATATTCCGGCCTCGGCGCCCGGATTTTGGAGCGCGCCTTCGAGCGCGCCGGCAAGACCTTCACCAAGGAGAGCTTGAAGCCGGTGCTGCACCGCCTGGCGCGCAAGGACATCGAGGACGTGCTGGCTTCCGTCGGCCGCGGCGAGTTGAGCTCCACCGACGTCATGAAAGCGGTCTTCCCCGACTATAAGGACGAGCGCGTCACCGTCGCCCCGCCCAAGCAGCGCGAGGAAGGCTGGTCGAAGATCCGCAACGCCGCCGGCATGCTGTTCCAGATGCCCGGCACGCGCGCCGCGAAGAAGGGCAAGGATCAGCCGCGCGACGGCGCGGTGCCGATCCGCGGCGTGCGCGGCGACCTGCCGGTGCGCTTCGCGCCGGAAGGCGCCGTGCCCGGCGACCGCATCGTCGGTATCATCCAGCCGGGAACCGGCATCACCATTTATCCGATCCAGTCGCCGGCGCTGCAGGCCTTCGACGATCAGCCCGAGCGCTGGATCGATGTGCGCTGGGACATCGACGAACGCACCAAGGAGCGGTTCCCGGCGCGCATCTCGGTCACCGCCATCAATGCGCCCGGTTCGTTGGCCGACATCGCCCAGGTCGTGGCGTCCAACGAWGCCAACATCCACACGCTGTCTATGATACGCACGGCACCCGATTTCACCGAGATGCTGATYGACCTCGAGGTCTGGGACCTGAAGCATCTCAACCGGCTGCTGTCGCAGCTGAAGGACAATTCGAGCGTCAGCGATGCGCGGCGTGTGAATGGGTGAATGTGAATAGTGAATAGGAATAGAGGGTGCTTTCACTACCATTCACCATTCACCATTCACCACTCACCATTCACTATTCACCACTCGCCAAAGGCATGGAGCGAACAATGAACACCGACGAAGTGCTGGGCATTTTCCGCGAGGCCGGTGCCRTTCTCGAAGGTCATTTCATCCTGACGTCGGGCCTGCGCAGCCCGGTCTTTCTGCAGAAGGCCCGCGTCTTCATGCATGCCGATAAGACCGAGCGGCTGTGCAGGGCGCTGRCCGAGAAGATCCGCAAGGCGCTGCCCGGCAGGATCGACTATGTCGTCGGCCCGGCCATCGGCGGCCTGATCCCGGCCTATGAAACCTCGCGTCATCTGGGTGTCCCGGCGATCTGGGTCGAGCGGGAAGGCGGCGAGTTCAGGCTGCGCCGCTTCGAGATCGCCAAGGGCGCGCGCGTCGTCATCGTCGAGGACATCGTCACCACCGGCCTGTCGATCCGCGAGACCATCGATTGCCTGCGCGAGCTTGGCGCCGAGGTCGTGGCGGCGGCCTGCATCATCGACCGCTCGGCCGGCAAGACCGACGTCGGCGTGCCGCTGATCGCGCTTGCCGAATATGAAGTGCCGGCCTATCCCGCCGACCGCCTGCCGCCGGAACTTGCCGCTATTCCAGCCGTTAAGCCCGGAAGCCGCAACATCTGACTCCGCAATGCATGACAACAAGCAGTTGGGCGTGTCGCTTGAATCTCTCCGGCAGCCGCCGGGGGCGCGATGATCGCCGGAATCGACCATTTCGTGCTGACGGTTCGCTCGGTCGAAGCGAGCTGCGACTTCTACGGGCGCGTGCTTGGCATGCGGCGGCTGGATGAGCCCAACCGGCCGACCGCGCTTTTGTTTGGCTCGCAGAAGATCAACCTGCACGAAACAGGCCGCACTTTCGAGCCGAAGGCAAAGGCGCCGACGCCCGGTTCCGGCGATTTCTGCCTCGTGGCGGCAGTGCCGCTCGCCGAAGTCCGGGCGAGCCTCGAAGCAAATGGCGTGGCGATCGAAGTCGGTCCGGTCGAACGCACCGGCGCGCGCGGTCCGATGATGTCGGTCTATTTCCGCGATCCGGACGGCAATCTGGTCGAGGTCAGCGAATACCGGCTCGACTGAGATCGAGCCGCATGGCGCAGCGCTGCTCCAAAGCCATGCCGTGCTCGGCCTCGTCGCTGAGCAGGCTGGCCAGCCGTCCGCCGATCTCGGCATCTTCCAGGACACGAAATCCGAACTTGCGGTAGAAGGGCGCGTTCCAGGGCACAGTGCGAAACGTGGTCAGCGTCACCGCCGCCAGGCCGCGCCGCCTGGCGTCCGCGACCGCCCGCTCGAGCAACGCGCGGCCAATGCCTTGGCCCTGCCGGTCGAGGCGCACGTCCAACTCCCAGACATGCAGCGTATCACCCTCGATCCCGGCGCTCAGGAAGCCGGCCGGCCGGTCCTCTTCGTCCGCGGCAATCCAGCATGCGCCCGCGGCAATCAGCGCGCAGTGTCGCTCGACGCTGACATTGTCACCGTCGGCAAGCCACGCCAGTTCCGGAATGGCGCGGAACGCCAGTCCGGCCGATTGTTCGATCGCCGGCAATGCCTCCGCGTCGTCGGCCCGCGCCGGTCGAATGGTGATCATTTGGCTCATCCCGGTTGTCTTCCTCAGTTTCGCCAGAATGACGGCCTTGTTACAGCCTGCGGCAGACCATCGCGGCGGCGTTTCGTTGTTACGCGGCCTGGGCGTCGCTATATCAAAGACTTGTTGCCTTTCTGCGCCATCGAAGCGCAAGATATGTGTGGCGCGACCCGGTGGTGGCAGGGGCAGCGCGTGTTGGACCGGGAACTGGAACAGAGTGCTTTTTCGACGCCGAGAGCCTGATGGCCTCCTTGAGCGGGTGCGTACTTATCTATGGCCGCGCCGCTCGTTCTCACGTTCCGTGCAATATTTCTCCAAGCGCATCCTGCGGCTGAAGGCGACGCCGCATTCGGTCGCCGCCGGCGTCGCCGCGGGCGTTTTTGCTTCCTTCTTCCCGCTCGGCTTCCACTTCATCGTCGCGGCCGTGCTGTGCTGGATCATCGCCGGCAATCTGGTTGCGGCTGCGCTCGGCGCCGTGTTCTTCGGCAATCCGCTGACCTTTCCGCTTTTGTGGGGCGCGTCCTGGGAAACCGGCAAGCTGCTGCTGCACGAACATCTGCCGAAGCACGGGCCGCCCGAGCATCTGGGCGAARTGATGCACAAGCTTTCCTTCGCCAAGCTCTGGCACCCCGTTCTTGAACCGATGCTGATCGGTGCGGTGCCGCTCGGCCTGGTCTTTGGGCTCGTTTTCTACGCCATCACCCGCTGGGGCATGACTGTGTTTCGCGAGCAGCGCAGGAAGCGCATGGCCGAGCGTGCCGAGAAGAAGGCAGGGCAGGGTGGACGGGAAGTGCCGGCGGAATGATCATCGGCATCGGCAGCGACCTGATCGACATCAGACGCATCGAGAAATCGCTGGAGCGRCACGGCGAGCGCTTCGTCCAGCGCATCTACACCGAKGTCGAGCAGGCCAAGTCGGAAAAGCGCGCCGCACGCGCGGCTTCCTATGCCAAGCGCTTCGCCGCCAAGGAGGCCTGCGCCAAGGCGCTGGGCACCGGCATGGCCGAGGGCGTGTTCTGGCGCGACATGGGCGTGGTCAACCTGCCGAGCGGCGCCCCGACCATGGCGCTGACCGGCGGCGCCGCGGCCAGGCTGGAGAAAATCCTGCCGAAAGGCCACCGTGCCCTCATCCATCTCACCATCACCGACGATTTCCCGCTTGCTCAAGCCTTTGTGATCATCGAGGCGGTGCCCGCCGAACAAGCGCCACATTGATTCCATCTGACCACGAGCGGCATGACGTTGCTCAGCGCGCGCCGAGACTCTATACCAACATCGCACAATCGAGGACGACATGAGCGTGGCTGAAAAATCGCAGAAGAAATCCGGCGGACTTRGTGAAACCGTCTCCGTCATCATCCAGGCTCTGCTGCTCGCGCTCGTCATCCGCACGCTGYTCTTCCAGCCCTTCTCCATTCCGTCGGGCTCGATGCGGCCGACGCTGCTCGAAGGCGACTATCTCTTCGTCACCAAATGGGCCTATGGCTATTCGCGTTACTCGCTGCCGTTTGGCCCCGATCTCTTCTCGGGCCRCATCTGGGGCTCGGAGCCCAAGCGCGGCGACGTGGTGGTGTTCAAGTTCCCGCCGGATCCGTCGGTCGACTACATCAAGCGCGTCGTCGGCCTGCCCRGCGACAAGATCCAGATGAAGGACGGTCAGCTCTTCATCAATGACGTCGGCGTGCCGCGCGTGAAGACCGGTCAGATCGACAATCCCGACGTCACCGAGGAAAACCGGCCGATCGACGTCTATCGTGAAACGCTGCCGAACGGCGTCAGCTACGACACGCTCGACATCAATTCCGATTCGATTGGCGACAACACGCGCGAATTCGTCGTGCCGGCCGGGCACTATTTCATGATGGGCGATAATCGCGACAATTCCTCCGACAGCCGCTTCGCCGTCGGCTATGTGCCGGCCGAGAACCTTGTCGGCCGCGCCAACCTCATCTTCTTCTCGATCGCCGGCAAGGCGAGCCCGCTCGAGATATGGAAGTGGCCGTCGCTGATGCGGGCCGGGCGCCTGTTCCATTTCGTCCAATAGAGCGATGGCGGCCAGCAAGCGTTYGACCGCCGATGCCTTGGCCGAGGCGCTTGTTGAGCGTACCGGCCATGCCTTCGCCGACCGCCAGCGCCTGCAGCGGGCGCTGACCCATGCCAGCGCGCGCTCGACCCATGCCGGCGTCGACTACGAACGTTTCGAGTTCCTGGGTGACCGCGTTCTCGGGCTTGTCGTCGCCGACATGCTGCTCGCGACCTTTCCCGATGCCGCCGAGGGCGAGCTGTCGCTGCGCCTCAACGCGCTGGTCAATGCCGAGGCGCTCTCCCAAATCGCCGAGGAGATCGGCTTGCCCGAGCTTATCCGCGCCGGCTCCGACGTGCGCAATCTCGACGGGCGCAAGCGCACCAATCTGCGCGCCGATGCGCTGGAATCGCTGATTGCCGTGCTTTACCTGGATGGTGGCCTTGAGGCTGCCCGCGCTTTCATCCATCGCTATTGGCAGCCGCGTTCGCAAGCGATCGGGGCTGCGCGGCGCGACGCCAAGACCGAATTGCAGGAATGGGCRCACCAAGCCGCGGCCGGCGCCGTGCCGGCCTATCGCGTCGACGGTCGCGAGGGGCCGGATCACGACCCGATGTTCACCGTCAGCGTCAAGGTCGGCTCTTTCGCTCCGGCGACCGGCAGCGGGCGCTCCAAGYGCGAGGCCGAGCAGGCCGCCGCGGCTACTCTTTTGCTGCGCGAAGGCGTATGGAGCGTGGCATGAGTGATACGCAAACCCCTGAAGCCCCCGCGATGCGCTCCGGCTTCGTTGCGCTGATCGGCGCGCCCAATGCCGGCAAGTCGACGCTGGTGAACCAGCTGGTCGGCGCCAAGGTGTCGATCGTCACCCATAAGGTGCAGACCACCCGCGCCATCGTGCGCGGCATCGCCACGCATGACAACGCGCAGATCGTCTTCGTCGACACGCCCGGCATCTTCAAGCCGAAGCGGCGGCTGGACACCGCGATGGTGACCACCGCATGGGGTGGCGCCAAGGATGCCGATGTCGTCGTGCTTCTGATCGACGCAGAGCGCGGTATCAAGGGCGATGCCGACGCCATCCTCGATCGGCTCAAGGACGTCCGGCAGCCGATGCTGCTCGTCCTCAACAAGGTCGATCGCGTCAAGCCGGAAACGCTTCTCGCCTTGGCCGYGACCGCCAACGAACRCGTGYCGTTCAAGCGCACCTTCATGGTCTCCGCGCTCACCGGCTCCGGCTGCAAGGACCTGCTCGACTATCTCGCCGAGACGCTTCCGGCCGGTCCCTGGTATTATCCCGAGGACCAGATCTCCGACCTGCCGATGCGCCAGCTAGCGGCGGAGATCACGCGCGAAAAGCTCTATCTCAGGCTGCATCAGGAACTTCCCTACTCCTCGCATATCGAAACCGAGAAATGGGAAGAGAAGAAGGACGGCTCGGTGCGCATCGAGCAGGTCATCTATGTCGAGCGCGACAGCCAGAAGAAAATCGTGCTCGGCCACAAGGGCGAGACGATCCGTTCCATCGGCCAGGCCGCGCGGACCGAAATCGCCGAGATCCTCGAGCAGAAGGTGCACCTTTTCCTGTTCGTGAAGGTGCGCGAGAACTGGGGCGATGACCCCGAGCGCTACCGCGAGATGGGGCTGGAGTTTCCGGGGTAAGCCGGGCAAGCCACGCTCATCCACATTGTGGCGAATTGGACGAGGCGCAACGGTGCGGGCCCAAAGACCGCCTAGCGCCATCGGCTTACAGGCTGTGCGCAGCGGAGCGCATTCCCTTGCGATGTCGCCCCGCCTACGACAGGATTGCCGCAACTGGAGATTAGTCTATGACACCGGACAGCTTGCGACCCGACCACCCGACGCCCCACACTCCGCCCGTGCAATACCTGAACCTGGACCCGTCGCTTTATGTCCGCGATGATATCTGGCAGCAGGAACGGTCCAACATCTTCGCGCACACCTGGCAATTCATGGGGCCTGTCGCCTCGGTCGCGTCGTCGGGTCAATACCTTGCCATCGACATCGCTGGCACGCCGATATTCGCCATCCGGGGCCGGGACGGGAGCTTGCGCGGATTTAAGAACGTCTGCCGCCACCGGGGGGCGAAACTTCTGGCCGATGGCGCGGGCAAATGTGGGCTGATCGTTTGTCCCTATCACAAATGGTCCTTTGCCGACACCGGACGGCTGGTGCAGGCCCCATGGTATGGCAAGGATCCCGCGATCATCGCCGAAGACTGGCCGCTGGAGACGGTGCAGTTATCCGAATGGCGCGGGCTGCTCTTCGCGGCACTCGATCCGAAGGAAAGTCTTCTGGATCAACTTGGCTCTCTGCCMGCCGAACTGGCGGACGAGCCGTTGGAGAGCTATGCCGCCACCGATCAGGCCACTGTCAGCTTTGCGGCGAACTGGAAGATCTACACCGACAATTTCGTCGAAGGCTACCACATCCCCGGCACGCATCCCTCGTTCTACGCTGCCATCGACTTCGAAGCTTTCCAGACCACCGCCCATCCCGGTTATGTCCGGATGACCGCACCGCCAAAAGACGGTTTGTTCTATCGCRGCAAATGGCTTTGGATGTGGCCGAACTGGACGCTGTCGCTTTTCGATGGCGGCATGAACGTTAGYCGGATCAACCCGACCTCACCGCATCACACAGACCAGCACTACCATTTCTTCTTTGCCGACACCTCTGCGGAAGCCTCCGAGAGCAGGGCGAAATCCGTGCAGGGCACCTTGGCCGTGGTACGCGAGGACTACACCATCTGCGCCGATACGCACCGCAACTATGCCGCAGGGGCCTATAGCTCCGGCCCGCTTTCGGGGCGGCATGAGCGAGGAGTGCAGTATTTCCAAGAACGGGTCCACGCGGCACTGGGGCTGTGACCACCCCGGCGCCGAGCGCAACCGAAAGAGTCGGCATTCGTGCTTGATCAAATTTTGCCTGAACCTCCGGTTGGAGGCRCATTGCTGCCATTCGGGACGCGACCGATGAAGGTCTCCAACGAGCATCAAAGCCGACAATTGGCCGGCGGGCCGCTCGTGTCCTTGATTTCGCCGTCCAACAGGTGAAAAGCTCCCGTCCATGGAATGGCGCGACGAGGGAATCGTTCTCGGCACCCGCAAGCATGGCGAAACCAGCGCCATCCTCGAGGTGATGACGCGCGCGCATGGCCGCCATCTCGGCCTGGTGCGGGGAGGGCGCTCGCGCAAGCAGCAGCCGGTGCTGCAGCCCGGCAACCGCGTCGACCTTTTGTGGCGAGCGCGGCTCGACGAGCATCTCGGCGTCTTCCAGGCCGAGGCGATCGAGATGAATGCGGCGCGGCTGATGGACAGCGCGGTCGCGGTCTACGGGTTGCAGACCATGGCCGCGCATCTGAGGCTCCTGCCGGAGCGCGACGCCCATGGCGGGCTTTACGAGGCGCTTGCCGTAATGATCTCGCATCTGGGCGATGCCGATGCGGCGGGGGAGCTGGTGGYGCGCTTCGAGCTGCTCATCCTCGACGAACTGGGCTTCGGCCTCGACCTCAGCCAATGCGCGGCGACCGGCGCCAGGCAGGATCTCGCCTATGTCTCGCCGAAATCCGGGCGCGCCGTGTCGCGCGCAGCGGGTGCTGCCTGGCACGACAAGATGCTGGCGCTGCCGGCTTTCCTCCAGCGCGGCTCCGGCCTGCGCGCCGATGCGGCAGCCCTGGAAGACGCGTTCCGGCTGAGCGGCTTCTTCTTCAACCGCCATGTCTATGAGCCGCGCGGCCTCGATCCACCCGACGCCCGCGCCGGCTTCCTCGCCGCGCTGCGTCGGCATCATGCCACGGTGAAGGTGATTGAGACCGGATAGCAGATAAGCGCGCCTAATCCGCGCTGCGCCGTTCCAGGAAATCGTCGAGCATGGGGCGCTGGCCCTTGAGGATCTTGACCGCGGCTTCGGACAGCGAAAACCAGCCGGCTCGATCCACCTCCGGGAATTCCTTCAGGCGTCCCGATTTCGGCGGCCACTCCATGGCGAACATGTTGCTCCTGACGGCATCCGCATCGACGTCCGCCTCGACACTCCACGCGATGACGATCTTCCCGCCGGGCTGCTTGTAGCTGCCGAGCGGCCGGAAATCGCCTTCGATGGCGACGCCGAGTTCCTCCTCGGCTTCCCGTTTGGCGGCCTCGAGCTCGTCCTCGGTGTCGCCGATCAGTCCCTTTGGGATCGACCACGCGCCTTCATCTTTTCTGGCCCAGAACGGGCCTCCAGGGTGGACGAGCAGGAATTCGAACATACCGGCAATGCCCCTGTGGATCAGCAGGCCCGCGCTTTTCTGCGCCATCGGTCACCTCGTGACATTGTCTTCGTCCGCGCGAGAATAGCACGAAGTATTTCGCGGCAGAGGTCGCGCGATCCCCCTTCAATGCCGCAGCCGGGCATTGGATAAACCGGCAAGTTGCTGGCAATCAGTCATGAAACATGCTCGATCTTGTTAGTCGGCAAGATGCTGATTTGCGTCAGCCGTCTCGTTGCCGCATTTGTTGCCCACGACTGGTCTGGTTTTGAGGGAAACCGCCATGTTTTTCAGCCTGATCGCCATTGCCGCCGTCATAGCTCTTTTCGTCATCGTTTCACGACAGCAGAACCGCATAGCGCTGATAGAGCGCGAATTGGGCGTCCTGCGCGGCCTGCTGCAGTCGGACGCTTCGCTGTCTGCGCCCAAGGCGGACGCTGCGCAGGAAGGCCTTCCCGAGGAGGCCAAGGCAGCCGCAGCGCCTGCCGCGCCGTTGGCTGACGGCACGACCGCGACCGAGGAGGTCGTCGCGACGCCCGAGCCCGAAGGCGAGGCCGTGGCCGGGCCCTGGACGAAGGGCAAGGCTGCCCCTGCGCAATCCGCCGGACCGGCCGAACCGGCGCAACCCGCCACCGTGGCCGAGACGCCTGCGGCAGGATCGCCCGCGCCCGCCAAGGCGGCGCCCCAGAGCGATGTTGAGACGGCGCTGGGCACGCGCTGGGCGGTCTGGGTCGGCGGTATCGCCCTGGCGCTGGGCGGCCTGTTCCTGATCCGCTACACCATCGAGGCCGGCATTTTCGGCCCCGGCGTGCGCCTCACCATGGCCGGCATCCTCGGCCTGGCGCTGATTGCCGGCGCCGAATTCATCCGCCGCACCGGCTTCAAGGTGCCGGTGCAGGGCGCCGCCGGCGCCTATATCCCGTCGATCCTGACGGCGGCCGGCGCCTTCATCCTGTTCGGCACGGTCTACGCGGCGCACGGCATTTATGGCTTTATTGGTCCGGCGACGGCCTTCGCGCTGCTGGGCGTCATCGGCGTCGCGACCATCGGCGCTGCGCTGGTGCATGGCCTGGCGCTGGCCGGCATCGGCCTCGTCGGCGCGATGGTCACGCCGGCGCTGGTCGCCTCGCAGGCGCCCAATCCCTGGGCCCTGTTCGTCTATCTGGCGATCATGCTTGCCGCGACCGCGGCAACCGCCCGCATCCGCGACTGGAAGGCGCTGGTGGCGGCTGCCTTCGCCGGCACAGGCATCTGGACCATTCTCTATATGGTCGACGCGCCGGACGTGAACCTCGCCGCCGTGCTGTTCATCAGCCTGGCCACGCTCGTCGTGCTTGCCTTCGTCTGGCTCGGCCTTTTCTCGGCGACTGGCCGCGAAGCTGCGGCGCGCGGCTTCGACTGGCCATCGATCGTGCCCGGCTTCTTCATCGCCCTGAGCGCGCTTGGCCTGTCCGTCGATCCGGCTTTTGCCAGCGCCGGCGACGCCTTGCACGGCGCTGTCCTGCTGGTTGCACTGGTCGCGGCGGCGCTCTACCGGCCGCGCGCGCTTCCGCTGGTCTTCGCCGCCGGCATCGCCACCGTGCTGATCTATCTCGGCATAATCCCGCCCGCCACGATCGGCGCCAACGCGCTCGATGTCGGGCTGGACGCTCAGCCTTTGGCGTCGTCCGACGCCCTGACTTTCCGCATCGGCATCGCGCTTGGCCTTGTCTTCATCGGCGCCGGTTTCTGGGCCGCGCGCCGCTTCGCCGCAACTGCTCCGGCGCGCGCGGCGTGCTGGGCCGCCTGGGGCGTCATCGTCCCGCTGGTGGTGCTCACCGCCCTGTGGCTCACCTTCGGCGATGTCGACCGCGATTTCGGCTACGCTCTGCCTGCGCTGTTGCTGACACTGGTCTTCGCCGCCGGCGGCGAGTGGATAGCGCGCTCCGAGCAGCCGCCGCTGGCCGGCGGCCCAGCCGTCTCCTTCGCGCTGGGCGGCGCCGGCATCGCCGGCCTGCTGATGTTGCATATGGCCTTCGGTTCGGGGTGGACGACCGTGCTGCTTGGAGCCGCTGCGGTCATCCCGGCGCTGGCCACGCGCTGGCGGTCGTATCCCGTGCTGGGCTGGATCGCGGTCGGCGCGGCGGTCGCCGTGCTCGGCCGTGTCGCCTTCGATCCGACCATCTTCGGCGCGGCGTTTCTCTCCAGGACGCCGGTCTTCAACTGGCTGCTGCCGGGCTATGGCATGCCGGCGCTCGCCTTTGGCTTTRCTGCCTGGCAGCTCGCCCGCACCACCGACGGCCGGCCACGCCTTGCCATGGAGGCGGCCTCGGCGCTGTTTGCGCTGCTMACCATCGCCATGCTGGTGCGCCACGCCATGCATGGCGGCGTCATCGACACCGGCACCGTGACCCTTGCCGAACAGGCGATCTACACGCTGATCGCGCTCGGCGCCGGCGCGATCCTCGTCGCCATCGATATGCGCTCGCCAAGCTCGGTTCTGCGCTATGGCTCGATGGCCGCCGGCGTGGTCTCGGCAGGCTTGATCGCGGTTCAGCATTTCGTGGTGCTGAACCCGCTGTTGACGGACGAGTCGACCGGCACGATCCCGGTCTTCAACCTCCTCTTCCTTGCCTATTTGTTGCCGGCAGTCGCCGCCGGCGCGCTGGCGCTCTATGTCCGCGATAAGCGCCCGCGATGGTATGCGGCAATGCTGGCCCTTATCGCCGCGTTGCTAGCCTTCGCCTATGCGACGCTGTCGGTGCGCCGCCTGTTCAAGGGCGAGTTCATCGCCTTGTGGAGCGGGCTCGGCCAGGTCGAGACCTACACCTATTCGGCGCTCTGGCTGGTCATCGGCGTGGCGCTGCTCACCGCCGGCGTCTGGCTGAAATCGCAGGTGCTGCGCATCGCCTCCGCGGTGCTGATCGCGGTCGCGGTGGTGAAGGTCTTCCTCTTCGACATGTCGGAACTGGAAGGCGTGCTGCGCGCACTCTCCTTCATCGGCCTCGGTGCCGTGCTGATCGGCATCGGCCTGTTYTATCAACGRCTGCTGACCAGGGCGGCGAGGGAGGGGAGAGCGGGCTAGGTTCCTTCGACGCTGCTGCTATTTCCGTACAACGCCCCGCAGYCGACGCTGGTTGGCTGCCTCTTTGATGAGGCCAGCAATCTTGCGCACGAACGCCGGACTGAAAGAACCGATCGGCTTGGTCGAGACCAGGTCGTAAGCTTCGTCAGTCCGCACCCGGTTGTATTCGTCGAGAATCAGCCATGATGGAAAATCGAGGCCGCCCCTCCGGCACTCGATCTCACTGATGGCAATATACGTGCGGGTCGCATCGGGTTGTTGCGAGGTGAGCGGGAACAGGAACAGCGCAGCCGGCGCGGTCGGCGTTCTGACGACTATGCAGACAGGGCGCGCCTTGCGGCCGGATTCCTCACCGGCGTCAGCCTGCCGCRCCCACAAATAGTAGTACCGGAGCAGATCGCCGGGCTCAAACATCCGGCTCATCGCCGGTTATGATGGCTTCCAACCCGGACATCAGTTCGTCGTGGACCTCGTCCGGTGCRCCCTCCAGCGTGTAAGCGGCGGCATGAGACGAACCAACGAGTTGCCGGTATTGTCTGGCCGATAGGATGATCAGCTTCTCCTTGCCGCGTTTTGTAAGAGCGACAGGCTCGATCATTGCCGTTTCGAGGATTTCACCCGACGCGCGGTTCATATCTGAAAAGGTGAATTGCTTCATTGGTCACCTCCTACGTGATATACCTAGTATACCTATATTACGTAATGAAACAATCCGTCCTGGACGACTTTGAGCTGGGAATAAACCGCCCTCCACCATCGTTATTCACGTGCTTGGGTAAACGCAGCGGTTCGGCCGCCTCGCGCTGACTGCTTGCACCGCGCCGGGAAGGCGCGTTCTATCGGGATGGAAAGCGACCTCGAAACAAGCGGTCATGGACGACAAGAAGGCAGCGATCCTGAGCGAAATACCGCGGTTGCGGCGCTATGCGCGCTCGTTGCTGCGCGAGCGCGATTCCGCCGACGATCTCGTCCAGGATTGCCTGGAGCGGGCGCTTGTGCGGCTCGACAACTGGCAGACTGGAGAGAGCCCCCGGAGGTGGCTGTTCACGATCATGCATCACTTGTTCATCGACCAGATGCGCAAGGTCAACCGGCGCGGCGAGGCGGCGATGCTGCCTCTCGAAGCCGGTGAGGCCCAAGCCGCGCCCGCCGATCAGGTCGAGACCATCGCCTCGCGCGAGATCATGGATGCCTTGCAGGCGATCAGCCCCGATCGCCGCGCGGCATTGGTGATGGTCGCCATCGAGGGCTTTTCCTATGCCGAGGCCGCCAACATCCTTGGGGTGCCGGCCGGCACGCTGATGTCGCGCATCGCGCGCGGCCGCGAGGAATTGCGAGGATTGCTCGACGACACATCGCGCCGCCGCTCGATAAGGATCGTTGAGAAATGACCCGCCACGATTTCTCCGAACGCGATATCCATATGGCCCTCGACGRCGAGCTGCCGGGCGAGGAGCGCATGGCTTACGACGCCTGGCTCGAGGCCAATCCCGAGATGAAGGCGAAGTCCGCGCGCTACATCGCCGACCGCGCCGCCATGCGCGCCGCCTTCGCGGGCGTGATGGACGAGCCGGTGCCGGCGAGGCTGCGGCAGGTCGTGCTTGGCGAGGCGCCCGTGAAGGTGCCGGCCTGGCGCTCGCGCTGGTGGCTGTCGGCTGCCGCGGCCGTGATGCTCGCGCTCGGCGGGCTCGGCGGCTATGTCGCGGGCATCGACGGCATCGCCCGGGGCGAGGGCGACGACCAGCTCGCCGAGCAGGCGATCGCAGCCCACGTCATCTACGCCGCCGAGAAGCGCCACGCCGTCGAGGTTCCGGCAAGCGACAAGGATCATCTCCAGACCTGGCTCTCGAACCGTATCGGGTTGAAGCTGGTTGCGCCCGATCTTGCGGCCGAGGGCTTCGATCTCGTCGGTGGCCGGTTGCTGCCTGCCGGAGACCAGGGCAAGGCGGCGATGCTGCTTTATGAGGACGCCAAAGGCGAGCGCGTCTCGCTCTACATCACCGCCGAATCGTCGGAGACATCCAAGGGCACCTATACTGCCGAGACCGGCGGGCCGGAGGCTGTCTACTGGCTGGACAAGGGCTATGCCTGCGCGGTCGTCGGCTCGTTGCCGCCGGAGCGCCTGTCGGATGTCGCAAAGAACGCCTACGGCCAGCTCGTGGCCGGCATATCGAGCTGAACCGGCTGCGTTTTTCGGCGACCGGCAGTGCTTTGAACGGCAATTCCGTTCAAGCGCCTGGGCGTTTCCTGCCGTGGCGGAAACTGTCACAATTCGGCCCTAATCAAGGAGCGATAGCGCTTGATGGATACTGGCGCTTCGGCCAGTATTCGCGACGCATCCACCGGGGCCGCTTCTTAAACCCAATCGAGGTTCTCCCTAGCCCGCATGCCTGCCGAGATCCGCAAGGCCCGCGCGTCAGACGTCGATGACCTCGCCGCCATCGAGAAGGCTGTTTTTCCGGGCGACAGGCTCTCGCGCCGCTCTTTCCGCCAGTTCATCGAACGCGAGACCGCCGAGATGCTGGTGGCCGAGAACGAGGGCCGCGTCGCCGGCTATGCGGTGGTGCTGTTTCGCAAGGGCAGCGGCGTCGCGCGGCTTTATTCCATCGCCGTCGGACCTTTCTTCGGCCGTCTCGGCATTGGCCGGCTTCTGCTGGCGGCTGCCGAGGAGGCCGCCTTCGAGCACGACCGGCTGCTGCTGCGCCTCGAAGTACGCGAGGACAATCATCGCGCCATCCGCATCTACGAACAGGCCGGCTATCGGAAATTGGGCCGCGAGCCCGACTATTACGAGGATGGCGCGACCGCGCTGCGCTATGAAAAGACGCTGCGCGGCGACACGCCGACCGCGACCAAGGTGCCGTTCTACCAGCAGACCTGCGAATTCACCTGCGGCCCGTGCTGCCTGATGATGGCGATGGCCAATTTCGATCGTGGCTTCGTGCCCGACCCGGTCATGGAAATCCGCCTGTGGCGCGAGGCGACCACGGTCTTCATGATGTCGGGTCCCGGCGGCTGCGAGCCCTTCGGCCTGGCCGTCGCCGGCTATGAGAGCGGGCTCGCCGCCGAGATTTTCGTCTCCTTCTACGGCGCCTTGTTCCTGCAGTCGGTGAGGAGCGAGGACAAGCGCCGGGTGATGGAACTCGCCCAAGTCGATTTCCGCCGCCGCGCCGAGCTTTACGGCATCCCTGTCAACTACCGTCCGTTCGGCATCGGCGACATCCGGGGCGCCCTTGCCGAGGGCAAGCTGGTGGTGGTGCTGATCAGCGGCTTCCTGATGTTCGGCAAGAAGGTGCCGCATTGGGTGCTGRCCATCGGCGACGATGGCGACCATATCCTGATCCACGACCCCTGGGTCGAGGATGAGAGGCAGGAAACGATCCTCGATGCCGCGAACATTCCGGTGCCCTACGACATTTTCATGAACATGGCGCAGTTCGGTCGCGACGGTTTGCGCGCCGCCATCACTCTGGGAAAACGCTGAGACAATGACCTGGGTTATCCTCACAGGCAGGCAAAACGACATCGATCAGGTGGCCACACCCCACAAGATCATCACCAATCGCGACTATCTCGCCCATCCGGCGCTGTTCCGCGGCCAGCGGCCAAAGGTGATCAACCTGTCGAACAACTACGGCTACCAGAGCCGCGGCTACTACGCCTCGCTGCTCGCCGGATCGCGCGGCCACAGGGTCATCCCGACGGTCGAGACCATGATCGACCTTTCGGAGCGCAAGCTCTACGAGCACGCGCTGCCGGAGCTGGAGCTTGCCTTGAACAAATGCCGCAAGGACCTCGGCGGCGCGTTCCCGGCCAAGGTCGCGATCTTCTTCGGCATCGGTCCGTCGAAAGTGTGGGACCGTTTCRCCAAGCTGTTGTTCGACTGGTTCCGCGCGCCGGCGCTCGAGGTCCACATCAAGGACAGCGCCGAATGGGCCTCGATCCGCAAGATCGGCTTTCTGCCGCTCGCCCGCATGACCGAGGACGAGGAAGAGCTCTTCCTGCAATGCCTGGAYACCTACACCAACCGCGAATGGCGCGACACCAAGGGCCGCACGCCGGYGCGCTACACATTCGCGACGCTGGTCGATCCGCATGAGGAACTGCCGCCGTCCGAGATTTCCTCGTTGCGCTATTGGGCGCGGATCGCCGAAAAGATGGGTGTCGAGGTCGAGCCGATCACCAAGAAGGACCTCGCCAAGCTCGCCAATTACGATGCACTGTTCATCCGCGAGACCACCTCGATCTCCAACCATACCTATCGCTTCGCGCGCCGCGCCCAGCAGGAAGGCATGCCGGTGATCGACGATCCGCTGTCGATGATCCGCTGCACCAACAAGGTCTATCTCAACGAACTGATGACCTACAACAAGGTGCCGGTGCCGCCGACGGTGATGATCGCCGGCACGTCCGATTTCGAGGTGGCGGCGCAGACGCTGGGTTTTCCACTGGTGCTGAAGATCCCGGATTCGTCCTTCTCGCGCGGCGTCAAGAAATGCGAGAACATGGCGGAGCTGACCAAGCTCGCGACCGAGTGGCTGGAAGATTCAGATCTCCTGATCGCGCAGAAATTCATCCCGACCGAATATGACTGGCGCGTCGGCGTGCTCGGCGGCCAGCCGCTGTTTGCCGTGCATTACCTGATGGCGAAGAAGCACTGGCAGATCGTCAACCACAAGGCCAGCGRCAAGCCCGACCAGGGCGGCATCAAGACCTTCACGCTGAAGCAGACGCCGCCGCATGTCGTCGAGACGGCGGTCAAGGCCGCAAAATGCATCGGCGACGGGCTCTACGGCGTCGACCTCAAGGAGACCAAGGATGGGGTCTTCGTCATCGAGGTCAACGACAATCCCAATCTCGACCATGGCTGGGAGGATTCCGGCGAGAAGGACGAGCTCTGGGTGCGGCTGACACAGTGGTTCCTGGAGCGTCTGGAGCGGCCGGAGAAGTAGCGGGGTGGGAAGGGGAAATGAGGAACTGAAGAACTGAGGAACTGAAGAATTGAAGAATGGGGTGCCTCGCGGAAAATCCGTCCTTGCACTATCGAATAATCATTTTCCTATCTCTTCAGTTCTTCAGTTCTTCAGTTCTTCAGTTCTTCAGTTCTTCAGTTCCTCAGTTCTTCAGTTCTTCAGTTCCCCATAACTCAACCGAGGGAAAAGAATGCTGTTCCTGGTGATCGAGGACTTTCACGGCGCGGACCGCAAGGAAATCTATCGCCGCTTCCGCGATAAGGGCCGGCTGAAACCCGACGAGCTCGTTGTCCACCACTCCTGGATCGCGGCCGACATGAGCCGCTGCTTCTTGTTGGTGGAGGCCGACGACGTCACGATCCTGCAGCGCTGGGCCATCGAGTGGAACGACCTCGTCGAGTTCGAGATCATTCCGGTGGCGACGAGCAAGGACATGGTCGCGGCTCTGGCCGGGCATCTTTGAAAGCCCTCAGCGCGCGTCGATTCCGGTCTCCTCGTCAAATGACCGCTATCGCGTCTACCTCTATGAGGTAGCCTGGAGACATGATCGCCACGCCGACAATCACATTCGCTGGCTTGTGATCTCCAAACAACGAGATCTGCGCGGCTTCGATCATCGGAACGTGTTCATCGCGGTCGTAGTCGACGATGTAGATCGTGATCTTGCAGACCTGGTCGGGCCGCGCGCCAGCCGCCTTGAGCRCTCGGCCGAGATTGGCGAATGACAGGCGCGCTTGCGCCGCAAAATCACCATGCCCGACGAGCTTGCCGTGTAGGTCTTCCGGCTGCTGACCCGAGATGAACACCAGCTTGGATCCCGTCGCGACGACGACCTGCGTGTACATCTCCGGAACCGGCAGGTCAGCCGGATTGATGAGTTCGAGCGACATTGAAAAATCTCCGACTTCGTTCGACTGAAAAGCGAGGCGGGCACGAAGGATTGGTGCCCGTCACCGTAGTTCCCTAAACGAGTTTCTCGGATGGCTGGGTGCCGAGCGCCGGTGATTTGACCGCGCGCACGCATTCCCCGACCAGCCATTGCCGGAACGCACCCACGATATCGCGCCTTGYGCTGCGTTCGGGGATCRTCAGGCAATAGGGCTGGYGCAGTTCCAAGGATTGTGCGGCGGCCCGCACCAGTCTGCCATCCTCCAGCGCCCGGGCGCAATAGATGCCCTGCGCCAGCGCCACGCCCAGTCCTGAAATGGCGAGATCGAGTGCTGCACGCGAGGAGTTGGCCGAAAGGCCGCGCTGCGCCGCGCGGCCCGGCTCGCTTCCCGCCGCCGCGAACCAGTTGCGCCAGGATGGAAAGGACGCTCCGGTCGGTCCCCAATCGGTGTGGATTAGCGGCAGGCCGGCAAGGCTCTCGGACCCGGTCGCGCCGGCCAGCGTCGGCGCGCAGACGGGATAGACGGCGTCCCTGACGACCTCCTCGGTCGGATGTTCCCGGTAGTGCGGACCGTAGGAGAGGCGGATGTCGATCAATTCAGGATCGAACGGCACCGGATCGTCATCCCCTCTCAGCGATATGTCGGCGGCTCCATGGGATGCAATAAAGCTGACGATGCGCTCCGAAAGCCAGCCCATCGCCATGGAGGGCGGCACCGAAACGACGAGCCTAKGGCGGAAGGCATCACCGCCGACGTCGCGGGCGACACTGCTGATCTCGCGGAAGGCCATGCTGAGCCGCGGCAGCATCTCCACTCCCGCCTCGGTCAGCACGGCCCGCCGGTTGATCCGATGGAACAATTTTCGCCCCATCTGCTCCTCGACGGTGCGGATAAGCTGGCTGACGGCCGCGGCCGAAATCGACAGTTCCTCCGCCGCGGCRGCGAAGCTGCCTGTGCGTGCCRCCGCTTCGAAAGCCTGAAGTCCGCGTAGGGAGGGAAGGGTGGCCATGATCATTTAAAAAGATAAGTTGACCTTATCTATTTTGCAGAAATCCTCGTTTTTCGAAAGGTTTCTTTCTGGGTATCGTGGCTGCATGAACGCAGTCGACCATCACGCAACCGTAGACCATCGCCAGGTCATAGCCTCGCTGACCAATGAGCAGCGCAGCCGGCTGACTGGTAAGTCCGATGGGCCGGGCCTTCTCCAGTTCGCCCTCCATCTCGGCGCGATCGTCGTCCTTGGCGCGCTGATCGGGGCACGTGTGCCGTACTGGCCGGTCCTGATGCTGCCGCAGGGCATCCTGATCGTGTTCCTGTTCACGTTGCTGCACGAGACCGTGCACAGGACCGCGTTCGAAACGCAGTGGCTGAACGATACGGTCGCGCGGTTCTGCAGCCTGGCGATCGCGCTGCCGGCCGACTGGTTCCGCTACTTCCACCTCGCCCATCACCGCTTCACCCAGGATCCCGAAAACGATCCGGAGCTGGCTTTTCCGAAGCCCGAGACGATGCGGCAATACATCGTCCATGTCTCAGGCCTGCCGGTGTGGCGCGGGCATTTCAAGACGCTCTACACCAATGCACTGGGGCGCTGCCGCGACAGCTACGTGCCGCCGAAAGGTCTGCCGAAGGTGAAGGCCGAGGCGCGGGCGATGATCGCCTTCTATGTCGTCCTGCTGGCGCTTGCCGTCTGGTTCAAGGCATGGGTGGTGCTCACTGTCTGGATCGTGCCGGCGCTGCTCGGCCAGCCGTTCCTGAGGCTTTATCTGCTGGCCGAGCACGGCCGCTGTCCGTTCGTCGCCAACATGCTGGAAAACACCCGCACGACGCTGACCAACGGGTTCGTGCGCAAGCTCGCCTGGAACATGCCCTACCATGCCGAGCACCACGCCTATCCCGGCGTGCCGTTCCACCAGCTGCCTGAATTCCATCGGCTGATCGAGCGGCATCTCAAAGTGGTCGAGCCCGGTTATGTGAGCTTCCACGAGAAATATGTCGGTGCGCTACGCTGACTGAGGGCGTCACTCAGCCCGATTGGCGCTGCAGTGCCTGCGAACGCAGCAGCCGGCTCATATCGGACGGCTTRCCCGGCAAGCCGATCAGATAGCCTTGCGCCTCGCCGCAACCGGCCTTGCGCAGCATGTCGAGCTGCGCTTCGGTCTCGACGCCCTCGGCGGTGACGGTGATGCCGAGCTCGGCTCCGAGCCCGATTACCGTGCGCACGATCGCTGCCGTGTCGCGCCTGTCGAGGTCGCGGATGAAGGAACGGTCGATCTTGATCTTGTCGACGGGGAAGCRCCGGAGGTAGCCGAGCGAGGAATAGCCGGTGCCGAAATCGTCGAGCGCGATGCGCACGCCGAGGCCGCGCAATTGGCTCAGCGTCCTCAGCACCGCGTCGCTTTCATCCATCATCACCGTTTCGGTGATTTCTAACTCCAGACGGTTGGCCGGCAGGCCGGAAAAGGCGAGTGCGGCGATCACACTGCGGGCGAAGCCGCCGCTTTTGATCTGCGCGGCCGAGACATTGACGGCCATGCGCATGTCACGAGGCCAATTGGCGGCGACGTTGCACGCCTTGCGCAGCGCCCAATCGCCGAGCTGCACGATCAATCCCGTCTCCTCGGCGGCGGGAATGAAGTTTTCCGGCGATACAAGGCCGCGCGACGGCGAGCGCCAGCGCATCAGGGCTTCCGCGCCGACGATTTTGCCGGAGCCGATGTCGAGGATCGGCTGGAAATCCAGCTCGAATTCGCGCTTGGAGAGTGCAGCCTCGAGATCGACCTCGAGCGCCCGGCGCTCCCGCA
Source organism: Mesorhizobium sp. LCM 4576 (assembly GCF_001854815.1). Taxonomy (NCBI): domain Bacteria; kingdom Pseudomonadati; phylum Pseudomonadota; class Alphaproteobacteria; order Hyphomicrobiales; family Phyllobacteriaceae; genus Mesorhizobium; species Mesorhizobium sp. LCM 4576. Next base: position 498,671 of record NZ_MDDT01000057.1, read on the forward strand.
TCAGCGCATCCATGCCCGGCTCGAAGAAGCGATAGACATTGCGGCCTTCGCTCTTGCCGCGGTAGAGCGCCATGTCGGCGTTGGGCAGCAGCGTATCGGCATCGTGTCCGTCGCCGGGATAGAGCGCGATGCCGAGGCTTACGCCCACATGCATTTCACGCCCCTTGTCGCGGTAGGGCTTGCCGACGATCTCGACGATGCGCTTTGCGAGCTTTTCGGCATCTGCGGCGCTCTTGATGCCCGACTGGATGATGGCGAACTCGTCGCCGCCGAAGCGTGCCACCACATCCTTGCTGCCGCGCACCGCATGCTGCAGCCGCTTGGCCACGCATTTCAGCAGCCAGTCCCCGGCCGGGTGGCCGAATGTGTCGTTGACGGCCTTGAAGCGGTCGAGGTCGAGCGAGAGGATCGCCAGCGGCTTGGCCTTGGCCTCGCCGAGCGCCTGATCCAGCTTTTCGCGAAACATCGAGCGGTTGGGCAGATTGGTCAGCGTGTCGTGATGCGCAAGATGCGTCATGCGCGCTTCGACACGGCGCCGTTCGGTCACGTCCTCGAAGGTCGCAACCCAGCCGCCGCCGGCGAGCGGCCGGCGGGAGACAAACAGCGTGCGGCCGTCGACGAGTTCGCGATAGCTCGACCGCGACTGGCCCGCGTCGAGGGCCGCCTTCGTCTTTGCCACCTCGATATCGACTTCAACAGGCACGAATATGCCGAGACCAACGAGTTTCGCCAGCATCTGACCATGCGTCATGCCGAGCGCGAAATCGGCGGYCTTCGCGTTGCACAGATCCAGGAAGCGCTGGTTGCGAACGATCAGGTGGCCCTCGGCGTTGTACATCAGCAGGCCTTGCGACATGTTGGCCAAAGCAGCGTCGAAGCGGCGATATTGCTCTTTCAGCTCGGCTTCGGCGCGCCGCTGCTCCGTCACATCCTCGTAGATCGACACCCAGCCGCCGACCGCGATCGGCCGGTGCGAAATGACGATGATGCGTCCGTCCGACAGAATTTCCTCATAGGTCGAAGGCTTGGCGCGGTCGATGTAAGGCTTGCGGATGGCATAAAGCTCGTCGGCGCTCTGCCCAGCGATGCCTATGTCGACGCTGTGCTGCAGGATGTCGAAGAAACGAATGCCTGGCTTCACCACCTTGGCGTCCAGGCGGAAGATGTCGATGTAGTTGCGGTTGCATATGATCATCCGCTCGTCGGCATCGAACATGCACAGCCCATGCGACATGTTCTCGACAGCCGCCGCGAAGCGTTCGTTCTGGGCCCGTAGTTCCTCCGCGATCCGTCGTGCCGGACCAATAGCGGCCGTTCTTCGCTTGCCGGCGGTGGAAGCCGTCTTGACATGAACGCCGGGCATGAGCACGCCTTCGGACCGTGACCGAACGCGATACTGTCCTGCTCGCCGGTTAATTTAGCGTTCTTATGGAACCGAATTTACCACAAGCGAGGATTGGCGCTTGGCTTCCAGCGCCTTGAAACGCTTCAGAAAAGCCGTTTGTGCCCAGGTCACGGATTTTGGCGTGAAGTCGAAGCGGTCGGCCGAAAAACCGCGCGGCCGGCCGAAATATTCGGTCGCCTCCGCCGTCGAGAAGCCGGCCAGCAGCGTCGCCTCGTAATAGGCGGCGATCTGGTCGGCACGCTTGATGTCCTTGCGCCAGGCCGCGTTAAGCTCCGCCGGCAGCGAGAAACGCAGGTGGATGGCGCGCTGTAGGCGCAACTCGCAGTCCTTGTAGGAGCCGCCCATCACCGATTTGAACGGCGAGATCATGTCGCCAATGACATATTCCGGCGCGTCGTGCAGCAGCGCGGCGAGCCGCGCCTCGACCGTGGCCTGCGGCGCCAATTCACCGTAAAGCGCTTCGACCAGCAGCGAATGCTGCGCAACGGAAAAGGCATGGTCGCCGCTGGTCTGGCCGTTCCAGCGCGCGACGCGTGCAAGCCCATGCGCGATGTCGGCAATCTCGATGTCGAGCGGCGAGGGGTCGAGCAGGTCGAGCCGCCGGCCCGAAAGCATGCGTTGCCAGGCGCGCGGCGGCGCGCCTGCCCGGTCGGCCGCCATCAGGCCTCCTCCGCGCTGGCCGCGTCCTGCGGGAAGGCGAATTTCGCCCAGGCGGGAATCGCGAGCTTCACCGGAGTCTCGCCCGCCATGATCGCTTCGCCGGCGTCGATCGCCGCCTTGACGCGGTCGATGCGGGCAACGGCAAGACCGGTCCGGCCGTCGACAGACCCGAGCGTCCCCACCGGCCGCCCGGCGACCGTGAGCTCGGCCCCGGCAGCGGGCAGGGGGCTATCGGCCGACGCTATCAGCACACGGCGTCTGGCGGTGCCGCGATGCTGCATGCGCGAGACGACCTCCTGGCCGATATAGCAGCCCTTCTTGAAGCCGACTCCGCCAGTTTCGTCKAGCAGCACATCATGCGGGAATGCGTCGCCAAGCTGGTAGTCGCTGCCGCTTTCGGCAATGCCATAGCCTATGCGAATTTTTTGCCAGGTATTTGGATCGTCACCGTCCTTTGTTTCGCCGCCATAAGTGCGGCTGATCGCAATGTCGCGAAAACGCGTGTCGRCAAGCGCCGTTGAATCAGAAACTGAGCGGCTTGAATCATCGCCCCATGCGATCGTGACAAGCGCCTGATCCTGCTTGGCAATATCGGCCTTCGCCCTTAGCCGGTAAARCATCAGGCGGCGCACGAAGTCGTYGGCGATGTCGGCACGGCATTCCAGGTGGAAGGCGTTGTCACCGGCGCGCGAGATCAGGAAATCGAACAGGATCTTGCCCTGCGGCGAAAGCAGCGCACCGGGCTTTGCCTCGCCGTGCCGGAGCGCATCGAGATCGGTGGTGAGGATGTTTTGCAGGAAATGCTCGGCGTCGGGGCCTGACACGGAAATGAGCGCGCGGTCTTTGAGCTGGGCAAAGGGCATGAGCGTGAAATCGGCCTGATCTTGCAAAACGGTCGGTCATTACGTAAGCCGGCCACACTCCCCCCGCAAGAGATTGGACCTGCCTATGGCAACCACCTTCGACCTCATCCTGACAGGCGGCACCGTGGTCAACCATGACGGCGAGGGTCGTCGCGACATCGGCGTGAAGGACGCACGCATCGCGCGGATAGGCGATCTCGGCCAGGCCTCGGCCGGCGAAACCATCGACTGCACGGGCCTGCACATCCTGCCGGGCGTCGTCGACAGCCAGGTGCATTTCCGCGAGCCGGGGCTGGAGCACAAGGAGGACCTGGAGACCGGCTCCCGCGCGGCGGTGCTCGGCGGCGTCACCGCCGTCTTCGAGATGCCGAACACCAATCCTTTGACCACCGGCGAGGCCGCACTCGCCGACAAGGTGCGGCGTGYCACGAACCGCATGCATTGCGACTTCGCCTTCTGGGTCGGCGGYACGCGCGACAACGCGCGCGATGTCGGCGAACTGGAACGGCTGCCGGGAGCAGCCGGCATAAAAGTGTTCATGGGCTCGTCCACCGGCGACCTGCTGGTCGAGGACGATGAAGGCGTCGCCTCGATCCTGCGCAACACCCGCCGCCGCTCCRCCTTCCATTCGGAGGACGAGTTCCGCCTGCGCGAACGGCTCGGCGAGCGCGTCGAGGGCGATCCATCGTCGCATCCCGTCTGGCGCGACGAGATCGCGGCGCTGCGCTGCACGGAGCGGCTGGTGCGCATCGCCAGGCAGACACGCGCGCGCATCCATGTGCTGCACATCTCGACCGCCGAGGAGATCGTCTTCCTCCAGCAGCACAAGGATGTCGCGACCTGCGAGGTCACGCCGCATCATCTGACGCTGACGGCGGACGACTATGCCAGACTTGGCACGCTGATCCAGATGAACCCGCCGGTGCGTGACGCCCGCCACCGCGACGGCGTCTGGCATGGCGTTGCGCAAGRCATCGTCGATGTTCTTGGCTCCGACCACGCGCCGCACACGCTGGCCGAGAAGGCGAAGACCTATCCGGCCTCGCCGTCTGGGATGACGGGCGTGCAGACGCTGGTGCCGATCATGCTGGACCACGTCAATGCCGGCCGGCTCACCTTGCAGCGCTTCGTCGACCTTTCCAGCCACGGTCCGCAGCGCATTTTCGGCATGGCCAGGAAAGGCCGCATCGCCGCCGGCTACGACGCCGACTTCACGATCGTCGACATGAAGCGCCGCGAGACCRTCGCCAACGCCCAGGCCGGCTCCAAGGCCGGCTGGACGCCCTATGACGGCAAGGAGGTCACCGGCTGGCCGGTCGGCACCATCGTGCGCGGCACCCGCGTCATGTGGGAAGGCGAGATCGTGACGCCCGGCCAGGGCAGGGCGGTCGAGTTTTCCGAGGCGCTGCCGGTTTAAAGCGGCTCAATCCCCGGCCACAAAGAACAGCCACTGGCCCGTCGGCGTGATGCCCACACGATAGAAAATGTAGGCGCCGAACTGCTTCATGTCGTCATAGTCGCTGGCTGTGACCAGCTTGAACAATTCGACGCGCTGCCTGGGGTCGAGCTTGTCGAGCGGCAGCGCGAAGAAATACGGCCAGACATAGAGTTCCTGCGGCGTGCCGGCGTCGACATGCACATAGCCGGCCGAAAGCACCTCTTCCAGGATGGCGAGGATCTCCTGGCCGTCGCCGTCGCCCGAGAGGCCCTTCAGGAAGGTGACCGGGTCGCCGTCAATGTCGCCCAGCGACAGTTGCGTCATGGCATCGCCCTTGCCGATCAGCGGCCTCAGCTTCTCGATGTCGCCGCTTTTACAGGCCTCGATGATCAGCCCATGCATGCGCTTGACGGGTTCGGGAAGCGTGTTGAGGTCGTAGACGACCGCAGGCGGCGGCGCGTCCGGATCGGCGCGCGGGCTGGTGATGCCGCCATTGGCGGGCGGCGTTTCCGGCTCCTGCTTATCGGTGTCGTCGGYCGGCTGTCCGCCGTCCGTGGGCTTGGTRCCGGGCGCCTCCGGCATCGGCACGGCGGTGCCGGGCGCGGCGCTGTCGCCGTTGGCGGGCGGGACGACCGGGGAAGGCAGGTCCTCGCGCTGGATCTCGCTCAGCGCGTAGGAAGGCGTGCTGGCGAGGCACAGCGGCAACGCCAGACAGGAAGCGGCGATCAGGATGCTGAGGGCCAGCCCGCGTGGCCGGCCTGACATCGAAAATCTCACCGCTTGCCTCTCCATTGTTACCCGGCCTGGCCCGGGCCGCGCTCCGAACAATCAAGCGCATGGGTATGATGCCCAAACGGCGCGCCCGCGTCAAAACTCACTGTCAAAAAGTCGCTGTCAAAACAGGTGACTAGTGCTTGAGCCGTTCCGGTTCGAAGGCGCCGGCAATCACCTTTTCGCGCATGCGGTCGAGCAGCGCCAGCGCCGAGGTCTCGCCATTGGCGCGCAGCATCTCGCCGAAAGCCGTCTCCAGTGCTGCTTCGGCGATGATTTCCGGTTCGATGCYAGCCGACAGGCCTTCCGCCCAGGCTTCGCTGTGGCTCTCCACGGCTGTCAGGCGCTTTTCTTCCCTGACCAACGCGTCGATGTCGCTGACACCATGTTCCATTTGCGATGTCCACCTTCTGCAAGCGGCGATCCGACGGACGGATCCGGCTTGGTCTGCCAGTTCGTCTGCAGTCTCACTTAAGCCGTTGTAAATACGACATTTTTGGGGTCGAAATCTACATTGTGGGCGAGACTGCCCTCAATCGATGCCGAGCTTAGCCGATTAGACCGGCTCGCGGCATCAAAACCTTCAGTTTGAGTTAATTCCGCAAGTGCGCGCTAACGTTTCATTAACGCTGTTGCGCAAGCGCAACACATGATTGCACCAGAGCGGGACAGGAGACAATAAGGCACCTCACATTGGCGCCGATTGCCGCAAAAAAACTGCGTAAAACCTTGCGCCGGACGAGCCGGGCTCAATTCCCGTAGCGGGAGGCGATGTCGCGTGACAGCGTCTCGCCTTCCTTCATGTAGCGGGCGATGGCCTCGGCCGCCGAAGGCGTGCATTGGGTGTAGGTGCCGCTGAAGGAGCGGTAGCCCCGATTGAACGAGGCGATGAAGCGGGCGCGCCGGTCGGGATCGGGATTTTCCGACTCGAGCAGCTTTTCCATCTGGATCCGCCACTGGTCGCCTTTTTCACCGCAGAGATTGCGCAGGAAATGCAGCGATCCGAGCACCTCGGCCAGCCVCATCAGCCCCGGCTCGAAAGGCGCCTCGGCGGCGAGCGCCGGGGGTGCCGCTGCAGCGACGCTGACGGCGAGGCACGCGGCGAGAAAAGCGGAAGCGCGGGTCATCAAAGCCTTGCGATGAAAGGGCAGGGCTTTGTGGCGAAACATTTTGTCGCCTGCAAGGCCATTCTGGATGCTCACCGCCTGGCGCCTTGCGCGGGGCCAAGCAACGCCTCGGCGACAGAGAACACATCGCCGGCAAGCGGCATCCCTGCCATTTCCGCCAGCGTGTAGAACGCCGCGGTCTCGGCGTCGTCGTTTGCCACGGGCTCGCCGCCGGCATAGGCGGCGCCGAACACCGTCAGCAGATAGTCGACCGCGTGGTTTTCAGCACGGCCGTCGATATGGATGTCGCGAAGCGGGCGATAGCCCGTCGCCTTGAGCCCGGTTTCCTCCAGCAATTCGCGCGCCGCCGCCTCCGCCAGCGTTTCGYCCGGCTCGACCTTGCCGCCGGGATAGGCATAGAGCCCTTGCGACGGCGCTCGCGCACGTTTGACCAGAAGCACGGTGCCGCCGCGAACGACCGCGACGGAAACGGCCGGTATGATCTTGCGCTGTTCCATGCGTGCCGATCTTCCTGCAGGCTTTTGTGGACCGATTGGGCGAAACCAGCTTTAGCCGTTGCGGCGCGGCGGTTCCATCGCCACTTTCATGGTCCGTCAATTGGTGAGCCCAAATCCATGTGCGGACGCTTTGCCCTGACCGCCACGCCGGATCAGACTGCCGCCTTTCTCGGTCTGGCCGAGCTGGAGGAATTTCCGGCCCGCTACAACATAGCGCCGACACAGCCGGTGCTGATGGCGCTTGCCGGCCCGCCGCGGGAACCTGGCTCGAACCTGCCGGACCGCCAGGCGATGCTGGTGCGCTGGGGCCTGATCCCGGCCTGGGTCGAGGACACCAAGGCGTTTCCGCTGCTCATAAACGCCCGCTCCGAAAGCGTGCTGCAAAAAGCCTCGTTCAAGGCCGCCATGCGCCACCGGCGCGCTCTTGTGCCGGCATCGGGCTTCTACGAGTGGCAGCAGTCGGGTGGGGCCAGGGGGCAACCCTACTGGATCCGCCCGCGACGCGCCGGCGTGCTCGCCTTCGCCGGCCTGATCGAGACTTACGCTGAGCCTGGYGGTTCGGAGATGGATACCGGYGCGATCATCACGACCGAGGCCAATGCCGGCATCGCCCATATCCACGACCGCATGCCGGTGGTCATCGAGGAGCGCGACTTCGCCCGCTGGCTCGATTGCCGCACGCAGGAGCCGCGCGACGTGCTCGATCTGCTAAAGCCGGCCGATCCCGATTTCTTCGAGGCGATACCGGTTTCCGGCCTTGTCAACAAGGTCGCCAACACCGGGCCGGAGATCCAAGAGCGCGGCATCGTTTCACCGCAGGCCGAAAAGCCCGGGCGCCAGAAACCTGGCGCGGACGAAAACCAGATGAGCTTGTTTTAGCGAAGACTATCGGCCATGCGAGGCTGATTCCGGAGGCCTTCATCTCCAGGGCGCTCTCTAGCGCCCTCATCGACGGCGTCCCCATCATCGGGGACCGTGCCGATCGTGCCTTCAGGCGGCGCGCGGCGAGACGATCTTCTGCGCGGGCTTCTTCTTCTTCGCGGTATGGAGGAGGGCGGCGACGATGGCCGCCGGGCCGATCGCGCGGTAGTGGCTGGTGAGAGCCGGCTGCGTTTGTCGGTTCTGTTCCTGCTTGCTGCGAGCCATGATTCTCTTCCCTGGTAACGGTTTCGTGTTCAGCGTTTGGCGGCCGATTCCGACCAAATCGTGACATCTGGCGGTCTAGCCGGCGAATGTTTCATCACTGTGCCGACATGTTTAATAAAATGTTTCGGCCTGTTTTTACCTGTGATCCAACGACATCTTTCCTCAGTGGAGCGACTTGACGGCAACACCCGCCAGCGCGATAAAGCCCCCATGAAAACGTCTTTCGCCATTTGTGGCATTTGCATTATTGGCTAGCCTCGCGCTGGTCCGGACGTTTTCGCCTCATCTTTCCCCAGATCGGAAAAACGCCCCGGCCAGCAGGCTGGAGCCTGATTTGCGCTTTCGGCGCAGACAAGGCTCCGACCAGAGCATGATCCCGAAAAGTGGACACCGGTTTTCGGATCAGATCATGCTCAACTGAAGTAACGGATCGGAAGGGCACGCATGTCGGACGCATCGAAGGGCCTCAGCCTCTACAACACGCTGACGCGGACGAAGGAACGTTTCGTTCCGATCGATCCGCRCAATGTGCGCATGTATGTCTGCGGCCCGACCGTCTATGACTTTGCCCATATCGGCAATGCCAGGCCGGCGATCGTCTTCGACGTGCTTTTCCGCCTGTTGCGCCATCTCTACGGCGAAAGCCACGTCACGTATGTGCGCAACATCACGGATGTCGACGACAAGATAAATGCCAGGGCGCTGCGCGATTTCGGCGGCGAGATCGCGGCCGGAAAGCTGTCGCTCAACGACGCGATCCGCAAGGTCACCGAAAAGACCGCCGACCAATACCACAAGGATGTCGCGGCCCYCGGCTGCCTGCAGCCGACTTTTGAACCGCGCGCCACCGAGTTCGTCGCGCCCCGCGCCGACGGCAAGGCCGACATGCTGTCGCTGATCCGGCAACTCATCGAGCGCGGCCACGCCTATGTGGCCGGCGGCGAGGTGCTGTTCGATACCGCCTCGATGCCGGACTATGGCGAGCTCTCGAAGCGCAATCTCGACGAGCAGCAGGCGGGCGCGCGCATCGCGGTCGACGCGCACAAGAAGAACCCCGGCGACTTCGTGCTGTGGAAGCTGTCCACGCCCGAAGAGCCCGGCTGGGAAAGCCCGTGGGGCCGGGGCCGGCCCGGCTGGCACATCGAATGCTCGGCCATGTCGGCCGCCTATCTCGGCGAGATTTTCGACATCCACGGYGGCGGGCTGGACCTGATCTTCCCGCACCACGAGAACGAGATCGCCCAGTCGCGCTGCGCCCACGGCACCAAGGTCATGGCCAACGTGTGGATGCACAACGGCTTCCTGCAGGTGGAAGGCCAGAAGATGTCGAAGAGCCTCGGCAATTTCTTCTCCATCCATGAGCTGCTGGAGACCGAGACGTTCGGCGGTAGGAAATGGCCCGGCGAGGTGCTCAGGCTGGCGATGCTGATGACTCATTACCGCGAGCCGATCGACTTTTCCGTGCGCAAGCTTGAGGAGGCGGAAAACACGCTGCGCAAATGGAAGCGGGCGGCAGACCTGGCGCCTGCGGCCTCGACGGATCTGCCGACCGGGGTCGTGGAAGCRCTGTCCGACGATCTCGCCACCTACGCCGCCTTCCAGGGACTGACGCAGCTCGCCAGCGAAGCGGGCGACGCCGGCGGCGAGAAAGCCGCCGCTTCGTTGAAGGCAGCGCTGGCCTTCCTCGGCTTCGACGTCGGCGCGGCCAAGGTGGACGAGGCGGCGGTCGCCAAGGCGATCGCGGACCGGCTCACGCTGATCGCGGCGAAGAACTGGGCGGAGGCGGATCGGGTTCGCGACGAGCTGCTGGCGCAGGGCGTGCAGCTGAAGGACGGCAAGGACCCCGCGACGGGCGAGCGCGTGACGACGTGGGAGATCAAAAGGTGAGGGGCGATGCTCTCTTGATGGAGAGGTTGGAGCGAGGCCCCCCTCTCTGTCCTGCCGGACATCTCCCCCTCAAGGGGGGAGATTGGACGTCGCHTTGGCTTTCGCCAATCGCCGACGTTGACGATTTGGCGCCGTCGGCGAAGCTGCCGATCTCCCCCCTTGAGGGGGRGATGCCCGGCAGGGCAGAGAGGGGGGCCTCGCGATGACCCATCATCATGTATCGCCCGTCAGTCGCGGCAATGCGCGCAAGATGCGCAAGGCAATGACCGATGCCGAATTGAAGCTCTGGAATGAAGTTCGAGCAAACAGGCTGATGGACCTTTCCTTTCGGCGGCAAATGCCTATCGCCGGCTACATCGTTGACTTTGYCTGCCCTGACAAAAAGCTGATCGTCGAGATTGACGGCTCTCAGCACGCCCTTGCGGAAGTCTCGACTTCCGACTCGGCGCGCACTGCGAAGCTTGAAGCGCTTGGCTGGACCATCCTGCGTTTCTGGAACGACGACGTGATCCGCGATATCGACAATGTCTGCCAGCACATCGTCATCGCGGCCGGGCTGGCCGCCGCGCCACTAACGGAGGAGCTCGTTCCATGATCGATCATCTCGGCATCACCGTATCCGATTTCGACGCATCCAAGGCTTTCTACGACAAGGCGATGGCGCCGCTGGGGGCGTCGCTGCTCTACATGGTGCCGCAGGAATATACCGGTGGCRCCAAGGTCGGCGGCTATGGCCGCGACCGGCCGGTGTTCTGGGTGAGCGCAGGCAAGGAGAAGCCGAAGGACCACCAGCATATCGCCTTCACCGCGCGCAGCCGCGCCGAGGTCGATGCCTTCCATGCCGCGGCTCTTGCCGCCGGCGGCAGGGACAATGGCGCGCCGGGCCTGCGCCCGCACTATCACCCGAACTATTACGGGGCCTTCGTCTTCGATCCCGACGGCAACAATGTCGAGGCGGTCTGCCATGACCCGGAGTGAGCCGATGACCAGGAGCGAGCCATGAGCCTCGACAACAGGCCGGTCTACACCGGCGGCTGCCAGTGTGGCGCCGTGCGCTTCCGTGTCGAAGGCGCGCTGGGCGACGCCTCGGTCTGCCACTGCCGCATGTGCCAGAAGGCGAGCGGCAATTTCTATCTGCCGCTGGTGTCGGTGCGCGGCGCCACGCTCGACTGGACGCGCGGCGAGCCGAAACGTTTCCGCTCGTCCAATGCTGCTTGGCGCGGCTTCTGCGCCGAATGCGGCACGCCGCTGACTTTCGAGGCTCCGGACGGCGTAGCGCTGGCGATCGCCGCCTTCGACGACCCGGCCGGCATCGCGCCCACCATTCAATGGGGTGTCGAGGCAAAGCTTCCCTATGTCGACGGCATCCCGAAACTGCCGTCGGAGGAGACGATGGGCGATGTCTCGTCGGCGCCGTATCTCGCCGAGCTCGTCTCCTATCAGCATCCCGATCACGACACCGACCAATGGCCGCCGGAGGAAAAACCATGACCGATGAAGTTCGAACCGGCGGCTGCCAGTGCGGCGCCGTGCGTTTCCGCATCAAGGGCAAGCTTGGGCGCCCGTCCATCTGCCATTGCCGCATGTGCCAGAAGCAGTTCGGCAATTTCTTCGGCGCGCTGGTGACGGTGCCGAAGGACGGCGTCGAATGGACCCATGAGGAGCCGAGCTATTTCCAGTCTTCGGTCAACATCGATCGCGGCTTCTGCGCCCGCTGCGGCACGCCGCTGACCTACCGCCAGCCCGGCGCGCTGGAGATCGCCATCGGCGCCTTCGACGACCGCTCCGACTTGGCGCCCCAGATCCAGGTCAACTACGCCGTGCGGCTGCCCTGGGTGGAGAAGATCTTCGAGGCGCCGATCCTCGACGACCCCGATTTCTATCGACGGCAGGAGCAGATCATCTCCTTCCAGCATCCCGACCACGAGACGGCCAACTGGCCGCAGCAGGGCTTGAAACTATGACGATACACAGCGGTTCCTTGCGCTCGCTCTATCCCGAGATCGAGCCGTTCGAGTCGGGTATGCTCGACGTCGGCGACGGTCACACCATCTACTGGGAGCGCTGCGGCACCAGGGGCGCCAAGCCCGCCGTGTTCCTGCATGGCGGCCCGGGCGGCACCATCTCGCCGAAACACCGGCGGCTGTTCGACCCGAAGCTCTACGACGTCATCCTGTTCGACCAGCGCGGTTGCGGYAAGTCGACGCCCAACGCTTCGCTTGAGGCCAACACCACCTGGCACCTCGTCGCCGACATCGAGCGGCTGCGCGAGATGGCGGGCTTCGACAAATGGCTTGTCTTCGGCGGTTCCTGGGGCTCGACGCTGGCGCTCGCTTATTCGCAGTCGCATCCGCAGCGTGTCAGCGAGTTGGTCGTGCGCGGCATCTACACGCTCACCCGCGCCGAGCTCGAATGGTATTATCAGTTCGGCGTCTCGGAGATGTTCCCCGACAAATGGGAGCGCTTCCTGGCGCCGATCCCCGAGGCCGAGCGCGGCGACATGATGGCCGCGTATCGCAAGCGGCTGGTCGGTTCCGACCGCAAGGCACAGGTCGAGGCGGCTCGCGCGTGGAGCATCTGGGAAGGCGAGACGATCACGCTGTTGCCTGAGCCCGAGACCAGCGACCCGTTCGGCCAGGACGACTATGCGATCGCTTTTGCCCGCATCGAGAACCATTACTTCGTCCATGCCGGCTGGCTGGAGGAAGGGCAGCTTTTGCGCGACGCCTGGAAGCTCAAGGACATCCCCGGCACCATCGTCCACGGCCGCTACGACATGCCATGCCCGGCGAAATACGCCTGGGCGCTGCACAAAGCCTGGCCGAAGGCGGATTTCCACCTCATCGAGGGCGCCGGCCACGCCTATTCGGAGCCCGGGATCCTGGATCGGCTGATCCGGGCGACGGATCGGTTCGCGGGGAAATAGTGATGTACGTTCGCGCTCCACACTGAAGGAGCGCGGCATTTCGAGCTACTGCCATGACAAAGCAACGCCTTTATCTGTTCGACACCACCCTTCGCGACGGCCAGCAGACGCCGGGCATCGACTTTTCCGTCGAGGACAAGATCGCGATCGCCAGGCTGCTCGACGAATTCGGCATCGACTATGTCGAGGGCGGCTATCCGGGCGCCAACCCGRCCGACACGGCCTTCTTCCAGAAGAAGCGGACGGAAAGCGCGAAATTCGTCGCCTTCGGCATGACCAAGCGGGCGGGAGTCTCGGCTTCCAACGACCCGGGGCTGGCGGCGCTGGTGCAGTCGAAGTCGGATGCCATCTGCTTCGTCRCCAAGAGCTGGGACTATCATGTGCGCGTGGCGCTCGGCTGCACCAATGAGGAAAACCTGGAATCGATCAACGCCTCGGTCGAGACGGCAGTCGCGGCCGGCAAGGAGGCGATGGTCGATTGCGAACATTTCTTCGACGGATTCAAGGCCAACCCGGACTACGCGCTGGCTTGCGCGAAGACCGCCTTTGATGCCGGCGCGCGCTGGGTGGTGCTGTGCGACACCAATGGCGGCACGCAGCCCTCGGAAGTGCGCGAAATCGTCGGCAAGGTCATCGCCGGCGGCATCCCCGGCGACCATCTCGGCATCCACGCTCATGACGACACCGGCCAGGCGGTCGCCAATTCGCTGGCCGCCGTCCAAGCCGGCGTGCGCCAGATCCAGGGCACGCTGAACGGCATCGGCGAGCGCTGCGGCAACGCCAACCTCATCACCATCATCCCGACGCTTGCGCTGAAGCCCGCCTTTGCCGATCGCTTTGAAACCGGCATTTCGGCCGAGGATCTGACCGGAATATCCAGGCTTTCCCGCGCCTTCGACGAATTGCTCAACCGCGCGCCGGAAGCGCAGGCGCCCTATGTCGGCTCGTCCGCCTTCGCCACCAAGGCCGGCATCCATRCCTCGGCTCTCGCCAAGGAGCCGGCGACCTATGAGCACGTGCCGCCGGAAGCCGTCGGCAACCGCCGCCGCGTCATGGTCTCCGACCAGGGCGGCAAGGCGAATTTCCTCGCCGAGCTGAAACGGCGCGGCATTGAGGTGCCGAAGGACGATCATCGGCTCGACGCGCTGATCGCCGTCGTCAAGGAGCGCGAGGCGGAAGGTTACGCCTATGAAGGCGCCGACGCCTCTTTCGAGCTACTTGCGCGCAAGATGCTGCATGGCTTGCCTGAGTTCTTCACCGTCACCTCGTTCCGCTGCATGGTCGAGCGTCGCTTCGACGCCAACGGCCAGTTGAAGACGGTCTCGGAAGCGATCGTGAAAGTGCTGGTCGACGGCGAGGAGAAGATGTCGGTGGCCGAGGGTCATGGCCCGGTCAACGCGCTCGACATCGCGCTGCGCAAGGACCTCGGCAAGTACCAGAGCGAGATCGTCGACCTCGAGCTCGCCGACTTCAAGGTGCGTATCCTCAACGGCGGCACCGAGGCTATCACCCGCGTGCTGGTCGAATCGCATGATTCCACCGGCGCACGCTGGTGGACGGTCGGCGTCTCGGAAAACATCATCGACGCCTCCTTCCAGGCGCTGATGGATTCGATCATCTACAAGCTGATGAAGAACCGCGAGATGGCGGGACTGGTGGCGGCGGAGTGAGGGCTCCTTTCCTCTCCCCCGCGAAGCGGGGGAGAGGTGGCCCGGCGAAGCCGGGACGGAGAGGGGACGCCCTCCGCGAAGCCAGAGTCGATGCAGGGGAGGGTGCYAGGGCTGATTACAACGACACTTATCCCGAAGCAGTAATTGTCAGCCGCCGCGCTGACCCCTCTCCGTCCCGGCTCCGCCGGGCCACCTCTCCCCACTGCGTGGGGTGAGGAAGGGCGCCGAGCTCGTTTGAACCATCACCAACAGTCCGTTGATCCATCATAATTTTGTGATGGTCTTGGACGGTGCGCTGGGCCATAGCGTTAGGCCATGGTCACCGCTACAGCCGATCTCGATCAGGACGCCAAGGGTCGCCGCGGCTTCCTACTGGCGCTCGGCGCCTATTTCCTTTGGGGGCTCTTGCCCTTCTACATGAAGGCGGTGGCGCATCTGCCGCTTGCCGAGGTGATCGCCAACCGCGTCGTCTGGTCGGTGCYGATCGCGGCGGCGGTGCTCATCTGGGCCGGCCGCACCGCCGACTTCAAGGCGGCGATCCGCTCGCCCAAAAGCCTTGCCATGGCCGCGCTGACGGCCGTGCTGATCTCGGTCAACTGGGGCATCTATGTCTGGGCGATCTCCGTCGGCCGCACCGTCGAGACGGCGCTCGGCTACTACATCAATCCGCTGGTGGTGATCGTCGTTGGGGCGGTGCTGCTCGGCGAGCGGCTCGACCGCTTGCAGATCGTCGCGGTGGCGCTGGCCGCGATCGCGGTGACGGTGCTTACCGTCGAGGCCGGCAAGCTGCCCTGGGTGTCGCTGGCGCTCGCCTTCTCCTTCGCCGCCTACGGCTTCTTCCGCAAGACGCTGCCGATCGGCCCGAGCCAGGGTTTCCTGCTCGAAGTGCTTTTGCTGTCGGTGCCGGCGCTTTGCTACATCCTCTACCTGATCGCCACCGGCCAGGATCATTTCATCTCCAGCACCGGTGCCGACACCGCGCTGCTGATCGGTTGCGGTCCGGTCACCGCGGTGCCGCTGCTGCTCTTTGCCTTCGGCGCCCGGCTGCTGCGCCTCTCCACCATCGGCATCATGCAATATATCGCGCCGACTATGGTGTTCCTGATCGCCGTGCTCGTCTTCGACGAACCGTTCGGCACGACGCAGGCGATCGCCTTCGCGCTGATCTGGGCCGCGCTTGCGGTMTACAGCTGGTCGATGTTCAAGGGGCGCGAGATCCGCCAGGCGGCTCCCGCGACAAGATAAGGCATCTGCCCTCAGACGCGCCCCAGCCGTCGCACGACCATATAGACGATGGCGGCGATGACGACCGAGATGGCCRTCACCACCCAGAATCCGGACGGCATGTCGACCAGCGGCACTCCGCCGACATTCATGCCGAACAGGCCGGAGATGATGGTCATCGGCAACAGCACCGCCGTCATGACGGAGAGGATATAGAGCAGCTGGTTCGACTGCTCGGTCAGCTTCGCCATCAGCTCGTCCTGCAGCAGCCTTGTTCGCGCCTRCAACTGCTCGCCGTCATGGTGCAGCGTGTGCGCCCGGTGCGAGAGACGTGTCGCCATGTCGTTGATCGGGTCGGGCAGCTCATTGCGATGCGAATGGTCTAGGTGACGGAAGAGGTTGRTGAGCGTCGCCATCTGCCGATGGATCAGCACCAGCTGCCGGCGCGCGTCGACCAGCGCCTGGCGCTCATTGTGCCATGCATCGCACACGATGCGGTCCTCGATGCCGTCGAGCGTGTCGCCCATCTTGTCGAGCTCGGCCGCCATGCCGTCGAGCGACTGACCCATCACCGCTTCGATCAGTTCGGCCGGCGTGCGGAATTTGCGCGTGCCGTTCTCCACCAGCTTGCGGATCTTGTCGACYGATTCCAGCGGCTGTTTGCGGGCGCCGACCAGCATCCGGTCGTTGAAAGCGAAGCGGAAATGGGTGAGCCCGCGCGCCTCGGCGAAATCGTGCCTGAGGTCGGGCAGGTCGCCATAGAGGAAGTCGTCCTCGAAGTCGATCTGGCAGCCATGRCTGGGCGACAGGAAGGCATCGCGCACCGGCGCCGGCAGGGCCTCTTCGGCGCCGATCTCCTGGCGGGCACGCATGTCGGTGATCTGGTAGCTGCGCCAAGTCCAGTGCGCCTCGGCGGGATCCTTGGTGCGGGAACCGTCGGCTTTGAAATGATAGATGAAGAACAGCCCGTGCTCGTCCGGCAGATAGGGCGAGAGGTCGGTGCCTTCGGCGGGGAGGGCGATGTTCATGGCGGCTTCGCCGGCTCTTGATGCGGTCGGGCTCGCGGGGGCGGCCAAGCAGCGTTTCTAGCATGCGCGACCCGTTTGGGTGTGACAGTTCGATGACGGCCGTCGCTCAGCCGTCTCGGTCCTGATTTCGCGCGTCTCAAAAAATCTTCCGCGTCCCGGGAATAAAGCGCGGGCCTTCCGGGTCTTGGCTGTAGCGAGGCCATCCTCCCAAGGCACGCATCAACCAACCCGGAAGGACTACGCATATGAACAGAACCGTCTTCGCCGCTCTCGCCATTCTCGTTGCCACCGGCAGCGCCTTTGCTGGCAGCGACCGTTTCCCCTGGACGAATGGCGGCCAGCAGGCCGTCGCCATCGACACCATCGCCACCGGTTCCATCGCGAAGCCGGACATGGACCGCCACGACATGAAGCCGGCGGCCAGGATTGCTGCGGAAGAGCCCGGCCAGGGCATTTGGGGTCGTTGAGCCGGCGGGACCGAAAGGTCCTCGCCTTGGAGCCGGGACCGAAGGTCCTGACGCCAGTGTGAGGAAGGCACGCCTCGCCCCGGCTCAACGACCAGACGTCCCGATCTCCCCGGCGCCGGCCGGTCTTCAGTCGCGACGGCCGGCGCCGGTTTCCGCAGCCGGCGGAGGGCAGCACCGGGCCCTCCGCCATTCCCCGCATGTCGCCCAAAACTGCGCAGCGCTTTGGGTGACATGCGGCAGACCAATGAATTACCGCCTAAAACCTGAAGCAGATTTGCAGCCACAAGAGGAGATTTCTGATGTTCAACATGACACGCCGCATGGTGCTCGGTTCCGCCGCCGCCGCTGCCGCCTTCGGCATTGCCGGCAAGCTGGAGTTCGCGCCCGCGGCTTACGCCGAGACCCCGGTCGAGCCGCTGGTCGGCTTCTACAAATACAAGGTGGGCTCGCTCGAGGTCACCGCCGTCTATGACGGCATCTGGCGCAAGCCTCACGACCCGGCCTTCATCAAGGACGTGTCGGTCGACGACACCAAGGCAGCGCTCGCCAAGGCGGGGCTGACCACCGAGTTCATGCCGATCCCGCTCACCGTCGTCGTTCTCCAGATGAACGGCCGCACCATCATGATGGATGCTGGTTCCGGCGTTGGACAGTGGCAGGCCAACGCCACGCATCTTCCGGCCAACATGAAGGCAGCCGGCATCGACTACAAGGCGATCGACACCATCATGATCWCGCATTTCCATCCGGACCATGTCTGGGGCCTGATGGAGAAGGGCACCAACAATCCGGTGTTCCCGAATGCGGAGCTCATCGTCAACGCCACCGAATACAATTGGTGGACGGATCCGAGCCGCCTGGCCAAGCTGCCCGAGGGCCGCAAGCCGGCGGGCAAGCGCATCGCCGAGAACTTCCCGAAGTGGAAGAACTGGAAGCTGGTCGACGACGGCACGGAAGTGGTGCCCGGCATCCGCCTCATGGCGGCGCCCGGCCACACGCCTGGACACTCGGTCTACCATGTCGATGCCGGCTCCGAGCAGTTCCTCGTCTCGGCCGACACCATGTACGTGCCGGCGCTGCTTGCCCCGCATCCCGAATGGCAGGGCAGCTATGACCAGGACGGGCCGATGGCGATCRCCACGCGCCACAAGATCATCGACCAGGTCATTGCCGACAATGTCCGCATCTGCGGCTCGCACTTCCCGTTCCCCGGCACAGGCAGCTTCGTCAAGGACGGCAACGCCTACGCCTTCACCCCAACCCAGATCTGATCGGAATCGGATCCTGAACAGAAAGCGACAACTCCCATGAAACACGTACTTTTCGCGGTGCTCGGCGCCATTGCGGTGCTGACCGCGGCCCCCATCGCCATCGCCGTTCCGGCCTATGCGGTCGACGACATTGAAGGCGCCGACGCGCCCGACCTGACGGCCGTGAAAGCCAAGATCGACGCCAAGGACTACAAGGGCGCGCTGGCTGACCTGCGCGATCTCGCGCAGGACAACCAGCAGGCCGACGTCTATAACCTGCTCGGCTTCACGCTGCGCAAGACCGGCGACTACCAGACCTCGCTGACCTATTACACCAAGGCGCTGGAGCTTAAGCCCGATCACAAGGCGGCGCATGAATATCTGGGCGAGCTCTATGTCGAGACCGGCGACATGGCCAAGGCCAACGAGCAACTCGCCTCGCTGCAGAAGCTATGCCCGTCGGGCTGCGAGGAGCTTTCCGACCTGAAGCAGGCCATCGACACCAAGGTGACGAAGTAAAGCGTCTATTTCCTCGCCCAGCAAAGCGGGGAGAGGTGGCCGCGAAGCGGCCGGAGAGGGGCCTGGCACTGACCTTGCCCCTACAAGTACCGACTTTTGGGCGCCACGGCGGTAGCGCCCGAAAACCGGAGCCGGCGTTCCTCTCCCTCGCGCCGGCTCCGACCTTTCTACTCGATCGCGCAGGCATGTCCACATGGACGCGCGACGCCAACCTGCTTTCCAAAGATTGGAGCCGACCATGACACCGATCGAACTTGTCGAAAAACTTCACGTCAGGGACGTGGTCCTGCTTGCCGGCCGACTGTTGCTGTCCCTGATCTTCGTGCATGAGGGACTGGAACTCGCGACCCATTTCGAAGGCGCTCAGAAGGCGATGGCCGCACTCGGCGTTGGCACGCCGCTGCTTGTCGCCACTATCCTGCTGCAACTCGGCGCCGGCCTGTCGGTGGCGCTCGGCATCCTGGCGCGGCTGGGCGCGATCGGCCTCGGCCTGTTTTGTCTGATGACGGCCAGCCTCTTCCACACCAATTTCGCCAGCCAGAACGAATTGCTGCATTTCGAGAAGGATCTGGCGATTGCCGGCGGCATGTTCATCCTGGCGCTCGCCGGTTCCGGCAGGCTGTCGCTGGACAGGGTGCTGGCGGGCCTCGTCAAGGACACCAAGATCGATCCGCCTATCGAGCAGCACCTGTCGGTGGGGGAGACCAGTCTGCCGGTTTGAGGCAGGGTCGGCGTCACGTCGCAACCCGACGGTGTTCGCGAGCCGACAAGGAAACTTCTTTGGATTGCCCGCGCCCGATGCTATTTGCTCGGGRCCCAACCTGAAGACGTCGCCTTGAATACGACAAGCCTACTGCGCCACATCAATGCAAGGCGTTGCCTTCGACTGCTGCAAAACGGCCGGCAGCTCTCGCGCGCCGAAATGGCCCGCCAGCTCGGCCTGACACGGGCGACCATCGGCAACGCCATGCGCGTCCTGCTCGATGCGGGCCTGGTCGTCGAGAGCGCCGAAATGTCCCCCGAATCGCGCAAGGGCCGTCCGGGCGTGGGCGTTTCGCTCAACCCTTCGGGCGCTTATTTTGTCGGCGCCGATGTCGGCACGCGTTCCTTGACCGRGGTTCTGCTCGACCTGCAGATGAACGTCGTCAGCCGGATCGTCGAGCCGACCGGCCCGCGCTACCGTGACGCCGGGCATATAGCGGCAAGGCTGCTGTCCCTGATCGAGAGGCTGCTCAACGAAAACCCCGCTCTGCAGGACAAGGTGGAG
Source organism: Mesorhizobium sp. LCM 4576 (assembly GCF_001854815.1). Lineage (NCBI taxonomy): Bacteria > Pseudomonadati > Pseudomonadota > Alphaproteobacteria > Hyphomicrobiales > Phyllobacteriaceae > Mesorhizobium > Mesorhizobium sp. LCM 4576. The sequence goes on from NZ_MDDT01000057.1 coordinate 518,816, forward strand.
GGCATCGGCATTTCGGTGCCGGGCCTCGTCGGCCGCGACGGCAGCGTGGTGCATGCGCCGTTCCTGGAATGGCGCAACTATCCCCTGCAGGCGGAGCTGACGCAGAAGTCGCCGGCCGATTGGTCGGTCATGGTCTGCAACGACGCCTTCGCCTTCGCCAACGCCGAGCTCGCCGCCTCCGCCACGGCGAAGGCCGGCAGCATGCTGGTCGTGCTCCTGGCCGAAGGCATCGGCGGCGCCATCATCGATGACGGCCGCGTCGTGATGGGCGGCCACGGCTATTCCGGCGAAATCGGCCACACCATCGTTTCCGCCGGCGGCCGCGTCGATACGTTCGAGATGCTGGCCGGCGCGAAGCTCTTCACCCGGCTGTTCGAAGAGGGCCAGCCGGTGGCCGACGGCGTCCAGATGCTGCTCGCCAATGTCGGCGACAAGGATGTGGATGCTGTGCTCGACGCCTGGGTCAGTGGCCTTTCCGCCGGCCTCGTCAACGCCATCCACCTGCTCGATCCCGGTCGCATCGTGCTTGGCGGTCCGCTGGCCGGCCTCTACCCAAAACTCAGCCGGCGCATCCAGGCCGACATCAAGCGACGGCTTCTGGCGGGTTTCGCCATGCCCGAGATCAGTGTGGCGCAGTTCGGCGCCGACGGCGCGGCGATCGGCGCGGCGGCCACCATTCGCGACACGCTTTTCGCTCTGCCAGACCTCGAAGCCAGCACGCTGTAGTTTCGCGGCACCCGGTCGGCGATGTCCGCGTTGGTAGGGTGGCATGTCTTGGAGATTGRCCGAAACGCCCGCCCGAGTCGTCATCCACGGGCGGAGCAAGGAGCGGAGCGACGCGCGCAGACCGAGGATCCATTCCGTTACCTGTGAGTGTTGCAGCGCTTCAGAATGAGTACGGTTCTGCTCCGCCTTCATCCCTCGCGCAACGTCACGGAATGGATCCCAGGGTCTCCGCGACGCCGCTTCGCGGCTGCTCTGCCCAGGGATGACGAGGTTGGAAGGCCTTAGCCAATCCCCAGCGTTTGCGCCGATTCACTGAAATGAGGTGAGCAATCGCCGAAATTCTCATGAAGCGCCTTGACGCGCCGCCGTTTGTGATATTTGTTTTTGTATAAGACAAAAACAAATATCAGGGAGCGAGCCTGTGCCCGTCAAGAAAGACGCCCGTTGTCTGCGCATCGGTATCCTCGGTTGTGGACCAATATCCCAGTTCGCGCATCTGGAATCGGCACAGAAGGGCAGGAACGTCGTCCTCCAGGCCGTATGCGACGCTGATGTCGATCTGGCACGCCGCTTCGGCTCCTTCTACGATGCGATCAGCATCTACGACGACTATGACCGCATGCTCGCCGACCCGGAGATCGAGGCGGTCGTCATCGGCATTTCCGATGCCTTCCACGTTCCGGCGGCAATCAAGRCTCTTTCCGCCGGCAAGCACGTTCTCTGCGARAAGCCAATCGCCATGTCGGTCGAGGAGGCGGAGGACCTGAAAGCCCATGTCGAGCGCACCGGCCTGGTGCTRCAGATCGGCCATATGCTGCGTTTCGATCCGGGCATCCAGGCGGCGCATGAGTTCGTCACCAAGGAGATGGGCTCGCTGCTCGCGCTGAAGGCCTGGTACTGCGATTCCACCCATCGCTACACCATGACCGATGCCGTGCAGCCGGTGCCGAGGAACGGCGCCAAGGCATTGAAGCCGGCCGGGGATCAGAAAGCCGACCGCCAGCGCTATTTCATGCTGGCGCATGGCAGCCATCTCGTCGATCTCGCGCGTTATCTGGCCGGACCGATCAAGTCGGTCCAGGCGCGTCTGCTCGAACGCTTCGGCGCCCATTGCTGGTTCGTCGACACGGAATTCGAAAATGGCGCGCTCGGCCATCTCGATCTGACGCTGCCGATCCGGATGGACTGGCACGAAGGCTTCCAGCTCTATGGCGAGAACGGCAGCGCCGTCGGCAAGATTTTCAATCCCTGGTACTACAAGTCGAGCGAGGTCGACATCTTTCGCGAGAGCAGCGCTTCCTCCGAGCGCGTGCTCGGCGCCGACGGCCATTTCTACCGCCGCCAGCTCGAAGGCTTTGYCGACGTCGTGCTCACCGGCGTGCCGATGAACGGCGCTTCGATCGAGGATGGCGTCGCTTCCGTCCGCGCCATGGTGGCGATCGGCCAATCGGTGCGCAGCGGCAAGCCTGTCGATCTGGCGGACGCTTCGGGGCCGGTCTGATGTATCCCGCAATCTTTGCCCGGACCTATCCGCCCGGCCCCGCCGACCAGCTGCTCTCGTCGATCGGGCAGGATGGCTACGAAGGCATGCAGTTCAACCTGTCATGCCTCGGATTGCCCAGCCTTCCGGATACTGTTCCCGCCGGTGACCTGACGGCCTTTGCCGAAGCAGCCCGTGAGCGAAGCCTGGCGATCGCCGGCCTCTCCGGCACCTACAACATGGCGCATCCCGACGTGGCGGTGCGCCGTGCGGCCCGCGCCCGCTTCGCCAATGTGGTCGCGGCCGCGCCGCTGCTTGATGCGCCGATCGTGACGCTGTGCACCGGCTCGCGCAACGCCGACGACATGTGGGCAGCCCACCCCGACAACGCCTCGACGTCCGCCTGGGCCGACATGCGCGCCGAGCTCGACGCGGCGCTCGAGCTTGCCGAGAGGCACGACGTCAGGCTCGGCATCGAGCCCGAGCCCGGCAACGTGGTCGCCGATGCGGTTCTCGCGCGCCGGGTCCTCGATGAGGTCAGGAACCCGCGCCTCGGCATCACCCTCGACGCCGCCAATCTCGTCGGCGACAGGCTGAGYGACCAGGCCCGGGTCATGGAAGAGGCGGTCGACCTGCTCGGCGAGAACATCATCCTGGCCCACGCCAAGGACATCGACCGCGCCGGCAAGGTTGTCGCCACCGGCGCCGGCGCCGTCGACCTGCACCGTTTCCTGCGGCTCCTACGCTCCTGCGGCTACGGCCAGGCGGTCGTCGCGCATGGCTTCGAGCACAAGGATGCGGCCGCGTCGGGCGCGGCCTTGCGCGCGCTTCTCAAGGACGTGTCGTGACCGCCGGAACCTTCACCACCGCCGACGGCTGCGCGCTTGCCTTCGATGTCGAGGGTAAAGGGCAGCCGGTGCTGTGGCAGCACGGGCTCGGCGCGCCTCTCGACCAGCCGGTCGAAGTGTTCCCCGAAAACACCGGCCTGCAACGCATCACGCTGATGTGCCGGGGTCACGGCGCCTCCGCGCTTGGCGATCCGTCGCGCCTCTCGATCGCGCAATTCGCCGACGATGCGCTGGCGTTGCTCGACCATCTCGGCATCGAGCAGGCCGCGGTCGGCGGCATCTCGCTGGGCGCGGCAATTTCGCTGAGGCTTGCAAGCTTTCATGCCCAGCGCGTGGCAAAGCTGGTGCTGGCGCGGCCGGCCTGGGTGGACGGGCCTTCCATCGAGCGCCAGCACGGCTATCACGTCGCGGCGCAATACCTCGAAAAATACGGCGTCGATGAAGGCGCCGAGCGTTTTCGCGCCGCGCCTGAGTTCCTCGAGGTCATGGCGGCCTCGCCCGACAATGCGGCCTCGCTCATCGGTTTCTTCAGGCGCCCGCGGCCCGACACCACGATCCCGCTCCTGTCGCGTATCCCGCTCGACTGGCCGGGCGTGAGCCGCGCCCAAATCGCGGCGATCCGGCAGCCTGCGCTCGTCATCGGCAACGACCAGGACTACGTCCATCCGCTGGCCTATGCGCGCGAGCTGGCCGGGCTCATCCCGGGCGCCCGGCTGGCCGAGATCACGTCGAAGACGATCGACCGCGCGGCCTATGTCGCCGAGTTCCGGAACGCCTTGGCAGGCTTCCTTCCGGGCAGGGGAGGCGACCGATGACGCGCGCCTCGATCCGCTCGATCCTGGTCGTCGATGTCGGCGGCACCTCGGTCAAATGCGGCATGGTCGTCGACCGTGTTCCGCAGGCCGGCGAGCGGCTCTTCCCGTCCTCCTCGCTGCGCAACGCCGATCCCGTCGGCAGCTTCGCCAGGCTCGTCAGGGAGTTCTGTGCCGAGGCGGGCCTTATCCCCGACCTGATGGTCTCGACCGTTCCAGGCTTCATCGATACCGACGGCGACCGCGTGCTCTTCGCCGGCAATGTGCCCGAGCTCAACGGCCATCGTCTAGCGAGCGAGCTCGGCGCGCTGCTTGGCTTCCCCGTCATCATCGAACGCGACTCCGTGCTGGTGCTTGCGGGCGAGGCAATCGCGGGTGCTGCGAAAGGCGCCGACAGCGTGCTCGGCCTGTTTTTCGGCACGGGCKTCGGCGGCGCCTTCCTGCAGGGCAGCGAAGCCTTTCGCGGCGGCGGCTGGGCGCTGGAAATCGGCCACATGCCGTTCGGCAATGAGGGCAGGACGCTRGAAGGACTGCGTACCGACTGCCTGGAAACCTATGTTTCCGGYCGCGCTCTGGAAGTGATCGCCGCCCGGCACGGCGTTCCGGTCACCGAGGTCTTTGTCCAGTCCCGGCGCATCCCTGAGCTCAGCGCGGATGTCGACCGGTTCGTGCGTGATCAAGCGCTCGCCGTCGGCACGGYGGTGGCGCTGTTTTCCCCGGCCACCATCGTGCTCGGGGGAGGGGTCTGCGCGATCGAAGCATTCCCGCGCCGGCAGTTGGAGGAACTGGTGGCGCTGCGCGCGCCCTTCGCCGAGACGGGCCGCCCGATGGATCTGCGCTGGGCCGGGCTCGGCTGGCGCGCCGTCCTCTATGGCGGTCTCAAGGCCGCCGACGACTATGCCGCGGCGCGATCGATGCCGGCATCCGAAGCCAAGCAAGAACGGGAGTCCCTGCCATGAGCCTGTTGGAGCTGAAGAACATCTCGCGCCAGTTCGGCGCCATCCACGCCGTCGAGGACGTGTCGTTCAAGATCGAGCCCGGCGAGATCGTCGGCCTGATGGGCGACAACGGCGCCGGCAAGTCGACGCTGGTCAAGATGATCGCCGGCAACTTCCCGGCCTCGTCCGGCAGGATGATCTTCGACGGCAAGGAGGTTGAGTTCAGCCAGCCGTCCGACGCCCGCCGCGCCGGCATCGAGATCGTCTACCAGGATCTCGCGCTCTGCGACAATCTGAGCGCCGCCGCCAACGTCTTTCTAGGCCGCGAGATCATGCGCTCGGTCGGCCCGTTCAAATTCCTCGACCACCGCAAGATGCGCGAGCGCGCCGCAGAGCTGTTCCGCGAACTGCAGTCCGAGACGCGGCCGCGCGACGTGGTCAAGCGCATGTCGGGCGGCCAGCGCCAGGCCGTCGCCATCGCCCGCACCCGCCTGGCCGACGCCAAGCTGGTGCTGATGGACGAGCCGACGGCCGCGATCTCGGTGCGCCAGGTTGCCGAGGTGCTGGCGCTGATCAAGCGCCTCAAGGAGCGCGGCGTCGCCGTCATCCTGATCTCGCACCGCATGCCCGACGTGTTCGGCGTGTGCGAACGCATCATGGTGCTGCGGCGCGGCCACCTGGTCGCCAACAAGCTCGCTTCGACCAGCTCGCCCGAGGAAATCACCGCCTTGATCGTCGGCGCCAAGGCCGCGGCCTGAAGGCAACAGGGGAGGATTGAGATGAACAAGTCTCCGGACGCAAGCAACCTGGATTCGGTCTTCAGCCTGTCGGAACGCAGCAAGCTCGGCGAGATGCTGCGCAGCCAGGAATTCTGGATCGTCGTCGCGGTGCTGATCATCGGCGCCGTGGTCGGCATGATCGCGCCGCGCTTCCTCACCAGCGCCAACATGGCCAACATCCTGCAGAATTTCTGTTTCACGGCGCTGATGGCGATCGGCATGACGCCGGTGATCATGACAGGCGGCATCGACATCTCGGTCGGTTCCACGCTTGGCCTGACCGGCGTGCTGCTCGGCCTGTTCTGCGCCAGCGGCTATCCCTTCGCCGTCGTCGTGCTGTTCGTGCTTCTCGTCGGCACGTTCGTCGGCATCGTCAACGGCGCGCTGGTCTCGTACCTGAAGCTGCCGCCCTTCATCGTYACGCTCGGCATGATGAGCCTGGTGCGTTCGCAGACGCTGRTCGTCACCAACAACCAGGTGGTCTACGATTTCGGCAAGGCGGGCGACACGCTGCTGGCGCTGGGCAGCGGCTCCTTCCTCGGCGTGCCGAATGTGCTGTGGGCCGTGATCGTCTCGGCCGTCGTCATGCAGTGGCTCTTGTCGATGACCAAATGGGGCCGCTACGTGCGCGCCATCGGGGGCAATGAAAACGCCGCGCGTCTCTCCGGCATCCCGGTCGATCGCGTCAAGGTTTCGACCTATGCGCTGCTCGGCGCCATGACCGGCATGACCGCCATCTTCCTCGTCGGCTGGATGGGCGCCGCCACCAACGCGCTTGGYCAGGGCCAGGAACTGCAGGTCATCGCCGCGACCGTCATCGGCGGCGCCAACCTGCTCGGCGGCTTCGGCACGTCCTTCGGCGCCGTCATCGGCTCGGTGCTGATCGAAGTGATCCGCAACGCCCTGCTGCTCGCCGGCGTGAACCCGTTCTGGCAGGGCACCTTCGTCGGCCTCTTCATCCTGTTCGCGGTACTGCTTGAACGGTTCCGCTCCACCCGCGCCTAGCACCGTCCCGGACAGACCGAGCCCATGCGCCCGGTCCGCAGATCATGTCCGGGAGGGATCGCGCAATTCGTGCAGACGACACATCAAAAGAGAGGAGAAACATCATGACAGCCATCATCAACAGACTGACGTTGCGGCTGRCCGCGACCGCAATCGCGGCAGCGCTTGCCGCCGGCACGACGGCCGCTCCGRCTTCGGCCGAGACCTATGCGGTGATCGTCAAGACGGTGAATGACGTCTTCAGCGCCCCGGTCAAGGAGGGCTGCGAAARGGCCGCCAAGGACCTCGGCGTCGAGTGCTACTACATCGGCCCGTCGGAGGTGAACGAGGCCCAGCAGCTCCAGGTCATCAACGACGTGCTGACCAAGGGCGTCGACGGCATCGCGGTCTCCGCGACCAATCCGAAGTCCGTGGCCCGGCTGCTGGAAAAGGCCAAGGCCGCCGGAATCCCGATCGTGACCTTCGACGGCGACCTGCTGCAGGAGGACGCCGGCCTGCGCTCGACCTTCATCGGCACCGACAACTACAATTTCGGGGTCGAGCTGGCGAAGAAGGTCGTCGAATACAAGCCGAAGGGCGGAACGGTCTGCATCCAGACCGGCACGGCCGGCTCGCTCAATCTCGACCTGCGCGTCCAGGGCATTCGCGATACGCTGGCCAATGTCTCCAAGGACAAGCCGGTGAAGCGTCTTGCCGGCGAGAACGGCTGGACCGAGGTAGACGGCTGCCCGATCTACAACAATGACAACATCAGCCTCGCCGCCCAGCAGATGAACGACGTGCTGGTGGCCAATCCCAAGCTCGACGCCTTCGTCGCCGTCGGCGGCTGGGCGCAATACGCGCCGTCGGCCTACCGCCAGGCAGTTGGCCGCGTGAAGGACCGCGTCGATTCCAAGGACCTCGTCATTTCCTTCGGCGACGCCTTCGCGCCGCAGCTGCCGCTGCTCAAGGATGGGCTTGCCCACTACCTCGTCGGCCAGAGCCCGTACAATATGGGCTACAAGTCGATCGAGGCGCTGCATGACCTGAAGCAGGGCAAGACGGTGCCGCCCTATATCGACACCGGCTTCGTCAAGTGCACGCCCGACATGGCCGACACCTGCGGCAAGAACTGATCTTCAAACGGACCGGCGGGAATTCCCGCCGGCCTCCTTCCAAGGAAAGCGCAGTGAAGAAGCTGAAGGTTGCGATCCTCGGCACCGGAATGATCGTGCGGCGCGCCCATCTGCTCGCATTACTTGGCGATGCCAGGGTCGACGTGGCGGCGATCTACGGCCGCAACAAAGAGACCRCCAGTGAGTTGGCCGCCGAATTCGGGATTCCGACGGTTGYCCGGACCATCGAGGAGGCGACGGGCGTCGATGGCCTCAACGTGGTGGCGGTCGCCTTGCCGAATTTCCTGCACCGCCAGGCGGCCGAAGCCGCGATCAAAGCGCGGCTGCACATCTTGATGGAAAAGCCGCTCGCGACGTCGCTCGACGATGCCCGGGCCATGGTCAATGGGGCCTCGGCAGCCGGCATCGGCTTCGCCGTCAACCTGCCTCAGCGTCACCGGCCGTCCATGCGTTTCATCAGAGATGCGATCGAGACCGGCCGCATCGGCAATGTTCAGACGGTCGAGGTGCGCATGTTGCGGCGGGCCGGCATCCCTGGTTTCGGAACCTGGTTCACCCGCAAGCAGACCRCAGGCGGTGGCGTGCTGGCGGACCTTGGTCCGCATGTCATCGACCTGGCTCTGTGGCTGTCCGGGAGCGCCAGCGCGGCCGTGACCGAGTCACGGATCTGGCGCAGCTTGGGTCCCCTTGGCAAAGGGCTTGGCGATTGGAGCCCGCATCAGCCGGTCGAGGCGTCCGCAACCCAGTTCGACGTCGAGGACCGGGCCAGTGTCTCTCTGCGCTCGGACAAGGGCGTCGAGATAAGATGCGATGTGGCCTGGGCCTATGCCGGCCCCGACGAAAACCGCGTGCGCGTTATCGGCGACAAGGGAGGGCTGGACTACTGGCCCGAAGCCAATGGCGACCAGGAGCCCTTGCGCTATTTCGACGCCGATTTGAATTCTCGATCCATGGCGGTGGCCGGCGATCATGCCGATCTGACGCCTGCTTGGAAGCAATGTGTGGCGTCCTTCATCGACGACATTCGTTCGGGGCGCCCGCTGCCGCGCRGCGACGGCGCGCTGGCCGTGCATGAGATCATCGATCGGGTCTACCAACGATCCCGCGTGAACTAACCCGCCCGTTCAGCCTGGCCGGCAAGCGCCGAGAGGCTGCCTAAGAGCTTCGTCCGGTCCTTGCCGATCATCAGAACGCTGCTGTCGGGCGCGAGCAGCGCCGAGAAGGGCAGCATGGCCGCGCCGATCGGCGAGGCTTCGGGGCCGAACTGCCCCGGCACGATTTCCGGAGCGACAATGCCGATGGCGCTGACCCGGTTGAACTGGTTCTGCACCTTCGCCAGCAATTCGAGATGGATCGAGCGCGGCAGGATCGAGTCCAGCACGATCGCCTCGATGTCGATGACCGAGGTGATGGCGATGATCGCCTCGACCAGCGCGTTGGCGCAGTCCTCGATCCATTCGAACAGCGGTTCGCGCGCGCCGGGCGGCATGGGGTCGAGCTCGCGCACCCTGACGATCTCGATGCCGCGCGATTTCAGGTGATTGACCAGCACATAGATCGAGGCGCGGTGCAGCAGGCTCTGGTAGCGCGCCGGCTTCGCCGCCACCGAATCCAGGCTCGACGGCGAGACCGGCAGCGGGCCGAGCGCGGCGCTGTTGCCATGTGGGCCGGTATGCACCTTGCCGCTCTGCACCAGGCCGCCGCCGACGAAGGTGTCGATCGAGATATGCATGAAATCGTGGAAGCGCGCGCCGGCGCCTTGCACGAGCTCGGCCAACGCCGCCGAGGTGGCGTCGTTCTCGATGAACACCGGAACCTTTGGCGGCGTCGCGAAGAAGGTCATGAGGTCGATCGCTTCCCAGCGATCGCCGAGGTCGTCCGGAAAACCCAGCTCCTCGCTCCAGCCGCCGAGGAAATAGGGCGAGGCGATGCCGACGCCGACGATCGAGGCATCGTCGAGCCCGTCGACCAGCGCCTCGAAATTGGCGAGCGAGGTGTTGCCGGCCCTGCGCACCAGATCCGGATCCGGATAGCGGTACTCGTGCGATGCGCGCGCCCGCACCTCGCCGGCGAAATCGACCAGCACGGCTTCCAGCGCGCGCCGGCCGATCTTGATGCCGACGCTGTAGATGCGCTCCGGCGCCAGTCGATAGAGGATCGATGGCGATCCGCGCTGCCCGAACCTTTTTCCCACTTGCTTTACGAAACCGGCCTGCTCCAGTCCGTCGACGATATCGGCGACGGCGGCGGGGGTGAGGTGGGCGGCGCGCGCCAGGTCCGACTTGGATGCCTCCTTCAAGCGGCGGATGGCGTCGAGCACGAAACGCTCGTTATAGTGCCGAACCTTGACCGAATTGCTGCCTTTTCCCGACAAAACGCCATCTCCCAGGTCTTGCCGCGAGCGCGGCCGGCTCTATCCATGGTCACGGCCATAAGGCTGACGGATCACGGCTGAGCACGGCGCGACACTGCGCGTTGCGCCCGAGGAAGTCAATTTTCCGGTTGCGGGTTTGGTGTATTTAATATAGCAAACTGAAAAAATAACTACGACCAGGGAGGAAACGTGCTGCAGCAAGGCGCGCTTGGCGAAGCCGTCGCGACGGCGGCAAGGGCACCAGTGGCGCTGATCGGCGCCACCAAGGCCTTTGGCGGCACCGTCGCGCTGAAGGATGTTTCCTTCGACCTGCGTTCGGGCGAGGTGCTGGCGCTGCTTGGCGAGAACGGCGCCGGCAAGAGCACCTGCGTCAAGCTGCTCGCCGGCGTGTATTCACCCACGGACGGCCATGTCGAGGTCGACGGCAAACCCGCCAGCTTCCGCTCGCCGCACGACGCTCAAGCCGCCGRCATCGCGGTCATGCACCAGCATCCCGGCCTGTTTCCCGACCTGTCGGTGGCGGAAAACATCTATCTCGGCCACATGCCGCGCGACCGTTTCGGCGGCATCGACAATGCCGCCATGCTTGTCGGCGCCAGGAAGGTGCTGGCCACCGTCGGTCTTGCCGTGCCGGCCGATACCAGGCTCGGCGCTCTGCGCACTTCCGAGCAACAGCTGGTCGAGATCGCCCGCGCGCTGTCGCTCGAGGCGCGCGTGCTGATCATGGACGAGCCGACCGCGGCACTTTCGCAGCGCGAGGTGGAGCGGCTTTTCGCCGTCGTCGCCGATCTCAAGGCGCACGGCGTGGCGATGATGTTCGTCGGCCATCGCATGGACGAGATCTTCCGCATCGCCGACCGCATCGCGGTGCTGCGCGACGGCCGCCTGGTCGGCGTCAAGCCGAAGGTGGAGCTCGGCCGCGCCGCCGCGATCTCCATGATGGTCGGCCGCGAGGTCAGCGATCTCTACCCGGACCGGCGCGAAAAGCCCGGCGCGCTGGTGTTGGAGGCAAGCGGACTGTCGCGCGCCGGTGCCTTCGCCGATATCGACCTGAAGCTCCATGCCGRCGAAGTGGTGGGCTTAGGCGGTCTCGTTGGCAGCGGCCGCACCGAGATCGCGCGCGTGCTGTTCGGCATCGACCAGCCTGACGCTGGCCAGATCCTCATCGACGGCAGGCCGGTGCGTTTCGCCTCGGCGCGCGACGCCATGGATGCGCGCATCGCCTATGTCTCGGAAGACCGTATGGGCCAGAGCCTGGTGATGGATTTCGGCGTTCTCGACAACGCCGTTCTGCCGGTTCTCGACAAGGCATCTCGCTTCGGCCTCTACGGCGCCGACCGCGCCGTCGGCCTCGTTGCCGATTGGCTGAAGCGCATGAAGTTGCGCTTCGCCGGCTACGGCCAGCCGGTCAAGGAACTGTCCGGCGGCAACCAACAGAAGGTGGTGCTGGCCAAATGGCTGCGCACCGAGCCGCGTGTGCTCATCCTCGACGAGCCGACGCAAGGCATCGACGTCGGCACCAAGGCTGAGGTGCATGCCATGATCGCCGATCTTGCCGCGCAAGGCATGGCGATCCTGCTGATCTCTTCCGAAATGCCGGAGCTTATCGGCATGTGCGACCGCATCGTCGTCCTGCGCGAGGGCCATCRCACGGCTGAATTCGCGAGCGGCGAAGCAACCCAGGAAAAAGTGCTCGAGGCCGCGACCCGCACGGTCGAGCAGGCCGGCGCGACGACGCAGACGGAGCAGGCCGCTCTCGAGGAAGCAAGCAAAGGCCCGGCAAATATCCTCAAGCGCCGCGAGTTCGGCCTGCTCGCCGCGATGCTGGCGGTCGCCGTTCCGGTCACCATCATCAATCCGCGCATGGTCAGCGCCGCCAATTTGACAGCGGTATCGATGGATGCTGCGTTGCTGGTGGTTGCCGCCCTTGCCCAGATGCTGGTGCTGATCACCCGCAACATCGACCTTTCCATCGCGTCGGTGATCGGCTTGTCGGCCTATATGGCGGCGAGCATGGTGCAGGCCTATCCCGGCTTCGACATCGCCATTGGCCTTACGACYGCCTGCGCCGTCGGCACGGTCTGCGGGCTCATCAACGGCCTCGTCGTCACCCGGGGAAAGATCCCGGCGATCGTCGTCACGCTCGCCTCGATGTCGATCTTCCGCGGCTTCAACTCGATCTGGGCCGCCGGCGACCAGGTCAGCGCCGACGAGGTGACGCAGAGATGGCTCGACATGACCGGGCTGAAGCTCGCCGGCGTGCCGCTGATTGTCGCCATCGCGATCCTTATCCTCGGCGCCGGCTATGTGCTGCTCTACCGCACCGCGATCGGCCGCGAGCTGTTCGCCACCGGCTCCAATCCGGACGGCGCGCGCCTCATCGGCATTCCGGTCGACCGGCGCATCTTGATGGCCTTCGGGCTGGCTGGGCTGCTCGGCGGCCTGTGCGGCGCGCTGTGGGCCTCGCGCTACGCCACCATCGACGCCCGTGTCGCGCTGGGTTTCGAGCTGACGGTGATCGCGTCCGCCGTGGTCGGCGGCGTCGCCATCCGTGGCGGCTCCGGCACGCTGCTCGGCATCGTGCTCGGATCGCTGACGCTGCTGGTCATCAAGAACGGGCTGACCCTGGTGCGGGTCGATCCGCTGTGGCTGCAGGGCGTCTACGGCCTGGTGATCCTCGTCGCCATCGGCATCGACACCTTCATCGTGCGGCGCGCCGAGCAGGCCAGACAGGCGAGGATGAGATGAGCAAGTTCCTCCGCTCCATCGACTTCTGGGACTTGCTGCTGGCCGCCGCCTGCCTGGCGGTGTTCCTCTATGCCGCCGTTTTCGTGCCCAACTTCGTTTCCGGCTTCAACCTCTCGCAGCTGGCCGCCAGCGCATCGGAAAAGGCGCTGCTGATCCTGCCGATGACGCTGCTCATCATCTGCCGCGAGATCGACCTCTCGGTCGCCTCTGTGCTGGCGCTGACGTCGGTGATCTTCGGCCTCGCTGTCCAGGCCGGTATGCCGACCTTCGCCGCGATCCCGCTGACGCTGCTCTTCGGCGCATTGCTCGGCGCCTTCAACGGCTTTCTGGTGTCGGCGCTCGGCCTGCAGTCGCTGGTGGTGACGCTGGGCACGATGGCGCTCTATCGCGGCATCGGCTACATCCTGCTCGGCACCGGCTCGGTCAACATCCTGCCGCCCGCGATCGTCGATTTCGGCATAAACAACCTGCCGGGAACGCAGATCCCCTGGACCATCGTGCCCTTCGTGCTGCTGGCGCCGGTCTTCGCGATCGTCTTGCAGAAGACTGCGACCGGCAAGCGRCTCTATGCACTCGGCGGCAGCCCCGAGGTCGCGCGCTATTCCGGCATCGACACGCGCCGCATGGTGCTTTCGCTCTTCGTCGTATCGGGCGTCGTCGCGGCCATCGCCGGCATCGTCTACACGGCGCGCCTCGCCAATGCGCGCGCCAACAACGCGCTTGGCATGGAGCTCGACGTCATCACCATCGTGCTGCTCGGCGGCGTCAGCGTCTTCGGCGGCAAAGGCAAGCTCACCGGCGTCATGCTGGCGCTGGTGCTGATCGCCAWCATCCGCAACGTGCTCGCGCTCAACCAGATCGGCGGCGACGCGCAGGGGATGATCATCGGCCTGCTCCTGATCGGCTCGCTGCTGGTCGGCAATTACTGGCGTTCCCTGGAGGAGCGTCTCTCAAGATCGCGCGCCTTGCGCGAAACCAAGGGGTGATCTCGGGCCCCTTCCTGCAAGCCCGAATTAAACGGAGGAGTGTACAATGAAAGCGTTCGGACTAGCCCTGCTCGCATCGACCATTCTGCTTGCCCCAGCCTCGTTGGCCCTTGCCGACGAATGCGCCAAGGAGCCGGTGACCGTCGGCTTCCTGCCCAAGCTCGACACCGATCCCTATTTCAAGGTCGCCCAGCAGGGCGCGGAGGAGGCCGCCAAGGAGATCGGCGGCAAGGCGATCCAGGTCGCGCCGTCGCAGGCAACCGCGGAAGCGCAGATCGATTTCATCAACAGCCTCGTCACCCAGAAGGTCGGCGTCATCGCCATCTCGGCCAATGACRCCAACGCGGTTGCGCCCGCGCTGAAGYGCGCGGCACAGCAGGGCGTGAAGGTGGTGTCCTACGATTCCGACGTCGCCGGCGACGCGCGTGCGGTCTTCGCCAACCAGGCCAAGGGCGACAGCCTGGCCGAGATGATGCTGGAAAGCGCGTACAATCTGATGGGCGGCGAGGGTGACTTTGCCATCCTGTCGTCGACGCCGACGGCCACCAACCAGAACGCCTGGATCGACTTCATGAAGAAGAAGATGGCGGCCGAGCCGAAATTTTCGAAGATGAAGCTGGTGCAGGTCGCCTATGGCGAGGAGAGCGAGCAGGTCAACCAGCAGCAGGCGCTGGCGCTGGTCCAGGCCTTCCCCGATCTGAAGGCGATCATCGTTCCGGCCGGCATCGGCCTGCCGGCCGCGGYGCGCGCGCTGGAGGAAGCCGGCCTGATGGGYAAGGTCAAGCTGACCGGCCTGGCGCCGGCGACGCTCATCTCGAAATACATCAAGGACGGCTCCGCCCAGGACATCTGGTGGAACGTTTCCGATCTCGGCTACCTGACCTACCAGACCGCCCAGGCGCTGGCGCAGTGCAAGATCACAGGCAAGGAAGGCGAGAAGTTCAAGGCCGGCCGCCTCGGTGAATACACGATCGGTGCCGGCGGCGAGCTGGTGCTCGRCCCGGCCAAGATCGTGACGCCGGAGAACCTGGCCGAGTTCAAGTTCTGATCCTTTAAACTCGGCGGGCGCGCCAAGCGCCCGCCGCTCTTTTCTCGATCGCGCGGACGGTTAGGCAATGAAGATCCTGCTTGCGGGCGAAACCTTTTCGGCCACGACAACGGTGGCTTCCGGCGCCGAGGTGTTGACCAGCGCCGCCTACGTCAACGGCGCCGCAACGTTCAACGCCGCTCTGGAGACCGAAGGCATTTCGGTTACCCAAATCGGCGGCGAGCGTTGTCCGGCCGAATTCCCTTACGACCTCGAAGCGCTTGCTCCCTATCGTGCGGTGGTGATCTCCGACGTCGGCGCGCTGAGCCTGCTGGTTACGCCCGAGGCGCGCGCCGGCCGTGTCGGCGTCAATCGCCTCGACGTCCTGAAAGCCTATGTCGAGGGCGGCGGCGGGCTGATGCTTGYCGGCGGCTATATGGGCTTCCAGGGCATGTTCGGCACCGCGCGCTTCCACGACACGCCGGTGGAGGATGTTCTGCCGGTACGCTGCCTGCCTTTCAGCGATGGGCTGGAAGTGCCGCAGGGGTTGCAGGGCTCCATCCTGCAGACGTCGCATCCGATCCTTGCCGGCATCGAGGGGCCGCTGCCGCCGATCCTCGGCATGAACAAGACCGATTTCCGCCGTGACGGCTCCTCCCGGCTGCTCGCCTCCTGCCACTATCGTGGCGCGGACTGGCCGCTGCTTTCGGTGCGCGAGCTTGGCAAGGGCCGGACCGCCGCCTGGACGACCGACATCGGCCCGCACTGGCTGTCGCAGGATTTTCTCGCATGGCCGCTCTACGGCCGGCTGATGGCGAACATCATCCGCTGGATTGCGGGCGACTGACTCTCATACCTTTGACCAGTGCCGCTGCCTGGCCTCCCTCCGGGCATCGCCATGTTGACCGCCTTGGCGAGGCGGCGCTGGTCAAATCCCTTTCAATCCATGCAATCAGCCAAGACCCGAGGACCGACCGACCATGAGCGACTGGAACGATCTCGTCTCGCGCATCCTGGCGACCGAAGCTGGCGGCGCACGCACCATGATCGCCATCGCCGGGCCGCCCGCCGCTGGCAAATCGTCCATCTCGGAACGGCTGYTGGCGGAGCTCGCCGCCGAAAGCGCCGAAATCCTGCCGATGGACGGCTTCCACTATGACAATGYGGTGCTCGACCAGCTCGGCCTGCGCCAGCGCAAGGGTGCGCCGCAGACCTTCGACTTCGACAATTTCGAGCTGACCTTGCGACGCGTGCGAGACACCGCGCAAAGCGTCGCCGTGCCGACTTTCGATCGCCCGCTCGACCTGTCGCGCGCCGGCGCAAGGCTGATCGCGCCAACGACCCGCTATGTCATCGTCGAGGGCAATTACCTTTTGCTCGACCGCGCGCCATGGTCCGGCCTCGCCCGCCTGTTCGACCTGTCGGTCTTCCTAACCGCGCCGCGCGCCGAGCTCGAACGAAGGCTGCTGCAGCGCTGGACGGACCTGAGCTATCCGGATGAATACGCGGTCGCCAAGGTTCGCGGCAACGACCTGCCCAATGTCGACCTCGTGCTGGAACACAGCATGCCGGCGGATGTGACGTGGGAGTCTAGGTGAGGGACCTCTACAGCACACTCGTGATCCCGCCGTCGACCAGCAGCGTCTGCCCCGTCACGAAGCTCGCGGCGTCCGAGGCCAGGAACACCGCGGCGCCCGCCAGTTCCTCGACATCGCCCCAGCGCCGCATCGGCGTGCGGCCGGTGAGCCAGCCTGAGAATTGTTCGTCGGCGACCAAGGCGGCGTTCATCTCTGTCTTGAAGTAACCGGGCGCGATCGCGTTGACGCGCACGCCGTGCTGGCCCCATTCGCCGGCCATCGACTTGGTCAGCATGGTGATCGCCCCCTTGCTTGCGGCGTAGGGAGCGATCGAGGGGCGGGCCAGCGCGCTCTGCACCGACGAGACATTGATGATCACGCCCTTACGGCGTTGGATCATGCCCTTCGCCGCGGCGCGGCTGACCTTGAAGACGCCGTCGAGATTGGTCGCCATCAGTGCGTCCCAGTCGGCATCGGAAAAGGTCTCGAGCGGCGCGCGGCGCTGGATGCCGGCATTGTTGACCAGGATGTCGATCGGCGCGGTGCCGGCTTCGCTCGCCGCGATTGCCGCGTCGACCGACCGCGTGTCGGTGACGTCGATCACCGCTTCCGCCACAGCGTAGCCCTCGGCGCGCAGCCGGTCGCCGGCGGCTTTCAACTCATCGGCCTTGCGGCCGCCGATGGTGACGCGGGCGCCGGCGGYGGCCAGCGCTTCCGCGAAGGCGAGGCCCAGCCCGCGGCTGGCGCCGGTGACGAAGGCATGCCTGCCTTCGAGGCCGAAGAGGCGGCCGAGATAATCAGTCGAATGCAATTTGCACCTTCATCGATGTGTCGACGGGCATTGTCACCCTGCCCAACAGCTCAAGCAAGCRCAAGGCGTCGGCCAGCACGGTCACGCCTTTGCGACCTGCCTTAAGCCGCGAGCCAGACGTCGGTGAAGTCCAACTCGTAGGTCGGGTGGGCGTGGCGGTTCGTCACCTGCTTGGCCGAGTGGCAATAGAGCTTCATCCAGTAGGGTTGGATGATCACGCCGGACTGCTGCAGGATCGTTTCCACATCCTTCATCACCGCTTGCGCTTCTCGACATCGGCGGTCTTCAGCGCTTCGTCGAGCTTGGCGTCGAACTCCTTCGAGGCGAAGCCGCTCTCGTTCCACGCCTCGCCCGAGYGGTAGGCTAGCGCCAGCACCTGGACGCCCAGCGRCCGCATCGCCCAATTGGTGGTCGAATAGGGGAACTTGGCCCAGCCGTTCCAATAGGTCGAGGCCGGCAGCACGGTGCGCTTCACCTTGAAGCCCGCCTCGCGTAGCTGCGAGGCGATCGCGTCGGCGGTGTTCTTGCGGTAGTCGTCGTCGATCGAGAAGAGCTCGTGCTCGTAGCCCATCTGGCCGGCCTCGCTCATCAGGCGCTTGGCCTCGTCGAGGTCGCGCTTGATCGGCGGCAGCTCGGCATAGTCGGGATGGATGCGGCAGACATGGTGGTTTTCCGCCACCTCGCCGGCATCGGCGATGCCGAGCTTCAGCACCACCGAATTGTCGACGGCAAGCTGCAAAGCGCGCCGCACGCGCTCGTCCGTATAGGGCGCGGTCGCCGCATTGGCGCGGGCAACCACGGTGGAGGCCGAAAGGATCTCGCTTTTGGTCAGGCCCATGCCGTCGAACACGGAGATGAAGTCGCCATTGCTGTCGAGATTGGTGTGGACCTCGCCGGCCTCGAAGGCGCTGACCAGCGCGTTGGGATCGACGCCGTAGTCGATCATCTCGATGCCGTCGAGCAGCGCTTCGCCGCCCCACCATTTGCCGCTCGCGCGGCGCTTGAACACCGCCCGCTGGCCGACATCGAGCGACACCAGCTCGAAGGCGCCGGTGCCGACCGGATGCTTGGCGAGATCGCCGTCGGCGGCGTCGAAGTCGCGATGCACGAGCAGCGCCGGATAATCGGCGAGGTTGGGGATCACCGTGACATCGGGCGCCGAGAGGTTGAGCACGACCGTATGGTCGTCGACCTTCTCGATCGCGCCGGCGCGCAGCTTGCCGCTGTCGCCTTCGGTGAGGCCGGCAAAGCGCCGCGCCATCGAATTGCCGGCGGCCGCGGTATCGCACCAGCGGGTGAAGTTGAAGATCACGTCGTCGGCGCTGAAGGCATCGCCATTGTTCCAGGTCGCGTCCTTGCGCAGATGGAGCGTGTAGCGTGTGGCGTCGTCGTTCACCTCCCAACGCTCGGCGAGCATCGGCTTGAAGGTGAAGGTCTCGGTGTAACGCACCAGCGGCTCGAGGAACTGCCGGCCGATGTTGCCGAGGTCGGAGGAATCGAAGGTGCGCGGATCCTTCAGCCCCGGCACCAGCATCGCCACTTTTAGCACGCCGCCGCGCTTCGGCTCGTCGGCCCGCGCCTCGCTCGGCGCGGCAAGGCCCGCCATCGCGTAGGCCGCGGYGGTGGAGGCGCCGAGCGCGCTGGCCACGGCGAGGAACTCGCGGCGGTCGACCTTGCCTTGTCTCACCGCAGCCTCCCACCCGCCGAGGATGGAAGGCAGCTTGCGCGTGTCGGTGCTCATTGTTCGTTCCCCCTGTTGGTTGCTGACGATCAGGCGGCGGCCGGTCGTCTTGGCTTTCGCAGAGTCTTGACGCCGGCCATCTCGACGAAATTGGTCGCCGACTCCCACAGATAATCGCCGTAGAGGAAGGGCGCGAAATCGCTGGCGCCCTTGATCGGCAGCGGCGCGATCTCGGCGTCGACGCGCGGCTCGTAGAAGAAGGGGATGGAGTAGCGCGCCGTCTTCGGYGCGATCACCCGGTGGCGTGTCGCCTGCACCACGCCGCCTGTCCAGCGTTCCAGCAACTGCCCGAAATTCACCGCCAGCGTGCCGTCGGCGGGCGGCACGTCGATCCACTCGCCGGCATGGTTCCTGGCCTGCAGGCCTGCGACGCCATCCTGCGCCAAAAGCGTCACGAAGCCGGAATCGGCGTGCTCGCGGCCGATGACCAGCCGCCGCTCGCCCTTGTGCATGACCGAATATTCAGGCTTCGACAGGTCGACCACGCCGTCCTCGGTACGCAGCGGATAGCGGATCAGCCTGAGCGTCGAGATGCCGCCCTGGAAATGGCCGTCGAAAATGTCGTCCTCGAGCCCGAGGCTGCGCGCGATCGAGGCCATCAGCGCCGCGCCGACCTTTTCCATCGAGCGGTAGTAATGCGCGGCCGCCGCCTTCCATCCTGGAACGTCGCTTTCGGCCGGCAGCGGCGTGCGTTCGAGCAGCGGGTCGTCGGCGGCGAATTCGGCGTCGGCATGGGCGATGTCCGGCCCCATGTCGATGCCTTCCTTGTAGGACACCGCGGTCGGCTGCAGCGGGAACCAGCCGCGATAGTAGTTGGATTTCGACGGATCGAAATTCCAGCGCAGCAGCTTCTGCTTTTCCGCATCCGRCAGCTCGAAGATCTTCAGGAGCTCGCCGCGCCGCTCACGCGTCAGAAGCTCGGCGCCGGGAAAGCCGCGAGCGGTCATGAAGCCGATGCCGGAGGCGGCGGCGAAGATCTGGCGGTCGGCCTCGTCGCGGGCGGGCGAGGGCGGCTCGAACAGCGGCGCGATGTCGATGGCGGGGATGGTCTCACTCATCTTGCGATCCTTGCGATGCTTGGGAACCGGCGTGCCGCAATCGAAGTCGCCGACGCAGACGCGCACGCCGTCACGCGAGGGCCTCGCTCACTGTAGGTAACGATTTCTGGATTGCTTGGCATCGCGGGTCCGTTTCGTTCCGACGCCTTGCCGGTCGGAGAAAGCGGCTCGAACCCGGTGCCATGGTAGGAGGAAGCGTCCAACAGGGAGGCGGCTTTGTCAAGCGCCGGCAGGCGGTTGACAGATGCCCCGGCCTGAACGACAGTCGCGCCACCCCATGGCACAGGGCTTTCGAGGGAACGAGCCGCAATTCGACAGGTCGCAGCGCGACCAGCGGAGAAGCGAGATGCTCGACGAAAGCCGGATTTTCCAGACCAAACGTGATTTTCGCGGACGCCCATTGGCACGTGTTCGTTTCGCTGCGAAGCAACGCTAGGCGAGGGCGTTCATGTCCATCTCAGGCAAAAACGACATCGACTGGCAGGCCTTCGCCAGGGCGCTCGACGGCATCGAAACCTTCGACACGCCGTCGATCGTCAAGAGGCGCTCGCGCGACTTCTTCTGGTACAGCCCGATCCTCAGCCGCGAGCTGTCGTCCTGCTTCGGTGATCTCGTCGCGGCACCCGCCACGGTGGACGAACTGGCGCGCTGCCTGGCGGTGGCGGCTGAGTGGYGGTCGCCCGTCGTCATCCGCGGTGGCGGCACCGGCAATTACGGCCAGGYCGTGCCGATGGATGGCGGGCTGATCATCGACATGACCGGCATCTCGCGCGTGCTCGAGATCGGCCCCGACACCGTGCGCGCCGAAGCCGGCGCCCGCATCGGCGACATCAACGCGGCGCTTGCGCAGCATGGCCGCGAACTGCCGATCGTGCCCTCGACCGAGGCGATCGCCACCATCGGCGGCTTCATCGCTGGCGGCTCCGGCGGCATCGGCTCGATCCGCCACGGCATGCTGCGCGATGGCAGGAACATCCAGGCAATCACGGTGCTGTCAATGGAAAGGCAACCGCAACGCCAGGTCTTCACCGGTCCTGAAATTCTCGCCATCCATCACGCCTGGGGGCTGAACGGCGTTATCACCGACGTGACGCTCGGCACCGTCGCGTCACCGCGCTGGCGCAACGTCGTCGCCTCGTTCGACACTTACCGGCAGGCTTTCGAGGCCGGCATGGCGCTCGGCGGCGCGCGTGCGCTGAACCTCAAGCTGCTGACCACCGTGGACGGTCGCATCGCGGCTTCGATCGCCAAGCTCGGCGAGCTCGCGAAGCGCCGCCGCGACCTCGCCATCGTCATCGTCGCCGAGCCGGATGCGGCAGCGGTTCGCGATGTGCTGCGCCATCTTGGCGGCACAGTCGAGATCGACCTCGATGCGGAAGGCATCGCGGCCTCCGGCCTGCCGGCGCTGTCCGAGTTCTCCTACAACCATACCACGCTGCAGGTGCTGAAGCAGGACCGCACGGTGACCAATCTGCAGGTGACGTTCCCCGCGCCGCTCGACAGYCGCCCGATCGAGCCGCTGCAGAAAATCTTCGGCGACGAGGTGCTGATGCATCACGAATTCGCGCTGCTCAACGACAGGCTTGTCGCCTTCGACCTGCCGATCGTGCGCTACACAGACGACGCGCGCCTGCGTGAAATCGGGAGCATCTACGCCGCGCATGGGCCGAAACTGTCCGACCCGCACGTACCCTGTGTCGAAGGCGGCAGCATGAAGCCGGATTTCAAGCATCTGGCCTGGAAGAAGCGGCTCGACCCCGACGGCCTGCTGAACTCGGCGAAATCGCGCTTCTGGGCGGAGGTGAGGCATCTTTCCGCCGACGAGATCGAGGCGCTGCCGAGCCGGCGGAAGAAGGAGCGGGGATAGCAGCCGCATCAGCAACCGCCGCGATAGGTTCGGGTGACCCAAATCCGCTGTTGTTATTTCAGATGTCGCTAAAGCTGGAACTTGGCTCGCATGGGCGAATCTGCTGCTGTGGCTCGGCAGGCTATGGGGCGAATGATGCTTAAATGGGGCGCGATACTGGGCACCGTCGGCTTGCTCGGCGGCTTTGTCGGCCCGGTGATCTTCACGCCCGAGGCAAACCAGGGCCCGCTGCTCGGCATCTTCATCACAGGCCCGCTCGGTTTCGTGCTCGGCCTTGTCGTCGGCTTTGTCCTGCGGTTGCTACCTGAACGCCGTTAAGTTCGACCAAGTCTTGGCGCGGCCGCGTTCACATCTTTGCGAGCAGGGTGAGGCCTCGCCGGCCCCGGTCATACAGGCCGGCGCGCCGCGCCTCGATCGGCGCAATGTGCACCCTTGGCGGTTCTTGCATGTGGCCGAGTTGTCCTCCTAAAGCCTTGTCGCCATTCGTCTAAGGCCGGCGGTCTACGCTTCTTTGCCGCACGAATTTGCCGGCGAGACCGCGCTCCGCCCACCTCGCGATCCAACGCAATTTCCTAAGCCTAACCCATTCAAATTATTACAGGAATTTAATGGGAGCCGGAATTGCGCCGGAAAATCCACCTGCCTATGCTCCGRCCAAATCCCGGCTCAAGCGGCCGCTTTGACGCCCACGTTGGGCGCGGGGCCGGCAAAGGCGCAGGTGCCTCCTGGGTGCAGTTCGACGGATAGGTAACGAAGTGGACGACGAAGTCGCCAACCGGCTCCGGCCACCAAAGGAGGCCGTGATAGACGTCAAGCCGGCCGCCATGCGTCRCAGGCGGCGCGGCTGGATCGTTGCGCTGCTCCTCGTCCTGGCTGCGGCTGGCGCCGCGCTTTGGCTGCATCCCCTTCAGGTTCAGCAGCAGAGCGGCCATCGGGGCGGCGGCCGTTTCCGTGGCGGCGGCGATCTCGCGCAGCCGGTTGCCGTCGCTCCGGTGACGCAGGCCGATATCCCGATCGTGCTCGAAGCGCTCGGCACCGTCACCCCGCTATCGACAGTCACGGTGCGCGCGCAGGTCAGCGGCCAGATCACCCAGATCGGCTTCACCGAGGGCCAGAATGTGAAGAAGGGCGACTTCCTCGCCCAGATCGACGACCGCACGCTGACGGCCTCGCTGCATCAGTGGCAGGGCCAGCTGGAGCACGACCAGGCGCTGCTTGYCGATGCCAAGCTCGACCTCGACCGCGACCTGAAGCTCACCTCCAACGCCATCACGCAGCAGGCGGTCGACCTGCAGCGCGCCACCGTCCAGTCCGACGAGGGGACCGTGGTGTCCGATCAGGCGCAGATCGAGGCCGTGCAGGTCAACATCGCCAACAGCCACATCACGGCRCCAGCCGACGGCCGCATCGGCCTGCGCCTCATCGACCAGGGTAACTACGTCACGCCGGGCGACAGTACCGGCATTGCGGTGATTGCTGAGATGCAGCCGATCTCGGTGCTGTTCTCGCTGCCCGAGGACAGCCTGGCGCAAGTGCTGGAACAGACCCATGGCAATGYCGGGCTCAAGGCCACTTTGTTCGACCGCAACGACACCAAACAGATCGCCGAAGGCACGCTGCAGACGATCGACAACCAGATCGATCCGACCACCGGCACGRTTAAGCTGCGCGCCGTCTTCCCCAATGCCGACGGCGTGCTTTATCCCAACCAGTTCGTCAACGTGCATCTTCTGGTGCGCACCCTGACCGGCGTCAGCGTGCTGCCCAACGCCGCCATCCAGCACGGCGCGCCGGGCACCTTCGTCTACCAGCTCAACGACGACAGCACCGTCTCGGTGAAGACCGTTTCGCTCGGCCCGGGCAACGCCACCGTCACGCAGCTCCTGGCGGGTCTGCCGCAAGGCGCCAAGGTCGTGGTCGACGGCGTCGACCGGCTCAAGGACGGCGCCAAGGTCACGGTGCCTGATAATGGCGCCGCGCCGGCCCCCGGCGGAAGTGGCGCCGCGCCGCAGCCGCAAGCGACAGGTGAGGGCGGCGCGGCCGGCGGAGCTCCGGCCGCTAGCGCCGGCAACAACACTCCTGTGGTCAATCCAGCCGGCGCGCCGGCAATGTCGAACGGCCAGGGCACCGGTCCGGCAGGCGCGGGCGCAGGTGCTGCAGGCGACGCGTCCAGCGGCAAGCAAGGTCATCGCCATCATCGCGACGGCAGCGGCCGCCGCAATGGCGGTGCCGGCAATGCCGGTGCCCCCGACAATGGCGGCGACAGYGGCGCCAGCCAATGAACGCGCCGAGCGGTCTCGTTGCCGGCTGGCTGAACCCGTCGCGGCCGTTCATCCTGCGGCCGGTGGCGACCACGCTGATCATGGCCACAATCCTGATCGTCGGCATGATCGCCTACCTGTTCCTGCCGCTCTCGGCTCTGCCTGAGGTCGACTACCCGACGATCCAGGTGCAGACCTTCTATCCCGGCGCCAGCCCGGAGGTGATGACCACGTCGGTGACCGCGCCCCTCGAGCGCCAGTTCGGTCAGATGCCGGGGCTGGAGCAGATGTCGTCGGGCTCCTCCGCCGGCGCCTCGGTCATCACGCTGCGCTTCAGCCTCGACCTCAGCCTCGACCTCAGCCTCGACATCGCCGAGCAGGAAGTGCAGGCGGCGATCAACGCGTCGGGCAATCTTCTGCCCGCCGACCTGCCGGCGCCGCCGATCTACGCCAAGGTCAACCCGGCCGACGCGCCGATCCTGACCTTGGCGATCACCTCCAAGACGCTGCCGCTGACGCAGGTCGAGAACTATGCCGAGACACGGCTGGCGCAGAAGATATCGCAGCTTCCCGGCGTCGGCCTGGTCTCGATCAGTGGCGGCGAGCGGCCGGCCGTGCGCGTGCAGGTGAAGCTCAAGGCGCTGGCCGCCATGGGCCTCAACATCGACGATCTGCGCACCACGATCGGCACGCTCAACGTCAACACGCCGAAGGGCAGCTTCGACGGGCCGGCGCGCTCCTACACCATCAACGCCAACGATCAGGTCGCCGACCCGAAAACCTATGCCGACATGGTCATCGCCTATCGCAACGGCGCGCCGGTGCGGCTGGGCGAGGTGGCCGACATCATCGAAGGGCCTGAGAACTCCAGGCTGGGCGCCTGGGAAAACCGCACGCCGGCGATCATCCTCAACATCCAGCGCCAGCCCGGCGCCAACGTCATCCGCGTCGTCGACGGCGTGAAGGCGCTGCTGCCGCAGTTGCGCGCCGGCCTGCCGGCGGCGCTCAGCGTGGAGCCGCTGACCGACCGCACCACCACCATCCGCGCCTCGGTCGACGACGTCGAGTTCGAGTTGGCGATGGCGGCGTTGCTCGTCGTGCTCGTCACCTTCCTGTTCCTGCGCAATATTCCGGCGACGATCATCCCCAGCCTGTCTGTGCCGCTGTCCCTGGTCGGCACGTTCGCGGTCATGTATCTGTGGGGCTTCAGCCTCGACAATCTGTCGCTGATGGCGCTGACGATTGCGTCGGGATTCGTCATCGACGACGCCATCGTCATGATCGAGAACATCTCGCGCTTCATCGAGCATGGCGACGATCCGGTGACCGCCGCGCTCGAAGGCTCGGCCCAGATCGGCTTCACCATCATCTCGCTCACCGTCTCGCTGATCGCGGTGCTGATCCCGCTTCTGTTCATGGGCGACGTCGTCGGCCGCCTGTTCCACGAATTCGCCATTACCTTGGCGATCGCCATCGTCATCTCCGCCATCGTCTCGCTGACGCTGGTGCCGATGCTCTGCGCCAGGCTTTTGAAGCCGCCGGCCGAGCGCAGGCCAGGGGCGCTGGCGCGCTGGAGCGAGGGCGCCTTCGACGCGATCGCCAACTTCTATGCCGCCGCGCTGCGCTGGGTGCTCGACCGCCAGGCGCTGACATTGCTGGTGGCGGTCGCGACGCTTGCGCTTACAATCTATCTCTACGACGTCATCCCGAAGGGCTTCTTCCCGGTGCAGGATACCGGCGCCATCTCGGCCATCACCGAAGCGGCGGGCTCGGCGTCCTATGCCGATATGGCGGCGCACCAGCAGGCGCTGGCCGATGCGATCCTCAAGGACCCCGATGTCGCCAGCCTGTCGTCCTTCATCGGCGTCGACGGCCAGAACATGACCGCCAACAGCGGCCACATGCTGATCAATCTGAAGCCGCGCGACGAGCGCCAGGCCGACGCCAGCGCCATCATCAGGCGGCTGACGCGGGAGACCGCCCAAGTCACCGGGATCTCGCTGCACATGCAGCCGGTGCAGGATCTCACGGTCGATTCCACGACAAGCGCTTCGCAATACCAGTATGTGCTGCAGGATTCCGATCCGGTCGAGCTGGCGGCATGGACGACCAAGCTGACCGACCGGCTCTCGGCGCTGCCGGAGCTCGCCGATGTCGCGAGCGACAGCCAGCAGAGCGGGCTCGCCGTCGACGTCACCATCGACCGCGCCACCGCCGCGCGTTTCGGCATCACGCCGGCGACCGTCGACAATGCGCTCTACGACGCCTTCGGCCAGCGCATCATCTCGACCATCTTCACCCAGTCGAACGAGTACCGCGTCATCCTCGAGGCCGATCCGTCGGTCGGCCAGACGCCGGCCTCGCTCGGCTCGATCTATCTGCCGTCCTCGGGCTCGGGCCAGGTGCCGCTGTCGGCGATCGCCAGTATCCATGTTCGGCAGGCGCCGCTCCTGGTGAACCATTTGGCGCAATTCCCGGCCGCGACCATTTCCTTCAACCTCGCCCCCGGCGTCTCGCTCGGCGACGCCACGGCGGCCATCACCGCCGCCGAGAAGGACATGCAGCCGCCCGCCGGCCTGACGACCGGCTTCCAGGGCGCGGCGCTGGCGCTGCAGAGCTCGCTGTCCAACGAGCTGCTTCTGGTGCTGGCGGCCGTCGCCACCGTCTATGTCGTGCTCGGCGTGCTCTACGAGAGCTTCATCCACCCGCTGACCATCCTGTCGACGCTGCCCTCGGCCACCGTCGGCGCGCTGGTCGCGCTGATGCTCGCCGGCCATGACCTCGATGTCATCGGCATAATCGGCATCGTCCTGCTCGTCGGCATCGTCAAGAAGAACGCCATCATGATGATCGACTTCGCGCTGCAGGCCGAGCGGCTGCAGGGACTCGACCCGCGCGAGGCGATCTACGAGGCGTGCCTGCTGAGGCTCCGCCCGATCCTGATGACGACTTTTGCGGCACTCTTCGGCGCGCTGCCGCTTCTGGTCGGCGGCTTGGCCGGCTCGGAGCTGCACCAGCCGCTCGGCATCACCATCGTCGGCGGGCTGATCGTCAGCCAGGTGCTGACTTTGTTCACCACGCCGGTCATCTATCTCGCCTTCGACCGACTGACGCGGCGCGGCTCCGGTGTCGCCGAGGCCTCCGCCGGCGGGTCAGCGCCGTGAACCTCTCGGCGCCGTTCATCGCGCGGCCGGTCGCCACGACGCTGCTCGCGATCGGCCTCGCCGCCGCCGGGCTTATCGCCTATTTCAATCTGCCCGTGGCGCCTCTGCCCAAGGTCGATTTCCCCACCATCTCGGTGCAGGCCTCGATGGCGGGCGCCAGTCCGGACACGATGGCGACCGATGTCGCGGCACCGCTGGAGCGCCATCTCGGCCAGATTGCCGGCGTCTCCGAGATGACCTCGCGCTCGGGCACCGGCTCGACCAATGTCGTGCTGCAATTCGATCTCGACCGCGACATCAACGGGGCGGCGCGTGACRTGCAGGCAGCGATCAACGCCGCGCGCGCCGACCTGCCGTCGGACCTGCGCAGCAACCCGACCTATCGCAAATACAATCCCGCCGACTCGCCCGTGATGATCCTGGCGCTGACCTCGCGCACGCTGACCCCCGGTCAGCTCTACGACGCCGCCGCGACGGTGCTGCAGCAGCGCCTGTCGCAGGTCGAGGGCATCGGCAATGTCGACCTCGGCGGCTCCTCGCTGCCGGCCGTGCGCGTCGAGCTCAATCCCGGCGCGYTGTTCCATTACGGCATCGGCCTGGAGGATGTGCGCGCAGCCCTTGCCTCGGCCAATGCGCGCAGCCCGAAAGGTTTCGAGGAAGACGGCGCGCTGCGCTACCAGCTCTACACCAACGACCAGGCGAGCCACGCCGCCGATTTTCGCGATCTGGTCATCGCCTGGCGCAACAATGCGGCGGTCAAGCTGCGCGACATCGCCGACGTCGAGGATTCCGTCGAGGACGTGCGCAATCTCGGCCTCGCCAATGGCGAGCCGGCGGTGCTCCTGGTGCTCTACCGCGAGCCCAACGCCAACATCATCGAGACCGTCGACCGCGTCCGCGCGCTGATCCCGACGCTGCAGGCCTCCGTGCCGGCCGATGCGCGACTCAGCGTCGCGACCGACGGCTCGACCACGATACGCGGCTCGCTGCACGACACCGAGCTGACTTTGGTGCTGGCGGTGCTGCTCGTCATCCTTGTCGTGTTCTGCTTCCTGCGCGACTGGCGCGCGGCATTGATCCCGAGCGTGGCGCTGGTCGTCTCAATCCTCGGCACGTTCGGCGCGATGTACCTGCTCGGCTTCACCCTCGACAATCTGTCGCTGATGGCRCTCACCATCGCCACCGGCTTCGTCGTGGACGACGCCATCGTGGTCTTGGAAAACATCACGCGCCACATCGAGGACGGCATGCCGCGCGGCAGGGCAGCACTCGTCGGCGCCAGGGAAGTCGGCTTCACGGTGTTGTCGATGAGCGCCTCCCTGGTCGCCGTCTTCCTGCCGATCCTGTTGATGGGCGGCATACTCGGCCGCCTGTTCCAGGAATTCGCCCTGACCTTGTCGCTGTCGATCGCGATTTCGCTAATCCTGTCGCTGACCGTGACGCCGATGATGTGCGCGCATTTCCTGCGCCCGGGCGCAATCCCGTCGACGAGGCGCTCGTTCCTCGCCCGCTTCGGCGAGAGCGTCTTCGAGCGCATCCGCGCCTTCTACGGACGTTCGCTTGGCTGGTCGCTCGACAATTCGGAAATCATGCTCGTGGTGCTTTTCGCGGCCATCGTCTTCAACGTCTATCTCTACACGGTGGTGCCGAAGGGCTTCTTCCCGCAGCAGGACACCGGCGAGCTGATGGGCGGCCTGCGCGCCGACCAGGCCATCTCTTTCCAACTGATGCGGCAGAAATTCGAGCAGCTTGAGGCGATCCTGAAGAGCGACCCGGCGGTCGCGAACGTCGTCGGCTTTATCGGCGGACGGCAGACCAATTCCGGCTTCGTCCAGGTCGCCTTGAAACCGAAGGGCGATCGGGCGCCGCTGCAGGTGGTGCTGACGCGACTGCGCGCGCAGCTCGGGCAACTGCCGGGCGCGCAGCTCTTCCTCAATCCGCGCCAGGAGATCAGGGTCGGCGGCCGCCAGAGCCTTGCGACCTATCAATACACGCTGCAGGCCGACACGACCGCCGATCTCGACGAATGGACGCCGAAGCTGGTCGATCTCCTAAAGCGGGCGCCTGAGCTCACCGACGTCAACTCCGACCGYGACGAGGCTGGCCTCGAGACCAACATCACGGTCGACCGCGAGAGTGCGGCACGCCTCGGCCTGACGCCCGCCAGCATCGACGCCACGCTCTACGATGCTTTCGGCCAGCGCCAGGTGTCGACCATCTTCAACGCCCGCAACCAGTACCATGTCGTCATGGAGGTCGCGCCGCGCTACCTGCAGGACCCAAGCGCGTTGAACGGCATCTATGTCAGCACGTCCGGCGCCACGGCCAGCGGCACGCAGGCAACCAACGCCTTGGCCGGCAGCCTGACGGGTTCGCTGCGGAACCAGGCCACCAACGCCATTGCCGTCACCGGCCATGGCAGCGCCTCGAGCGGCGCGGCGGTCAGCACCTCGGCCGAGAAGATGGTGCCTCTGGCCGCCTTCAGCACCTATGGGCCGGCGACCATGCCGCTCTCGGTCAACCACCAGGGCCATTTCGTCGCCACGACGATCTCGTTCAACCTTGCCGAGGGCGCGACGCTCGGCGACGCTTCGGCCGCGATCGACCGCGCCATGGCCGAGCTGAAAATGCCGGTCACGATCCATGGCTCTCTGGCCGGCACCGCGCTCGCCTACCGCGCCAACCTGCTCAGCGAATTGCTTCTGATCGCCGCCGCGCTCGCGACGATCTATGTCGTGCTCGGCGTGCTCTATGAAAGCTATGTCCACCCGATCACCATTCTGTCGACGCTGCCGTCGGCGGGCATCGGCGCGCTGCTCGCGCTCATCGTCACCGGCATGGAGTTCGACGTGATCTCGCTGATCGGCATCATCCTGCTGATCGGCATCGTCAAGAAGAACGCCATCATGATGATCGACATGGCGTTGCAGGCCGAACGCCAGGAAGGACTGTCGGCCCGCGCGGCCATCCACAAGGCGAGCGTCCAGCGCTTCCGGCCGATCATGATGACGACCTTCGCCGCATTGCTCGGCGCGTTGCCGCTGGCGATCGAAACCGGCAAGGGCGCGGAACTGCGCCAGCCGCTCGGCGCGGCGATCGTCGGCGGCCTCATCGTCTCGCAGCTCCTGACGCTCTACACCACGCCGGTCGTCTATCTCTATCTTGACAGGCTCAGCGCGCGTCGACCATCGCCTCGGCTCGCGCCGGCGGAGTAATCCCGATCACCCGCCGGCAATACGCTGGTGCACGCGGCCGAGGACTTCCRCAAAAGTTTCGAACGCACCGTGCTCGGTCAGCTCGCGCAGCACCTGTTCGTTGATGCYGCCGCGCGTCGTGTACTCCTGCGACAGATGCATGAAATCTTCGTCCGGCACGGTGTCGGACGCGTTGGCCAGCGCCTTGTAGATGCTGGTGATATAAGCGCGGCTCTTGTCTCCAGCCACACCCTGGCTGCGCACAAAGGTGTCGATCGTACCGAGATATTTGAAATAGCTGGCGTAGTTCGCGGTGACGACGCTGAGCGCGTCGAATTCGGCCTGGTCCCCGACCTCAATCGCTCCGCCCAGCCTGCCGAAGAACGTCGCCATGATCGGGTCCGGCGGACAGATGATCGTCGCGCCCTGCAAGCGGGCGATCATCGGCATCGGCAGCGCCTTGCCGACACGCGCCGCCGGCGCCACGAGGCCGGCGATCCCCTCAAGCGATATCGTGGCGATGAGGCTGACAACATGATGGTCCGGCCGGAACCGCAGTTCCTTGAGAACTTCGTGCGCGATCTGCGGCCGCACCGCCAGCATGACGGTGTCGCACTGGTCAAGCACGGCCTGGTTGTCGGCGGCGATGCACACATCCGGGTAGCGCCTGGCAAGCTCCGCGGCGATCTCCTCGTTGCGCGGCGAGACCACCACCGGCGTCGTCTCGCCCGGCAGCGATTTCAGCCCGGTGACGATGGCCGAGCTCAATGTGCCCGTGCCGACAAAGCCAAGTTTCATGGATGTTCCGCCCCTTGTTTCGGATCGCCGCCGACAATAGCGACGGCTTCTTCTTCGGCAAAGGGAGCGAGTGGCCGTGATTACGGCTCCGAGGCGATGAGGCTGCCGTGCGGGACAACAGCCTCACTTGAAGTCGCACTTAGCGCTTCGGCCCGAACCCCGGATAAGGGTTGAGCGGCACGATCGCTGTGATRTCCATCATGCCGGCTTCGATCAGCGGCAGCGTGGCAAGATGGCCGCGCACGTCCTTCTCGTCGGCCGCCTCGAACATGATGCCGGTGCCGGGAATGTCGCCGCGGTTCCAGATCTGGCGTACCGCGCCTTGCACGTAGAGCGTCTTGCGCTGTTCGGACTCGGGCGGCAGCAGCGGCGCGAAATCGGCGTCGCTGAACTTTTCGGTGTTGCGGGTGAGCAGGGCAAAGAACTGCATGGCGATCTCCTTCGTGGCTGGTTGTTGCGGGAGATATCGCGCCGGCTGGTCGGACTGTCCAAGACTGATTAGGATAAAGTTCAGACCTTTGAGGACTTGAGGCTGGGAGCGGAAAAATGCTCGATCTGCGCCAGATAAGATATTTCGTCGCCGTCGCCGAGGCCGGCAATGTCGGCCGCGCCGCCGAGCAATTGCACATTTCGCAATCGCCCTTGAGCCGGCAGATCATGCAGCTCGAGGAGCAACTGGGCGTCGCCCTGTTCGAGCGGGYCAAGCAGCGCGTCCATCTCAACGCCGAGGGCAGGGCCTTCCTCGCCGAAGCCCGCGCATTGCTTGCCAACGCTGCGCGCCTGGAAGAGCTCGGCCACAACCTTGCCAGTGGCGCGACAGGCAGCCTCGCCATCGGCTATGTCGAGGGCGCGGTGCATTCGGGGCTTGTTGCCGCGATGCTGAAGGATTTCCGCCGTGCGCGGCCGGATTTTCATCTGCAACTCAGGAGCCGGCGAACGGCGGCGCAGTTCGAGGATCTGAGGCAGCGCGTCCTCGACCTCGGTTTCGTCTATTCCCCTGCGCCGGAGAGCGACCCCGATGTTGAAAGCATGCTGGTGCGGCGCGAGCCGCTGGTGCTGGCAATGCCGGAGGGCGATCCGCTGGTCGGTGTCGCCGACATCCAACCCGGCCACCTCGACGGCCGCGTCTGGATCATCGTCGTGCGCCAGCCCGCCGACACCAACCGCGCACAGTTCCTGGCGGCCTGCGCCGAATCCGGCTTCATGCCCGATATCGCTTACGAGACGAACGACCCGTTGACCTCGCTCGGCCTTGTCAGCGCCGGCCTCGGCCTCGCCACGGTCCAGGAGAGCCTGCGAAGCGCCGCACCCCCGGGCGTGATCTTCCGCGACCTGCCGTGGTTCAAGCGCAGCGTTTCGATCCATCTGGCATGGCGAAGGCAGGATCGAAGGGCGGTGGTTGGGGATTTGAGGAAGGCAGTAGGCAGTAGGGCTGTCTTCCTATTGCCTACTGCCTAATCCCTACTGCCTACATCTTATCGATCACCGACTGCACCCCTTCCGTCGGTGCGTCGACCGACGAGCCTGCCACCATGATAGCGGCGACGATCGCTTCGGGGTCGTCGACCACCAGCGGCTTGACCCGGTGCGCGGTGTGGATGAAGCCTTCCTCCGACATGTGCTCGATCAGCGCCAGCATCGGGTCCCAGAAACCCTTGACGTTGGCGAAGACGATCGGCTTGCGGTGATGGCCGAGCTGCGCCCAGGTCATGATCTCGACGATTTCCTCCACCGTGCCGATGCCGCCGGGCAGCGCCACAAAGGCGTCGGATTTTTCGAACATGCTGTGCTTGCGCTCGTGCATGTTGTCGGTGATCAAAAGCTCATCGAGCTTGTCGAGTGCGGTCTCGGTCGCTTCCTTGTTGATCAGGAAGCGCGGGATGATGCCGGTGACCTTGCCACCGGCCTTGAGCGCGCCATCGGCGACGGCGCCCATGATGCCCTTGGTGCCGCCGCCATAGATCAGGCGCAACCCGGATTTGGCAAGCGAGCGGCCGAGCGTGTGGCCGGCCTTGATATAGGCCTCGTCGCGGCCCGGAGACGAGCCGCAATAGACGCAAACGGATCGAATCGTGTTCATGGCGATGATTGGTGATGGGGACGGTTGGCGCGGTCAAGCCCGCGGACGGGCTTTTTCTTGTGAGCATGGAGAAAACACGCTAGACCGGGCGTTAGGTGGCTAAGGGGGCAATAAAGAATTATGGCTATCAATCCTTCTAAGGCGTTTTTGTTCGCGACGGGCGGCGTTGTCGCCATCGCGGCGGTCGCCTATGGATCGGGCGCGCTCGATCCTTACATCAGCAACCAGAAGCCGGCGCAGGTCGCGGCGCTGCCGCAGACCGATGCGAAACCGGCTGAATCCTCGAGCACGAGCACGGAGGCGCGCGTGCCCCAGGCTCCTGCAAACACAATGGCTCCTGCAAACACAATGGCTCCAGCCAACACGATGGCGCCCGCCAACAAGATGGCGCCGGCGAACAACGCCATGGCGCCGGCCGACAACGCGACGGCTCCGGCCGCAACGACGCCTGCCCAGGCGCCTGCCGCCGCGGCGGGTCCGATAGTGCCGACCTTCGACGTCGTGCGCGTCGAAGGCAATGGCTCGATCGTCGTCGCCGGCAGCGCCGCGCCCAACGCCAAGGTCGAGATCCTGAATGGCGGCACCGTGCTCGGCTCGACCGATTCCGGCCCCGACGGCGCCTTCGCCATCGTGCTCGACGACCCGCTGAAGCCGGGCGACTATACGATCACGCTCCGCCAGACGGTTGGCGGCACGACCGTCGCCTCGGCCCAGACCGCCGTCGTCTCGGTGCCGCAGAGCCCGACCGGGCAGGTTCTGGCGATGGTCGAGGAGCCGGGCAAGGCCTCGCAGTTGATCACCGTGCCGCAGGCCGAGACCAAGCCGGCGCCGCCGGCCGCGAGCGACCAGGCGGCACCGGCAGCCCAGGCCCCCGCAACGACCGCCCCCGCAACGACCGCGCCGGCTGCATCCGACACGGCGTCGGCCGCGACCGCGCCGGCCGCCACGGACCAGGCAACCGCGCCGGYTGCGGCCGCTGCGGCGGAGCCCAAGATCGCCGTCGAAGCGGTCGAGATCGACGGCAGCAAGATCTTCGTCGCCGGCACGGCCGATCCCGGCCGCAAGGTGCGCGCCTATGCCGACGCCATCCTGCTCGGCGATGCGCAGACCTCCGCCGACGGCCATTTCCTGATCGAGGCGACCCGCGACATTCCGGTCGGCAACTACACCATCCATGTCGATGGTCTCGACGATGACGGCGTCAAGGTCGTCGCCCGCGCCGCCGTGCCGTTCGAGCGCGAGCCCGGCGAGTCGATCGCCGCCGTCGCACCGAATGAGACAAAGACCGGCGAGGCCAAGCCGGCCGAGACCAAGCTGGCACAGGTCCAAGGCGCCGGATCCCAGGCCGTGGAAGCCGAAACCACCGCGCCTGCCGCAACGGCCGAAGCGGCTAAGCCCGCCGAGGCTCCGGCCAAGGTCGCCGAGGCGACGCCTTCGGCCGACGTGCCCGAGACCGTGGCGCCGAAGCTCGAACATGCCGACGGCGCCGTCATCATCCGCCGCAACGACACGCTCTGGCGCATCTCGCGCCGCGTCTACGGCCATGGCGTGCGTTATTCGACCATCTATCTCGCCAACAAGGATCAAATCCGCGATCCCGACCGCATCTGGCCGGGCCAGGTGTTCAAGGTGCCGTCCAAGTCGAAGGAAGGCGAGGACGCCGACATGAAGGCCATGGGCGAGCAGATGACAGCCGCGCCGACGAAGACGGAGTAGGATAACCCCGTCATCCTAGGGTCTGCACGCCGCTGCGCGGCGCTCCGCCCTAGGATGACGAACGTGAATGGCGCGCGCCGCATCTCAATCTACCCATCCGCCTAGCTTGCCCTCTCATCCTCCATCGTCTATCGGCGATGAACGATGACCGAATCCCCCGAAAGCAGCGCCATGGCGCTCCGCCTGGCCGCGCTCTCGCACCCGGCGCGCATCGAGATCCTGAAACGCCTCTCGGCCAGCGCCTGCTGCTCGTGCCGTGAGGTGGTCGACCATCTCGACCTTGCCCAGTCGACCGTTTCGCAGCACCTGAAGGTGCTGGTCGAGGCCGGGCTCGTCCGCTTCGAGGCCGACCGGCAGCGCTCGCKATATGCCGTGGACCACGCCGCGCTCGCCGGCGTTTCCGCTTCACTCACCCAACTCGTTGATTCCTGCTGTTCCGGCAGTTTACCCAAAAGGCAAGACTAGTGGCCGAAAAGACCGTATCCGCCGAAGCCGGCACCCTCACGACCCTGCGCAATCTCTGGCCCTATATGTGGCCGRCCGAGCGTGYCGATCTCCGGGCCCRCGTCACCTGGGCGACGCTGCTTCTGGTCGTCGCCAAGGTCACCCTGGTCGCCGGCCCGTATTTCTTCAAATGGGCGACCGATGCGCTGGCCCATGCCGCGAAGACGCCGCCGCCGCTGCCGGCCTTCCTGCTGGCGCCGGTTATGCTGGTCATCGCCTACAATGTGCTGCGTCTGATCCAGCTCGGCTTCAACCAGCTGCGCGACGCGCTGTTTGCCCGCGTCGGCCAGTATGCGGTGCGCCAGCTCGCCTACCGTACCTTCGTCCACATGCACGAGCTGTCGCTGCGCTTCCATCTCGAGCGCCGCACCGGCGGCCTGTCGCGCATCATCGAGCGCGGCACCAAGGGCATCGAGACGATCGTGYGCTTCATCATGCTGAACACGGCGCCGACCATCCTCGAATTCGCGCTGACGGYCGGCATCTTTGCCTTCACCTATGGCTGGAAATATGTTGCGGTCGTCGCCGTCACCGTCTGGCTCTATGTCTGGTTCACGGTCAAGGCGAGCGACTGGCGCATTTCGATCCGCCGCGACATGAACGACAGCGACACCGACGCCAACACCAAGGCGATCGACTCGCTGCTCAACTTCGAGACGGTCAAATACTTCACCAACGAACGGATGGAGGCCGAGCGTTTCGACCGCTCGATGGCGCGCTACGAGATCGCCGCGACCAAGACGTGGACATCGCTCGGCTGGCTGAACTTCGGCCAGGGCCTCATCTTCGGCCTGGGCACGGTCATCGTCATGTGCATGTCGGCGTTGGAAGTRCAGGCCGGCACGCAGAGCGTCGGCGACTTCGTCTTCATCAACGCCATGYTGATCCAGCTCTCGGTGCCGCTCAACTTCATCGGCTTCATCTATCGCGAAATAAGGCAGGGGTTGACCGACATCGAGCACATGTTCGACCTGCTCGACGTTCGCCAAGAGATCGTCGACAAGCCCGACGCCAAGCCTTTGAAGGTCGGCCCCGGCAAGGTCGAATTCCGCGACGTTCATTTCTCCTACGACCCGAACCGCAAGATCCTGAAAGGCGTCTCCTTCGAGGTGCCCGCCGGCAAGACAGTGGCGATCGTCGGCCCGTCCGGCGCCGGCAAGTCGACCATTTCCAGGCTGCTGTTTCGCTTCTACGACGTGCAGCGCGGCCAGGTGCTGATCGACGGCCAGGACATCCGCGACGTCACGCAGGAAAGCCTGCGCGCCGTGCTCGGCATGGTGCCGCAGGACACCGTGCTCTTCAACGACACCATCGCCTACAACATCCGCTACGGCCGCGTCGGCGCCAGCGAGGACGAGGTGCGCAAGGCGGCCGAACTCGCCCAGATCGGCCCCTTCATCGACAAGCTCCCCGAAGGCTACCGCTCGATGGTCGGCGAGCGGGGCTTGAAACTGTCGGGCGGCGAAAAGCAGCGCGTGGCGATCGCCCGCACCATCCTCAAGGCGCCGCCGATCCTGATGCTGGACGAGGCGACCTCGGCGCTGGACACCCAGACGGAGCAGGAGATCCAGGCGGCGCTCGATCTCGTCAGCAAGGGCCGCACCACCATCGTGATCGCGCATCGCCTGTCGACGGTGATCTCGGCCGACGAGATCATCGTGCTGAAGGACGGCCAGATCGCCGAGCGCGGCACGCATGCCGCACTTCTCGCCAAACACGGCCTCTACGCCTCGATGTGGGACCGCCAGCGCGAAGCGACCGAAGCGGAAGAGCGTCTGCGCATCGCACGTGAGGGCGATGAGCTAGGGGTGATCGTGCGCAGACGGACGTCGGAGGTGAGCTGAGACGGTTGAGCGCCAATCTCCCCCCTTGTGGGGGAGATGCCCGGCAGGGCAGAGGGGGGCGCTGTCCCGCCGACCCTGTCAACGCTTTCCACATCCACAAACATCTGCCGGCTCGCGGTTCCACCTCGCTGAAATCAGAAAGGCCGCGTTCCTTCGCGCCCCCCTCTGTCCTGCCGGACATCTCCCCCACAAGGGGGGAGATCAGCAGCTTCGGCGCCGCGCCTCCCAACAGTCGAAAATTCCCCTTGACCTCAACCTATCTTGAGCTTRCAAACCGTCTCCGAGCGCCTGCGAAGCAACGCGTCCAAGAACGGAGACAGATCGAAATGAGCACCAACAACCACCGCACCGGCAGTGTCTTCCGGGTCGACAAATTCGTCGTGCCGATCGAAGCGCGCGACGAAATCCTGAGCAAGGCCAGGATGACGCATGAATTGCTGCGCCAGCAGGAAGGCTTCGTGCAGGATTTCCTGCTCGAGCAATTCTCCGGTCCCGGCGAGTTCAACATCGTCACCATGGTCGAGTGGGAAAGCCAGGCCGCGGTCGACAAGGTGGTGCCGATCGTCAAGGCCGCGCACGAGCGCATCGCCTTCAGCGCGCAGGAAACCATCGCGCGTCTCGGCGTGAAAGCCGACATCGCCAACTACCAGCGCGTGCCGGAGGTGTAAGGATATCCTAGCGGCGCCCAGTTGATGGGCGTCGCTCATTCCTATTCAATAGATCAGCCAAGGGCTTTTATCTTCAGCGGCGCTGATATGGTGTCGGCAGAAATAGTCGTCTCATTTACTTTGGACTACGGAAAATTTTCGATGTTCGAATTCTTCTCGCGAAAATCCAAAGAAGCCTCCAAGAAGAAATCGCAGGCCGCCGAGGATAAGCGAGGCCTCCTCGTACCTCTGATTGTCGTGCCTCGTTCAAAGATCGAACAAGGCGACGGAGAGGCATTTCATCTCGTCTTCGCCGTCATGCAATTTGTCGTGACGATGGTTTCCAAAGGGCTCTATCGCTATCCGGAGATCAACCCTAAGGCGTTGCAAGTCTTTCACGCGGACCAGTACTCCTTGGAGGTGAAGAACGGCGGTCATAGTCAATTCATCCACAATGCCGGCAGCGAAATCGACAGCATGATTTCCAACGCCAGAGCCGGCCTCAGCGCGTGTGGGRCAAAAGGGCAGCTGGCAACTTTGGAAAAGATGTCAGCCTGGATTGCYAGGCATCCTGAC
Organism: Mesorhizobium sp. LCM 4576; assembly: GCF_001854815.1. Classification (NCBI taxonomy): domain Bacteria; kingdom Pseudomonadati; phylum Pseudomonadota; class Alphaproteobacteria; order Hyphomicrobiales; family Phyllobacteriaceae; genus Mesorhizobium; species Mesorhizobium sp. LCM 4576. The sequence goes on from NZ_MDDT01000057.1 coordinate 557,492, forward strand.
GAAGCTGCGAAACAAACGGGCTTCGARGGGGGGCGCGACGATTTCCTGGATACACTTGATGATGCATTCTATGAGGCCGATGACGCCATGCCGATGGAGGATTTGCTCGCGCGCTGGATCRCATCTTGGCCCGATCTGCAAATTGTCGACGATGACAACTACGATGATGCGATCGATCGACTGGTGCGGTCCAACCCCCAGCGCGAAGGCAGGCTTCTTCATGAGTCTGTCAGCAAGCTGGTGCGCCAGATGCTGAGCCAGCGCGAAGTCGGCGCCGGCCTCGCCTGCGCAACRATATCGCCATCGGAGATCAAACTGGGGTTCGGCATGGCGAGGATGCTGGACGTCGAAGGCGAAAAGCAAATGGTCTTCCAGCTGCGTACCGATGCCGAAGAGCTCCGGTTATGCGCCCCGACAAAGACACATGTCGCGGTTTACGAGTGTATCCCCCCTGAAGATCCTCCAGTAATCCGGCCGGGTGAGAACCCGTTGGGAGCTAACGCACCGAGTGTCGGGACACTGCTTGGACGCGCGGAACAGTCGGAGATTGACACAGTTATCCAACTGTCTGAACAAAATCATGCTCCCGTTGCTGTCGACCTTCTGCTGCGCAAGGCTGGCTTTGATCCGCTAGGTGCCATCGTTTCAGCTAACTCGGTGCCGCAAGCGGCGGAGGGGCCAGTTGTGAATTGGGTAGTGCTGGCGTCTGACCGAACCTTCCTCTCCCTGTCTTCGCCGAACGGCAGTGTGCTCTTGGATGGCAAGAATTACGAGAAGCTCGCCGAAGCTTCGAGGCCTGAACTCCGCGCGCACTTTGATCGCTCCGCTGCCGCTCGGTAATTACCTGCCCGCGTTCGCGGTATCCGTGCCCCGCCTCATCCTCCATTGTTGCGTTGCGGGGAGGGGGGCTTTCCGCTATTGAGGCGCAACCTGAAACAGGGACCGCCCCCAGCCCTATGACGCTTCTCGACTCGGTCAAGAATACGTTCGTCCCGATCCATCGCGAAGGCTATCCCTTCATCGCGGCCTTTGCCGCGGCGACGCTGTTTCTCGGCTATTTCTCCTCGATCCTGTTCTGGATCGGGCTGATCCTCACCGCATGGTGCATCTATTTCTACCGCGATCCCGAGCGCGTCACGCCGGTCGACGACCGGCTGGTGGTGAGCCCGGCCGATGGCGTGATCTCGGCGGTTGGCCCGGCCGTGCCGCCGAGCGAACTTGGCCTGGGCTCGGGCGAGATGACCCGCATCTCGGTGTTCATGAACGTGTTTTCCTGYCACATCAACCGCGCTCCGGTGCGCGGCCGCATCACGCGCATCGAGCATAAGCCCGGCAAATTCCTCAATGCCGAGCTCGACAAGGCAAGCGCCGAGAACGAGCGCAACGGCCTGGTCATTGACAGCCCGAACGGCACCATCGCCGCCGTCCAGATCGCCGGCCTGGTAGCGCGGCGCATCGTCTGCTGGGCCGAGACCGGCGGCACGATCGCTATCGGTGAGCGTTTCGGCCTGATCCGCTTCGGCTCGCGCGTCGATGTCTTCCTGCCGTCGAATGCTGTGCCGCGCGTCGCGGTCGGCCAGACGGCTGTGGGTGGCGAGACCGTGCTTGCCGAGTTCGGCGGCGCGGCGGTGACGCCCTTGGTCAGGATTTCCTGAGCGTTGGGCGCGCCGTTCAAGAAATTCGAGGCCCATGCCAGCGGCGGTCCGCGCATCCGCGAGATCCCGATGCGCATGGTGCTGCCCAATCTGGTCACGGTGCTTGCCATCTGCGCCGGGCTTTCGTGCATCCGCTTCGCCTTCGAGAACCGCTTCGAGATCGCGGTGGTCATGGTGCTGCTCGCCGCCTTCCTCGACGGCATCGATGGGCGGCTGGCGCGCATRCTGAAGGCCACCTCGAAATTCGGCGCGCAGATGGATTCGCTGGCCGATATCGTCAATTTCGGCGTGGCGCCGGCCCTGGTGCTATACGCCTTCCTGCTCGATCGCGCCGGCTCGCCGGGCTGGATAGCGGCACTCCTTTTCACCATCGCTTGYGGCATGCGGCTCGCCCGCTTCAACGTGCTGGCCGAAGACCACGACCAGCCCGCATGGCAGACTGAATATTTCGTCGGCGTGCCGGCTCCGGCCGGAGCGGTGCTGGTCATGCTGCCGCTCTATCTTTATTTCCTGCGGCTGGGGCTCGAGCCTTCCCGGCCGGCCGCCTTCGTCGCCACCGGCTTCACCGTGCTCATCGCTTTCCTTCTGGTCAGCCGCCTGCCGGTTTACTCGGGCAAAAGCGTCAAGGTGCCGGGCGACAGGGTGCTGCCGGTCATCCTCGGCGTGGTGCTCTACATCCTCCTGTTGATGACCTACCCCTGGTACACGCTGACCGCTTCGGTCGCGGGGTACCTGCTGTTCCTGCCGTTCTCGGTGCGCGCCTATTCCAAGCGCGCCATGCGCGAAGGCGAGAAGGTGCCGCCGTCGGATATCGGGTAGAGCCAGCGTTCGATCTCCCCCATAAGGGCGAAGATAACGCTGCGCCTACGCCGCCGCACTTAACCCCAACCTATCGATCGCCAGTTTGCGCGCCGAGATGTAGTCCGTCTTGCCCGAGCCCAGCACCGGGATTTCTTCCACCTTGATGATGTCGTTGGGCACCATCAGCTCGGCCGCGCCAGCCTTCCTGCCGAACTGGCGCAACTCCTCGGCATTGGCGTCGTCCGCCGTGGTCACCAGCACGATGCGCTCGCCGCGCCGCTTGTCCGGCACGGCAACCGCGGCGTGGCGCTCTTSCGGCCACAGCGACTGCACCAGCATCTCGACGGCGCCCAGCGACACCATCTCGCCGGCGATCTTGGCGAAGCGTTTGGCCCGCCCGCGGATAGTGATGAAGCCCTCGCGGTCGATCGAGACGATGTCGCCGGTGTCGTGCCAGCCTTCCAGTGGCTGCAGTTCGCCCGGACGGTCGGCGCTCATGTAGCCCATCATCATATTCGGCCCGTCGAGCCACAGCCGGCCGCCCTCGGCGATGCCTTCGACCGGCTCCAGCTTCATGCGGATGGCCGGCAGCGGCCGCCCGACCGTGCCGTCGCGGCCGTGGATGGCGGTGTTGACCGCCACGACGGGCGCGGCCTCGGTCAGCCCGAAACCTTCGACGATCGAGGCCTGGAAACGGTCGCGATAGGTTCGCCGCGTCTCCGGTTTCACCGCTTCAGCGCCGGCCACGACGAAGCGCAGGCTGGAGAAGTCGCCGTCCTTGGCGGTGCGGGCATAGTTGGCGAGGAACGTGTCGGTGCCGAACATCACCGTCGGCTTCACCTTGCGGGCGATCTCGGGGATGRTCTTGTAGTGAAGCGGCGAGGGGTAGAGGAACAGCTTTACGCCCAGTACCAGCGGCAGGATGGTGCCGCCGGTCAGGCCGAAGGAGTGGAAGRCCGGCAACACGTTGAGCAGGATGTCGGCCGGCGAGACGGAGACGCGCGCCTCGGCCTGCATGACATTGGCAAGCAGGCTGCGGTTCGACAGCACCACCGCCTTCGGCATGCCTTCCGAGCCGGAGGTGAACAGGATCACCGCTGGTTTGCCCGCCTGCTGCCGCTGCAGCGGGAAGCGCCACAAAAGCGCGGCCGCGATCTTGTCCAGCGCCGTCACGCCGGCGCGCACGTCTTCCAACCACAGCATCTTCGCRCCGCCCGCCTCGACCGCGGCAATGATGTCGTCGATGCCTGCCTTCTCGATGAAGGCGCGAGAGGAAACGACCGTCCTGATGACGGCGGTCCGGATCGCCGCGGTCACGCTCGCCGGACCGGCGGTGTAGTTGATCATGGCCGCAACGCGGGCCGCAGAGATCAGGCCGACGAAGGTAAGCACCACGCCGTTGGCATTGGGCAACAGCACGCCGACCGCCTCACCCGGCGCCGTCACCGCCTCGAAACGGCGGCCGAGCACGCGCGCGCCGATGAACAGCTTGCGGTAGCTGAGCGAGCCGGAAATCACATCCTCGATGATCGGGCGCGAAGGGCCGATGCGGTCGGCGGCGTCGCGCATGGCGAGGAACAGGCCGCGGTCGAGATTGGTGCCGTAGAGGCGCGCCTCGGCGAAACGGTCGAACAGCGCGTTGGTGTTGGAGGCCATATCGGGATTGCGCGCCACCAGTTCGGCGATGGTCATCGGCTCCAGCGCGCTCACCGAAAGCCGCGGGAACCAGTGCCTGGGTGCTTTCTCCTTCGGCGTCAATGAAACAGGCAGGTCGCGCGTGCCGGAGACGAAGATCGGCACGATGCGGGCATCGGCCTGCATGGCGATGCGGGTGATGGCGCGAAACAGGCGGAAGGATTTGACGTCCGGCTCGACATTGTCCGGCAGGTAGACGGCAAGCCGCCCCTTGCCCTTCAGAACGCGCACCAGCCGCCGGCTGACGAAGACATGCTCGGCATTGAAGGCGATGGTGCGCGCAAGCTCGCGCCACGGCTCCAGCCAAGGCGAGCGCGCCGAGGCTTCGTCCAGGATGTGCAGCGTGTCGTCGGGAAGCAGCGACAGCATCAGCGCCGGCTCGATGCGCGACTGATGCGAGACCACATAGATCACCGGCGTGTTGGCGCTTCGGGCAACGCGAATGCGGTTGTCGGCTATGCGATAGGCGAGCTTGAACGGCACATAGAGCAGCGCCTGCGTGTAACGCAGGTCGAGCCGGAACCTTTCGATCACCGCGATCAGCAGCCAGGCAAAGACAAGGCCCGCCAGCAGCGCCAGGGTCAGGATCATGCCGCTCTCTCCCAGTCTCCTCCAGGGCGCGGCTCTTGAGCGGCCGCTTCGGTGGCAGAGGGTAGCGGAAGCGCGGGCAAGGTCAATGTGGGGGTGAGGCCGGGCTCCCCTTCTCCCCTTGTGGGCCTGTTCTCGCTGATTGCGCAACAGTCCCACAAGGGGAGAAGGGATAGGCGCCTACGCCGCCTTCAGCCTCCCGCTGATGAAGCGGAACTCCTGGGTTTTGCCGCCGTAGCCATAGGCGGCCGCCGGCACCTCATGCACGAAGGCGTAGCTTTCCTCATGCACGCCGCCCAGCAATCGGCCGAAGGCCTCGAAGATCGCCGTCAGGTAGGCTTCGAGCTCGAGCTTGGTGTTGGTGCCGTCGACCACCTTGATATCCAGCCAGAACGTGTCGGTGCCGTGCTCGGCCAGCGACTTGCCGCCGGYGAACCAGTGCTGCGGGTCGATGTAGTTGACCGCGACCGCGGTGATCGTCGGATCCTTGCGCAGCTCCTTGGCGGTGATCTCGGTGATGTCCTTGGCAATGGCGGCGGACAGCTTGGCGTCGGGCTTGCCGGTGACACTGATGTTAATGATCGGCATTTTTCTCTCCTGTGGCTTCTCGCGTCGTGCCTTCGATGGGAGAGATATGGATCTATCCATTCATCAAGAAAATCGAATTGTTTTTGACGATTGCTTCGATAATGTCGAAGTATGGAAACGCTCGATCCCGACCTCCTGAAAACCTTCCTCGCCTTTGTCGATGGCGGCTCGCTCGCCAGGGCCGCGTCCGCCGTCGGCCGCACGCCGTCTGCGGTGACCGCGCAGATGCAGCGGCTGGAAGACATCGTCGGCGAGCCGCTGCTCACCCCGCAGGGCAGGGGGCGCGGGCTGACGCCGGCCGGCGAGGACCTTGTCGGCCACGCGCGGCGTATCCTGGCCGTCCACACCGAGGCGTGGCTGGCGCTGAAAGGGGCGCGCGCCGGCGGCCGCATCGCCATCGGCACGACGCAGGATTTYGCCGATCACGGCCTGCCGGACCTGTTGCGCGCCTTCGCCGCCAGCCATCCGCGCGTCCGGATCGAGCTGCGCGTCGGCCGCTCGCTGGAACTCGGCTCGGCGCTGCAGGCAGGCCAGCTCGACCTCGCGATCACCATGCGCCATGCCCCTTCGCCGGATGAAGCAGCTGTGATCAGCGAGCCGATGCTTTGGCTCTGCTCGGAAAAAGGACTGGCGGCGCGGCAGGAATCCGTGCCGCTGGCGCTGCTCGACCCCTATTGCGGTTTCAGAGAAGCCGCACTCAATGCGCTCGACGCGGCCGGCCGCCGCTATCGCATTGCCGCCGGCAGCGCCAGTCTTGCCGGCCTGCGCAGCGCGGTCAATGCCGGCCTCGCGCTGACGCCGCGCACCCGGCGTTTCGCCCATTCCGGCATCGTCGAGGCATCCGCCGATTTCGACCTCCCGCCGCTGCCGGTGGCCGATTTCGCCATCCGGCTCGGCCGCGAAGCCGCCCGCCCGGCGCGGGATCTGGCGGAGCTTCTCGGCGACGGGTTGGCCCTGTCGTCCTGAATAAACCGCGGCGACTTTCCGGGATTCCCCGAACCGAACAATTCCCAAAGAAAAAGCCGACCTTTTTGCGGGTCGGCTTCTAGTCGGACGGGTCGAGGGGTTTGGGGGGACTTGGGGGGTGACCCGTCGATCTAACAATGCCTGAGTCGGATGAATGGTTCCGTGACTGGCAAAATATTTTTACGAGGCCGCCGATTTCGCCTTCAGCCAGTCGCGGYCGGCATGGGCAAAGACCGCGCAAAGCACGATGGCGCCGCCGATGATGCTGGCCATCGGCGGGGCCTCGCCGAGGAACAGCAGGGCAAACAGGATGGCGAAGGGCACTTCGGCCGAGCCGAGCAGCCCGGCTTCCGCCGACGGGATAAGCCGCGAGCCTTCCGTCCACAGGATCGAGGCCAGGGCGAAGGAGCAGCCGAAGGTGGCGAGCAGCACCACGTCGCGCGTCGAGACGGCCAACGGATCGGTGACGAACCAGCCGAGCACGAAGAGCAGGAAGGCGGAGACAGCGCCGGCCCAGACGACCGGCGAGTCGCGGAAGGCGCGCACCATGATCATGTAGAGCGCGCTGCCCGTGGTCATCAAAAGCGCCAGCCCGTCGCCGAACAGATGGCCGCTGCCGAGGCCAGCGCTCACCATGATGGCGACGCCGCACAGCGATACGGCCGCCGCGATCATGGTCTGCAGCCGGAATTTCTCCCGCACCAGAAGGAAGGCAAGAAGCGCGGCGATGAAGGGCGAGGTCGCGTAGATGACGGCGACATTCGCCACATAGGTGAACTTGAAGGCCGAGATGAAGGCAATGCTGGCAGCAGCACCCTCGACCGCGAGCAGCCAGCCGCGCCAACCCAATCTCAGGCTCTCGCGCCCGCCCGAGCGGCGCCGGCGCCACAGCACATAGAGCGTGATCAGGATCGAGCCGAAAAAACCGCGCCAGCAGGTGATGGTCAGCGGATCGGCATGGATCGACTTGGTCAGCACGCCAGTGAGCGCGAAGGCGATGGCCGATGCCGACACCAGGATAATGCCGAGCGTGCGCTCGGCCGCCACGTCGGCGGYGGTAGGCGCAAGTTTTTCAGGCATGTCGAGCGTATCCGTCATGGCGCCAGCCTAACCAGTTGCTCCTGACACCCCTCTGTCATGAGGCGTGCTCCCGTCGGCGGAAATGCTCGTTGCCGACGATGAGCAGGCCGGCGCCGATGATCAGCGCCGCGCCCATGAACACTTCCGTACGCGGCAGATCGCCCCAGATGGCGTAGCCCAGCGCGAAGGCCCAAACCAGCGAGGTGTATTCGAACGGCGCGATAATCGACACCGGCGCGCGCTTCATGCCTTCGAACAGCACATATTGCGCCACTCCGCCAAGCGCCCCGACGCTGACAAGCAAAAGAAGCTGCCGCCAGTCGGGCATGCGCCACCAGAGCAGCGCCGGCACGGCCGAGAAGAGCAGGAAATAGAAATTGTTGAGCACGAGCTGGATCATGGTGCGCTCCTGCATGGCGGTCTTGCGCAGCAGCACCACCGCGATCCCCCAAAGCACGGCCGCCGCCAGCACCAGAAGCACCGGGGCAGAGAGGCCGAGCCGCGTCGGATCGCAGGCGATGAACACGCCGACGAAACCGATGAACACCGCCAGCCAGCGCAGCAACGGCACCGTCTCGCCCAGGATCAGCACCGACAGCACGGTGACGATGATCGGCGCGGCGTAATATATGGTGGTGAGCTCGGCAAGCTGCAGCGAGCGGGCGGCGTTGTAGTAGCAAAGCCAGGCGGCGAGCGTGAAGGCGCTGCGCACCAGCATCGGCTTGACGATCGGCGAGTCGATCGTGTCGGCGAACAGCCGCTTGCCGCCGATCGCGCCGCAGGCGACGAGCACGGTGATCGAGCGGACGAACATGATCTGCCAGACCGTCATGCCGACGACCAGAAGCTTGATCGAGGCATCCTGCGCCGAAAACAGGAAATAGGCGGCGGCCGTGAACAGGATGCCGGCCAGCACCCTTTCGCGGCTTTCGAGGACGACGACATCGGCCATGCGGTTTCAGCGTGTTTGCGTGAGGCGGTTCCGCTCCGGTCGGGACCGTTGCTTCAGCTATACGGGCGAAAGCTTGCACGGCGCTGCTCCAGCGCGGCGCTTGCGTTGGCGCAGGTCGTTTGCCCGGGGCAGTCGCGGATTACTGCGTCGCCTGGAAGAGCTCCGATGCCGCATCCTTCAGCGCTCGCCGCCCGTCCGGCCTCAGATACATCATATGGCCGCCCTCGACGACGTCGAGGCGGATCGGCTTGGCGTCTGATAGCGAAGGAACCTGGTTCACCAGATAGCGCGAGGCGAGATAGGGGGTGACGAGGTCGGTATAGCCATTGACGATAACGACACCGAGGGCAGGGTTGAGCGAGCGTGCCCGCTGCAGGTCGTTCATCACGCCGGCATAGCCCTGGCCCGATGTGCCGTAATCCCAGTTGCGGCTGATGTCGCCATTGAGCAGCCGGTAGCTGACATCGGTGCGGTAGTTCAGCTCGTCGCGAGCGTAGGCGACGAAGGCGGAGGTCAGCACCGGAACGCTGCGGTCGAGCACCGGATCGGGTCCGGCGTCATGCGTGCTTTGCGGTGCGATGTCGGCGGTRCCGATGGTGGCGTCATAGGGGCTGAGYACCTTGCCCGTGGCGCGCTGGAATTCCTTGGCGAAAAGCCCGGTGGGGATGCGGGCGAAATTGCGCTGGACGAGGTCGAGCGGCAGGCCRGTGATCTCCGAAACGCGACCGCTGGCCAGCTTTCCGCCTTGCTCCAGCCCGCTGTTCAGCGCCGTCAGGTAATCGCCGAGCGCGTAATGCTCGACCTCGGCCAGCCTGTCGCGCAATGCGTCGCCGCTCACGCCATCGGCCTTGAGCCGCGTCGCCGCCAGCGAAGGCAGCTCCAGCGCCCAGTGCAACTGGTCGAACTGGTCAGGCCGCACCAGCATGAACTCCAGCGCCGGTGAGATCAGCACGATGCCGCTCGGGCTCAGGCCCACATCTTCCTGCAGCGTGCGGGCAAGAAGTGCCGCGCGAAACCCGCCATAGCTTTCGCCGGCGAGGAACAGCGGCGATCCGGTGCGTCCGTTCTGGGCCAGATAGAGCCGGATGAAGGCGCCGACCGAGCTGGCGTCGGCGTCGACGCTCCAGAATTCCTTCGGCTCGTGCCCCGGGGCTTCGCGGCTGTAACCGGTGCCGACGGGATCGACGAAGACGAGATCGCTCATGTCGAGCCAACTGTCGGGATTGTCGATGAGCTTTTGCGGCGGCCGCCGGAATTCGCCGTCGGCGGCGGTCTCGACGATGCGGGGCCCGATCGCACCGAGATGCAGGTAGGCCGAAGCAGCACCAGGCCCGCCGTTGAAGACGAAGGTGATCGGCCGCTCTTTCGCCGGGGCGGGCGACTGCTGCGTGTAGGCGACATAGAAGATCTCCGCCGTGACCTCACCCTTGCCGGACAAGAGCGACAGCGTGCCGGCCTTGGCCTGGTAATCCAGCTTGCGCCCGCCAAGCGTGATCGAATGCTCGCTCACCTGCGGCGGCGGCAACAGCGACAGCACGCCGCCGGTCGGCGCCGGCCGTTCCGGTGTTTCGGCGAGGGCCGGCTGCGCGAAGGCGGCGAGCGCCAGGAGGGCGAGGGGGACGAGTTTGGACCGCATGAGAGCTCCGCTGGGATGGCATCCGCAAAGGTATGGCTAGGGCGGCGGATGTCAAAGGGGGCGTCTCAAGACTTGGTTCCTCGCCCCCCGCCAAGGGCGGGGGAGAGGTGTCCGCGAAGCGGACGGAGGGGGCCTTCGTAGGGCGCTCCCCTCTCCGTCTCGGCTTCGCCGAGCCACCTCTCCCCATTTCATGGGGAGAGGAACCCAAGCTGGAATTATGTGCTATCTACCGTCAAAGACGGATCGAAAGGACAACAAAATGGATGCAACCGCGCTCAAGGCCATGCAGGCTCCGCTCAAGGACGCCTATCGAGACGATGCCGCCAAGGCGCTGATCACGCTGAGAGCCCGCGGCACGCTCGACGATCAGTCGATCGCCTGCAAGGTGGAGACGGGCAGGGCGCTCGCCATTGCCGGGCTTCATCCCGCTACCGGCGGCTCGGGCCTCGAGCTCTGCTCGGGCGACATGCTGCTGGAGGCGCTGGTCGCTTGCGCCGGCGTGACGCTGAAAGCGGTGGCGACGGCGCTGGAGTTCAAGCTCGGCAATGYCGCCGTCGAGGCCGAGGGCGACCTCGATTTTCGCGGCACGCTCGGCGTTGCTCGCGACGCGCCGGTCGGCTTTCGYGAGATAAGGCTGAAATTCGACCTCGACACCGACGAGCCGCAGGAGCGGATCGATTCGCTCATGAAGCTCACCGAGCGATACTGCGTGGTGTTCCAGACGATCAACAACAAGCCGGCGTTGAGCGTGAGCGCGGGGCGCTGAAGCGCGACGCCCCCTCATCCGGCCGCTACGCGGCCACCTTCTCCCCGGTGGGGAGAAGAGGTTTGCGCCGGCGCTGACAGCCTCCTCTCCCCAGCGGGGAGAGGTCAGCCGAGCGAAGCGGAGGCTGGGTGAGGGGGAGTGCCCGCTACTGCGCCGACGGCGTCTCCGCGTCCCCTTCGTCGGTAAACGGCGAGGCGCTCGGCACGCATTGCACGGCCCAGCCCTGCGGTGTYGGCTGCTTCTGATATTCGGTGATGGCGTTGGTGCACTGTTCGCGGGTGTCGAAGGTGCTGGGCAGCACCACCATGCCGCCTTGCGGGCCTGCGATCACCAGATACCAGACCAACGCTACGCTGGGGGTGGCAGCCATGGGTATTCCTCACTTTGTTCGAATGTCGGAGTCGGACCGATCCTAGCAACTCCCTCGGCACGGCGAAAGCAGGGCGGGGGCACACGCTTTCCCCGCCCCGTTCACAGACCCGTGAACCAAAGCAATTCCAGGAAAAGTGTGAAGCGGTTTTCCGTCAGGAATTGCGTCAACAAAGAGATGGATAGATCGGTTCGTCGTTTCCGCGAAACGATGACCCGATCTAGCCGCTCACTCGACCGCGAAGCAGTAGAACAGCCCGTCGCCGCCGGTGCCTTTCAGGGCGTCCTGGCTGCAGCCGCCGCGCGAGGCATGCGAGGAATTCCACGACTTCGCCGCCGCCGAATCGTCGAGCCCCGTGCGGTCATGATGGCCCATCATGGCGGCACCTTCGGCGCCGCTCATCGTCCAGTCGCCACAGGTCTGGTCGGCGATCTTCGTGCCGTCGGGCTTTGAGCCGGTCAGCATGTCGTGACGGTTCGGCGTGTCGCCGCGGCCGTTGACCGTCTCGCCCTTTTCGGTCAGCGCCGTCTGCTTGGTGATGCCGTTGGCATCGCTGTGCAGCGAGGCGACATCGTCGGCGATCTTCTCGCCCTTGGCGTTGAACCATGGGCCCTTACCGATGYGATCGCGCGCATCCTCGGTGCTGGAGGAAAGATAGGCGTGCCAGGTCTTGCCGGTGACGCCGGCCGCTTCCGCGAGCGACGCGCAATGGGCATCGGCGCCTTTCAGGCCGCCCAGATCGGCGCCCTTGCCGGAGCCGACGCTGGTGACGAAGAAGCTCATGGTCTTGTCTTGCGAGAGCGCTGTGCCGGCAGATGCGGCAAGTGCCGCGGCAATGGCGGTGGCGGCAACGAGAAGAAGTTTACGCATGTCGGTCCTCCGGTTTCGAATGCCTTGCATTCGAAGAACGTTGCCGGAGCCCGGTTTAATCCGGTCCGAGCTTCGTTTATTCCGGCTGCCGGTAGGAGACGAAGCGGTTGTGCTTGGCCTGGAAGATCAGGCCCGTCTCCTTCAGCTCAGGGCTTGCCAGTGGCACGATGCGCCTGGCGATCTCGGACGGATGCGGCAGCGTCTCCGGATCCTCGCCGGGCATGGCCTGGGCGCGCATGGCCGTGCGGGTCGCACCCGGATCGGCGGCGTTCACCCTCAGCGGCAAGCTCTCCGTTTCATGCGCCCAGGACCGCATCATCGTTTCGACCGCGGCCTTGGAAGCCGCATAGGGCGCCCAGAAGGCGCGCGCCGAATGCGCCGCGCTGGACGACAGGATGATGGCACGGCCGGCGTCGGAGAGCCTGAGCAACGGATCGACCGAACGGATCAGCCGCCAGGTCGAGGTGACGTTGAGGGTCATCACCTTCTCGAACGTCTTGGCCTCGACATGGCCGATCGGCGAGATGACGCCGAGCATGCCGGCATTGGCAACCAGTATGTCGAGCTTGCCCCAGCGCTCATGGATCGCGCCGCCCAGCCGGTCGATGCCGGGCATGTCGGTCAGGTCGAGCGGCACCAGCGTCGCCTGTCCGCGGCCATCGGCCTTGATCTCGTCGTCGAGCTCCTCAAGGCCGCCCACCGTGCGCGCCACCGCGATCACATGCGCGCCGGCCGCGGCCAGTTCCCTGGCGATGAAATAGCCGATGCCGCGCGAGGCGCCGGTTACGACCGCCACGCGGCCGGAAAGGTCGAGGGTCATGCGAGATTGTCCGTGAGCTAAGCAATTCCGGGAAAAGTGTCTAACGGTTTTCCGTCCGGAATTGCGTCAAAACAAATATTGCGGCTTACGACCCGCCGCTCGCCAGCAGCGACAGCGTGCGCACATTGTCGTGGCCTTCGAAATCGAGCAGGCGGGTGGGGTACTGTCCGGTGAAGCAGGCGTCGCAGAATTGCGGCTGGTCGTTGTCGCGGCGCGCCTCGCCGACGGCGCGGTAGAGGCCGTCGATCGACAGAAAGCCGAGCGAATCGACGCGGATGAATTCGGCCATCTCCTCGACCGACATGCGCGATGCCAGGAGCTTCGACTTCTCCGGTGTGTCGACGCCGTAGAAGCAGGACGCGCTGGTCGGCGGCGATGCGATGCGCATATGCACTTCCTTCGCGCCGGCGTCGCGCACCATCTGCACGATCTTCTGGCTGGTGGTGCCGCGCACGATCGAATCGTCGACCAGCACCACGCGCTTGCCCTCGATCATGCGACGGTTGGCGTTGTGCTTCAGCTTGACGCCCATGTGGCGGATCGAATCGCCCGGCTGGATGAAGGTGCGGCCGACATAGTGGTTGCGGATGATGCCGAGTTCGAAGGGAATGCCGGCGGCCTGTGAGAAGCCGATCGCGGCCGGCGTGCCGGAATCCGGCACCGGCACGACGATGTCGGCCTCGACCGGATTTTCCTGCGCGAGCTCGGCACCGATGCGCTTCCTCACATCGTAGACGTTGCGGCCCTCGACCGAGGAATCCGGCCGCGCGAAATAGACATATTCGAAGATGCAGAAGCGCGTCTTCTGCGGCTCGAACGGGAAGATGCTTTCGATGCCCTTGGAGGTGATCACCACCATCTCGCCGGGCTTGATGTCGCGCACGAAGCGGGCGCCGATGATGTCGAGCGCGCAGGTTTCGGAAGCGAGGATCCAGGCACCGTCGAGATCGCCTAGCACCAGCGGGCGGATGYCGAGCGGATCGCGGCAGYCGATCATCTTCTTGGCCGTCATCGCCACCAGCGAGAAAGCGCCCTCGACCTGGCGCACCGCGTCGATGAAACGCGAGTTCAGATCGCGCTCCTTGCTGGTCGCGACCAGGTGCAGCAACGTCTCTGTGTCGGAGGTCGAGGAGAAGATCGAGCCCTGCTTCTGCAGGGTGCGCTGCACGGTGAGCGCATTGGTGAGGTTGCCGTTATGGGCGACCGCCAGCCCGCCTTCGGCGAGCTCGGCGAAGAAAGGCTGGATGTTGCGAATGCCCGCGCCGCCGGTGGTGGCGTAGCGCGTATGGCCGATGGCGCGGTTGCCTTGCAGGCGGTCGAGCACCTGCTGCTTGGTGAATGTGTCGCCGATCAGYCCGACATGGCGCTCGACATGGAACTGGGTGCCGTCGTAGGAGACGATGCCGGCCGCTTCCTGGCCGCGATGCTGCAAGGCGTGAAGGCCGAGTGTGACGATGGCCGCGGCGTCCTGCCGGCCGAAAATGCCGAACACRCCGCATTCGTCATGGAAATGGTCGTCGGCCTCGGCGGAAAGGACTTTGCCTCTATCTGCCGTTGAGTCTGCCATCTGGTGCTCAAGCTCCGCTAAAGCTGCCATATAGGGCTATCGCCGGCTGAACGCAACGTACGCCGTCAGGCATTCACAAAATGCCTCAGGCCAACTCTATGGCTGGCCTGGATTTCAATTTGCCGGCGCTGGAGCGGGGGCAGGCGCTGGGGCCGGCTCGTTGTCGGCCGGGGCCTCGCCCTCGCTGTCATCAGGCGCCGTCGCGTTGTCGTCGCCGGTGGCCGGCGGCTCGGCCGCAGGCTGGTCGGTCGTGGCCGGCGCGCCGGCCTGCGGCGTGCCCTTATGCGTGTATTTGTTGACCAGTTCCTCGGTGTTCTCCGGCAGCACACTTTCGAGCTTGGCGCCGATCGTCTCCAGCAGCGGCCGCGACTTGGCGTTGGCGATCCAGGCGGGCGCCTTGGCGCCGGCGAGCCAGTTGAAGAACAAAAGCGCTACCGCGACAACCAGGACGCCGCGCGCCGCGCCATAGAGGAAGCCGAGCGTCCGGTCGAGCGCGCCGATACGCGAATCGATGATCCAGTCGGCGAGCTTCATGGTGATGACGGAGACGACGATCAGCGCGATGAGGAAGACGATGCCGGCGGAGGCCGCCATCGCGATCTTGTCGTTGTCGATATAGGGCTGAACATAGGGAAGGACCGGCTTGTAGAAGAAGAACGCCGCCGCCGCCGCTGCCGCCCAGGAAACCACCGACAGCACTTCGCGGGAGAAGCCGCGCACCATGGCGAGCATCGCCGAGACCAGGGTGAAGCCGACGAGGATTCCGTCAAGCAGCGTAATCGGCATGGTTCTCGCCCCACTTCCTGTCTTACGGCTTGATGAGCCGCGTCACTCCTCGTCGTCGGCACGGCCTCGCCGTGAGCCGGCTATGCGCGCCACAAGGTCGGCAAGCTCGGTGGGCTGGAACGCGCCGGCCCCGATCCCCCCGGCAACTTCCTCGCTGCCGAGCGGCAGCACCGCGCTTCCAAAACCCAGCTTTTCGGCTTCCTTGAGACGCTGCTGYGCATGCGCGACCGGCCTCACGGCGCCCGATAGGCTGATTTCGCCGAAATAGACGCAATCGGCGGGAAGGGCAAGACCGGTGAGCGACGAAACCAATGCGGCTGCGACCGCGAGATCGGCCGCCGGCTCCGAAATCCGGTAGCCGCCGGCGACGTTGAGATAGACGTCATGCTGGCCGAAGCGCACGCCGCAATGCGCCTCGAGCACGGCGAGCACCATCGACAGCCGCGCGCCGTCCCAGCCGACGACGGCGCGGCGCGGCGTGCCGAGCGAGGACGGCGCAACCAGCGCCTGGATCTCGACCAGCACCGGCCTGGTGCCTTCCATGCCAGCAAAAACAGCGGCACCCGGCGATTTCGCATGCCGTTCGCCGAGGAAAAGCTCGGATGGATTGGAGACCTCGCGCAGGCCCTTGTCCGACATTTCGAAGACGCCGATCTCGTCGGTCGGCCCGAAACGGTTCTTCACCGTGCGCAGGATGCGGAAGTGGTGATTGCCTTCGCCCTCGAAATAGAGCACGCCGTCGACCATGTGCTCGACGACGCGAGGGCCTGCGATCTGGCCTTCCTTGGTGACGTGGCCGACAAGCACGATGGCAGCGCCCGTGGATTTCGCGTAGCGGATCATCGCCTGGGCGGCGGCGCGCACCTGGGTGACGGTGCCCGGCGCCGAATCGGCAAGGTCGGTCCACAGCGTCTGGATGGAATCGAGGATGACGAGGTCCGGCCGCTTGCCGTCGGCGATGGTCGCCAGGATGTCCTCGACATTGGTTTCGGCGGCAAGCTCCACCGGCGTCGAGGCGACGCCGAGGCGCTGTGCCCTCAATCGGATTTGCGCCACCGCTTCCTCGCCCGAGACATAGACGATGCGATGGCCTTTCGAGGCGAGCGCCGCCGCGGCTTGCGTCAGAAGCGTCGACTTGCCGATGCCGGGATCGCCGCCGACCAGCAGCGCCGAGCCGCGCACGAAGCCGCCGCCGGTGGCGCGGTCGAGCTCGCCGATTCCCGACACGATGCGTGGCGCGTCCTCGATGTCGCCGGCGAGGCTGGTCAGCACCACGGCGCGGCCCTTGCGGGCGTTGCGCGTATTGGCCGGCCCTGAGCCGATGCCGCCGGCCGTGCCTTCCTCGACCAGCGTGTTCCACTCGCCGCACGCATCGCATTTGCCGGCCCAGCGCTGATGCACCGAGCCGCAATTCTGGCAGATGAACTGAACGCGGGGTTTGGCCATTAGACGCAGCCCGACATTGAATAGGCTGGCGGGACAGCGCCCCCCTCTGTCCTGCCGGACATCTCCCCCTCAAGGGGGGAGATTAGCAGCTTCGCCGACGGCGCCCATCTTGCAACGTCGGCGATTGGCGAAAGCCGACGCGATATCCAATCTCCCCCCTTGAGGGGGAGATGTCCGGCAGGACAGAGAGGGGGGCGAAGGAACGAGGCCTTTCTCAAGAGCTACTCACCAAACCTCTCCGGCAGGTGATGCTCCTCGGCCAGATCGGAGAATCGCGTGAACTCGCCGTGGAAGGCGAGRCTGACGGTGCCGGTCGGTCCGTGGCGCTGCTTGGCGACGATGCACTCGGCCTTGCCGCGCGCCTCGTTCATCTCGTTTTCCCACTTGACGTATTCTTCGGTGCCAAGCTTCGGCTCGCGGTTCTTGAGGTAATATTCCTCGCGGTAGACGAACAGCACCACGTCGGCGTCCTGCTCGATGGAGCCGGATTCGCGCAGGTCCGAAAGCTGCGGGCGCTTGTCGTCRCGGCTTTCGACCTGACGCGACAGCTGCGACAGCGCGATGATCGGCACGCCGAGCTCCTTGGCAAGCGCCTTGAGGCCCGTGGTGATCTCGGTGATTTCCTGCACGCGGTTCTGCGAGGCGCGCGCACTCGATCCCTGCATCAGCTGGATATAGTCGATGACGATGAGGTCGAGCCCGCGCTGGCGCTTCAGCCGCCGCGCCCGGGCGGAGAGCTGCGCGATCGAGATGCCGCCGGTCTGGTCGATGAACAGCGGGATCTTCTGCATCGTCTGCGAGCAGGCGACGAGTTTTTCGAAATCCATCTCGGTGATTTCACCGCGCCGGATTTTTGACGACGAAATCTCGGTCTGCTCGGAGATGATGCGCGTGGCGAGCTGCTCCGACGACATTTCCAGCGAGAAGAAGCCGACAACGCCGCCATTGGCGGCCTTGAACGTGCCGTCGGCCTGCTGCGCCGGCACATAGGCCTCGGCGATGTTGAAGGCGATGTTGGTCGCCAAGGAGGTCTTGCCCATGCCTGGGCGCCCGGCGAGCACGATCAAGTCGGAGGGCTGCAGGCCGCCCATACGGCGGTCGAGGTCGCGCAGGCCGGTGGAGATGCCGGACAAGTGGCCGTCGCGCATATAGGCTGCATTGGCCATGTCGACGGCGGTCTTGACCGCATCGTTGAAGCTCTCGAAGCCGCCGTCGTAGCGGCCGGTTTCGGCGAGCTCGAACAGCCGCCGCTCGGCGTCCTCGATCTGCTCGGACGGCGACATGTCGACCGGCGCGTCATAGGCGATGTTGACCATGTCCTCGCCGACGGTGATCAGCGCGCGTCGCGTGGCGAGGTCGTAGATGGCGCGGCCATAGTCGGTGGCGTTGACGACGGTGACCGCCTCGACGGCGAGCCGCACCACATATTGCGCCACCGTCATGTYGCCGACCTTCTCGTCGGCCGGCAGGAAGGTCTTGAGCGTGATCGGCGTCGCGATCTTGCCCATGCGGATGAGCTCGGACGCGACCTCGAAGATGCGGCGGTGCAGCGRCTCGTAGAAATGCGCCGGCTTGAGGAAATCGGAGACGCGATAGAAAGCGTCATTGTTGACGAGGATGGCGCCGAGCAGCGCCTGCTCGGCCTCGATGTTGTTCGGGGCCTCGCGATAAAGCGGCGTCTCCGCCGCGCCGAATTTCAGTGCCGCCTCTGCCATGATGTCCCCGATTTCGATCCCGTCTCCTCGATATCAGAACGGCAGGATTCGGTGCTGACCTTTCTGCAACACTCCGCGGCCCAACCGGCTTGATGCCCAATGTTCACAGGATCGGCGAACCATCCACAGGACAGTATTCCGGTGGCCCGATTCCGTTTGACTCGGCAAGTCGTGATTCTTACCGGCGGGCATGGAACGAAGCAAGAACAATTTTACGGCGGGATTGGCCGAAACGCCTGAGCTTCGTCATCCACGGGCGGAGCAAGGAGCGAAGCGACGCGCGCAGACCCGAGGATCCATTCCGTGACCTCGGAGCGTTGCGGCGGCGCAGAACGATCCTAATTCTGCACCGTCTCCATTCGTTGCGAGAGGTCACGGAATGGATCCTCGGGTCTACGCGCCGCTGCGCGGCGCTCCGCCCGTGGATGACGAAGTGCCTACGGTATCGCCCCAGTCCGCCCGCCGCGCGGTCCTGAAAACCTCCCCGTCGCGCTTGCTGAACAACTGCTCGCCGGCGCTGCCGTCGGGCCGACAGAGTTTCAGCACCACCTTGCCGGAGCCGCTTTTCGGCGGCGCGAGCACCCGTGCCGGGTGAACAGGCGCCGGCTGCCGGGAGGCGGCGAGATAGATGAATTTCTCATCCTCCCACGGCACGTCGGCTTCCTTGACCAGGCGATGCAGGCGCGAGCGGGCGACGCGGCGCGAAAAATGGCACCAGTCGGGCGGCGCGAGCGGGCAGGGCGCCGCGTGCGGGCAGGGCGCCAGCACGTGAGCGCCGGCTTCGATCAGTTGCCGCCGCGCGGCAAGGATGCGCTGCCAGCCGGCGGGCGTGCCGGGCTCGACCACAAGCAGCGTGTCGGCGGTCAACTGCCAGAGGCGACCGACGAGCCTCGGCAGCGAAGCCGGCGCGACCTCGTCGAGCACATAGGCGATGCTGACGAGGTCGGCGGRCCTGAGGTCGTCGAGATCGATGGTGGCGTCGCCGGCGATCCATTCGGTGCCGGCGGCGATCGCGCCGGCCGCCAGCGACTGCCCGACCTTGCGTACCGCGCCRCTCGCTTCGACCAGAACCGCCTGTTCCAGGTCCGGCCAGGCATCGAGCGTGGCCCAAAGCATGGTGCCAGGCCCGGCGCCGATGTCGAGCAAGGTCTTCGGCTGGAAATCCGGTCGCGCGCTGGCCAGCGCATCGAGGCTGGCGCGGACCGCGGCATAGGTGGCCGGCAGCCGCGTCGCCAGATAGGCCTTGACCGCCATCTCCTCGCCCATATGCAGGCGGCCGTCGCGCAGCTCGGCGCGGTAGCGCTCGGACAGCGTCCGCGCCGCCTGTTTCAGCGCCGGCAGCGGCACGTTCTCCAGGAGGCCGTCGACGCCTTGCCGCAATTGAGYGGGGAGTTCCATCCCTCAAGCCCCGCGCGGCGCAAGCAGGATGACGAAGGCGCCGACGATGCAGATCGCCGCGCCGGCCAAGTCCCATCGGTCGGGGCGCGCGCCTTCGACCAGCCACAGCCAGCCGAGCGAGGCCACGATGTAGATGCCGCCATAGGCGGCATAGGCGCGTCCCGCCACGTCGGTGTCGACCAGCGACAGCAGGAAGGCGAACAGCGCCAGCGAGACGAGGCCAGGAACGAGCCAGAGCGGCGACTTCTCCAGCCGCCACCACGCCCAGAACGAGAAGCAGCCGGCGATCTCGGCAAGGGCGGCTGCGGTGTAGATGAGGTAGGTCATGAAAAAGGTCTCGCGAACGAGACCTTTTTCATGGCGTCAGGCCACAATGGCAAGCGGCATTGCGCGCCTATTCAACCTTCTTGCGGCGGGTCGGCTTGGAGGGGGCAGTCGCCGCCGGCTCCTTGTGGCCGATGTCGCGCAGCTCCAGCGCCTTCTCGCATTTGGCCATGTAGTCGCGCGTCATCGGCAGCGTGTCGTTCTTCTTGGCGATCTGGAACTGGAAGATCACCAGGTCCTGCCAGCGGAAGGCGGCCTCGGAGGCGGCGAGGTAGAACTCCCACATCCTGCAGAAGCGCTCGTCATAGATCGCCTTCGCCTTGTCGCGGTTGGCGGCAAAGCGCGCGCCCCAATGCTTGAGCGTGTCGGCGTAATGCAGCCGCAGGATTTCGATGTCGGTGACGACGAGGCCCGACTTCTCGATCGCCGGCAGCACTTCCGACATCGCCGGGATATAGCCGCCGGGGAAGATGTACTTGCGGATGAAGGCGCTGGTCGCCCACGGCACGCCGGAGCGGCCGATGGTGTGGAGCAGCATGACGCCGTCCGGCTTCAGAAGCGTCGCGGCCTTGTCGAAGAAGGTGCGGTAGTGGTTGACGCCGACATGCTCGAACATGCCGACCGAGACGATGCGGTCGAAACGCTCGTTGATGTGGCGGTAATCCTTGAGATCGAAATGCACGCGGTCCTGCAGCCCCTGCGCATGCGCGCGGTCGGTCGAGACGCCGTGCTGCTCCGTCGACAGCGTCACGCCCTGCACGTCAACGTCGAAGGCCTTGGCGAGATAGAGGCCGAGCCCACCCCAGCCGGAGCCGATGTCGAGCACCGTCTGGCCCGCCTTGAGCCTGAGCTTGGCGGCGATGTGGCGCTTCTTGGCAAGCTGCGCTTCGTCCAGCGTCATGTCGGGCTGCTCGAAATAGGCGCAGGAATACTGCATGTCCTCGTCGAGGAAGAGCTTGTAGAGCTCGCCGGAGAGGTCGTAGTGCCGCTCGACGTTACGGCGCGAGCGCGAGGCGGTGTTGATCTGCTGCAGCCGGCGGAAGGCGTGGCGCAGGCCCTCGATCGCCTTCGACCAGGTCACGTCGATGCCGCTCGAGCCCATATTCTGGAACGCGATGCGCATCAGGCCGAGAACGCCGCCCTCGAGCACGTCGAGTTCGCCGTCCATGTAGGATTCGGGCACCGCGAGCATCGGGTCGAAGGTGATGGCGCGCTCGGCATGCGAGGTCTTGATATGGATATGYACCGGTTCGCCGCTGCCGTCGCCGAACTTGTGCGTCGTGCCCTTCGGGCCGGTCACCTTGAGGTCTCCGACGCGCACCAGGCGTTCGAGAACGTGTTTCAACAGGATGTTCATGACCAAATGTCCCCTCAGTCGGATCACCCGGTAATCGGACTGGAATGCCAAAGCGAAAGTGCCACAGCGCGCGGCCCGCGTCCAATCGACGCGCTACGCTGTAATGTGCACAAGATATGGGGTGTCGAAAAGTTCCATTTGGCACAAAAAAGCCCGGGTCGGAGACCCGGGCGTTGGTCCAGAAATCCTGGACATGTGTGAGCCGAGGCGATGCCTCGGAAACTGTGCCGGTCAGGCCCGGCGATCAGGCGTTCTCTTCGCCGCCTTCGAACTCGGCGTTCGGATCGAAGAAATTCTCCGGCCGCGCATTGTCGTTGATGTCGTCGCCATAGATGGCTTCGGCGGTGGTCAGCGTCTCGCCCTTGGCCTGGCGCTCCGCCTCGTCGGCCGAACGGGCGACGTTGAGCGTCACGGTGACCTCGACTTCCGGATGCAGCGCGATCGCGACATTGGAGAGGCCGATGGTCTTGATCGGCTGGTTGAGCTCGATCTGGTTGCGGCTGACGGTGAAGCCTTCGGCGGTCAGCAGCTCGGCGATGTCGCGGGTCGACACCGAGCCGTAGAGCTGGCCAGTCTCGCCGGCCGAGCGCACGACGATGAAGCTCTTGCCGTCGAGCGTCTCGGCGATCTTGGAGGCCTCGGACTTGCGCTCCAGGTTGCGGGCTTCGAGCTGAGCGCGCTGGCCTTCGAACTTCTTCTTGTTGGCTTCGTTGGCGCGCAGCGCCTTGCCCTGCGGCAAAAGGAAATTGCGGGCGAACCCGTCCTTGACCTTGACGGTCTCGCCCATCTGGCCGAGGCGGGAAATGCGCTCGAGGAGAATGACTTCCATGGTTTCGTTCCTTTCGGTTGGCRCCATCTGGGACGGCGTCGGATTCGTTGGAACAGGTCAGGAAGCAAAAAGGGCGTCGCCGCCGGTGTCGCTGTCCWGCCTGTCTCGGCAGTTAGAGGCTATTCGCCCCAACTCGGGATTTGACTTCAAACCGCCATGGCGCCCGTCRCCGCGGGGTGGAAGCGGGCGGCAAGCCGSCCGCCTTGAACTTCATCAGGCCTTAGCGGACCACGTAGGGCAGCAGGCCGAGGAAGCGGGCGCGCTTGATCGCCTTGGCGAGCTCGCGCTGCTTCTTCTGGCTGACGGCGGTGATGCGCGAGGGCACGATCTTGCCGCGCTCGGAAATGTAGCGCTGCAGGAGACGCACGTCCTTGTAGTCGATCTTCGGGGCATTGGCGCCGGAGAACGGGCAGGTCTTGCGGCGGCGATGGAACGGGCGCCGGGTCGGGATCTGGTTGATGTCGACCATTATTCTGCACCCCCTTCAAAGCCTTCGCGCGGACGGCGCGGGCCACGGTCGCCGCCTTCACGGTCGCCGAACGAACGCGGACCACGGTCGCCGCGGTCGCGGTCGCCGAAGGAACGCGAGCCACGATCGCCACGGTCACGGTCGCCGAAGCCGCCGCGCTCGGAGCGCTCTTCGCGCTTCTGCATCATTGCCGAAGCGCCTTCCTCATGCGCCTCGACCTTGATGGTGAGGAAGCGCAGGACGTCTTCCGACAGGCCCATCTGACGCTCCATTTCGTTGAGCGCGGCCGGCGGGCAGGTGATGTCCATCAGCGTGTAGTAAGCCTTCCGGTTCTTCTTGACCCGGTAGGTGAGGGACTTCAGTCCCCAGTTCTCGATCCGGCCGACCGATCCGCCATTCGCGGTGATGACGCCCTTGTACTGTTCGACAAGCGCGTCAACCTGCTGCTGCGACAGGTCCTGCCGGGCAAGAAACACATGTTCGTAAAGAGCCATTATGTCTTTCTGCCTTTCTTCGTTTCTCTGTCCGGCCCTCGCGGCTAAGCCTCTGCAACTTGTCTGACCCGACGGAACGGGGAAGAAAGGAGCATCACGAGACGGTCGAGAGCGGAGACACGGGAGGCTAAAAAGCGCTTCTGGCTTCGTGTCGCGGCTTCGAAAAGCCACGGCCCTCCGTTCAGCCCCCAGCAAGGACCGGCAGATTGCGGGCGTCTATATAGCAATTTCCGGCGAAGGCAAGGCCGGGTCGTGTGTCAGACTGAATTTCTGCTATGGCCGAGAAACAAGTCGCCGCTATGTCACCAATGGCCGAAAGCGTGAACGGCCGATGGACGAGGGGCACCTCTTGCTGGGGAAGAACGTTAGGATGAGCACTGACCGGGACACCGTGCGATCCTATGATGCAGACGCGGCGCAGTACGCCGCCGAGGCCGCGGCGATGCCCCAATGGGTCGCGGCCGAGATCGATGCGTTCGTGGCCGAACTTGGCGGCTCGGGAAGAGTGCTGGAGATCGGAAGCGGCGGCGGGCGAGATGCAGTCGAGCTTGAGAAGCGGGGGATCAGCGTCCGACGTACCGACGTTGCACAGGGCTTCGTCGAACTTCTTCGCAAGAGCGGCTTTGACGCCGACCTCTTGGACCCGCTGACCGACGACCTGACAGACCCGCACCGTCCCGGCATGCCGTACGAYGGTATCTGGGCCTGTGCCTGTATGATCCACGTCGCGCGCGAGGATTTCGGCACAGTGCTTGGAAGACTTGCCGAGGCGACCAGGACCGGCGGCCGGCTGCATGTCTCGGTCAGAGACGGCGACGGCGAGGATGTCTCGATAGGCGGCAGCGCTGCGGCGCCACGACGCTATGTCGAGACATACTGGCGCGAGGCCGCCCTGCGGTCCGAACTGACAGACGCTGGCTGGACGGTCAGCGAGATACGTCGGTGCATGGGTAGGCCCGATGATTGGTGGCTGAGCGCTCGGGCGAGCCGTGCATGAGGTCCATTGCATTTCGGGCAGGCGGTGCGCCAGCGCGACCGATACCCGATCTTGCGGTAATCGGGCTTTAACCACCCCAAAAGGTTGCACCCGGTTGTAACCGCGCGTTTATCATGAAAGGAGCATGAGAGGCGCGCGGGCCGCAAGGCGGCCGGAAATCGGCCGATTCCCATCAAGCAATTCCAGGGGGTAGGGAATGCTTCTCAGGCAGTTTTGGCGCTCTCGGCGCGGCAATTTCTCGTTGATGCTGGCGGTGGGCATGCCCGCCATGCTGGGCGCGGTGGCGTTTGCGACCGACGTCTCGACGCTGATGCGGGCCAAAAGCAATCTGCAGAACGCGCTGGACGCGGCGAACCTCGCTTCCTCGCATCTGGGCGACGCCGAGGTGACGCGCGCCGATGCCTTCAACAGCTATTTCCAGGCCAATATCGCCAGCCACGGCGAGCTTTCCAACCCGAAGGCCACGCTGACGGTCGACAGGGGCGTCAACTTCGTCAAGACCAGGGCCACCGCCTCGGCGGACGTCAATCTCAACTTCGCATTCCTGTTCGGCGCCGAAAAGCACATCAGCGTCGACGCTTCCGCGGTCGAATCCAACAACCAGCTCGAAGTGGTGCTGGTGCTGGACAACACCGGCTCGATGGCCGGCGCGCGCATTACCGCGCTGCGGACGGCGACCAAGTCGCTGCTCGATTATCTCGAAGCGGTCAAATCGCCGACCCGTTCCGTCCGCGCCTCGCTGGTGCCCTTCGTCACAGCCGTCAACGTCAATGGCCCCGAATTCGACCCGTCCTGGCTCGACATGGACGGCAAGTCGTCCACCAACGGCGTCAATTTCCCGATGATCGACGGCAAGCGGCCGAACCATATGGCGCTGTTCAGGCAGCTTGGCCAGAAGGGCGGATGGAACAACACGGGCTGGAAGGGCTGCGTCGAGGCGCGGCCAGGTGCCTTGAACATTTCCGATACGCCGCCGGACCCCTCGAAGCCCGATACGCTGTTCGTGCCGTATTTCGCGCCGGACGATCCGGACGTCGCCAAGAAGCCGTCGGCCTCCTACGGCAATTCGTCGACCGGCTACAACAATTCCTATCTGGACGACAGTATCGACAAGACCAAGCTGAACCAGAACATACTGGGCATCGATCTGAGCGGGCTGCTGACGGGCGATCTGACGACGATCGCGAAATACGTCGCCTCGACCGCGAAGATAATCACCGAGACTGGCAGCACGATCACCATCGGTCCGAACCGCGCCTGCCCGACGCCGATCATTCCCCTGACCGACGACTTCGACAAGCTGCGCCTGGCGGCAAGCCAGATGAGCGAGTGGAACGGCTCCGGCACCAACGTGTCGGAGGGCTTGAGCTGGGGCCAGCGGGTGCTGTCGCCGCAGCCGCCTTACACCGACGCCGCCCCTTACAAGACGGCCGGCGTCACCAAGGTGGTGATGCTTTTGACCGACGGCGAGAACGTCGTCTACGGCGCCTCCAACACGCCGCAGAAATCGGACTACACCTCCTACGGCTACCTTGCCAGCGGCCGTTTCGGTTCAAGCAACCAGACGACGGCGGCGCGCAACGTCGACGGTTGGACCAAGGATGTCTGCGCCCAGCTGAAGAGCCAGGGTGTCCAGATCTACACCATGGTGCTGCAGGCCGACACGGCGGYCAACCGCTCGCTCTACAGCGCCTGCGCATCCGACCCGAGCGACTACTACGCCGTCGAGGACCCGGCCAAGCTGCCCAACGTGTTCCAAACGATCGCCAACAAGTTCTCCAGGCTGCAGCTCACCAACTGACGGGGGCGCCGCGGCCATGACGACGGGCGGCACCTGCAACGAAGCGGCGCTACGCGGCGGGAAATATGGYGCGCCAAGTCAGCCTTCTGYGCCRCTTAGTCCCCGCATCCGCATTCGACAAGAGCCTGCGAAAGCAGCTCGGGCTGCCGGTCTGAAGCTGAAATCAAGGGCATCCGAGACCGACGGCAAGCTGACACACGACGAAATCGTCTTTCGCAACTCATCTCAGCTCGTATGCGCCACCAGCTTGTCCACCGTCTCGGGGAAGAAGTCGGGCGCCGAGTGGCGCTTGCCGAACATCATGTCGTACTGGATGAGGCGGAAATCGTTGATCCGCGGATCGATCTGCTTTTGCCTCGCCCAGTCCGGCGTCGCTTCGCCTGCGGGCGACAGGAGCAGATTGCGGTCGACCACCCGGTAATGCTCGCGCAGCGCGCCGAGGAAACCGGTGTAGTAGGGGTGGGTGATGCCGGCCGTGGTCAGGATATGGTAGGGCAGGAAGGCCGGGCTGACCGAGCCCAGGTTCTGCACCGGACCGGAGCGGTTCGACCAGATGATCAGCGGCGTGTCGTGGTGCTCGAGCGCGGCGTCGCTAGGCTCCTTGCGCGGCGCGACATTGTCCTTGAGGAAGCCGGTCTCGACATAGACCGGTCCGAGCGGCGGCAGATGGTCGCCGAAGAAGGCGATGATGGTCGGCCGCGGGCGGGCCTTCGCCCAGTCGATCAGCCGCTGCAGGCCGCGGTCGGCGTCGGCCGAGCCCTCGGCATAGGAAAGCAGCGATTCCCGCGCCCAGGAACTGATCGGCGCATCGACCGAATGCGTCGGATTGTAGTAGCGGTAGGGCTCGTAAGGCCCATGGTTCTGCAGGCTGACGGCGAACAGGAACACCGGATCGTCGCTGGCGTCCGCCTCGCGGATGATCTCGTCGGTCATCGCCGCGTCGGAAGCCAGCGGCCCGCGCTTCTCCATCGGCGGCAGCGTCTCTTCCGAGCGGAAGTCGTTGAAGYCGAAATCGGCATAGACGGCGCCCCGGTTCCAGAACCAGTTGGTGCCCGGATGGATGGCGTGCGCCCGGTAGCCCTCGCTCTTCAGGAAAGTCGCCAGCGAGGGCGTTGGGGTGCGCACATATTGCTGGTAGGGGATCGAGCCGGCCGGCAAGAAGGCATTGGAAAAGCCGGTCAGCGCCTCGAATTCGATATTGGCGGTCATGCCGCCGAACTCGGGCGAGAACATCGAGCCGGAGCGCAAGGCGCGTACTGTCGGGATGGGGTCGGGCTTGATGCTGACGCCGGGCAGCTGTGTCGGATCCCAGAAGGATTCGCTCATCACCACCACGATATCCGGCTTATCGTCCGGCACGGAAGCGGCGACATCGGGCCGCTGGATCGCATCCATCGTCTTTTGCGAATAGCCGGGAGGCGCCRAGACATGCGCCATCGGCACGTTCATCGCGAAGGCCAGCGCAAAGCCGTTGGAGGCGTAGTTCTCCTTCTGGTCCCACATGATCGGGATGATCTGCAGCCGGTCGCGCGTCCACGAGAAGGTGGCGTAGTCCATGATCGAGACGAAGAAGGCGAGCAGCGGCACGGCAAGCGCCAACCGCGCCAGGCGGCCCTTGCGGCTGAGGATCGGAACCCGCCGCCGCCAGGTCCGCCAGCAATAGACGAGCAGCGTCAGGCCGCCGATTATGGCCGCGGCCARCATGACCGCCGTCCACGGCCGTTCGCGCACCAGAAGCGRCATCAGCGCCACGATCTGGCGGGCAAACAGGAAATCGGTCGGATAGAGCGGGTCGCCGAGATAATGCGATTTCTGGTGGCCGACAAAGGCAAGCGCCAGCGTCAGYGGCGCCACGATCATCAGGCTCTGGTGGCTGCGGCCCAATATGGCGTCAAGCCCGACCAGCACCAGCGCGAAGAGGATGATGGTGGTCCAGCCCGGCTTGAACGGCTGCAGGAAGAAATCGACCGTGCCGAAGAAATCGCCGCGCACGATCCATTCGATCGCGAAGACAAGCAGGGCCGCCGCGAGAACTGTAGTCAGGCCATAGCGTACGGTCGGCCAGGTTCGTMCGGGCAGATAGCCGGTGGACGGATCGTCTTCCAAAAAGCCCGGCACGGGCTTGGCCACGCCTTTTCTGGTCCTTGCCACTCTGTTTTCCCCCGGCCCACGCAACACGCCTTCCACGCCCGTCACGCTTCTGTCATCGAAGTGTCACGCAAAGCTAGCGCCTGTGGCGGAAATAAGAAGAGCCAGCAACCCAAACGTGAGCGGTTTTCATCAGGTGTGATCGCCAAAAAGCCTTTCGGAACAGGCAGTCGRCAACCTTTTCCGGCCGAATTGCGGATCCAAAGGGCGCCGGCGGGCTTGACTTGGCCGTCCGCCTTGCGCCAGAGGCAGGAAAAAACCAGCCTCGGGAGAGACTTCAATGGCCGTCGCATTCACCTTTCCGGGACAGGGCAGCCAGGCCGTCGGCATGGGCAAGGACCTCGCCGACCAATTCCCGGAAGCGCGCCGCGTCTTCGAGGAAGTGGACGCCGCGCTCGGCGAAAAACTGTCGAAACTTATCTGGGAAGGGCCGGAAGAGACGCTGACGCTGACCGCCAACGCCCAGCCGGCGCTGATGGCGGTGTCGCTGGCGGCGATGCGGGCGCTCGAAGCGCGCGGCTTCTCGCTGAAGGACAAGGTGGYCTATGTCGCGGGCCATTCGCTGGGCGAATATTCCGCGCTTGGCGCGGCCGGCTTCGTTTCTGTCGGCGACGCCGCTCGGCTGCTTAGGACCCGCGGCAACGCCATGCAGGCGGCGGTGCCGGCCGGCGAGGGGGCGATGGCGGCCATCATCGGGCTGGAGCAGGCCGATGTCGAAGCGGCTTGCGCGGAAGCGGCCAAGGGCTCGGTCTGCCAGGTCGCCAACGACAATGGCGGCGGCCAGCTGGTGATTTCGGGTGCCAAGGCGGCGGTCGAACTGGCGGCGAAGCTGTGCACCGAAAAAGGCGCCAAGCGGGCGCTGATGCTGCAGGTGTCCGCTCCCTTCCACTCGGCGCTGATGGCGCCGGCGGCCGACATCATGCGCGAAGCGCTGGCTGGTGTCGCGAAATCGGCGCCCGTGGTTCCGATCGTCTCCAATGTCACCGTGACTCCAACCAGCGACCCGGACGAGATCGCCCGTCGCCTGGTCGAGCAGGTGGTTGCCCGCGTGCGCTGGCGCGAGACGGTGGAATGGTTCGGCGCCAATGGAGTGTCGACGCTTTACGAGGTCGGCGCCGGCAAGGTGCTGTCGGGCCTGGCGCGTCGTATCAACCGCGAGATCGCCACCGCCGCCGTCGGCACTGCGGCGGAAGTCGAGGCGGCGCTGGCGACGCTCGCCTGACAGGCTGGCGATTTGACGGCACCTGTGCCAAGGGTGCCTCTCTGAGATCAGGAGAGAAAAATGTTCGAACTGACCGGCCGCAAGGCGCTCGTCACCGGCGCAACGGGCGGCATCGGCGAGGCGATCGCCAGGGTGCTRCACAGCCAGGGCGCCATCGTCGGCCTGCACGGTACCCGCGTGGAGAAGCTGGAAGCCCTGGCCGGCGAGTTGGGCGACCGGGTAAAGCTGTTTCCGGCCGATTTGACTGACCGTGACGCGGTCAAGGCGCTCGGGCAGAAGGCGGAAGCCGACCTCGAAGGCGTCGACATATTGGTCAACAATGCCGGCATCACCAAGGATGGCCTGTTCGTGCGCATGTCGGACGCCGACTGGGACAGCGTGATCGAAGTCAACCTGACCGCCGTGTTCCGGCTCACCCGCGAGCTCACCCATCCGATGATGCGCCGCCGCCATGGCCGCATCATCAACATCACTTCGGTGGTCGGCGTCACCGGCAATCCCGGYCAGACCAATTACTGCGCCTCCAAGGCCGGCATGATCGGCTTCTCCAAATCGCTGGCGCAGGAGATCGCCACCCGCAACATCACCGTCAACTGCGTCGCTCCGGGCTTCATCGAATCGGCCATGACCGACAAGCTCAACGACAAGCAGAAGGAGACGATCATGGCCGCGATCCCGACAAGGCGCATGGGCACCAGCGCCGAGGTTGCGTCCGCCGTCGCCTATCTTGCTTCCAATGAGGCGGCTTACGTCACCGGCCAGACCATTCATGTGAATGGCGGCATGGCGATGATCTAAGGGCGATCTGGGGCGCCGGGCGCCTGTGAAAACAGCCATTTCGGCTTGGACGCCCGTCATTTTTCGTGTAATGCGGCCCGCAACCCGGCGGTTCGGGCAAAAACCGGTCCTGTGGCGTTGCGTTGCCCGCAAGACCATCTTTCAGCTTGATTAGCGGCATTCCGCCCGCTAACGAAGATAGACAACATAAGACGAGGATTGCCCCAAATGAGTGACACCGCAGAGCGCGTCAAGAAGATCGTCATCGAGCATCTCGGCGTCGATGCCGACAAGGTGACGGAGCAGGCGAGCTTCATCGACGATCTGGGCGCGGACAGCCTCGACACGGTCGAACTCGTCATGGCGTTCGAAGAAGAGTTCGGCGTCGAAATTCCGGACGATGCCGCCGAGACCATCCTGACCGTCGGCGATGCCGTGAAGTATATCGACAAGGCCTCGGCCTGAGTTCTTTCGCGGGCATCACCGGGGAGGACCTGCGATGAGGCGTGTCGTCGTCACGGGCCTTGGCCTGCTTTCGCCGTTCGGCATGGGCTTTGAGCACAGCTGGCGGGAATTGCTCTCCGGCCGCAGCGCCTGCCGCCGCGTCACCGAATTCGAGGTGGACGATCTTGCCTGCAAGATCGCCCACATCATTCCGCGCGGCGACGGCTCGAATGGAACCTTCAATCCGGAGGCCGTGCTCGAGCCGAAGGAATTGCGCAAGATCGGCGACTTCATCCTTTACGGCATCGCGGCCGCCGACGAGGCGCTGGCCGATTCCGGCTGGAAGCCCGAAACACATGAGGACCAGTGCGCCACCGGCGTGCTGATCGGCTCCGGCATCGGCGGAATCGACGGCATCGCCGAGAACGCGATGATCCTGAAAGATCGCGGCCCGCGTCGCATCAGTCCCTTCTTCATCCCCGGACAGATCATCAATCTGGTTTCGGGCCAGGTTTCCATCCGTCACGGCTTGAAAGGCCCGAACCATGCGGTGGTCACCGCCTGCTCGACCGGCGCGCATGCCATCGGCGACGCGGCCCGGCTGATCATGTGGGGCGATGCCGACGTCATGGTGGCGGGCGGCGCCGAAGCGCCGATCACCAGGCTGTCGATCGCCGGCTTCGCCGCCTGCCGCGCGCTCTCCACCGAACGCAACGACGCGCCGGAAACCGCTTCGCGTCCCTATGACCGCGACCGCGACGGTTTCGTCATGGGCGAGGGCGCCGGCGTCGTCGTGCTGGAAGAGCTCGAGCACGCCAAGGCGCGCGGCGCCAAGATCTATGCGGAAGTCACCGGCTACGGACTGACCGGCGACGCCTACCACATCACCGCCCCCGCCGAGGACGGCGACGGCGCCTTCCGCTGCATGACGGCGGCGCTGAACCGGGCGAAGCTTTCGCCGGCCGATGTCGATTACATCAACGCCCATGGCACCTCGACCATGGCCGACACGATCGAGCTTGGCGCGGTCGAGCGGCTGGTCGGCAATGCGGCCTCGAAGATTTCGATGTCGTCGACAAAGTCGTCCATCGGCCATCTGCTGGGCGCCGCGGGCGCTGCGGAAGCGATCTTCTCGATCCTCGCCATCCGCGACAATGTTGCGCCCGCCACCATCAATCTCGACAATCCGGAACGCRAGACGGCGATCGACCTCGTGCCGAACAAGCCGCGCCAGCGCCAGATCGACGTCGCGCTGTCGAACTCCTTCGGGTTCGGCGGCACCAACGCCTCGCTCGTGTTCCAGCGTTATAATGGCTGAGTAGCAACCGGAGCAGTCCCACGGAGCGCGCGGTTTCCCCTCCGAATTGCTCAGAGACAGACTAATCGGCAGTCCGCCAACTGCCGTCATTTTTGCCAAATTCGCCCCTAGCTTTTCGGCGGGGGATTCGTTGCAAGATCAGACGGCAGGGCGTCATGAACACTAATCCGAGCGACGGGGAATTCGGACGGCAAGGCGCGAAGGGGCCGATCGTGCCGAAGACCGCCGCCGAGGCGTTGCGTCCGGAAGCCGGCACACCACCGCCGTCGAAGCGTTCGCGCGCCTCGCGCAGCCAGGTCGTCGTGTTCCTGAATTTCTTCCTCTCCTTGGTCATCCTGGTGGTGCTCGCCTCGGGTGCGGCGCTCTATTTCGGCATGCAGGCTTTCATCGAGCCTGGCCCGTCCGCCAATGGCGACACCTTCATGATCAAGCCGAACACCGGCGTGCAGGAGATCGCCGACCAGCTCGAGCGCCGCAGCCTGATCAGCGATGCCCGCATCTTCCGGCTCGGCGTGCGCGCCACCGGCAATGAATCGGCGCTGAAGGCCGGCGAATACGCCATCAAGCCGCGCGCTTCGATGCGCGACATCATGGAGCTTTTCAAGAGCGGCAAATCGGTGATGTACTCGCTCACCATTCCCGAAGGGCTGACGGTCGAGCAGGCGCTGCAACGCGTGGCCGATCAGGAGGCGCTCACCGGCGACATGCCTGCGACCTTGCCGCCGGAGGGCAGCATTGCCACCGACACGCTGCGCTTCACCCGCGGCGCTACCAGGCAGCAGATGGTCGACAAGCTGATCGCCGACCAAAAGAAGCTGGTCGAAGACGTCTGGTCGCATCGCGCGCCCGATCTGCCGATCGCCAACATCGATGACTTCGTCACGCTCGCCTCGATCGTCGAGAAGGAAACGGGCAGGAGCGACGAGCGTTCGCGCGTCGCCGCAGTGTTCCTCAACCGCTTGGCCAAGGGCATGCGGCTGCAGTCTGACCCGACCATCATCTACGGCCTGTTCGGCGGCAAGGGAAAGCCCGCCGACCGCCCGATCTATCAGTCGGACCTCGACAAGCAGACGCCTTACAACACCTACATGATCAAGGGCCTGCCGCCGACGCCGATCGCCAATCCGGGCCGTGCGGCGCTCGAAGCGGTCGCCAATCCGTCGAAGACCGACGACCTCTATTTCGTCGCCGACGGCAATGGCGGCCATGTCTTCGCAGCGACGCTCGAAGAGCACAACCAGAACGTCGCCCGCTACCGGGCGCTGCAGAAGAAGCAGGCGGACGCCGCCGCCAAGGCTTCCGGCCAGACGACGGCGCCGGCCGCTCCCGATGGCAATGCCGACGGCGGTAACAACAGCGACGGCGGCGAGAATGGCGACGCCGGCGGCGACGCCGCGCAGTAGGCTTGCCGCACGCGTCCTTTGACGCGGGGCCATATTCATGTTTTGAGGGGGCGCCGGCAGATTGCCGGGCGATTTCTGGGGCGCGCAGCGCGCTGGGCCACGCATGCCTGGGCTGCGACAGGGGGACGACAGGGCAATGAGCCTGCAGAGCATGACCGGTTTTGCGCGGTCCGCCGCCGAAAGCGATGGCACCTCGATCGCCTGGGAGGTGAAATCGGTGAACGGCAAGAGCGCCGAGGTGAGGCTGAGGTTGCCGCAGGGCTTCGACCGGCTGGAAACCGGCGTCCGCCAGACCGTTCAGAAGCGCTTCGCGCGCGGCAATTTCCAGGCGACGCTAACCGTCGGTCGCGCCGCCGCCAGGCAAACCCAGCCGGTGGTCAACGAGGCCTTCCTCAAGGATCTGGCGGGGCTGGCCAAGCGCTTGCAGGAGCAGTTCGGCACCGAGCCTGCCACCGCCGACGGCCTGCTCTCGCTGCGCGGTGTGCTCGATGTTCCCGAGGCCGTCGAGACCGAGGAGGAGCGGGCCGCCCTTGACGCCGCGATCCTGTCGGCGCTCGAGGCGGCGCTTACCGGGCTGGAGCAGGCGCGCCGAGGCGAGGGCGCGGCACTTGGCGCGCTGCTCGCGGGCCATATCGACATCATCGAGGCGCTGACGCTGAAGGCGGAGGCCGATCCCTCGCGCGAGCCTGCGGCAATCCGCGAGCGCATCGCCGAGCAGGTGCGTCTGTTGATGGACGCCTCGGCCAACCTCGATGCTGTCCGGCTGCACCAGGAAGCTGCCTTCCTCGCCACAAAGGCCGACATCCGCGAGGAGATCGACCGGCTGAAGACGCATGTCGCATCTGCGCGGGCGCTGCTCAAAAGCGGCGGCGCCGTCGGCCGCAAGCTCGATTTTCTCGCGCAGGAATTCAACCGCGAATCGAATACGTTGTGCTCGAAGTCGAACGCCGCCGCGGTGACCGCGATCGGGCTTGAGCTCAAGGCGGTGGTCGACCAGTTTCGCGAGCAGGTCCAGAATCTGGAGTGACGGGAATGGTTGCCAAGGAGCCGACGGCTGCCAGGGATCTGGGATCCCGCATCCGCCGCCGCGGATTGATGCTGRTGCTGTCGTCGCCCTCGGGCGCCGGCAAGTCGACGATCGCGCGCAACCTGCTGGAAAAAGATTCAAGTCTGGAGTTGTCGGTATCCGTCACCACACGGCCGCGCCGTGGCTCGGAGATCGATGGCGTCCACTACCATTTCACCACCATGCGCGAATTCGAGAGGCTGCGCGATTCCGACGCGCTGCTCGAATGGGCCGAAGTGCACGGCAACTGCTACGCGACGCCGCGCGAGCCCGCGGAAGTGGCGCTGGCCGAGGGCCGCGACATGCTCTTCGACATCGACTGGCAGGGCGCCCAGCAGCTCAAGGAGAAGATGCGCGCCGACATCGTCTCGATCTTCATCCTGCCGCCGTCGATGAAGGAGTTGAAGGCGCGCCTGAAGCGCCGCGCCGAGGACCAGGAATCCGTCATCGAGACCAGGCTGAAGAACGCCCGCCTCGAGATCGAGCATTGGAAGGAATACGACTTCGTCATCGTCAACGACGATCTCGACCGCGCCTTCGCCGAGGTCCGCGCCATCGTCACCGCAGAGCGTCTGCGCCGCGACAGGCGGCCTGGCCTGTTCGACTTCATTTCGGGATTGCTGGACGAGAAGACGGGGTGAGGCAGGCCGGACAAGCCGGATAGCGTCAGCTATCTGTACGATCGTCGGGCCACCGCTGTGCTCCGTGAAGCACGCGAAGGATTCGAATCCTGCTCTCGACTAACTGATAGACCGCGACATATGGCGTGCCCACGATGACAAGCTCTCGTGTTCCTGAGAGTCTGCCGGTACGGYCGCTCTCGGGAAAGTCGCGGAGATGGCCTGTCGCGGTAACAATCCGCTCATCGATCGCAATTGCGGCGGCAGGGTTGTCAGCCTCGATATACGTGAATATCCCGTCGCGATCCGAAAGTGCGAATGCCGACCAGACGATCTTCAAGATTTAGGCTCGTTGATCTTGCGACGCGCTGCAGCGCGTCTTTTAGAGAAATGCGCCTCGACTTGTTCGTCAGGGATGTCGGCTCGGGTGTCGTCCAGTGCTTCGCGCACTTTGGTGCGAAACCACGCGTCGTACGCCTCGCTATTTGCGAGCAGATYGATGGGCAGCACACCCTCGTTGGCGGTTCGGGTGAGAAGGATCCGAACCGCATCTGAAACCGTAAGTCCCATACTTTCGAGCACTGCCGAAGCCCGATCACGGATATCAGCATCGATGCGCGTCTGAACGAGTGCGTTCGCTGGCATTGGAAATCTCCTAGATCTTCAATGTAATGCATCTGAATGACAAATGCCAGCCTGCTGCATCGGATCAGTGGACTGATGGAGAAGCTGAGGCGCTGTGGCTAAGGCGTCCCTAACTGGCTACACCGCGTTGGTCAGCCTCACAAACTCCTCGACGCTCAGCGTTTCGGCCCRCCGCGTCGGGTCGATGCCGGCGCGCAGCAGCAAGGCCTCGCCGCCGAGGCTCTTCACGCTTTGCCTGAGCATCTTGCGGCGCTGGCCGAAGGCGGCTTCGGTGACGTGGCCGAGCTTTTTTGCCTCGGCGGGCAGGGGCGACGAGCGCGGCACCAGATGCACGACGGAGGAGGTGACCTTGGGCGGTGGAATGAAAGCCTGCGGCGGCACGTCGAAGGCGATTTTTGCTTCCGCGCGCCAGCCGGCCAGGACGCCGAGCCGGCCATAGGCGTCACTGCCGGGACCCGCGGTGATGCGCTCCGCCACTTCGCGCTGGAACATCAGCGTCATCGACTGGTAGAAGGGCGGCCAGTCGGCCACCGTCAGCCAGCGGATCAGAAGCTCGGTGCCGATATTGTAAGGCAGGTTGGCGACGATCTTGACCGGCTCACCATTCGCCTCGCCGGCAAGTGCGGCAAAATCCGTTTTCAGCGCATCGCCTGGTATGACATCGAGGCGTCCGGGATAATGGCTGGAGATATCCGCCAGCGCCTCCAGGCAGCGCTCGTCGCGCTCGATGGCGACCACGCGGTGCGCGCCGTTGAAGAGCAGTGCCCGYGTCAGCCCGCCGGGACCAGGRCCGACCTCGATCACGGTCGCCTTGCCGAGATCGCCGGCCGCGCGGGCGATCTTGCTTGTCAGATTGAGGTCGAGCAGGRAATTCTGCCCGAGCGCCTTCTTGGCCTGCAGGCCGTGCCGCTCGATCACTTCGCGCAGCGGCGGCAACCCGTCGATCGTGGTGCGCGCGTTCAATTGAGCCTCATGCTGCGGCGGTCCGCCCCCGCCGTCCGCTGTCGGCCAGCCGGCCCGCCAGCCTCAGCGCGGCGATCAGGCTGTCGGGGCGCGCTATGCCCTTGCCGGCGATGTCGAAAGCGGTGCCGTGATCGGGTGAGGTCCGGATGAAGGGCAGGCCCAGCGTCACGTTCACCGCCTCGTCGAAAGCCAGCGTCTTGGCCGGGATCAGCGCCTGGTCGTGATACATGCAGAGCGCCGCGTCATAGGAGGTGCGCGCACGCGGATGAAACATCGTGTCGGCCGGCAGCGGCCCGATCGCGTCGATGCCTTCCGCTTTCAACGTCTCGRCCGCCGGGGCGACGATTGCGTTATCCTCGGAGCCCATGGCRCCGCCTTCGCCGGCATGCGGGTTGAGCCCGGCGATGGCAAGCCTCGGCCGGGCGATGCCGAAACGGCTCTTGAGATCGGCGGCGGTGATGCGCGCGGTCGCGACGATCAGCTCCGTCGTGAGCACCTTCGGCACCTCGGCCAAGGCGATGTGAATGGTGACCGGAACGGTGCGCAGATCAGGTCCCGCCAGCAGCATCACCGGCGTCACGTCCCTGCCGGTGTGCCGCGAGGCCAGATGCRCCAGATATTCGGTGTGGCCGGGAAAGCCGAAACCGGCATCGTAAAGCGGCTTCTTGGCGATCGGGCAGGTGACCATCGCCGCCGCGCGGCCGGCGAGGCAGTCCGCGACRGCGCGGTCGATGGCTTCGACGGTGCCGGCGGCATTGGCCGGGTCCGGCTGTCCTGGGCTGTCGAAATGGCGCGCATCGAGCGGTACGACGGGAAGCATCCGGGAAAAATGATGCGCTGCCTGTCCCGGCAGCGTCTCGGCAATGGTGACATTTGCGCCGACGAGCCGCGCGCGGGCTTCGATCAAAGCTGGGTCGGCAATGAGATAGAAGGGCGGCACGCCGGCGCTCTCGCCCGCTTGCCAGGCGGCGATGGCGATCTCGGGTCCGATGCCCGAGGGGTCGCCGACGCTGAGCGCAAGCGGGGCACCGGTCTTTTGCATGCTCATACCAGGGCGCGGACCAGGCCGCTCATGGTTTGGGCGAACTCGCTGCTGCGTCGAGACACGCTTGTCGCTCTAGCGCTCGACGATCTTGGCCTTCTGGCGCAGTTCGGCGACGTATTTCTTGCTGAGCTCTTCGGCGTCCTTGTCGTTGCCGCCTTCGGCCTGGAACACCATCTGCGCGGCCTTGTCGTCGGAGACCTCGCGCGAGGAGCAGACGCCGATGAACTCGACGCCACGCTCGGTCTCGCGGGTCGGCGTCGCGCCGCCGGTCTTGGTCGCCTTGATCTGCTCGGCCCAGTCGGACGGCAATTGCGGCGCCAGAAAGCGGCCGAGATCGCGCACGGTGACGTCGAGCAGGCCCTTGGCGAAGTCGCGCGTGGTGTTACAGCCGTTGAAGCGGGCACGCATGGCGTCGGCCTCGCGCTTGCGTTTGGCGAGCGTGGCGGCGCGCTCCGATGCCGGYACCACGAAGATCACCTGCTGCAGCATATATTCCGTCGCCGTCGGCTTGGCGCCGCCCTTGTCAAGCATGCGCCGCACGGCGTCCTGCTCGGTTACCGAGCCGCCTTCGCCGGAGCGGTAGCGTGCGCTGAGCGCCTGGTTCCAGGCCATCTGGGCGCGGATGAATTCCTTGAAATGCTCCTTGGTGACGCCCGATTGCGCCATGATCGCGTCCAGTYTCGCCAGCGGCATCTTGTTGCCTGAGGCGAAGCGCTGGTAGGCAGCGTCGACCTGCTGATCGGAGATGCGGATGCCGAGTCGCTTGGCTTCGGCCAGCCGCAGCGTCTGATCGATCATCTCCTCCTTGGCATCGCCCTTCTTGTGCTGCAGCTTGAAGAAGGCGGTGCGGTGCGCGATGTCGCCGGAGGTGATCGGTATGCCGTTGACGACATACTTGATCTCAGCGGCGAAAGCAGGCTGCACGGCAGCCGTGACCGAAACCGAGGCCGCCGCCACCAGAAGCGCCAATCCCGCTGAAAACAGGTATTTCCTCATCTTACCTTCCCGATCTTTCCCCACCATGACGGCGCCGCGCGTCCTCCGAACGCCTGCGCCATGCAGTCGATCCCATGCCCGTCCTATGCGGCGAAACGATGTCGCCGGYGCATGGCCCTGAGAATCAGGCCCATTCTCGAAGGATCACGCTCCAAATCAAGACCAAAGCCCCATCGGCGCGCGCGCCTGCCGCTTGGTCACTGGATGGTATCGACCGCGCTTGTTGACGAACCGAAATCGCCGAGCGTGCGGAACGACAGGTTGAAACCGATGTTCTGCGACACTTCCTTGGTGACGGTGTCGCGCGTCTGCGAATACGTCATGATGTAGGTGAAGCAGGAATCATTATAGGCGAAGCCGACACCGTCCTTGACCAGCACATTTGTCTGGAGGTCGTAGGTGCCCGTGCCGAACAGCCGCCAATTCTGCGCCAGATGCGTCGAGGCGCCCAGCGTGAGCTCGTGGCGGTCGGTGGTGAAGCCATAAAGCGGCTGCGCCTCGATGAAGGCATATTTGGCGCTGAGCGATATCGGCAGGCTGGAATAGGCAGCCTTCACTTCGGCGCGCCTGACCTCCCAGGTCTGCTCGTCGAAACGACCGCTCAGCGAGCCGGAGAAACCGCTCGGGCTGTTGAAGCCTACGAGGCCGACATAGTCCGAGGTCCGCTTGTCCAGGCCGGACTCTGCCCCGACATTGACGAGATCCGGTGCGGCAAAGGAGTTTTCGCCGGCGAGCTGGTAGGACTGGCCGAAGATGGCGTTCGTGGCCCAGCCATTGTCGTAGGCGCCCGAGTACCGGAAGCCGACATTGGCGCGCGTGCCGCCTTCGATCCGGTCATAGCCGGAGAATTTATCGCGCTCGAACAGCGTCGTGGCGTCGAAGACGAAGCTCTGCGCGTCTTCGTTGGGGATGGCCAGTCCGCCGACATATTGTTCGTTCGGACGCACGAAGACCTGCGCGGTCGGCTCCAGGATGTGGCTGGAGCTGGGCATCGAGAACAGGAGCGGCCAACGCGCCTCGAGGCCGAGGGTGGCCATGTAGCGGGCGAGCGAGGAGCGCATGTCGACGTCTTCGCCCAGATTCGATCCCATCTGGTTGACGGCGGCGAGCGAAGCCGAATTGGCGTTGACGTAGCCGGCGTCGCYGCGGAAGGCGAGCAGTGGCGTCAACTGCAGGCCGCCATCGGTGGTGAAGGTGCGCTTCCACTCGGCTTCCGCACTCAGCCGGCTCGATTCGCCTTCGATGCCGCGCACATTGTTGATCRAATCCGGGTCRYTGGCATTAGCGAGCACGGYGTCCAGCCGGTTGYGGCTGATCACGCGCGCGTTGACGTTGAACGACAGCTGTCYGCCGGCCACCGAGGTGTCGGGGATATAGGCATAGTCGAACGACGGCAGCACCCAAGGCTGCTTGGCGGAGCGCGACGTCGGATCGCTGGAGAGCGTGTCTTCCTGAACCTCGAAGCGCATGGCGCGGACGTCGAAATAATTGCGGTCGCTCAAGCCGGTCAGATAGATCGACGACTGGTGGACGAGGTCGCTGTAGCCTTCGATATTATAGGTGCGCGAGAATTCCTTGTCGGTCTGGAGCAGCACGTCCCAGCCGAAATTCCAGCGCTCGTTGATGGCGAACTGGCCCTTGGTGCCCATCATGCCGCGGAACTTGTTCGGATCGCCGGGTTCGCCGGAATTCACATTATGGCCGGCGGAATCGATGAATGCGTCGGGATCCTGCTGATTGATGCCGGCGATCTTTAGCGTGTACTGGCCGTTGTTGAAGCGCTGGCGCCACTCGGCCTCGCCGAGGAAACCCTGCTTGGTATATCCGCTGCCGGTGACGGTCAGGTCATAGGTCGGGGACAGGGCGAAGTAATAGGGGACTTTGACGCCGACGCCGAGATGGTTGTTGTAGACGATGCCGGGGATCAGGAAGCCGCTCTTGCGCTTCACCGTCGGGTCGGCGATCTCGAAGGCCGGCAGGTAGGCGAGCGGGAAGCCGAAGAACTCGAAATTCGAGTTCTCGAAGCGGACCGTCTTCTTCTCGCCGTTCCAGATGATCTTCCGCGCCTTGACGCGCCAGGTCGGCGCTTTGTCCGGCTTGTCCTCGCAAGGTTCGCAGGCGGTGTAGACGCCGTTGTGGAAGGTGGTGAGCACGCCGCCCATGCGCTCGGCGCTCTCGGCGGCGAAGTAAGCCTTGTCGATCGTCTCGACGCGCAGCGCGTTGAGAAAGCCATCGGCGAAATCGTCGGTGATGTCGATATGGTCGGAATTGACCTTGGTGCCGTCGCTGTTGATCAGCTCGACGGCGCCGCTGGCGACGAGCCGCTTGGTGTCGCGGTTGTACACCACGCGCTGGGCGACCAGCTTGTTGCCGCCATAGTCGATCTGCACACCACCGACGGCCGTCACCGTGTGCTTGTCGTTGTCATAGACAAGCGTATCGGCGGCCAGCAGCATCTGCGAGCCGGAGGGGACGGGCTTGGCAGTAATCTGCTGCGCCAGCGCGGGTGCCGTCGGCACCGCACAAGCGAACAGACACGCCAAGGCGGTCGCCCCATAGAGGCGTGCCAAACCGGCCTGCCTATGGCTGCGCAATCCAGCCT
The DNA here is from genome assembly GCF_001854815.1 of Mesorhizobium sp. LCM 4576. Taxonomy (NCBI): domain Bacteria; kingdom Pseudomonadati; phylum Pseudomonadota; class Alphaproteobacteria; order Hyphomicrobiales; family Phyllobacteriaceae; genus Mesorhizobium; species Mesorhizobium sp. LCM 4576. Next base: position 598,711 of record NZ_MDDT01000057.1, read on the forward strand.
CCCTCACTAGCCGTCTTCCTTGTATAGCAGAAACGTCACCCCAAAGAACATAGCCACGACAACCGGAACCCATGCAGCCACCACCGTAGGCACGAATCCGGCTACACCGAATGCCTTGACCAGTACCGAAACGACATAAAGCAGAAAGCCGGCCACGACGCCACCCAGAATCATCGTTGCCGACTGCCCCATTCGCGCAAATCGCATTGAAACTGTTGCGGYAATCAGCGTCATGGCCACGAGAAGGAACGGTAACGCCACCAGCGAATCAAATTGCATGGCGAAGGCGTTGGCCTTCAGGCCGAAGGAGCGGGCGACCTCAATCTTGCGCGGCAGCTCGTAGAAGGGGATGGTTTCCGGGCGCGCCAGGCGCTCCTGCACGAATTCCGGCTTGAGATTGGTCGGCACCTTGTCGGACGCCAGCGCCTGGATATTGCCGCCCTTGAAGACCTTGACGTCCTGCAATTCCCAGTAGCCGTCGCGCAGGAAAGCCTTGGCGGCATCCTTGCGCTCGGCGATGTTGCCCTGCGGGTCGAGGATGAAAAACACCGCATCCGCCATCTCCAGCCCCTGGTTGAGGATGGCGCGAGCGCCGATGATGGTGTCGCCCGATTCGGTCTTTTGCCTGAGCCACGGCGTGACGTTGGTGGTGACCGCATTCGACTTGCCGGCCCTGAGGTCGTTCTCCATCTGCTCGGACCAGGAAAAGCCATGCGCGGCGATCGGGTTGATGATGGCGACCGACAGCACGCCGAACATCAGTGCGCCGACGCAGCAGGGGAACAGGAACTGCCAGGCCGAGACGCCTGCCGAACGCGCGATGACCAGCTCATAGCGGCGGTTGAGCGACACCAGCGTCGCCATCGCCGAGAACAGCCCGACGAACRGCACCGTCTGCAGCATGATCATCGGCATCCTGAGCGCCGAAATGGCGAAGGCTATGCCGTAGGTGAAGCCGGGCAGCCCGGTCGTGCGGCCGGAAAGCTCGGTAAAGTCGATCAGGAACACCAGCGCCAGCAGGCCCAGGAAGAACCAGAAAGTGATCGAGACGTAGCGGAAGAAGAAATAGCGGCCCAGCGTCCAGCCCATGGTCAGRCTCCCTGGCCCGAAGTGCGGCGCGCGAGCCAGAGCTTGAATGCCGTCCAATTGTCGCCGGCGCGCTTGGCGAGGCCCGTCAGCCAGTCGGCCCAGCTGACCGGCAATTCCATGGTGCGGGATGAGACGATGAACCAGATCGACACCGCGGAGGCGATGAGCGGTATGCCGTAGAGCAGGTAGACATAGTACCAGACCTTATCGGCTTTGCCGGCGGCGAAGAAGCCCAGCCATCGCACGAAARGCGCGATCGCGATCGCCGTGATCAGCGGATTGATGCGTGCTTCGCGATGCGAGCGCGCATCGCCCGCCACCGCAAGCGCGATCAGCGCGAACACCAGCGAATAGGACCATTCGGCGAAGCGCTGGTTGAGCTCCGCACGGTAGTTGCCAGGGTCGCGCTGGAACATCTTGTCATTGGGATCCGGGTTGAGCAGATACGCCGTCGTCCGGTCCTTGGGCAGAAGCRTGATGTCGTTCGCCGCCGACATGAAGGCCGACATGTCGAAGGCGTAAGAGGTAAAGCGGATGACGGAGAGGTCGCCGGTCACCGATTTGCGGTTGATGACGCCGTCATTCATCATCAGCACCTTCTCGTCGCCCTTTTCGACGATGCTGCCTGTCTTGGCATAGTAGGTGAGGCTGGCGCCTTCCTCGCGCGAATCGGCGACGAAGATGCCGCCGAGCCGGTTGCCGGGAAGTCGTTCGCCGACCTGCAGGTAGAGGCCGTCGTCGATCTTGCGGAATGTGCCTTCCTGGATGATCAGCGACACGAGGTCGGCGCGCGAAGCCGCTACCAGCTGGCGGTTCTTCTGCCTGGCATAGGGGTCTATCGCGTTGTCGACGATGAAGGAAAAGGCGCAAGCAAAAGCCGCGAGCAGCAGGATCGGCCGCGCGATCGTCCAGCGCGAGGCGCCCGCGGCGCTGAGCACTGCCAGCTCCGAATCGGTATTCATCGCGCTTAGYGTCTGCGCCACCGCGACCACGAGGGCGAACGGCACCACGATCGGGATGATGGAGGGGATGATGAGCGCCGCGACCTCGAAGAAGGTCAGCGCCGATTGGCCGTTGTCTGTGACGAGGTCGATCTTGGCCAGCACCTGCGTCGTCCACACGATCGCCAGCGTCCAGGCCAGCGCGGCGAGGAACATCGTCAGCGCCCGGCGCATGATGTAGCGTTCAACGACCTTCATGAAGGCTTTTCTCAATTTTGCCGAACGGCATCATGCCCGCCGACAAAGTAGTGATCCGGCGACGCGTGCACAACTGGGTCATAAGCGGCTCGCTCCGGATTGTCGCCCTACGCCGCGTGCCCCGGCGCGGCGGAGTCTCCGCGCCAATGGATAAGAAATGCAAAACATCGATGGTTAACAGCAGGTTACGGCAGCAAGCTAACGCCGTGCCGAGGCGAATCCTTTGTCCATTGTGGCGCTGATATAGACAGCGATTTCGGCCAAAGTCTTGCCAAATGGCTCAAAACGACCAAATGTCGCGCACGCTTGCCAAACCCCTTGCTCGCTCAAAAAACCTTTGCCGGCACCTTCCGGCCATCCCCGAAAGCAGGACCTGATGACGTCGAGACCTTCCATTTCTTTCGCCAAGTTTGCCGCACCGAAAAAAGGCAGTGTCTTCGTCTTCGCGGCCGATGGCGATGGGCTCGGCGAGGCGGCGAAGGCCTGCGATCCGGCCGGCGCGCTTACGCGTGCCTTTCCGATCGCCGATTTCTCCGGCAAGTTCGCAAGCTCGGTTGAGGTGYTGGCGCCGGAAGGAACGTCTGTCGATCGGCTTGTGGCGATCGGCGCCGGCAAGGTCTCAACCCTCGACGACAATGCCTGGCAGAAGCTCGGCGGCGCCGTCGCCGCTTCACTGCGCAAGGCGACCGATGTGGACGTCATCCTCGATCTGCCCGACCTGCAGCCCGACGGCCGACAGGCGGCCARCCTAGCCGCCGGCATCCTGCTGCGCAGCTATTCCTTCGACAAATACAAGACCAGGAAGGACAAGGAAGACGGGCAATCCGATTCGAAGGGGGCAGACGCCAAGAAGGCCGAGACTGCGAAGCCCGCCAAGATAACCATCCATTGCGCCGATCCTGCCGCCGCCAAGAAGGCTTTTGTCGGCGAGGAAGCGGTGGTGGATGGCGTTCTCCTTGCGCGCGACCTTGTCAACGAACCGGCCAATGCGCTGGGGCCCGTCGAATTCGCCGATCGCGTCAAGCAACTGGAATCGCTCGGCGTCGAGGTCGAGATCCTGACCGAGAAAGAGATGAAGAAGCTCGGCATGGGCTCGCTGCTCGGTGTCGCGCAAGGCTCGCCGCGCGGCGCGCGCCTCGCGGTGATGCGCTGGAACGGCGGCAAGGCCAAGGACGCGCCGCTCGCCTTCATCGGCAAGGGCGTCACCTTCGACACCGGCGGCAACTCGATGAAGCCGGCTTCGGGCATGGAAGACATGAAGGGCGACATGGGCGGCGCGGCCGCCGTCACCGGGCTGATGCGCGCGCTGGCCGCGCGCAAGGCGAAGGCCAATGTGGTCGGCGTCATCGGCCTGGTCGAGAACGCTGTCGACGGCCATGCGCAGCGCCCCGGCGACATCGTCACCTCGATGTCGGGCCAGACGATCGAAGTCTTGAACACCGACGCGGAAGGCCGCCTCGTGCTCGCCGACGCGCTCTGGTACGCCAACGACCGTTTCAAGCCGAAATTCATGATCAACTTGGCGACGCTCACCGGCGCCATCATGGTGGCGCTCGGCCAGCATTATGCCGGCCTGTTCTCCAACAATGACGAGCTCGCCGGCCGGATTTTCGGCGCCGGCCAAGCCAGCCAGGAACGGGTCTGGCGCATGCCGCTCRGCCCCGAATACGACAAGCTGATCGATTCCAAGAATGCCGACATGAAGAACATCGGCGGCCGCTACGGCGGCGCCATCATCGCCGCGCAATTCCTGCAGCGCTTCGTCAAGGACACCCCCTGGGCGCATCTCGACATTGCCGGCACCGCGATGGGCGCGCCGTCGAGCGAGATCAACCAGTCCTGGGGCTCGGGTTTTGGCGTGCGCCTCCTGGATCGGCTGGTGCGCGATCACTACGAAGGGTAGGGGATGGCCGACATCCTGTTCTACCATTTGACCGAATCGACGCTCGAGGAGGCGCTGCCTGGCCTGCTCGAGCGCAGTGTCGAGCGCGGCTGGCGCGCGGTGGTGCAGACCGGCACCGAAGAGCGGCGCGACGCGCTCGACCAGCATCTGTGGACCTTCCGCGACGATTCCTTCCTGGCGCATGCCACCGACCGCGAGGCCCATCCGGCCGAACAGCCGATCTTGCTCACCACGGGCGAAGCCAACCAGAACGCCGCGCAGATCCGTTTCCTGGTCGACGGYRYCAACCCGCCYGAGCTTTCCGGCTACGAGCGCGCCGTCTTCCTCTTCGACGGCCATGACGCGGCCCAGCTCGAAGCCGCGCGCGGCCATTGGAAGACGATGAAGGAAGCCGGCCACGCCGTGACCTACTGGCAGCAGACACCCGACCGGCGCTGGGAGCGCAAGGCCTAAGGCCGTCAGCGATCGAGTTCTTCTCAGGCGCCCGCCGCTCCTCGCACGGCCTTGGCCGCCGTGGCCGATCCGCTCTATAGGTAAGTTGACGCAAGCTCATGCGGCGAGGGGGAGAATGCGGGTCAGGATCGTCGGAACCGGCAGGGCGGTACCGGCTGAGCGGATTACCACGCGCGCGCTGGAAGAGCGGCTCGGCCTTGGYCAGGGCACGCTGGAAAACGCCACTGGCGTCGTCGAGCGCTATGTCTGCAATGCCGAATCGCAAATCGATCTCGCCTGCGCCGCTGCCGCCCTTGCGCTTGAGGACGCCGGCCTCGAGCCCGGCGCCGTCGACCTGATCGTCGGCGGCTGCGGCGTGCCTTACCAGCCTCTGCCGGCGACCGCGCCATTGGTCATGCAGCGCCTTGGGCTAGCTGACGGTTCCGCCGCGGCCTTCGACGTCAACAGCACCTGTCTCGGCTTCCTCACCGCTTTCGAGACCGCCGGCCGCATGATCGAAGCCGGGCAATGCGAGACGGCGCTGGTGTTCTCGTCCGAAGTCGCCTCGCGCGCGCTGCCCTGGCACGACGCGCCGGAGATCGCCGCCCTCTTTGGCGACGGCGCGGCAGTGGCCGTGTTGCGCAAGGCCAGGCCAGGCGAGGGCAAGGTCGCGGCGAGCCTGATGCGCACCTATCCGTCGGGCTGGGAGGCCTGCGGTATCGGTTCGGGCGGCACGCGCTTCGACTTCCGCAAGGACCAGGAAGCGTTCGCCGCGCACAGCCTGTTTCACATGGACGGCAAGGAATTGTTCCGGCTCACCTCTCGCCATTTCAACGGCTTCGTCACCGCTCTGCTGGAGCGCGCCGGCTGGTCGCATGACGACGTCGATCTCGTGGTTCCGCACCAGGCGAGCCCTTTCGCGCTCGCCCACATGGCGCGCCAGACCGGCTTTGCGCCGCAAAAGCTGGTCGACATCTCCGCCAGCTTCGGTAACCAGATCGCCGCCTCCATGCCCTTCGCGCTGGATGTCGCGCGCCGCCAGGGCCGCGTCGCGCCAGGCATGAAGCTGCTCTTCCTGGGCACGTCGGCCGGCGTCTCCTTCGGCGGCATGGCACTGGAGGTCTGAGCGATGGCCGTCCTCGTCACCGGCGCCAGCGGCTTCCTCGGCGCCCATGTGCTCGAGCGGCTGGCGGAATCCGGCACGCTGGCGCTCGGGCTCGGCCGCGATGAGGAACGCTGCGCCGCGCTCGAAACCTTGGGCCATCGCATCATCCGCCACGACCTTGCGGAGCCGATCGATCAAGCGCTCGACCCCAGGCTTGGCCGGGTCGAGCGGATCATCCATTGCGCGGCGCTCTCGTCGCCCTTCGGCCGGCTCGCGGATTTCGAGGCGGCCAATGTCACGGCAACGCGCAACCTTGTCGATTTCGCCAGCCGGCAGCGTGTCAGCCGTTTCGTCTACATCTCCAGCCCATCCGTCTGCTTCGCCTTCCGCGACCAGCTTGGCCTGACCGAGGACGCGGCCTTGCCGGAGCCGGTCAATCACTATGCCCGCACCAAGCGCTTGGCCGAAAAGATCGTGCTCGGCCAGCCCGTTATCCATCCGGTGGTGCTGCGGCCGCGCGGCATCTACGGCAAGGGCGATCGGGCGCTGCTGCCGCGCCTGATCAAGGCGGCGAAAAGCCGGCCGCTGYCGCTGTTTCGCGACGGCCGGGCGGCCATCGACCTCACTTATGTCGACGATGTCGTCGACGCGGTCATGGCGGCGCTCGCGGCGCCGGAGGAGGTGGAATATCAGGTCTTCAACGTCTCCGGTGGCGAGGTGCTGCCGGTCCGCCGCATCGCGGACGCGGCCTGCAGCCGCGCCGGCCTCAAGGCGCGCTGGCGGCCGACGCCGCTCATGCCGGCGATGCTGACGGCGGGCCTGATGGAAGCGGTGGCGCTGCGTCTGCCCGGTCGGCCCGAGCCGCCGGTCACCCGCTATGCGCTGGGCCTCTTCGCCTATGCGCAAAACCTAGATCTTTCCAAGGCGAGACGGATGCTCGGCTGGGCACCGAAAGTCTCGTTCGAACGAGGGCTTGACCGCACGTTTGCCGACGGGTCCGGGCCATGAAGCTTGTCTTCGCCAACAGCGCCTGGGTGAGCGCCGCCGAGCGGCTGATCCTGCGCGGCGGCACCTGGCAAAGCGTCAGGCTGCGTGTCCGCTACGGGCTGTTCTTCCACCCCGCCGCCGGTCCGGTGCTGGTCGATACCGGTTACACGCCGGACGCGCTGAGCGGCGACCGGCGCGGCCGGATGCTGCGGCTCTACGGCGCGCTGCTGAAGCCGCAACTCAACGCTGCCGAACAGGTCCTGCCGGTGCTCGAGCGTTTCGGCCTATCGCCCGATGACATCCGCACAATCATCGTCACGCATTTCCACGCCGACCACATTTCGGGCCTGTCGCTGTTCCGCAACGCGCGCTTCATCGCCAGCGATGCCGCCTGGGCACGGCTCAAGGCGCGCGGCTCCAGGCAGAATCTGCGCCATGGCATCTTCACCGAGCTCTTCCCGCCGGATTTCGGGGCGCGGCTGGAAGGCATCTCCGCGAAGCCTCGCATTGCACCGCAGGGCGACATCCCGGGCGGCGCCGATCTCTTCGGCGACGGCAACGTGATCGCGGTCGATCTTCCMGGCCATGCCGATGGCCAGTTCGGCCTGCTGTTCAATGGCTTCGCCCGGCCGCTGCTTTACGCCGTCGATGTDCAATGGCTGCTCACTGCCTTGACGGAAACCCGCACACCGGGTTTCCCCGCGACCCTCATCGCCGAGGATGCGACGGCGATCGAGCCGACCAGCGCCATGCTGCGCCGCTTCCTCGGCTCGGGCGGCGAGGTGATGCTCTGCCATGATCCCACGCCGACATCCTACGATCTCGCGCCGGAGGTGGCATGAACGGGCTGGCGGAAGCGGCAGGCTCCTTCGCCTTGACACGCTGGGTCTCGCGCAAGAGCCGCGCAGACTTCGAACGCTGGCAGGCGGCCGCCATGCGGCGCTTTCTCGACCGCGACCTGCCGCGCGCGCCCTTCTACGGCAATGCGCCGACGCGTCTCACCGATCTGCCGGTGACGGATAAGGCGCTGCTGATGGGGTGCTTCGACGAATTCAACGTCCATAGCCTCACCGCCGCGTAAGCCTGGGAGGCTCTGGCGCGTGGCGGCCGCGCCGGCGCGCTTACCGTCGGCGCCAGCACCGGCACCTCCGGTAATCGCGGCCTGTTCGTGATCTCCGAGGCAGAAAAGTATCGCTGGTTGGGCGCGATCCTCGCCAAGGCGGCGCCCGATCTTGTCTGGCGCGGCATGCGGGTCGCCGTCATCCTGCCGCAGAACGCCGGGCTTTACGACAGCGCCCGCAAATCGCGGCTGATCAAGCTCGCCTTCTTCGACCTGACCTTGGGGCCGGAAAGCTGGCGCGGCGCGCTCGAAGCCTTCGACCCGACAGTCATCATCGCGCCGCCAAAAATGCTTCGGCATTTCGCGGCCGAGAACGTCCGGCTCCGGCCGAGGCGTGTCTTTTCCGCGGCGGAAACGCTGGATCCGGTCGACCGTCCGGTTATCGAGGATTTCTTCCGGCTGCCGCTCGATCAGATCTACATGGCGACCGAGGGCCTGTTCGCGGTGACCTGCCGGCAGGGCGGGCTGCATCTTGCGGAGGACTCCGTCTTCTTCGAATTCGAGCCGGCGGGCGAGGGGTTGGTGACGCCGCTGGTGACGGCCTTTCGCCGCCAAATCCAGATCATGGCACGCTACAGGATGAACGACCTGTTGCGCTTGTCCAAAGAACCTTGCCGCTGCGGTTCGCCGCTGCGCTGCGTCGATGAGATCGTCGGCCGCATGGACGATGTCTTCCGGCTCACTTCGCCGGATGGCCCGATCCTCGTCACGCCGGATGTGCTGCGCAATGCCGTGCTCAAGGCCGACCGCCGCATCGACGATTTTCGCCTCATCCAGACCGGGCCTGACACGGTCGAGCTTCGGCTTCCACCGACGCTCGCGGATGATGCGGCAGTCGCCGCTCACCAGGCAGTCCGCGCGCTTCTGGAAACGCGAAAGGCGGTCGCCACACTCTCGCTCATCCGCGCGCCGCTGCCGCTGGAAACAAGCCGCAAGCTGCGCCGCGTCGAATGCCGCCTGGAGCGGGCGCGATGAGCGGCGCGGCGGCGATGGACAGGCCCACGCAGCAGGTCGACCGGGTCGAGAACAAGCCGGCAAAGGTCGAGGCTTTTGTAAGGCTTTTCAACGAGTTGCCGGTGCGCGATCTCATCGCCAATCTCAAGACGAAGATCGAGACGTTCGACGTCGCCGGTCGGGTTTTTCCGCTGACGCTGAATGACGCCGATGATGCGCCCAACTGCTATATCTGCTGCCCGACCAGCGCCTATATCGACTACGCGATGGACGAGACGCGCAACTTCGCCGCTCACCCGCTGCTCCGGCGCGCGCTCAACGCCCTGATCGGCGCCTGTGCGCCGCTGGTCAGGGCAAGCGGTCTCGACCATCAGGCGCAGGTCAACAACTGGCTCTATTCGACCAACCCGATGCCGCTGCTCGACCGGCCGACCGTCGCGGCGCTGCGCGCGAACCTGATCGAGCGTTTCCCGGATCGCACCATCGTCATCCGCTCGTTGAACGATATCGCCGATCCGGCGACCATTGCCGCCTTGAAGGCCGAGGGATTCCGCATGCTGGCGGCGCGGCAGATCTACATTTTCGCCGACCGCAGCGCGGCGCCCGCGATGACGCGCGACATGAAGCGCGACCGCGCCCGCCTGCGCGCGACACCTTTTGAAAGGGTCGGCAATGGCGATTTCACCGAGGCTGACTATGTCCGTGCCGAGCAACTCTACACCATGCTCTATCTCGATAAATACACGCCGCTCAATCCGCACTACACGGCCCGCTACATCGCCGAGATGCACCGGTGCGGCATCATCAGCCTTGCGGGTTTGCGCCGGCCGGGCGGCGAGCTGGTCGCCGTCACCGGCCTGTTCGAAAACGGCGTCACGCTGACCCAGCCGATCGTCGGCTATGATACAAGCCTGCCGGTCGGCGAGGGGCTTTATCGCATGATGATGGCGATGGCGCAGGATCACGCCACGGCGCGCGGCTTGTTCTTCAACATGAGCGCGGGCGCCGCCGGTTTCAAACGCCGGCGCGGCGCGGTCGCCGCGATCGAATTCAACGCCGTCTTTGCCGGGCATCTTCCGCGCCGTCGTCGCGTGGCGATCCGCGTCATGGAGACGGTGCTGGCGCTGGTCGGCATTCCGCTGCTCAGGAGGTTCGAGTTGTGAGCGAGCGTCGCGGTGAAGCCTATTGGCAGGCAGTTGCCCTGTCAGCCGACATCGGCAGGCGGCCGAAGCGCATCCTGTTTGATGGTGCGCCTGTGGTGCTTTTCCGCGCGGCGCAAGGCGTCGCCGCTCTTTTCGACCGCTGCCCGCACCGACTGGTCGAGCTGTCGACCGGCAAGATCGTCGGCGGCGAGATCGAATGCCCCTATCACGGCTGGCGCTATGACGGCGAAGGCCGCTGCACCGCGATCMCCGGCCATGTCGGCGCCATGCCGCATTACCGGGTGCGGCGCTATGCCGCGATCGAGCGCGAYGGCGTCGTCTTCGTCTCGTCCGGCACGCCGCAGGGCGAGCCTTACCTGCACTGCATGCAGGGCAAGAACATTATCGTGCGGCGGGTGCGCTCGTCGACCCAATCGACGGTGATCGATGCCGCCGAAAACATCCTCGATGCTACCCACACCCATTTCACCCATAAGGGCCTGCTGCGCGGYTTGACCTCGAAACRCCATCTGGTGYKGGTCGAAGTGACGGGGGGCGAGGGCTGGGTCGAGGCGAGCTATACCGGCGAGGAGCGCCAGCAGGGCCTGATCAGCCGGCTCCTGGAAGGCGAGCGCGCGAGGACCATCGGCCGCTTTCGCCATCCGGGCATCGCCGAACTCGAATATTGGGGCAAGGACGGGCTGGTCTTGGYCACCACCTTCCATCTGCGCCAAGCTGACGATCGCACCGTCGAAGGCGTCGGCTGGCTGATCGGCCGGCGCCAGGGCCTGCTTGGCGAGCTGAAGGCGCTTGCCTTCAAGCCATTGTTCAATGTCGCTCTTGAGCAAGACCGCCGGGTGCTGAAATCGGCAAGCGACAACGCCCGTTTCGCCCCGCAGGCCTTGCCGGTGATCGGGCCGTTGGATTTCCTGCGCCGCGACATCGCCGCGATCATGGAGGGAAGGGTGCCGCCGGCGGCGAGCGAGCCGCGGGTGCATGAAATCGAATTGTGAACTGAAGTTCACACATCTTGACCTGAGCGTCTGTGTGAATTATAGTTCACGCATGATCGAGGTCCGGCAGACTGACGAATTCAGGAAGTGGCTGCGGGACCTTAAAGATATCCGAGCCGCGAGGAAGATTGCTCAACGGATCATTCGTGTTGAAGCGGGCTTGCGGGGGACGCGAAGTTCTTCGAAGGCATAGGCGAGCTTCGGATCGACTATGGACCGAGCTACCGTGTCTATTTCATCAGGCGCGGTAACACGGTCATCATCCTGCTTTGYGGAGGCGACAAATCCTCTCAAGACAGGGACATCAGAAAGGCCAAGCAGATGGCAAGCGAGGTTTGACATGGCTCTTAAAATCACACCATTCGATGCCGCTGAATATTTCGACGATGCAGAGTCTCAGGCCGAGCTCCTTGCCGACGCGTTCGAGACCGGTGACGCAACCTATATTGCACACGCACTCGGCGTCATCGCGCGAGCTCGCGGCATGACCGCCGTGGCTAAGAACGCCGGTGTCACCCGCGAGGCGCTTTACAAAGCGCTGAGCGATAAGGGCGACCCACGCCTCAGCACACTGCTGGGTGTCACCAAGGCACTTGGTCTGCAACTTGACGTGAAGCCTATCGGCCCTGGCTCGCTCGGGGCATGAGCATATCAGCCCGGCCCGTTCCACTCGATATCCCGCGTCGACGCTGCCTGCAGGCTGATCCGCTCACGCCAAGCCATCCCGGCGATCTCCGCCAGCGCCGGCCATTGCGCCCTTACCGGGGCTGAATCGCCCGGCCAATCGAGCAGTTCCTCGCCCTCGCGCATCGCTTGGCGAAAGYGGGCGAACCCGCCCGAACGCAACGTCGCCGGCAGCCCATAGATCCACATCGCGAGCCGCACCGTTTGCGGCGCGATGACGTCCGGCCTGATTTCCTGGCCGTCGCCGAGCAGGGCATCCGCGAAGCGCGCCGGATCGCGGAAGAAATGCAGGCCGCTCACCGCGCGCGGGTTGCATTCGAGCGGCAGCACGCGGCCATCCGGCTCGCGCATCAGGTCGAAGGAGATCTGCCCGGTCCACGCGGTGCCGGCGACGATGCGCTCGACCAGATCGCGCGCCGCATCGTCCTCGGCCCGCTCGAAGAAGATGCCGGCGCCCTTGCCTGCACGATAAGGGGAGCGGTAGAGCGCCAGCGCCTTGAGCCTGCCTTCGCGCGCCACCGCATAGGCGCTGATCTCCTCGCCCTCGACAAAACGCTGCGCCACCCAAGGCATGGCGGGCGAAGGTGTGATCGCATCGAGGAAATCCGGCGTCGGACGCAGCAGAACATGGCTCGCGAAGCGCGACCAGACCGGCTTGAACACCAGGTCGCGCGAGCGGGCACGCACCGCCTCCAGATCGTCGCGGGAATTCAGAAGCGTGGTCTCCGGCACCGGCAGGCCAAGCCGTTCAGCCAGCCGGATGAAGCTGTGCTTGTCGTGGACCTCCGCCAGCAACCCGATATCGGGTGCGAACAAAAGCGCCGGCATGGTCCTGTTGCGCCAGGCAAGCGCAAGGTGAAAGACTTCCTCGCAGGTCGGGATGACGAGGCTGATGCCCTCGACCCGGATCAGCGCCTCCACCGCCTCGCGGTAGGCCTGCGGCTCGAAGCGCGGCGGCGGCAGCCGATGATAGCGCGCGCAGGCCCTGCTTGCCGCCGCGATCGGCCGCGCCGGCGTGTCGGCCAGGATCACCCTATGTCCGGCACCATGGAGAAGGCGCGCCAGATGCAGCGCCACCGGAGCGCGCGCCCCCGTGATCAGGATGGTTCCGTCAGCCCCCGGCATTCGGTCACGCGGTCGTTTCAGCCGCGATGACCGTTGCGCGAAATCGCCGTGCTTGGCAATCGCGCTACTGCACGTCGAGATGCGTCCGCGACTACAGCTTTGCCTTGAAGCGTTTCACCTTCCTGCTGGCGTAGTCGCCATTGCGCAGGTCCGATTTGCCGTGGCGATTCCGGAACTCATACCAGGTACCGCTCGGAGATTCGCGCTGGTAGATCACCTTGCCAGCCTGGCGATGCTCGAAGCAGCTCAAGGATGTCTTGGCGCCCCACGAGCCGTGCCAGGTTGCCCGGAAACACAGTTTGCCGTGGCCAGGCATGAACCAGAGACCCTCGCCATAGCTCTTGCCCCCCTTGGTGGACCACGCTGTAAACTGCCGCTTCTGCACCGCAAAATACGCAGCGCCGTGGTTGCCCCAGCGCCATGAGCGGTTCTTGTAGAGCTGATAGACGCCTTCATCGGAAACGACGTCGGCCTTCGCCGCCTTGGCGTCGATCCTGTTCGCTGCTTTGGCCGTTGCGGCACCCTGCGGGCCGACAACAAAAACGGAGCAGACAAGCGCCACTCCGAGAAACTTCCCCACTGCACYTTTCACGATTTTACTCCGCCCACTGATTTACGCATACGCTTTACCACCCGCCAAGCCAGCCCGGCGGCAATCACACTTTAACACTTTTAGCCGGAGCCCGTCCCGGTCCGGCCGGGACGAACGTGGTCGCGCCGTTACGGCAGGACGTGCTGGGTTACCCGCCAGTCGGGCAGCCCATAGCCGCCCAGCCACGGCCAGACTTCCTTCTGGTTGAAGTAGACGACCGAGGTCAGGGCCGGAAACTCGGCATAGGACTTGCGCGAGTCCTCTGCCCATTTCGACACGTAGTCCTGCTTTCCGACATAGCCCAACTCGGCAACGATGACCGGCTTGTTKAATTTCGCGACACGCTCATAGCCTGGCTTCAGCGTCTCTTCGAAGGTCCGGTYGCGGCCGACTTCGTCATTGTCCTTCTTCTGCAAGCCGAACACCGAGAGGCCGATCACATCGACATAGTTGTCTCCGGGATAGTATTTCTCCAGGCCTTCGACGCCCTTGGGCGACCACATGTATTTTGCCGCCGGCGCGGCCTTGCGGCACACGTCCACCTCGCGCTTGTAGGCGGCGATCCAGTCCTTCGGCGCCCAGTTGGCCCAGGTGAAGCGGCCGTTCTTGTCTTCCATCTCTTGCGCCCAGCGGATGGTGACCGGGCTCTTCATTTGCCCGACAAGGCTGCAGATCGCCTGCATGTTGGCGTCGTATTTGCCGCTCAATATGCCGTCGCGCAGTTCGGGCGGCGTGATGCGCCAGTCCTTCGACCATGTCCAAGGCTCGATGGTGATCAGCAGCGAACGGCCGCGTTGCTGCGCATAGGCGTCCGCGAGCGGCAGCGTCGACAGGTCGACGTCTTCCCAAGGCAGGAACAGTTCCTCGATGGTGGCCGACTTGTCGTTGCTGAAATCGCCGTAAGGATCGTAGGAGCCGAACGCCGACGCGGCCGAGCTCGTCTTGATCGGATCCGTTCCCGTCTGCGAACCCGCCGACGCTGGCAAGGCCACGCCGATGATAAGCGCCGACACAAGCGCGGTTGCTGTGGAGAGTTTCATACCCGCCTCCCATGGGCTTCAGTGTCCCGCCGGACCTTGAAGCTTGCCACGACGTGCCGACCGGCACGCAAACCCAAATATCGGCCGCTGAGGTGAAGATGCGGGTTTTCTGAGCGACTGGGACTGGCGCGCTTCACGCTCTGCCGTCCACTATTGTTGTCTCTGTCGGCCTTATACATAGGCCTTGAGACGGGGTCGCCGCGATACTCACAAATTCGCGTCAACGTTACGATATTAACCCTTTCTCATATAAGAGCCTATGCTCGACGAGAGTCAAGCGCAATTAACCGTTACTTAACCTTATCGCCACCGGCATGGTTAACCGGAAGGATGAGTCGCGCCGGCTCCGAACAGTGAAGCGCCTAAGACAAGCCGGCGTTGCGGCCGCGCCCCGGAAGATGAAGGGCTCGGAGGCCGTGGCTTGGTTAACCAGTTCCCAACAAGCTTGGTTAACGAAAGCCTAATTTTGTTGACTCTGCATTAGCCAAAGCTGATTCTGTAGCGGGATGAGTGCGTTCGWCCGGCTTAGCCGGGCGGGCAGGGCGTGGGTAGTATGGGCGTATCTGGGGATGCCGGCGTCGGCGGCGGCAAAACGACGTCAATGGGCCAGGTTGGCGAGGTTTCGACCGGCCACGGCCCCAAGGGTCCTTATCTCGTGCCCGTGCTCACGCCGCGCCAGCAATCGACTTTGYGGTTGGGCCTCGCTTTCTGGTTCGTCACGCTGGCTTTCTTCTGGTCATGGTGGCTGCGGCCCGARCATATCGGCCATGTCGGGCCCTTTGCCTTAGCCACCATCGTGCTGGCCTGGCTGACCTTGATGCCGATGTACTTCCTGCTCAACGTCCATGCCTCGAGGAAGTCGTCCAAGCTGCATACGATACCGAAGCGGTCGCGCGTCGCCATGGTGGTCACCAAGGCGCCGTCGGAGCCTTTCGCCGTGGTGCAGCGCACGTTGGAAGCGATGCTGGCGCAGGACTATCCGCACGACACCTGGCTTGCCGACGAGGATCCGACCGAGGCGACGGTTCGCTGGTGCGACGCGCATGGCGTGCTGATTTCAACCAGGCGCGGCCGCGAGGACTATCACCGCAAGACCTGGCCGCGCCGGACCCGCTGCAAGGAAGGCAACCTGGCTTTTTTCTATGATCAGTACGGCTATGAACGCTATGACTTCGTCGCTCAGATGGATGCCGACCATGTGCCGTCGCCGACCTATCTGAGGGAAATCCTCTATCCCTTCGCCGACCCCGGCGTCGGATATGTCTCGGCGCCCAGCATCTGCGACAACAATGCCGACCAGAGCTGGGCCGCCCGTGGCCGCCTGTTCCCGGAGGGCATGTTCCACGGCCCCTTGCAGTCCGGGCACACAGGTGGGGGCGCGCCGCTCTGCATCGGTTCGCATTACGCCGTCAGGAYGCGGGCGCTGCGCGAGGCCGGTGGCCTTGGTCCGGAACTGGCCGAGGATCATTCGACCTCGATGCTGATCAACGCTGCCGGCTGGCGCGGCGTRCACGCCATCGACGCCATCGCCAACGGAGATGGCCCGCAGACCTTTGCCGATCTCGTCACCCAGGAATTCCAGTGGTCGCGCAGCCTGGTGACGATCCTGCTCGAATACACGCCGAAATACTTCGCCAGGCTGACGCCGCGGCTGAAGTTCCAGTTCCTGTTCTGCCAGCTCTGGTATCCGCTGTTCGCGGTCTTTGCGCTGATGATGTATGCGATGCCGATCTATGCGCTGTTCACGGGACGCAACTTTGCCAACGTCATGTATGCCGAGTTTGTCTTCTACTATCTGCCGAATTCGGTGGCGCTGGTCGGGCTGGTGATCATGCTCAAGGCCTTCGGCCTGTCGCGGCCGCTGACGGCGAAGACGCTGAGCTGGGAAGGCACGCTGTTCCTCTTCTTCGCGCGCTGGCCCTGGGTGCTGTGGGGAACGCTGTCGGCGCTTCGCGACTATGTGACAAAATCCTTCGTCGACTTTCGGGTCACGCCGAAGGGTAGCGGCCCTAAGCATCTTCTGCCGGCGCGCGCCTTCGCGCCTTATGTCGTGCTGGCGATTGGCGCGGCTCTGCCGGTACTGCTGGTCAAGCATCCGTTCGACGCCACAGGCTTCTACTGGTTCGCCACCTTCAACGCTTTCCTTTATGGYCTTCTTGTCGTGGTCATCATTGCCAGGCATGTCCGCGAGAACAGGATTTCACTGCGCGCCAACGCCGCGAAATTCGCCCTGCATGCTTCTCTCGCGCTGGTCGCGCTAGGCGTCCCGATCGCGGGTTTCTACGATCGCGGGCTCGAGGGTATCTACGGGCTGCAGCAGGGGGCCGGCGGTTTTCGCATCGTCCGGATCGCCTATGTGATTTCCGGCGCCGGCATGGGCGACATCGGCTCGCGCAAATTCTATTTCGACCCCGGCTGGGAAGTGCCGCGCTGAGCTGAGCGCGTGTGAGAGGCCGTTTGCTCGCATGGTGAGGCCGCTGCCTCATCACGGCGCTCCCGAAAGAAGATCAAATTTTAATAGTAATCGATCGAGTCGCGAAAGATCGCGCTCATCATCTCGTTTGCACGAATTTTAATAAGTCCCCTCTAATATTAAGCCACGATATGAATGGCGACGAGCCGTTCACGCGGCGCGGAAGCCAAGGAAAGAGAAAATATATCCGCGCAAAAACAAGGCGTATTTCGTGGCAGGGGACGACAATGAACGATTTCATGAATGAAGCAGCGGCTGTCGGTAAGAGATATGCTTGCGCCATTGCCGCCATTGCACTGGCCTCGGTCGTGTCTGGCTGCCAGAGCATGGACACGACGAAGACCAGCTCGATCGGCACCATGCCGGYAGCCCACACCACTACAAAGAAGGTGCAATACGTCAAGAAGCATCGGCTGCATCGCGTTCACCGAAAGCCGCTGACGCAAATGTCCAGTGTGACGCGCGTCAGGGGAGAGGCCTATGCCGTCTTCGTACGGTCGCAGCCTGTTCGCGTGCCGCGGCCCGTCAGGATTTCCTACAGCGTGGGCGGCGTCGGTCCGCTGCTTGGCCACTCGCCGTGGATTTGYGGCCCGAGTGGTTTCGGTCAGCGCTCGGCTTGCAGGGCGCGCTAGCTAGAGCATGTCTCCCGAAAGTGGTAACCGGTTTCGGGACAAAGACATGCGCAAAATCAAAAGCCTAAAGCGCATGGAGCGAATCTGAAAGATCGCGACGCGCTTTAGATAAGCGCTATCGCCGGGGGCTTGACCACGGGAGCAAGGGGAGGGACGCACGCCGTCGGCGGACCGCCTCTTGCCTTCCGGTCGCCCGCGTGTCGCGGTGTTGGTCGACCGGCCGCCGCGGGACTACTTGCGGCGCGGCTTCGCCTTTTCGCTCGCCGGCTTGCTCGGCCAGTGCCAGCCATCGCCTTCGCCATGCGCGGGCTGTGGCCGCGCCACATAGGCGAGCGCGCCGTTGGCCTCCAGATAGACGCGCGACAGCATCTCGGCGAGCACGCCCGACGTCACAGCCTGCAGTCCGGCGATCACCAGGAAGAAGCCGGTGATCAGCATCGGCCTCGTGCCGATATCCTGCCCCCAGAAAACCTTGATCGCGAACAGATAGGCCAGGATCAGCGAGCCGAGCACGCCGAGCACGATGCCGATGCCGCCGAAGAAATGGCCGGGCCGTGTGCGATAGCGCAGGAAGAAGAACATGAAAACGAGGTCCAGCACCACGCGGAAGGTGCGCGAGATGCCGTATTTCGATTGGCCGTGGATACGGGCGTGATGCGTCAYCACCTCCTGGGCGATGCGGCGCGGCGTCGTCACGGTCGCGAGCCACGCCGGGATGAAGCGGTGCATCTCGCCATAGAGCCGGACGCTGCGGATGACGCTGCCGCGGAACACTTTCAGGCTGCAGCCATAGTCCTTGAGCTTGACGCCGGTGACGCGCGCGATCAGTCTGTTGGCGATGCGCGAGGGCAGGCGGCGCAACCAGAACCCTTCCTTGCGGTCCTTGCGCCAGCCGGCAACGAGGTCGAGATCCTCGGTCAGCAGGCGATAGACCATGCGTGGGATATCGAAAGGGTCATTCTGCAGGTCGCCGTCGAGCGTCGCGATGACGTCGCCGCGCGCGGCGTCGAGACCGGCTTGCATGGCCGCGGTCTGTTTGTAGTTGCGCACCAGCTCCACGCCGTGCACATGCGGCCCGTATTGAACCGCCAGCCGGCGGATCTCGGCGGGCGTGGCGTCGGTGCTGCCGTCGTCGACCAGAACCACTTCCCAGGGCTGGCTGTAGTTCTCCATCGCCTGATGGATGCGCACCAGCAGCGGCTCGACATTGTCGGCCTCGTTGTACATTGGAATGACGATGGAGAGCTTGTGCTCGGGCATGACGGCGCCCTCGGGCAGTCCCGATGCGGGGATGGGAARCACGTTCATGGCGGTCATTTCCTTGCCGGTCCCGCCGCCGGAGTTTCGGGCAGCGTCGATTTGGAGGGGAACAGCCAGGCGATCGCGCCGGTTGCGACCGCCGAGCACAAGATGAAGAGATGCAGCGCCAGCGCCGCCTGCAGGCCGTCCTTCATGGCGATGCCGGAATAGAGCAGCGCGGCGGCCGCGCCCGCCTCATAGGTGCCGAAGCCTGCGACGCCCTGCACCGGCAGGATGGCGGCGGCCTCCGCGCCGACAGCGCCCGGAAAGGCGGTCTGGAACGAGGTGTTGAGCAGCATGGCGAGCAGCCAGCCCTGCACGCCGAGCTTCAGCGCCCAGTTGGCGATCGTCCACCACCAGCCATAGCGCGACCGTCCCGTCGCTTCCGTGAAGATGTCGCGCAATTTTCCGAGCTTCGAGACGATCCTGCCGCCGGCCGTCCAGTTGTGCGGCGCGCGCGCCCAGCGCGGCAGGTACCATGCGGCGGCGATCAGCGCCGCGATGCCGGCGGCCCTCAGCGCCGGGTGCAAACCCGGCCACACCAGGCAAGCCAGCACGCCGACGACGAAAGCATCCTGCAGCCTGAACCACAGCAGCGAAGCGCTGGCGCGCACGATCGAGACGCCGAACACCTGGCGCAACAGGATCGGGAAGGCCGTCTCGCCGCCACGGAACGGCACGATGTTGATCATGGCATTGTGGATCAGGATGACGCGCAGCGTGGCGCCGAAGCGGCCGTTCACATCGTCGCGGAATTCGTCGCAGACGCGCAGCGCCCGGAGCACATAGGTGACGAACAGCGCCGCCGCGACCGCCAAGAAAGCGCCGGGCGTGATGGAGGCGAAGGCATCGCCGACCATCTTCCAGCGTTGGTCGCTGGCAAGCCATGCCAGCAGCGCCAGAGTGACGACTATCGATATCGCTCTCTTCAACCAATTCTCCGATGGCGCCACCGCCGCGTCGGAGCGGCTTATCCGGTGGTTCGACAATTCACGCCTTCATCCGCGGATCGCTTCGCCGGCGCGCCTCGAACGGCGGGCCGTCACGGGCGGGTGATCCTATAGACCAGCATCGTATCCGAATCCACAAGCTTGGTCGCGGTCTTGTCGAGGTGGTCGATCACCCCGTCATGATGTTTCATGAACTGCCGGTCCTGTTTGTCGGCGGCGTTCTTGGCCGCGCCGAAATAATCCGCGCCCTGCGCCCGTAAGTCCTCGAGCTGCGCGATCGCGGTGGCATCGTCCTCGACGAATTTCGACCATTCGACGTCGCCGCCTCCGGGCGGGAACACCCAGCCGCGCGCCCGGCTGTAGTAGACCGCGACCGGATCGCCGGCCTCCGGCGCGATGGCGACGACAAGCTCGCCCGGCTGGGCGACCCGCGCCAGCTGCTCGCCGAGCAGCTTGCCGTTCATGGYGATTGGCGCCTTCATCGTCTTGAGCAGCGGAAAGGTGGAGAGCGTGAGCGCCAGCGCCGCGATGAACACCGAGCGCAGCATCACAGCCGGCGCGAGAACTGGTCCGGTGCCGAGCGTCGCCAGCACGAGCGCGCCGCGGCCGCAGAACATCGCCAGCGRCACGTGGAAGATATGGTAGTTCCACGGATTGCTGGTGATCTCGCGCGCCGCCGCGACATAGACCACCGCCGCTGCCGCGAGCCAGGCATAGGGAACGGCAGACAGCGCCCGCTCGCCGCTTGCGGCGGGCTTCGGTGGCATCCAGAAGCCAATGGCGATGAGGATCATGAACGGATAGCCGTAGAACCACCAGACCGACGTGTTCCAGACCGATTTGAGGTAGAAACTGTTCTTGAAGAACGTCCAGAAGCCGGAATCCCAGATATAGCCGGAGYCGGCCACGTGGTAGGGCGGGTAGCTGCGGCCGAGATAGATGGCCCAGCCGAAATAGGCGGTGATGACCACCAGGCTGATCAGTCCGCTGARCAGAACCCGCGCGGCCTGCCTGTAGCGCCGTTGGAGGATCCAGCAGACCGTCAGGTAGAAGATGACGGCCCCGGCGGCGAGCCCTGGCGGCTTGGCCAGCGCGCCAAGCGTGAAGCTCAGCGTCGCCAGCGGCAGCAGCCACGGTTTGCCGCCTGCCCAGTATTTCGCGAACAGCCACACGCCGAGCGTCACCAGCGCCAGCATCGATGGATCGGGCAGGAACGAACTGTCGATCATCGCCGCCCCCGGCATCAGCGCATAGGCAAGGGCTGCCGCATGCGCATGCACCTCGTCCCAACAGAGCGCGGTCAACCTGTGCAGCGAAAACACCGTCACCATGCCGAACAGCGCGGCGACCATGCGGCCGAACCAGTCGTGCCAGCCGAAGAGTTGGTAGAGCAGCGCGGCGGAATAGCTAACGATCTGGAATTCCCGGCCCTGGTAGCTGGGTCCCGGGCCGGTCCAGCTGACCTCGGGAAAAAAGATGTTCCAGCTATGCTGCTGGAAATTGTCGRCCATCATCGCGGTGCTTGTCTCGCGCCAGCTGAAGGCGTCGACCAGTGGCTGGGTGATGTTGTGAAAACGCGCGATGGCGGCAACCAGCAAGATCGCCAGCAGGATTGCGGTGTGGATGCGTGCTGCGCCGACAGCCCGGCGCATGCCGGCAAACGCCGCGCCTTGCAACTCGGTCGTTCCTGCGCTGTCTAACATGTGGAGCAGCCCCCCGCCGAAGCTATTCTGGCGACATCCAATCGCCAAACAAGGTCAGACTATCACAACATTGTAATATCTCTGGTTAACTAACGGCTTGCAGTGATCACTTGAGCCTCGATTCAGTTGACATCGCAACACCCGCGGCTGTTAATGGTCTCAAGGGCGCTGATCGCGCCGCCATCGGGCCGACAGGCCCGGGCATCGTGACGGCTCGCGGAAAGCCCGAAGAAACATCTTCCAGATCATGGTTCATCGGCCCCGCCGTATCGGGGTCGAAAGGGGGTATCGATATGCGCATGTTCATCGGGACGACAGTTGAAACCACATCGCCATGTGAACCGGCTCGACTTGAGTTCAGCCGGCCCCATCGGCTTGCGGGAGGCGGCTGGCTGGTTGCGCTGCTGGTCGCCTGCGGCCAGCTTGCTCTTAGCGGCCCCGCCAGCGCGGCCCCACAGAGGAACGGCGCGACAGTCGAGGCGGYCGCCAAGCCCGACATTGCTCCGACGGCTTTCGAGCTGCAGCTTCTCTATGCCGATCGCACCTGGAACTGGAAGAACGGCGCCGCCTATTTCGGAATGGACAGACGCCTGCATGCCTGGACGAAAGGGGAGGATTCCCCCGCCGTCGGCGAGGGCCGCTGGCTGGTGACGGAAAAGGGCAAGATGTGCATGGAACTTGCCTGGCGCGCCAAGACTTATTCCACCAAGCCGCAACGCACCTGCTACAGCCATCGTGTCAACAAGGGCAACATCGAGCAGCGCAAGGACCCTGACGGTACCTGGTATGATTTCAAGCACGCCAAGGACGATCCCGCCGACGAGCACCAGAAGTTCGAGGCGGGTAACACCAAGGGCGCGCAGTTCGACGAGACCCGCAAACTGGTCGACAGCAAGAGCTGAAGCAATTCCAGGAAAAGCGTGAGTTGGCTTCGGCGGTTTCGCCGTGGCCTCCGTCCAGATTGCGCTCGCGCAACCGGCTGCAAAAATAGGAGGCTCGCTGAGACGGCCTTAGCCGAACTCAGCGAGCCCACGCCCCGACACATTACTCACAGGGCCGACCGTCGGCCTTGCGGGCCGGCGTTTCTGATTGACGCTCGCGCCACGCGGCGCGCGCAATGCGCGCGCCGCGGCGGCCGAAACGCCGGAATTGGGCAAGGCCGGGCCTAGCCCGAAGAAGGGAGCGGCCGTCCTCACGATGGTGTCGATGTCGGAAAGCTGCGCCACAAAGCCCAGCTGTTCGCGGGCAAGGCTGGGGTCGGCGAAAAGCCCTGCCGGATCGCCAGGGCGGCGCGCCTTGTACGTGGCCGGGACGGGCCGCGAAGTGATCCGCTCGACCGCGTCCATGATCTGCCTGATCGAGACCCCGCGGCCGGTGCCAAGGTTGACCGCAAGGCTTTTGCCGCCGGCCTCCAGATGCAGCAGGGCCTTTAGGTGCGCCCGGGCGAGGTYGCTGACATGGACGTAGTCGCGCACGCAGGTGCCGTCCGCCGTCTCGTAGTCGGTGCCGAAAACCTCGATCGCCTCGATCATGCCGGACGCCGCCATCAACACCCTGGGAATGAGATGGGTTTCCGGCGTGTGCCATTCGCCGAGCTCGCCGTCGGGGTCGGCGCCACAGGCGTTGAAGTAACGCAGGATTGCGTATTTCGTACCGTAAGCCGAGCCATGATCCCTGATGATCTGTTCGCCCATCAGCTTGGTACGGCCGTAAGGGCTGATTGGGTTCTGAGACGAGGTTTCGCGCACGGGCAGCGTCTCGGGCATGCCGTAGGTCGCGCAACTGGAAGAGAAGATGATGTTGCCGATGCCGTTTGCCCGTGCGGCCTCGAGCACGGCGATCGTCCCGCCGACATTGACCGAATAATAGTCCGCGGGGTCGCTGACCGACTCGCCGACATAGGCAAGCGCGGCGAAATGGATCACCGCCTGCGGCCGGTGGATGGCGATGGCTCGCTCGAGCGCGCCGCGGTCGCGGATATCGCCGACCACCAGCGGGCCCCAGGCCACCGCCTGCTCGTTGCCCCGGCTGAGATTGTCGAAGACCACGGGCAGATAGCCGGCTGCCGCCAGCTGCTTGCAGGTGTGGCTGCCGATGAAGCCTGCGCCGCCCGTCACCAGGATGGGTCGGGCACTCATAGCGCCAAAGCCTCGCCGGAGGACAAATGGCCGCCACGTGAGGTTCCGGGCTGACGGCGGCCCAGCAGGGCTTCGAAATAGCCCGCGGTGTAGGCCAGCCCCTCGCTCAGCGGGACCTTTGGCTTCCAGCCGAGCTGCTGCTCGGCGAAGCTGATATCGGGCCTGCGCTGTCGGGGATCGTCGACCGGCAACGGCCTGTGTACGATCCGCGAGCGGGAGTTGGTGCAATCGAGAACGAGCTCGGCCAGTTCCATGACGGTGAACTCGCCGGGGTTTCCGAGGTTGACCGGATGTTTCGGCGCCGTCGGCGACCGCATCAGCTGAACAAACCCTTCGATGAGGTCGTCGACATAGCAGAAGGAGCGCGTCTGCGTGCCGCTGCCATAGACGGTGATATCGTCTCCGCGCAGCGCCTGGACGATGAAGTTGGACACCACGCGTCCGTCATCGGGCTGCATGCGCGGCCCATAGGTGTTGAAGATGCGMGCGACCCGGATGTCGAGGCCGTAAGTTCTCGAATAGTCGAAGAACAACGTTTCGGCTGAGCGCTTGCCTTCGTCGTAACAGGCGCGCGGGCCATGTGTGTTGACGTTGCCGAAATAGCCTTCGGGCTGCGGATGCACCAGCGGATCGCCATAGACCTCGGAGGTCGAAGCCTGGAATATCTTGGCGTTGTGGYGCCGGGCGAGTTCCAGGAGGTTGATCGCCCCGAGCACGCTGGTCTTGAACGTGTGGATGGGATCGGCCTGATAGTGGGGTGGCGAAGCTGGGCAAGCGAGGTTGTAGATCTCGTCGACGACGATATCCGTCGGCAGGGTATCGACAACGTCGTGGCTGATGCAGGTGAAAGAGGCGTCCCGCGCGATACTGGCTAGATTGTATCTTTTGCCGGTGTGGAAATTGTCCAGGGCGATGACTTCATAGCCGTCCGCAAGCAGCCGCTCGCACAAATGAGAACCCAGGAAGCCCGCTCCGCCRGTGACCAGGGCTCGGCCACGATCGATACCCTTTCGACCCGATAGCGCCGGCTTCAGAACTTTGATGACCCTATTCATGGCAACCCCGTACGCACACACACTACCGTTCCGGGACGGGCCTTGCCCGACCAGGTTACAAAGGCGGTTCCTCCGCATAGGCGAAACCGCCAGCACTGATGTGCGTCATAATTTTCTGAGTTCGCGGGGCCGTTGCTCTACGGCATGTCTCTGCCGCTTAAGCGTCCCTTGCGCCCCTAAATCGCGATCCACGAGTCGGTTGCCACCACCGCAGACTGCTCGCCCAAATTGCACACCCAACGCATATAAAGATATACCCGTATCGCGGGTAGTCAACTAAATTAGCGTTTTGTTAACCTCACGCCTTCGCGAGCGGTTAACCGTGAAGGGTGCTTCCTCTGCCCGTCGCCGGTGAGGCCTTGCCTTGGAGCGCCCTGTAACCGTCGTTGCATTCGTCGGACTGCGCAAGCATGTCGAAAGCAGCCTTCGGCGTCACCCTTCAAGTCTCGAAGCAACGCCATCTTGACGCCAGGTCGAGATTGCCGCGCCCTGTCTAGATGTTCTCGGCGAAAGCCCCGGAATTTCTGGCGAAGCAATGCGACTGCTGTCCGAAGCCGCTTGGGCCGCAAACGAAAGCAGCGTTCCCAAGATAAGGGTTGGCGCTTGCAACAGGAGCYGGGCGAGGCGGATTCCCTGTCTGGGCTGGCCGGCTCGGCTTCAAGTCAATCAAGGCGGCGTTGCCGCTTTGCGAGACGCTGAATGAAGTCGATTGGCCAAAATTGAAGTATTGGCAACCGGAAGTTGCCAGCAACGCGCCTAAAAGAAAAAGACCGGACAAGGCCTTGATTGGCATGCGGAAATTGTTGTTGGGGCAGGATCGGCTTAAGCCGCGGTAAGCCATGAGCATGAACTGGTGTCCCCTCAAGGGCGTGACGCTTATGTTCGAATCATCGATAGCCATCCACCTGGCTCATTATGGCAAAACTGATTAATTTAGCGATAGCTGTTTGAATGCGTCCACGGTTTTTCCGCCGCCGCAAGAGGGCAGAACGGCTTGATGGCTGCAGGCGCCGCCATCCGCGTGACGATGGACGAACGGAGGGTAGTCGCGGCCCAACAAAATGGYCCGCGTCCGAGCGGGCCATTTTGTCGTCTACGGCGTCTGATGCCTGCCCCTTACTCCCCGCCCATCTCTTTCTTGAACTGGTCGAAATCGACCTGCATGCCGTTGAAGATGGTGCTCCAGTGGCGTGTCAGCGCCGCCATGGCGACGGCTTCCTGGATCTCCTCGTCGGTCGCTCCGGCGTGCTTGGCGTTCTCGGTGTCCGACCAGATGCRGTAGCTGCAGGGGATTTGTGCTGCGACCGCCAGCGAGATCAGCGACTTCACCTTCGGCGGCAGCGCCGTCTTGTCGCTGAGCTCGATGGCCTTGACCTCGGCCCAGGCGCCGGGCAGWCCGGCTTTCGGGAACTGTTTGACGAAGCTCGGCACGCCGCCCATCGTCGACTGGATGTCCTTGAGGGCGGCGTCGTAATCATCGGCCCGGGCAGGCCCGGACGCCAGCACGGTGGCGAATACGCCCGCGGCGGCGATGAGCGAGGCGGAACGAAGGCAGGAATGCACGGTTGAGACGATGCGAATGACCGACATGATGTTCTCCTCTGGTTTTTGTTAGCCTTACGATGTAAGGTATGCGGAAGATGAACCTTACAGTGTAAGTTGTCAAGCGCGACCATGGATGCACCGAGCAAAAAAAAGCGAACCCGCGGAAAACTTTCCCGCGAGATGATCGAGGACGCCGCCTTCGAGGTGATCGAGCGGGAAGGGCTGTCCGGCTTTTCGATGCGCAAGCTCGCTGCCAGGCTCGGCTGCGAGGCGATGAGCATCTACCACCACTTCCCCTCGCAGGCGCACCTCTACGAGGCGCTGGTCGATCGGCAGATGAGCGGTCTCATCATCCCCGACGACAGCCTGCCCTGGCGCGAGCGGGCCCRCATCGGCATGCAGGAATTCCRCCGTGTCGCCACCGAGCATCCGGCCTTCGCGCCGTTCATCGTCGTCTACCGCATGAACTCGCCGCCCTGCCTTGCCAAGCTCAACGCCATCATCGGCCTGTTCGAGGATGGCGGCTTCGGTCCCGAGCTCAGCGCCCGCCTGTTCCGCGCCGCCGGCTACTATCTGATGGGCGCGATCCTCGACGAGACGGCCGGTTACGCCAAGGGGCCGTCGGCGGTCACCACCGTCGGCGAAGAGGAGTTGGCCCGCGACTATCCGAGCGTCGTGAAGGCCGGCGCCTATTTCGGCGCGGCCGGCTTCGACAAAACTTTCGAGCTTGGCCTGGAAATGTTTCTGGACGAGATGGAGCGCGTCCGCGAAGCTGCCCGAAGCGAAAGCCGCTAGTCAGAATGGCGRCCAGCCGCGCACCGAAGAAAACAACCAAGGGTTTGAATGCGCTTCCTCTCAGTCCTTCTCCTCATCGCCGGTGCCGCCATCGGCATCTTCTATCCMTGGGCGATGAGCAATTTTTCCGGCCATGCGATCGGCACTTACCGCGTCTATGAGGGCGRCCGCTTCCGGCCGGTCACCGTGCAGCTCGCCGCAGGCGACGCCCCGGTGAGGGTGCTGGTCGACTTGACCGCGCGGGCCGAGCGCGTCGCCGGCCAGCAGCGCGCGGTGCTAACGCTGACCGCGGCGAGCGGCGGCCGCACGGCGCTGGCCTCGGCGCTCTCCTTCAACCACACCGACAATCCGCGCGAGGCCAGCCCGCAACTGCCCGACAAGATCTTTCGCGACGAGGCAGGCGTCATCGATAGGGTCGCGCCCGGTCCTTATGTCTTCACGGTCGGCCCCGGAGATGCCGACGGCATCGACATGCGTGCGGTCGATCTCATCCTGCGCGCCGGCACCGGCTCGATCGACGAACGCGCTGAGCCGGCCGGCTATACGCTGATGGGCGTAGGCCTTGCCGGGCTGGTGCTGTCGCTTGTCTTCGGACGCGGCGGCGGAGGCCGCCCACAGAATCCCAATTCGCAGCCGCCACCGCCGCGCTGGGGCCGCAACGGTTCGCCACGAGCATGATGCCGAAAAGTGTGAAGCGGTTTTCGGTCGACATCATGCTCCTTGGAGGTCGGCGCGCATGAACTATCGCCATGCCTACCACGCCGGCAATTTCGCCGATGTCGTCAAACATGCCGTGCTCGCGCGCCTCGTTGAATACCTCAAGCAGAAGGACAAGGCGTTTCGCGTCATTGATACCCATGCCGGTGTCGGCCGCTACGATCTTGCCTCGGTGGAGGCCGRCAAGACCGGCGAGTGGCAGGGCGGCATCGGGCGGCTGGCCGAGGCGATGCTCGAGCCGCAAGCGGCGGCGCTGCTTCAGCCTTATCTGGAAGCTGTGCGCGCRCAAAATCCCGATGGTGGGCTCAAGCATTATCCCGGCTCGCCGCTGATCGTGCGCCATCTCCTGCGCAACCAGGACCGGTTGACGGCGGTCGAGCTGCACCCCGAGGATGCCGCGCGGCTGAAATCGGTTTTCGCCGGCGATTTCCAGGTAAGGGTGATCGAGCTCGACGGCTGGTTGGCGCTCGGCGCGCAATTGCCGCCGAAGGAAAAGCGCGGCCTCGTCCTCATCGATCCGCCCTTCGAGGAGGAGGGCGAGTTCTCCCGGCTCGTCGAAGGGCTGCGCAAGGCGCACCGGCGCTGGCCGGGCGGTATCTACGCGCTCTGGTATCCGATCAAGGATCGCAAGGCGGTAACCGCTTTCCGCGCGGCGCTGAAGGAGACCGCCATCCCGAAGCTGCTCGACATCGCCTTCGAGATACGGCCCGCCTCGGACGAGCCCAGTCTCGACGGCAGCGGGCTGGTGGTGGTCAATCCGCCCTATACGCTGGAGAGCGAATTGCGGCTGTTGCTGCCGGCCCTGCACAAGGTACTCGCCGTCCGGCAGCCGTCGCGCTGGACCTTGGAGTGGTTGGCAGGCGAGTAGGGCGTCCGCGTCGCTTTAAGCCAGCGCCGAGGGGGTCACGCCGGTCAGCCGCCGGCTTTCACGGATCAGATGCGCCTGGTCGGTATARCCGGCCTCGACCGCCAGCAGCGCGGTAGAGGCATCGCTTTGCTGTCGTTGCAGGCGCCGGTACCGGTGAAAGCGCAGGATGCGGTCGAGCGTCTTCGGGCCATAGCCGAAGGCGTCCTCGAAGCGGCGTCGCAGCGTCCGTTCGCTCATATGCAGCTGGCGTTGCAGGAACGGAACCAGTGGCGTTTCCGGAGGCAAACCTTCGTGGATGACGCCGAAGGCCCGATCCATCTGCGGGTCGAGCGCGTCGCGTCCTTCCGTGCGTCCTCCGATCGTCTCTTCCAGGTGACGAACCAGGTCGGCGAGGTTGGGCGTCGGTCTGATGCGGTCGGAAAGCTCCCGACAACGCGTGCCCCACAAATCGCTGAGGTCGAGCYGCCCGCCGACGATCTCGCCGGCCGGCACGCCCAACCAGCCGGCGGYGGCGCCCGGACGGAAGCGGAAGCCCACGATCACCGCGCCGGCGGCAGGCCGCTCAATCTGCGGCTCCTTGTCCGGTCCGGCCACGCGGAAGCGGCCGTCGATCCATTGCAGGTCGATCGYTGCGTCCGGCGTGATGAGGATGGGTGGAACGGCGCGCTCGTCCATGCGGTGGACCCAGACCGCACAGAAGGCAGCGGCCAGGCCGCCAGCGACGGGCCGTTCGCTAAACAAGCCGGTGGTCTGCGCCAGGACCGGTTCCATTCTCTCTCCGATCTGCTCCAGCGGGAGTTGCCGGATCGGTGCAACGGTTATTTTGGCCGAAATATTCAATGCCGGCCACGTCATCCATGACAAAACGGGTGGAACTTCAACGCGCTTCACGCGCTCGCATCAGAACCGCATCCGTTTGCGGCTGTGGTCACGAATATAGAAAGGAGTGAGAGAAATGAAAGCTCGCATCACCGTATTGACGCTCGGCGTCGACGATCTGGAAGCCTCCCTCAAATTCTATCGCGACGGCCTCGGCCTGCCCACCGAAGGCATCATCGGCCGCGAATTCGAGCATGGCGCCGTCGCCTTCTTCGATCTCGCCGGCGGCCTGAAGTTCGCCATCTTCGAGCGTTCGAGCATCGCCCACGACGCCACGGTGCCGCAAAGCGGCCGCAGCCCGACCGAATTGACCATCGGCCACAATGTCGGCAGCGAGGCCGAGGTCGACGCCGTGATGGCCGAGGCCGTGAGGGCCGGCGCGCGCGTGGTCAAGCCGGCGCAAAAAACCTTCTGGGGCGGCTATGCGGGCTACTTCCAGGATCCCGACGATCACCTGTGGGAAGTCGTCCACAACCCGGCCTTCGTCCCCGAGGCCTGAGCGGAGCGACGTATATCATCGAGAGGAGGTCGCCATGCCTGTTCAATCCATTCAAGCGCTTGGCGCTCTCCTTATCGGCGGCGTGTTCGTCTTCGCCGGCATCGAGCATTTCCTGAAATTCGGGGCGATGCGCGACTATCTGGCCGCGCAGAAATTCCCGGCCCCGGCCTTGATGCTGGCCGTCGGTTCGGCGATCGAGGTCATCGCGGGTCTCCTGCTTGCCATCGGCATGGCCCGGTCCTTGGCCGCCGGCGCGCTGGTCGTCTTCACCCTGGTGGCGAACGCGATGCTGCTGCGTTTCTGGGCGAGCGCGGAGCCGGAGCGCCAGGTGCAGCGCAACGCGTTCCTGATCA
Organism: Mesorhizobium sp. LCM 4576; assembly: GCF_001854815.1. Classification (NCBI taxonomy): domain Bacteria; kingdom Pseudomonadati; phylum Pseudomonadota; class Alphaproteobacteria; order Hyphomicrobiales; family Phyllobacteriaceae; genus Mesorhizobium; species Mesorhizobium sp. LCM 4576. Next base: position 629,002 of record NZ_MDDT01000057.1, read on the forward strand.
ACATTGCCGTCATCGGCGGGCTGCTGCTTGCCGCCACGTTTTGATGGACGGATGAAGCCTGGAACGAAGTTTGCGGAAACCCCCAAAAGTCTCTTCCGAAAAACCTTTATTTCGCGACCGCTTGACCGCCGCCAAGCGAATCCGCACAGTGCGCAGAACCGACCTCGAGAGGCTGTCATGACTCGCTTCGTCCATTCCGCCCTTGCCGCGCTGGTTGCGCTGTCCACTCCCTTTGCCGCTCCGCTGGGCTTTACCCAGGCGGCGCAGGCCGCCGACCTTTCCGTTTACAGYGGTGACGATGGCAGCGTCTGCGGCGAAAGCTGGGTGCTGAACAAGATCACCGACCGCTTCTCCTATCAGGTGCATCACGTGCCGCATCTGCCRGACGTCGCGATCACCGATTTCCGCAACATCCGCCAGCATCGCTATGAGCCGGCGAGCGACGAGTGGCCGATCGGCCGCCATTATTGCCGCGCCACCGTCAACCTGTCGGACGGCCGCGACCGCTCGATCTTCTATCTGATCGAGGAAGGCCAGGGCTTTGCCTCGATCGGCGACAATGTCGAGTTCTGCGTCTCGGGCTTCGACCGCTGGCTGGTTTATAACGGCCGTTGCCGTGTGCTGCGGTAGGCTGTGCCGATATTCAGGTGATGCCGGCCTGCGAATGGCGGCGCCCTCCGCTTCCGGTGCTCACGTACTTTAAGTACGCTCCGCTCCGGTTCTCGGACGCCGTCATTCTCGACTCGGCCTGACCTGAATCTCGACACAGCCGGGCACTTAACTTCCTACCCTATGTCAAGCTCGGGCCAGCCCGCGCCATTAGCAGCGCGCGCTCCCGCTCATTGCCGGTCAGGTCGGCGGCGCGGCGAAACTCCGCGCGCGCTTCCTCCATCCGTCCGAGCTTGGCCAACAGGTCGCCGCGCACCGTGGGCAACAGATGCGTATCCTTGAGCCGCGGCTCGTCCCGCAACGCATCGGCGATGGCCAGTCCTTGCGCCGGTCCGAACGCCATGCCGGCCGCGACCGCACGGTTGACCTCGACGATCGGCGAGGGGRCCGCCAGCGCGAGCGCCTGGTAATAAGCGGCGATCGCGAYCCAGTCGGTGTCGGCCGCGCTCACCGCGCGGGCATGGCAGGCGGCAATCATCGCTTGCARCTGATAGGGACCTGGCGTCGGCGTGAGCGTCATCGCGCGTTTCAGCCCGTCGAGGCCGCGCCGGATCAGCGACCAGTCCCAGCGGCTGCGATCCTGATCCGGCAGCAGGATCGGATTGCCCGCCCCGTCGGTGCGGGCGCCAAAGCGTGAGGCGCTGAGCTCCATGAGCGACAGGAGTCCGATCACCTCCGGTTGCTCCGGCATCAACGTCGCGAGCAGGCGGCCGAGGCGCAGGGCCTCGCCGCTGAGATCGGCTCGCAGCCAGTCCGGTCCGGAGGACGCGACATAGCCCTCGTTGAAGATCAGATAGATCACTTCCAGGACGGCGCCCAGGCGCTCGCGCCGCTCCTGCCCGCGCGGCGTCTCGAAGGCGATGCCAGCGTCGCGTAGTGTCCGTTTGGCGCGCACGATGCGCTGGGCGACGGTGGCCTCCGGCACCAGGAAGGCGCGTGCGATCTCCGGCGTCGACAGCCCGCCGAGCATCCGCAAGGCGAGGGCCGCGCGCTGCTCTGCCGGCAGCACCGGATGGCAAGAGGTGAAGATCAGGCGCAACAGATCGTCGTCGATATCCTCATCGAGCGCCGCCTCGATGTCGGGCATCGCGCGCTCCAGCTCCGCAAGATCGACGGCCAGCTGCCGATGCTTTCCATCGATCAGCACGGTACGGCGCAGCCGGTCGAGCGCCCGGTTGGTGGCGACCCGGGTCAACCAGGCRGCCGGGTTATGCGGAATGCCGTCGCGGGGCCAGCGCTCCAGCGCCAGCACGAAGGCATCCTGCACCACCTCCTCGGCCAGCCCGACATCGCGCAGGGTGCGAGTGAGCCTGGCGGCGAGCTTCGGCTGCTCGATCCGCCAGACCGCTTCGATGGCCGCGGCTGCGGTCAACTCTTCAGCCCGCTGAAACCTTCGGCCGCCTTCTGGACATCCTCGGGAAAATCGCTCATCTCCTGAACGCGGCGGACCTCGATGACGTCATTGTCCCCGGCGGGGCAGCGGCGGGCCCATTCGATGGCCTCCTCGCGCGAACGTACGTCGATCATCCAGTAGCCGCCGAGCACTTCCTTGACCTCCGCGAAGGGCCCGTCGGTGACAACCGGCTTGCCGCCCTTGAAAGACACCCGCGCCCCAACTGACGGCGGATGYAGCCCATCGAGCGCAAGCAAAACGCCGGCCCGCTTCAGCTCCTCATTGTATTTCATCATCGCCTCCACCGCCTCGGCACTCGGCATCACGTCGGGAGCCGCGGTCGCATAGCCGCCGGGGATCATCAGCATCATGAAGCGCATCAGTATCTTCCTTTCGATCGGGTTGCTTCGATCCTACGACGAACGAGGATCGGCGGAATCGACACAGTGCAAAAAATTAGTCCGATCTATCCTGGGCACCGTGTGGACCGCGGGACATCGCCGTCGTCACAGGCGCACGCCTTGGCCGGACACATACGCGCAGATCAGCTCGATGAGCTGCTTCTGCAGCTCCGGCGCATCGAGCATGTTGCGCCGTGCCGCGTTGTGGATCACGCCCTCGACCGCCGAGGAGAGCACGCGCGCCATCGTCTCGGTGTCCTTGCGGCGCTTGCGATATTGCGCGACGGCGGCCGCGTAATGTTCGAGATAGCGCGCCTGGAACGAGGCATGCGCGGCGCGTGAGCCGCGGTCGCCCGGCGCCTCGTCGAGCAGCACCTGATGCAGCGTCGGATGGATCGAGTGCGCGCCGATCATGCCGCGCACCAGCTCGCGCGCGAATTGCTTGAGCGGCTTCTCGTCCGCAGCCGCTTCGCGAATCACCGACAGCACATGATCGAAGTGACGGCGCCGGATCGCTTCGACCAGAGCCAGCTTGTCGGGGAAATATTGATAGAGCGAGCCGATGCTGACGCCGGCGGCCTCCGCCACCTTGTTGGTGGAAAAGCCCGCCCAGCCGAGCTCGCTCAGAACGTGAGCACCGGCTTCGATGATTGCCTCGACCGTGGCGATCGAACGCGCCTGGCGCGGCTGCTTGCGCATGCGTGCGGCCGGCTTTGCAATGCGAGTAGACATGCTGGCCCGTCTCCCGAGAATATAAACAGGATACTCACATTCATTTCGCCAACGCAAATGGGGCCGCAAAGATGAGCGCCAAGACCTTGTTGAAGGGCATGCTCGCCTATCAGGCCTGGGCGAACGATGAGCTCGTTGAGAAGCTTGCCGGAATGGGTCCGGCTCGCGACGCCGGACAACGCCATGCCGCGCTCCGTCTGATGAACCACATCCATGTCGTGTCGCGGATTTTCGCCGCGCATCTGAAGGGTGTCGCCCATGGCTATGCGGGCGACAATACGCCGGATACGCCTCAACCGCTCGAGCTGCGCGTCGCATTGACTGAGGTCGATCGCTGGTATCTCGATTATCTGGAAACCGTTTCGGAGCAAGGGCTTGCCGACCCGGTCGCCTTCACCTTCACCGACGGCGACAAGGGTTGCATGACGAGGCAGGAGATGCTGACCCATGTCGTCCTGCACGGCGGTTACCATCGCGGCGAGATCGGCCGCATGCTGGCCGCGACCGCGGTCTCGCCGCCCTGGGACACCTATGCCGTCCATCTTCATCGCTCCGAGCCGGTGCGCCGTCTGCAGGGCTAACGCAAGCCGGCAATAAAGATTGGTGGCGGGGGCTGAAATATGAGCTTGAAGCTCACTTTCAAGCGTCCAAGCTTTGATCGTCTCACCTGGCAGGTTCATCTGTAGATGTTTTCGCTGGACAAGATGAAGCTGGCGTTCGGCGGCATGTACTCTATTGTGAGCGCCCTGCTCACATTTGCGATACAAGCTTATGCCGCGCATGGATGGATGATCGGGTGATAGAAGCCGCGCGAAGATCTGTGCGGCAGGCCGTCACTTCGAAAGTGACAGATTCGCTCACAATTTTTCAACGTGATGCGTTTGGTGTAACCAAAATTCAATAACTGAAAATCATTGTGTTGCTTCGCTGGCTAGACAGTCGCGAGTCAGATATGCATAGACACGCCGGGTCACTCACGACCATTGGCAAAACGCAAGGGGCATCGCATGGCAAAGACGACAACCAAGGCGCCGGCAGCGAAAGCGCCGGCAAAGAAGCCGGCAGCTAAGGCTGCCGCGAAACCTGCAGCAGTGAAGAAGGCAGCGGCACCGAAGGCAGCCGCCAAGGCTCCGGCCAAGGCAGCAGCCAAGCCCGCCGCCGCCAAGAAGCCGGCGGCCAAGGCCGCGGCAAAGCCCGCCGCCAAGGCAGCCGCCAAGCCGGCGGCCAAGGCAGCAGCCAAGCCCGCCGCCAAGAAGCCGGCAGCGAAGGCAGCGGCCAAGCCCGCAGCCAAGGCTCCGCTGAAGGCCGCCGCCGCCAAGGCGCCGGCAGCCGTAAAGAAGGCAGCTCCGGCGAAGAAGCCGGCCGCCAAGAAGTAATCGCGTAGCTTCGCTTGGCTGGCGCAAACAGGTGAGGGCGGGTGCCACCAGGCACCCCTCTCGCCAATTCGGTGTCAGAGCGGGCGGAGTCGGAGCGGACGCTCCTCCTAAAGCTCTCGGAAATTTTGCTGCCAGCAAAAACTTCCGGGAGCTTTTTTGTTGGCGCGCCTGCGCAGGCAAACAGCGTTGGCTGATCCGGATCGGCCCGCTGGCCGTTGCCCTTCGGACCCCGGTCGGTCAACAGTGCCGCAAACAACCGGGAACCCGATCATGCCGAAACTGCTCTATGCCTCCACATCCCCTTATAGCTCGAAGGTCCGCATGGCGGCCGCCTATGCCGGAATCGCCATCGACCTCGTGCCAGTCAAGACGGAGGACAAGCCCGCCGAACTGATCTCGGCCAATCCGCTCGGCAAGATCCCGGTGCTGGTGCTGGAGGACGGCCGCTCGATCTATGACAGCCGCGCCATCACCCAGCATCTCAACCGCCTGTCGAAGAGCGCGCTGTTCCCGCGCAATCCCGACAAGCGGCTCGACGCGGAGGTTCTGGAGGCGCTTGCCGACGGCATCTGCGACTGCGCGCTGTCGATGGTCTATGAGCGGCGCACGCGGCCGGAGGCGATGGTCTATCAGCCCTGGCTCGATCGGCAATGGGGCAAGATCACGACCGCCCTCGACCTCATCAACGCCAACCCGCCGAAGCTGCCGAAGAAGATCACCGCCGGCCATATGGCGCTGCGCGCAACGCTTGGCTACCTGGCGCTGCGCTTTTCCGGCCAATGGGAGAAGGGCCGCGGACGTCTGGTCCGCTGGGCCGCGCGGTTTGATGAGAAGTTCCCGGAACTGAAAGGCAGCGTGYCGGGGTAGATACAGCTGATCTCCCCCCTCGGAGATTGGCGAGCTTGAACACCATCCGCCTCCATGCTTGCATGACATCACCCAAGTCGGAGTGGTGAGCATGGCAAAGCCCTCGACCAGTGCCGCGCCTGACCCGATGGTCGCACGCCTGCGCGCCGCTCTCGGCAAGCGCGCCTTCACCGAGCAGAAGATGTTCGGCGGCACCTGCTTCATGATCGACGGCAACATGCTGATCGGTACTTCGAAGCGCGGGCTTCTGGTGCGCGTCGGCAAGGACGCGCATGCGGCCGCCGCGGCACTTCCTCATGCGGGCACGATGGAGATGGGCGGGCGCTCGATGGAAGGCTATATCCGCGTCGCGCCGGAAGGCACGGCAACCGATGCCGATCTCGCCGGCTGGCTCGACCGCGCATTGGCTTTCGTCGGGACGCTGCCGGCGAAGGCAAAGGCCAAGTCGCCGAAGGGTCGACATGAGGGCTGACCGAGGGGCGCACAACCCTTTGCCGGTTTTACGGGCACAAAAAAAGCCGGGCGCAAGGCCCGGCTTTTCCGTGTCGTGGCTTCTAACGACTTAGAACTTCATACCGACGCCGAAGGTGACGCGGTTGTCCGAAGRCTTGACCTTGCCGGTGTCGCCGAAGTTCTTGCTGCCGTAGTCGRTGTAGCGGTACTCGACGCGGCCGAACACGTTGTCCGTGATCTTGATGTCGGTACCGGCACCGGCGGTCCAGCCGAGCATGGCCTTGTTGTCGTGCACGCCGGTGAAGCTGTCGTCGATCTTCTGATCCTTAACAGCCAGACCGCCCGTGCCATAGAGCAGGATTTCGGGGGTCACGGCATAGCCGAGGCGAGCGCGCAGCGAGCCTTCGATGCCGGTCTTGGCCGAAAGGTCGTTGTCCGAACCTTTGGTGCCGTTGTAGCCGAGGTCGGCTTCAGCACCGTACACGAAGTTCTCCTGCTGCCAGTTGTAGCCGCCGAAAACGCCGCCGATGAAGCCCTTGGTCTTGGCGTCGACGCCGGGGGCCTTCACATGGCCGCCGAAGCCGTAGCCGAGATTGATACCGGCATAGGGCCCGGCCCAGGAAGCGACCGGAAGCTCGGCAACCGGGGCGGGAGCCGGCGGCTCTTCGGAAACGACGTCGGCCGCAAAGGCGGTACCACCAAGGGCGAACAGCCCGAGCGCAGCGGCGAGCGGCGCGAATTTGAGATTGGTCTTCATTATATACTCCTTAAGCCACAAGACACTTAGGCTTGTTTGTTCATGAAACGCCCCGGCCCGTCCGGGGGGATAAACGGGCTTGGCGCTCAACGGTTCCAAATGTCGTGCTGAAATGCGGCTGAAGCGAACCTGAACTTGGGTCATTCCCCGGCGCGAATGAGGCCGAAAAGTGACGTTGCATCTTCGCAACAGCGAATGTCAGCAGGTTAAACATGTTGCGCTGCACACCRCTTGGTTCAAGGGGTCCAGCGACATATATTGCGGTGAGTGGYGCCCCGAATCCGGCGGGGCGCAAGCGCATCCGGGCCGCTTTGCCACATTCCTGCCCCAGGTGGAAACGGCATTTAACGCTTGGCCCGTCATATTGTGCCGGCTTCCCGGAATCGTGAAGCCGATTGAGGATTGACACCATGAGACAAGCCACGGCCGTCGCGCTGGTGACGGGTGGAGCAAGGCGGATCGGCAAGGCGATCGTCGAGGATCTGGCCGCCAATGGCTTCGCCGTCGCCATCCACGCCAACCGGTCAAGCGACGAGGCCGAGGCGCTGGTGCGGAAGATCATGGGCCAGGGCGGTCGCGCCGCCGTGGTCGTCGCCGACCTCACAAACATGGATGCTGTCGGCGATCTCATCGGCAGGGCGCAGGCCGCGCTCGGCCCTGTCACACTGTTGGTCAACAATGCGTCCCTGTTCGTCGACGACCGCGTGGAGGATTTCGACTGGCGGGCCTGGGACCGCCATTTCGCTATCCATGTCAAGACGCCGGCGCTGCTGGCGCAGCACTTCGCCCATGCCCTGCCCGAAGGCGAGGAGGGGCTGATCGTCAACGTCATCGACCAGCGCGTCTGGCGGCCGACGCCGCGCTATTTCTCCTATGCGCTGTCGAAATCGGCGCTTTGGACGCAAACGCAGATGCTGGCGCAGGCGCTCGGGCCCCGCATTCGCGTCAACGCCATAGGCCCCGGTCCGACGCTGAAGAACAAGCGCCAGGACGATGATGACTTCGGCAAACAAGTCGAGGGCCTGATCCTGAAGCGTGGCCCGCAATTGCCCGAATTCGGCGCCACGATCCRCTATCTCTGGCAGGCGCGCTCGGTGACAGGCCAGATGATCGCGCTCGACGGCGGCCAGCATCTTGCATGGCAGACGCCCGATGTGACAGGCATGGTGGAATGAGTCCCACAGCCCAAAGACATAAACGCAACGGCGCCGCCGACGACCTGCCGCCCGATGTCGATCTCGACATCGAGGACGAGGCGGCGGAGGAGATCGTCGAACCGGAGTCGATCCCGACCGGCCCCGAAGTCGCCTTCACGGCCATCGACTGGACGCCGCATGCCGGCGACGCCGACGGCATGGTCGGTGCGGAGGTGATCCAGACCTTCGTCAAGCGGCTGCCCAACCAGCCCGGCGTCTATCGCATGATGAACGCTGCCGGCGACGTGCTCTATGTCGGCAAGGCGCGCAGCCTGAAGAAGCGCGTCACCAATTATGCGCAGGGGCGTTTCCACACCGCCCGCATCGGCCGCATGGTGCGCGAGACGGCGACGATGGAGTTCGTCGTCACCCGCACCGAGATCGAGGCGCTGCTGCTCGAGGCCAAMCTCATCAAGCGGCTGAGGCCCCGCTTCAACGTGCTGATGCGGGACGACAAGTCGTTCCCCTACATCCTGCTCACCGGTGACCATGTCTCGCCCGGCATCTACAAGCATCGCGGCGCGCGATCGCGAAAAGGGGACTATTTCGGCCCCTTCGCTTCCGCCGGCGCGGTCGGCCGCACCATCAATTCGCTGCAGCGCGCCTTCCTGCTTCGAAGCTGCACCAACTCCTTCTACGAGAACCGCACAAGGCCCTGCCTGCTCTACCAGATCAAGCGCTGCGCCGGTCCCTRCACCGGCGAGATTTCGCATGAGGGCTATGCCGAGTTGGTCGCGGAAGCCAAGGATTTCCTCTCCGGCCGCAGCCAGAAGGTGAAGACCGAAATCTCGGCCGCCATGCAGYAGGCCTCCGAAGAACTCGATTTCGAGCGCGCCGCCATCTACCGCGACCGTCTTGCCGCGCTCTCGCATGTGCAGGCACATCAGGGCATCAACCCGCAGACGGTCGAGGAGGCGGACGTCTTCGCCATCCACCAGGAAGGCGGCCAGACCTGCATCCAGGTGTTCTTCTTCCGCACCGGCCAGAATTGGGGCAACCGCGCTTATTTCCCCAAGGCCGATCCGGCGCTCGAGCCGGCCGAGGTGCTGGGCTCGTTCCTGGCGCAATTCTATGACGACAAGCTRCCGGCGCGGACGCTGCTGCTGTCGCAGACCGCGCAGGAGCAGGAACTGCTCGCCGAGGCGCTCTCCACGCATGCCGGCCGCAAGATCACGATCTCGGTGCCGCAGCGCGGCGAGAAGAAGGACCTGACCGATCACGCGCTGCAGAATGCACGCGAGGCCCTCGGCCGCAGGCTGGCCGAGACCTCGACCCAGGCCCGGCTGCTCAAGGGTTTTGCGGACACCTTCGGCTTGGAAAAGCCGCCGGTGCGCATCGAGGTCTACGACAACTCGCACATCATGGGCACCAACGCGGTCGGCGCCATGGTCGTGGCTGGCCCGGAAGGTTTCGTGAAGAACCAGTACCGGAAATTCAACATCCGCTCGACCGAGATCACGCCGGGCGACGATTTCGGCATGATGCGCGAAGTGATGCAGCGGCGCTTTTCGCGGCTGCTCAAGGAGCATGGCGACGTCCAGCCCGGYCCGACCGTCGAGGACGAAGCCGGCGAGGAGGATCTGGTCGCCGGCAATGGCGGCTTTCCGGCCTGGCCCGACGTCATCCTGATCGACGGCGGCCAGGGCCAGATGACGGCCGTGCGCCAGATCCTGGCCGACCTCGGCGTCGAGGACCGGGTTGTCGCCATCGGTATCGCTAAAGGCCAGGACCGCGACGCCGGCCGCGAGYGCTTCTTCGTCAAGGGCAGGGAAAGCTTCATGCTGCCGGTGCGCGACCCGGTGCTCTATTTCGTCCAGCGCCTGCGCGACGAGGTCCACCGTTTCGCCATCGGCTCGCATCGTGCTCGCCGCAAGAAAGAGATGGTCAAGAGCCCGCTCGACGAGATCGCCGGCATCGGCCCCGGCCGCAAGCGCGCGCTGCTGCTCGCCTTCGGCACTGCCAAGGCGGTCAGCCGCGCCGCGGTCGAGGACCTGATCAAGGTCGACGGCATTTCGGAGCATGTGGCGAAGCTGGTCTACAATCACTTCCACGAGAGCTGAAGGCCGGTTTCGAGCACGGAAGTTTGACAGATCGGACGATGGGCCGCAGAGGCCCCGGTAGACACAAATGCTATTTTTCCCTGGTCAATCGAATCTCGCCTGTTGACCCCCTACATTCGCTTCTGATTTGAGTACGTCTGGCGGAGGAGATTTCCCGAGACGACATGGCACAACGCGCGTTCAACCTGCCGAACATCCTCACCTATGCTCRCATCGTCGCGGTGCCGTTGGTCGTGCTGTGCTTTTTTCTTGAGGGACATCTGAAGTCGTCCGACTTCGCCCGCTGGTCGGCGCTGGTCATTTTCCTGCTCGCCTCGATCACCGATTACTTCGACGGCTATTTCGCGCGCGCCTGGCAACAGACCTCCAACATCGGCAAGATGCTCGATCCGATCGCCGACAAATTGCTGGTCGCCACCTGCCTGCTCCTGCTTGCCGCCGACACCGACCGCCATGGCGGCATCGCCGGCTGGTCGTTGTGGGCGGCCATCATCATCCTGTGCCGCGAGATCCTGGTCTCGGGCCTGCGCGAATATCTGGCCGCCTTGAAAGTGTCGGTGCCRGTGACCCAACTCGCCAAATGGAAGACCACCATCCAGATGGTCGCCATCVCCTTCCTGTTGGTCGGCCCGGCCGGCGACAAGATCTTTCCGCTGACCACCCAGATCGRCCTGGTGCTTCTGTGGGTCGCGGCCCTCGTCACGCTCTACACCGGCTATGATTATTTCCGCGCCGGCCTCAAGCACATCATGGACGAGTGAGATGTCCACGAAGCTCATCTATTTCGCCTGGGTACGCGAGCGGATCGRCAAGCCGGAAGAGGATGTCGACTTGCCTTCCGGCATCGAGACGGTCGCCGACCTGCTGCGCTGGCTGAAGTCGCGCGGCGAGGAGTATGAGAACGCGCTGCGGTATCCGGACGTCATCCGCGTCGCCATCAACCAGGAACATGTCGGCCACCGCGAGAAGATCGCCGGCGCGCGCGAGATCGCGCTGTTTCCGCCGATGACCGGGGGCTGAGATGGCCGGCGTTGTGYCCGCCATCCGCATCCAGCGCGAGGACTTTGACATCGCCGCCGAGATCGCCGGCCTGACCGTCGGCAGGACCGATATAGGCGCCGTGGTCACTTTTTCCGGCCTTTGCCGTGACGAGCAGGGCGCGCTGTCGGCGCTCGAGCTGGAGCACTATCCCGGCATGGCGGAGGCCGAGATCGGCCGCATCGCCGCCGAGGCGACTGAGCGCTGGCCGCTGCAGGGGCTCACCGTCATCCATCGGCATGGCAAGATAGCGCCGGGCGAGAACATCGTGCTGGTGGTCGCGGCCTCGTCGCACCGGCAGGCGGCCTTCGAAGCTGCGAATTTCCTGATGGATTATCTGAAGTCGCGCGCCCCCTTCTGGAAGAAGGAACATCGCGCCGACGGCACCGAGGGCGGCTGGGTAGAGGCCAAGGAAGCCGACGATCGCGCGGCGGACCGCTGGAAGAAACAGGGCGAATAATGCATGTCGCCCAGAAGTGTGCAGCGGTTCTGGGGCAACGACATGCATCAAAAAATGCATGTCGCCCAGAAGTGCGCAGCGGTTCCGGGGCAACGACATGCATCAGAAAAAACTCCCGTTCGGCCAWCGAACGACCGCAATCCTTCCCAAGCCTGCCGGTTGGTTTGATTTGCTTGGCGGAGCAGGGTCATGCTGGACCGCATCGCGGAGTTCTTCATCTTCGGGCTGGTGCCGCTGGTCGTCGGCGTGCTTGCCGTGCCGGAAGTGACCGAGGCCGGCGAGAAGACGATCGCGGGCGAGGTGACCTATCGCGAGCGCATCGCCTTGCCGCCGGATGCCGTGCTCATGATCGAGCTCGCCGATGTCTCGCTGGCCGATGCGCCGGCGACCGTGATCGCCAAGCGCAGGATAGCGCCCACCGGCCAGGTGCCGATCAAGTTCGACATCGGCTTCGATCCCGAGGCGATCCAGAAGGACCGGACCTACGCTCTGCAGGCGCGCATCACGGTCGGCGAACGGTTGATGTTCATCACCGACACAAGCCGCCAGCTCGATCCGCTGGCCGGGAAGCCGCAGACGGTGCTGCTGAAAATGGCGCGCTGACGTCGCGCGCCGGCTCGACCGCGCGAAGCTTGCCATCGCAGAAAAGGACAGCCGCATCTTTTCACCCTGGAAACTGTGTTCGCCGGAATAAACCGGCGGCGCCAAGCGTTGACTTATGCAGATGGCGGGCAGGCAAAGGGACGAACGTCCCTTCACTCAAACCGCCAGGCCGAATGCGCAGGATCGATCTGGCACTCAATGGAGACCAGATATGAAGAAGCACACGCTCATTCTCGCAGTCACAGGCGTATCGCTGATTGCCTTCGCCGGTTTCGCCCGCGCGGACGACCATCTGTTCAATGCCACGCAGCATGGCCTCAGCCCCGACAGCCAGCCCTTCCAGACCAACAAGGCCGGCCATAGCGGCGACCTTGCGCCTGGACAGGGCAGTCCGTTTACCGGCGAGGAGACGAAGACGCCGTCCACTGACACCGAGGCGGCGAACGCCCACGCGAATGTGAAAGACCGTCAAGCCAAATGATCTTTTGCCCGCCGGGAGGGGCGGCGGGCTTTTTGAGTGGTTCCAGGAAAAGCGAGACCCGGTTTTTCGTCCGGAAATAAAGCGACAGAACGGGTTCGCCGTTTCCACGAAACGGTGAAGCATCCCACAGGCCGACCCGTCTCGACGGTTCCGCCTTCATTCAGCCACGTAGCAATTGACCGCGCCGCCGCGACTGCCTAGGCTCGTTCGAAAATGGGGATGGGGTTCCCCCGAAACCGCCCTTGTGGCTGATGACTCCTGCCAGGCGTGCTCTTGCGCGGCAGGATTTGTTTTCCCGCTCGTATCATGCCTGATTTCGTGAAGTGATTCCGGTGCGGAATCGCGTTTGGAAAGGCATTGAAGCGATGACCCTTGCGGCTTGCGCCCTGGTCCTGATCGGCGGTTTCCTCGGCGGCGTTTGCCGCTTTTTCCTGTCCGGCGTGGTCGGCCGCGGCGTCGGCGAGACCTTTCCCTGGGGCACGCTGGCGGTCAACGTCTCCGGCGCCCTTGCCATCGGCGCCTTCGCYGGCGCGGCGCGGTCCGTCGGCGGCATCTTCGCCAGCGATCTCGTCCGCGACCTCGTCGTCGTCGGCCTGTTCGGCGGCTATACGACCGTGTCGTCCTTCTGCCTGCAGACGCTGAACCTCGGGCTCGACGGCGAAGGGCGGCTCGCCGCCTTCAACGTCGTCGCTTCGGCGGCGCTGTGCGTGCTGTTCGTCGCCCTCGGCTTTTGGGCGGTGGTCTGGGTGGTTGGTTCAACCACCTGGGTGGTTGGTTCAGCCACCGGGGCTGCGGGCTGAGCGATGGTGGACAGGCAGACGGCGATGCGGCTTTATCTGGCGGTCGGCTGTGGCGCCGCTGTGGGTTCCCTGACCCRCTTCCTGTCGGGCTACGTCATCGTCTCGCTGCTCGGCCTGAACGCGCTTTGGTCAACCGCTTTCGTCAATGTCGTCGGCTCGTGGGTCATCATGGCCTTCGCCACGATGACCGGGCCGGACGGCCGTCTGATGGTCAGCCAGGCTGCCCGCAATTTCGTCATGGCCGGCTTTTGCGGCGGGCTCACCACGTTTTCGGCAATGAGCCTCGATACCTTCCTCCTGCTGTYTCAGGGCGACTGGCCGCTGGCCGCGACCTATCTCATCAGTGTCGTCGGGCTGTCGCTGGCCGCCGCATGGCTGGGCTATCTCATGGCGTCCAGGCTCAATCGTTTGCCGGTCGAAAGGTGATCGGGCTAAAAGAGATCAGGGAGAAGAGAAGATGGAACTTCCCGCGCAATGCGCGCTGCTCAGGATCTTCTTCGGCGAGGACGACAGGGCCGCTGACGGCAAGCCGCTGCACGAGGCGATCGTCATCAAGGCGCGCGAGGCGGGCATGGCCGGCGCCACGGTGCTGAGAGGTCCGCTCGGCTTCGGCCGTTCCAGCGTGCTTCACACCGCCAAGATCCTGCGCTTGTCGCAGGATCTGCCGATCGTCGTCGAGATCGTCGACGCGCCGGAGAAGATCGATGCGCTGATCCCGGAGATCAAGGCGCTGACCAAGACAAAGAGCTGCCTGATCACCAGGGAGAAGGTCGAGGTCATCCGCTACGGCGACGGGGACTGAACCCGCCGTCTTCCGTCACCCCGCCACRAAGCCGGCGGCCGATCGTCCCTTCGTCGAAGATACCGGCGGAAAAGAGCTTCATGGCCTCTATCGCCAAGTCCGACGCCTCGGGACTCCCTATGACGATGCCGCGCTCCTCGCAGACCTCGTCATAGATGCGTTTTAGCAGGACGAGATCGTCCGGATAGGCAACGCCACTTTTAGAAACATGAGGCTTGATCATGCTTCCCTCCCTCTGTTCGAGCGGAGCGCGGTGGTCGCTCACAGCTGGCGACGCCCAGCGTAATTTCGTCGCCGACGTCATCGAACCTAGGGCAGACGGCGGATGCGACCACCCGTTTCGAAACAAAAACGGCCCGCTCGAGCGGGCCGTTCCGTAGAACTCGAGTTTGCGGCTCAGCCGACGATTTCGGTATCCGAGAACCAGTACTTGATCTCCTGCGCGGCGGTCTCCGGCGCGTCCGAGCCATGCACCGAGTTTTCGCCGATCGACAGCGCATGCACCTTGCGGATGGTGCCCTCGGCGGCATTGGCCGGGTTGGTGGCGCCCATCACTTCGCGGTTCTTGGCGATGGCGTTCTCGCCCTCCAGCACCTGCACGATGGTAGGCGCCGACGACATGAATTCCACCAGCTCGCCGAAGAAGKGACGATCCTTGTGGACAGCGTAGAAGCCTTCGGCCTCGCGGCGGCTCATCCATACGCGGCGCGATGCGACGACGCGCAGGCCGGCGTCTTCCAGCATCTTGGTGATGGCGCCCGTCAGGTTGCGCTTGGTCGCGTCCGGCTTGATCATGGAGAAGGTGCGTTCGATCGCCATAGGGTCGTCCTTGTTCTTGGGAATGGAAATTGGGGTGGCGGGCTCTATACAAGCCGCCCGGCGGCTTGCCAAGGGGAGGCGGGACAGGGGAGGCGGGTTCTGGTCAAGGCGAACCCTTTGCGGGATAATTAGGCGGCTGCGAATGTGCTTCGCACGGAAATCCGGGGCGTTGCGGCAGCGGAGCCCGAGGCGATGAACTGGCCTTATCTCAGGCGCGGCGATATCTGCGGCATCATTATCATGGCGGTGGTTCTTGCCGCGATCGTCTTGGTCGGACTGTTCTTTCCACGGCTCGGACAGCAGAATTTCGGCTTCGGCCCGGAATGGCAATGTATCCGGATGGAAAAGGGCGACCCGATCTGCGTCAAGCTGGTCGAGAAGGACGCGTCGACCAAGGAGCGCCGGAATAGACGCTAAAGCTCGATCTCGATGGTCAGGGTCGGCTTGTCGCCCGCCTTGAGATCTTCGCGCTGACGCACCGGGGACTTGACCGGTAACAGCAGGCTGCCGGATGCCTTGTCGGGAAAGAGCGATGTCTGCCACCTGGTCTTGCCGATCACTGCCGTGACGCCGAGCGAGCCCCAAGGGCGCGCCAGTCCCGTCATCGCCGCCTTGATCCGCGCCGCGACGTCCGTCGGCAGCGTCACGAAATGCCAACCGCCCTTGCCGGGGTAGACCCAAATCTCGGCCCGCATCTCATAGCGCAACATGGCAGTCCGGTGCTCGCCGCGTTCACGCCGCGGCCGCGACCTGCCGGCCGATCCCGCCATGCAGGTCGAGGCAGCGCTCGAACCAGCGCGCGATGCTGTCGCTGTCGTCGAGCAACTGGAAAGGCGAGGCAATGCGAGCCCATTGCAGCGCGCCGAAGACGATGTAGTCGGCAAACAGCGGCGAGGCGCCGCCGATGAAGGGCTGATAGGTGAGCGTCGAGCRCAGCGGCTCCAGCGCGGCGCGGAAGGCCGAGAGGCCGGCATCGCGATTGGCCACGACGTCTTCCAGCCGCTTGCCGTAGCGCCGTTCACGATCCTCGCGGAAGTAGCGGCCATTCGTCTCGTCCTGCATAGCATGCAGGTCGATCAGCGCCACCGTCGCGACATAAGGGTGGATGGTGAGTTGCGACCAGCGCTCTACGAAGCGCGCCGTCGCCTTGCCGCCTTCGCCGCCGAATAGCGTCGGCCGGTCCGGATAGGTTTCGTCGAGATAGAGCGCTATGGCGAAGGAATCGGCCACCACGCGCTCGCCGTCGCGGATCACCGGCACCGTCTTCGACACGCCGCCTTCCACCTTGGGCACGTCGAGGAAGCGCGTCGGCACCTTGGTCGCGGTAAGCCCCTTGTGGGCCAGCGCCATCTTCGTCTTCCAGCAATGCGGGCTGAACGGGCGTTCGGTGTCGCGGCCGACGAGGTCATAGAACAGAATGGTCATTGCGGTTCCTGCGGGTTACGAAGAGACGGGATTCGTTGCGAACCGGATGGAAGAATGAAACAGCATTTCATGATGTTTGCGGCTTACAATCAATGGGCCAACACGCGCATCTATGATGCCGCCGCCGATCTCGACGAAGAGGAACTCGGCCGCGACGTCGGCGCCTTCTTCGGCTCGATGCTCGGCACGCTCAACCATCTGCTCGTCACCGACCGCGTCTGGATGAAGCGCTTTACGGGCGAAGGTGATGCGCCCTCAAACCTTGCGGCGATCCTCTATCGCGCCTTCCCGGGCTTGYGTTTGGCGCGCGAGGCCGAGGACAGGAGGATCGTCGAGTGGGTGGGCGGCATGACCGACAAGGCGTTCGCCGGACGTTTTTCCTATATGACGACCGACATGCGCACCGTTTCGCAGCGGCTGGCGCCAGCGCTCAGCCATCTTTTCAACCACCAGACCCATCATCGCGGCCAGGCGCATATGTGCCTTACCGTGCTYGGCCGGCCCTCGGTGCCGCTCGACCTGATGCTGTTCCAGCGCTCGGAGGAAGGCCGCGCCTACGCCTGAGCGATCTGGCCGGAAACGCCTTCGGATCACGCGGCAATAGCTAGGCGAGTACGTGACGAAGAATTGTTTCAGACAGTTTTAAGAAAATACTAATACATTTTGGGCGGCAGAAAAAAGCAATAGCAAACCAAAACCCATTCTTGCGAATGGGTCGGCGAAACCGGGCGAAACCTTACGCGTAACTGATCCGTGTATTCAGCGCTTGTATGCAGGCGGTGCTTGCATACTGCAGTGCTGAATGTGCTGTCTTCGAAAAAGGAGAGTGTCATGCGCAGTATCGTTGAGAAAGCCGCCGCTACTCTGGCCTTTGGCACGATCGTCGCCATTTTGGCCATGCCTGCGAATGCGGCGGGTCTTGGTGTTGGGGCAGGCGCATCTGTCGGCGGATCCGGCGGCGTCAATGCTGGTGTTGGCGCGTCTGTCGGTGGTGGTGGCGGCATCAACGCCGGCCTTGGCGCCTCAGTCGGCGGTGGCGATGGCGTTAATGCCGGTCTTGGYGCGTCCGTCGGCGGGTCGAATGGCGTGAACGCCGGCGCGGCCGCATCGGCGGGYGGAGGGGGCGGTGTCGACGCGGACGYCACAGCGTCGATCGGCGGCTCCAGCGGCGTTGACGCGAATCTTGGCGCGAATGTCGGCGATACCGCCAACGCGATCCTTGGTCTCGGCATCGGTGATGATGCAGGCGTCACCGTCGGAAGGTTCTCCACCCTGGGCACGCCGAACACTCTCGGGACTCCGGACCGTGCTGCCATGAAGAGTGCGGTGGCTCAGATGTCCGGCACGAAACTGACCCGGATGAAGAAGCGTTGCGCCGACGTGCTCTCCAGCGAAGGAACGTATGACAAGGATCTCAGGATGCTCTGCCTGATGATTTCGCGCCGTTGACTTACTGTCGCAAGGCAACAGCCAACGTGAGTGTCTAACCGGCCGTGCGGCTCTGCGRCCTACCGCGTCRCCGGCTGCGGCCGGYGGCRYGCTGACGAGAAACTTCGGCCAGTCGGAGAGCCCGCCGCCTTTGGTGGCGGGCTTTCCGCTTGTCCCCACTGCGGGCGGATCGAGCGGCCTGTTAACCAGACTTGCATTGAAGCTAATGTATTAGGACTTCGTTTGCGCTCCCGCTGCACAATGGGCCCAACTGCAGTGGGRGCAATGCCATGCGCATCGATTTGTCCCCGACGAGTTGGGGCAGGGTCGTGGTGGTTACCGCCGCCGGCACTGCCTTTTTCATTGCCGCCGCGTTCTTCGTCGATTCCTTCAATTTCCCTTCGCTGTCGCCGCAGGCACTGCTGTGGGCGAAGCTCACGGACCTGTTCCTGCCGCTCGTCCTTGGTGGCTCCTTCCTGTTCTTCCTGATGTGGAAGATGYGCCAGCTCGCGATCGCCCAGAAGGAGCTCAGCATCGTCGCGGCGACCGACAGCTTGACGGCCGTCTTCAATCGCGGCGCCTTCTCGATGCTGGTGGAGGCCTATCTCGAACAGGYACGCAGCCACGACGTCGCCGACACCGGCGCGCTGCTGATCGTCGACGCCGACCATTTTAAATCGATCAACGACCGCCTCGGCCATGATTGCGGCGACCAGGCGCTGAAGCTGATCGCCAGCACGATCCAGGGGCAACTGCGCGGCGCCGACATTGTCGGCCGCATCGGCGGCGAGGAATTCGCGGTCTTCCTGCCGGGCGCCGACGCGACGCGCTCCTTCCTGGTCGCGGAATCGATCCGGCTGCGCATCCGCGAAGCCGAGTTTGCGCCCGGCGGCCAGCCATGGCCGCTCTCGGTCAGCATCGGCGGCATCGCCTTCAGGGGTCCAACCACCTACCACGACATGTTCCAGGTCGCCGACAAGCATCTCTACAAGGCGAAATCGGACGGACGCGACCAGGTGAGCTTCGAAAGCCCGCGCGGTTTGCCGTCGGCCGACATCGCCGGCACGGTCCACTGAACGGCTTCGCGGCGGGATTTGGCTGAACCGCTCTCAGCGGCGGCTGCTGTTGAGCAGCGGCCTATGCTGGCGGATCACCTGGCGCTCGACATCGAGATAGGGCCTGATCAGGCCCGCCACGGTCGGGGTCGGTTCCGGCTGATGCATCACGGCCGTCAGCATGTCGTGTTCGGTGAGCAGGCTCAGCCACTTCAGCGCTTCCCATTTGGGCGTTGCGCCGCCGCGCCCCGTGAGGCTGCGATTGATATAGCAGGATAGGAAAGCAGGCGCTTGCCACTGAGATGGCGGCCGAGCCGGCCGCGCCGATCGCCGAAGCTTCGCCGGCGGCCGCCAAACCGGAATGACGGTATGGAAATGCCTGCGATCCCGTGAACTGATATCCGGGGCCGGTTCCGTGAAAGGTAATGTCTTGTTGTCAGGCGGCGAAGCCAMCCTGGCCGCGCGCCACCGGCTTGACGGAGGCAATCGGCTGCTCCGAAGGCCAGAGCACGCCGGCCGTCACCGCGAAGGTGATCAGCGCGTCGCGCGCGGCCTCGGCCGAGATCCCTCCACTCCGCGCGGCCTCGCAGGCCTTCACCGCGGCGCCGTAGCTGAGGCGGCGACGCGACGGCGGAAACTCGGTCAGGAAGTCGTGCATGTCGAACAGCGAGGCGATCATGCGTTTGTGGCCGGCGCCGACGCTGAGGGCGACCGGGGTGAAGAACGTCCTGTCGTGCATTCGGACCTCGTTTGTTGGCCGCGGAGGCGCTGAGCCTCCGGTCTGGGGGAGGGACGCCACACAACGCGGCTTGCGGCGGGAGGTTCCGCGCATGCCGATTTTTCCGCATCGGACCTGGTCCGTCGTGTGAATCGGCTAGAGCAATTCCAGGAAAGTGTGAGCGGTTTTCCGCCCCGGAATTGCGTAAAAACAAAGGGATAGAGCGTTTCCCCGCTTCCGTGAAACGGTGAAACGCTCTAGAGGGCAGGCAGCCTATTTCCACATGCCGCGCATGCGGGCGCCGAGATCGACCTTGACGCCCGGCCTCTGGCGCGGGTCGTCCTTGAGCGCGGCGCTTGCCCAGGACGATTGCTCGAACGCCGAAAGCATCGAGGCGGGGATGAAACGGGTGCGCGAGGCATAGACATGGCGGTCGCCGCGCGCCGCCTGGTTGTGCGGGTAAAAGCGCTGCGGCACCACCAGATGCAGACTGTCCTTGGCCCTGGTCATCGCGACATAGAGCAGGCGCCGCTCTTCCTCGATGTCCTCCTTGGTGCCGACGCCGAGATCGGCGGGAATGCAGCCGTCTACCGTGTTGAGCACGAAGACGTTCTTCCATTCCTGGCCCTTGGCCGAGTGGATAGTCGACAGGATGAGGTAATCCTCGTCGCGATGCGGCGGCCCGGCCTGGTCGCTTGTGGCGTCGGGTGGATCGAGGGTGAGCTCAGTCAGGAAGCGCTCGCGCGACGGATAGGTCGATGCGATCTGCTCGAGCTGCAGAAGGTCGGCGCGGCGCGTGACCGCGTCCTCATGGATGCGCTCCATATGCGGCTCGTACCAGAGCCTGATCCGCTCCAGATCCGCCGGCCATTTGGCGCCGGCGCGTAAGCCGCTATAGATGTCGAGGAACACCGGCCAGTCCTGCGCGGCGCGCTGCGGTGGCCGGAAGCGAGCAAGGCCGAGCGCCTCRTCGAGCGACGTCGCCATGGCGTCCACGATCTGCGAGGCGGCGGACGGGCCGATCCCCGGCATCAGCTGCAGCACACGGAAACCGGCGACGMGGTCACGCGGGTTCTCGGCGAAGCGCAGCATCGCCAGCATGTCCTTCACATGCGCGGCGTCGAGGAATTTCAGGCCGCCGAACTTGACGAAGGGGATGTTGCGGCGTGTCAGCTCCACCTCCAGCGGTCCGCTGTGGCTAGAGGTGCGGAACAGCACCGCCTGCGCCTTCAGCGCAGTGYCGGCCTCGCGTTCGGCCAGGATCGCCTGGCAGACATAGTTGGCCTGCTCGGCCTCATCGCGCACGCTGACCAGTTGCGGCTTGTGCGAGGACCGGCGCTCGGTCCACAGATTCTTGGTGAAGCGCTCGCTCGCCTCGCCGATCACCCTGTTGGCGGCGGCCAGGATCGTCTCTGTCGAGCGGTAATTGCGCTCCAGCATGACGATCTCGGCGGGCCTTGCGAATTGTTTCGGAAAGTCGAGGATGTTGCGCACTTCTGCGGCGCGGAAGGAATAGATCGACTGCGCGTCGTCGCCCACCACGGTGAGCCCGGCGCCATCCGGTTTCAGCGCCAAAAGGATCGAGGCCTGCAGCCGGTTGGTGTCCTGGTATTCGTCGACCAGCACATGGTCGAAGCGGGAAGCGAGATGCGCGGCGATCTCGGGCTCGGCCGCCATCTGCGCCCAGTAGAGCAGGAGGTCGTCGTAATCGAGCACGTTCTGCGCCTGCTTGGCCTCGACGTAGGCCGCGAACAGCTCCTTGAGCTGGTCGGCCCATGCCGCGCACCAGGGGAAGGCGGAGCCCARCACTTCGCCAAGCGGCGCCTGCGCATTCACGGCCCGTGAATAGATCTGTAGGCAGGTGCCTTTGGTCGGGAAACGGCTTTCGGTTTTCGAGAATCCCAGCTCGTGCCGGGCAAGGTTCATCAGGTCGGCCGAATCCTCGCGATCATGGATGGTGAAGGCGGGATCGAGCCCGATCTGCTCGGCATAATCGCGCAACAGCCTTGCGCCGATGCCGTGGAACGTGCCTGCCCAGGCCAGTGCGTCGGCGATGACCGCCGCGTCACGGCCGAGCACCTCGCCGGCAATGCGCTCGACGCGCTTGGCCATCTCGGCCGCGGCGCGACGCGAGAAGGTCATCAAAAGGATGCGGCGCGGATCGGCGCCCTTGACGATGAGATGGGCGACGCGATGCGCCAGCGTGTTGGTCTTGCCCGAGCCGGCGCCGGCGATCACCAGCAGCGGCGTCGTCACCTTGCCGTCGCCATGCACGACCGCCAGCCGCTGCTCGTCATTCAGCCGGGCAAGATAGGCGGGCGTCTCGAAGGACGAATCATGGGCGGCGATGTTCATCGCCCATCAAGCATCGTTTCCGCTTTGTTCGCAATAATTTCCTCGCCCCGCGCGAGCGGGGAGAGGTGGCCGCGAAGCGGCCGGAGAGGGGATTACGCGGCTACCTTGCCCCCGAGGCAACTACCGCTTCGGTTCCACCCCCATCGCGGCCGACTGCCGCCGTAGCCTGCGCCTTTCGTCGCTCGGCATATCCAGCGGCGCGACGTTTCCCGGCACCTCGTCGATGATCCTCACGGCAACGCGATAGGCGGTGTAGGCAAAAAGGCCGGCAAGCAGAAGGCGGACCATGATCAGTTCCTCGTTGCGTTCGATTGGCTCGGGATTTCAACCGGACGCGGGCTTGTTGGTTCCCACCCGCCTACGCAACCACCGTCCACGCAACCAAACCGCTATCGCCTCGTTTGCCCTTCATGAAAGGGGCGAACGAGAGGAGGTCGTCATGAAGAAACTTCCTGTACTGCTGGCTCTCGCGGCAGGGCTCGTGCTCGCCGCCTGCGACAACAGCGTGCAGCCCACCAAGGCACCGGGCGATGAAGTCAACCGGAACCCTCAGGTCGACAAGAACCCGGTGCCGAAATCGACCACCGGCGGAGACCAGCAGGGTACAGCGCCGAAGCAATAGGGCAGGGGGCGGGTTCAATTGTTGTCGGCCTGAAACGAAGAAGGCCGGCGCTGCTTGGGAGGAAGCTGGGTAGCGCCGGCCAAGCGGGAAAATCRGGCCCGCCGCACGATCCAACATAGCTGAGTCTCGACGTTGCGTCATGGCGTGATCGCGGTAGCCGGCTATAAGCGGAAAGATCACTGAAAAATCCTGAAATCCGCCGGGGTCCGCCTTCGCGTGCCTTGGATGTCGTGTCTTGATGCACGAAGTGGCGACCGGTGCCGACGGTTGGGTACTGGAGGCGTCGAGCAAGAAGTGCRCCAACGCTGGTAGGCGGCAATCCTGGCTCTCACGCCAGCGCCGAGCGGYCCTGCTGTCCGCCGGCGATCTCGACGTCRAGTTGGCGTTGCGTCAGCGCCGCCTCGGCCATGATCCACTGCTTGAACAGCTCGACCTTGYGGGCGCCGAGCGCCTTGATGGGGCTGACGAAATACCAGCCCGCCGTGTTGGGATGGTGGACCGCGAAGGGCGCCACCAGCCTTTCGGCGCGGATGTCGCTTGCCATATAGGCTCGGTTGGCGACGGCAAAGCCCATTCCGGCATTCGCCGCCTCGTAGGACATCATGCAGCTATCGAAATAGACGCTCCTGGTTTCGCCAAGCACGAAGCTCGCGCCGGCGAAGCCCAGCCATGACTGCCAGTTCTGCGTGCAGGTATCGGAATGCAGCAGCGTGAAGTAGCGCAGGTCCTCCGGCACCACCTTCGACAGCGGCTTGTTGCCCAGCACCTCATGGAAGAGCTTGCGGCTGCACACCGGCGTCAGATCTTCCTTGAACAGCAGTTCCGACGTGAGGCCGGGAAAGTTGCCGTCGCCGTAACGGATTTCGAGATCGTATTCGGAATTCGAGAATTCATGCGTGGCGTAAGAGGTCGACACCCGCATCTCGATCTCGGGATATTGATGCTGGAAGGCCGAAAGCCGCGGAAACAGCCAGCGCGCCGCAAAAGTCGGCAGCACGCAGATGCGCAGCACATGCGCCTGCGACTGGCCGGTGGCCTCCATGCTGGCCGCCACGATGCGCTCCAGCGCCTCGCGCACGCGCGCGACATAGGTCTCGCCCTCCGGCGTCAGCGACACGGCGTTGCCGCCACGCTCGAAGATCTTGAAGCGAAGCTGATCCTCCAGGCTTTTCACGCGCTGGCTGACGGCGGAAGCGGTGATGAACTGCTCCTCGCCGGCGCGCGTGAAATTCCTGTGCCTCGCGGCGCTCTCCACGATTTTCAGCGAGTTGAGGTTGACCTGACTGAGCAGACGCACGGGGTTTTCGACCTTAAGCTGGGCTTACGCTACCACCAGCATTCCTAAATTTACAGGGGTAGGCGTTTAAATGACTGTTAACCAAGTGTTGCCCCCACCTTGGAGAAAGTAGAATGAACGCCCATACAATTCCCGAACTGCGCTGTGCAATGAGCCGCGAGGCCATCATTGGTCATGAGACGGCCTGGAAAGTGTCGACCTTCGGCGTCGCCCAGTATCGTCATGGTTACGACCCCGCTCTGCTTGCCGCGATCGAGGAAGCTGCCCTGAAGCTGAAAGCCAGCCATGCCGTGCATAAGCATCTCGACCTCACCTTCATCACCGGCGCCGACCGCTACATTCCGGAGATCAAGGAGCTTTTGCACGACAAACTGCGCCTGGAAAAGCTGTCCGACATGATGGGAACCAAGCTGGAGCCGTATCCGCTGTCGATCGTCGGCTCGACCGTCACCTTCATGAATCCCAAGGACGGCGCGGTCGAATGGCATTGCGATGGCGTTCCGGTGACCGAGCTCATTCCGCTGTCGATCAGCGAGCCGCTCATCGGCGGCCATCTCGAGATCTATTGCGACGATTCCGAAACCGGCCGCTCGATCCTGGAATCCGGCCGCGACCTGCCGCGCAACAAGATCATGCGCATCGACCACAAGATGAACTATGCCACGCTCGGCCAGTTCCTCGGCGTGCTCCACCGCACGGCGCCGATCCAGCTCGGCGAGCGCGTCACGTTGGTGCTCAACCAGCGTTCGGCGACCAAACCCTATGTCGACGACAACCGCATGTTCTACCTCGCCGCCGACAACGACCATGACCGTGCCTGGGTGAACGAACTGGCCGAGGATGTCTGGACCAACCAGTTGCCCGCCTACCGCCGCCATGCCGAAGAGCATCCCGTGCCGCAGCCCGCCGCGGAGCCCGTTGCCGGCGGGGCGAGGGAGTCGTGGTAATGAGCCACGATCCGGTCGAGCGTCAGCCGCCTTCAGTGTCGCTGCGCCTCGGGCCGGTCGTGCCGGAAAGCCAAAGCCGTTCCGGCGCCGCCCTCGGGGCGTCGCTGGCCTTCGCCCTCGGCGCCGTGGCGCTGTGGGCGACCAACGCCTTGGTCGGCAAGACGCTGCTTGCCGCCTATCCGGTGTCGCAGGTCCAGCTCCTGCAGTTTTGCGGCGCGGCTCTGGTCTTTGCGCTGATCCGGCTGATGAGCGCTTCTCCTTCTCCCCTTGTGGGAGAAGGTGGATCGGCGCGCAGCGCCGAGACGGATGAGGGGTGTTCCAGCGGAGTGAGACGTCGGCGTTCCCCGGAGCACCCCTCATCTGACCTCGCTTCGCGTGACCCCCTTCTCCCACAACGGGAGAAGGGAACGTCCGCGCTTGCCGCTTATACCGTCGGCTTCCTTGGCCTGGTCGGCACGATGGTGCTGCAATATATCGGCTTCGCCTCGATGCCGGTTATCGAAGCAAATCTCGTCGCCTATACTTGGCCGTTGATGACCGCCGCTGCGGTCATCGTGCTTGGCCGGCCGCGGCGTCCGCTGCTGCTCGGGCTGGCGGCGGCGCTTGGCTTTGTCGGCGTGGCGCTGGTGATTTCCGGCGGCCGCGCCCATTTTTGGTTCAACAGGGCCTGGTTCGAAGGTGGCAGCCTCGTCGGCTATCTCGCCGCCTTCGGCTCGGCGCTCTGCATGGCCTTCTACTCGCTCGCTGTCGGCCATCTTACCGTGTCGCCGGAGCGCCTGCTTTTGCCCTCGGCGCTGATCGGCGTCGCGCTCACCTTCGCCTGGTGTCTGCATGATGGCGTCGTGCGCCCGAGCGGCGCGCACCTTCTGCTCGGCCTTTATCTCGGCGCCGGCCCGATGGGGCTCGGCTACTATTTCTGGTCGCGCGCGGCAAAGCTCGACCATGGCGGCAGGATAGCGGTCGTCGCCTATCTGACGCCGATAGCTTCCACGTTTCTGCTGACGCTCTCGGGCGAAAGCCTGTCGATGACGGCGGTTGCCGGCGCCGTCCTCGTCATCGGCAGCTGCCTTGTGGTCGGGATCGAAGGTATGGAGACCAGGCATGATGTCCAAAATGGCCGTTGACGAGGACGAACGCCGCGCCAGGCAGGAGGCGCATTGGCTGGTCAGGGAGTTTGGCGCGGAGGCGCCGCTTTATGCGGCCATGAAGGCGGAAAAGGCCATCGAGCAGAAGGATTTCGGCCGCTGCGCGCGCTGGAAGCGCGTGCTGGAGATCCTCGCGGAGAAGCCGTCCTCGGAGCTCAGGCGCGGTGCCGCCGCCAGATAGCGATTTGCCGTGGGGCCGCCGAATCGCGCATGGTCAAGTATCCGGCCGGCGGGATCATGCTTGCCGTGCTGGAACTTGGCCTGAACTTCGATTTTTCAGCAACTTCCATCGCAAATCGAAGTGCTATAGCGCCTTTTGTGCATCCGGGCGCACCGCCGGTGCTATAAAAAGTTAGCTATAGCTATTAGAATTCCTAACTTGCGCGTCTCCAGCCCGCGTAGAAACATCACCCCTGTATTGAGTCTGGTAGCTTTACTGACTATGGACGGTCCGTTGGGGGACAGGTCCAATACGATACACCGACGAAAGTCTTAAAAACGCCTGGCGATTTGAGGGCCAGCAGAAGGTGAAAAAATTGTCCAACATCGACGACAAGACTGCAATCGAACTGACCGCCGACATTGTCTCGGCCTATGTCGGCAACAACCCGCTCCCTGCCTCTGGCCTGCCTGACCTGATCGCCAGCGTCAGCGCCTCGGTGCGCAAGCTCGCCAGCGATAGCGTTGTCAAGGAGGCGGTGGCGCTGACGCCAGCCGTCAACCCGAAGCGCTCGGTTTTCCCCGACCACATCGTGTGCCTCGAGGACGGAAAGAAGTTCAAGTCGTTGAAGCGCCACCTCGCGACCGATCACGGCCTGACGCCGGACGAATACCGCGCAAAATGGAGCTTGCCCGCCGACTATCCGATGGTGGCGCCGAGCTACTCGGCGACCCGCTCGGCGTTGGCCAAATCGTCCGGCCTTGGTCGCAAGCCGGCCGGCGACGCGGGCAAGGGCAAGCGCAAGGCCAAGGCCTGAGGCATGGTGGCTGCAACGGCCGACGTCGCGCCATTACCATGGCGCGACCATCTGGCTGTCCTCGGTGCGCTGCGCCGTGGCGTAGCCATCCAGTCCTCGGTGGATGCGGCCGACGGCATCAGGGCGCGGCGCATCCTGTTTTCGCTGGGCCAGCCGTCCGGCGATATGCTTGCCGCGCTCGACGCGCTTGACCGGTTCGAGCGCGCCATCGTCGAACGCGACGACCCGTCGACCATCGAAATGCGCAGGCGGAATTGCCTGGTCATTCTGGATCGCCTTGCAGCAAAAGGTCTGCCGCGCGCGAGCTAAAGCATGTCTCCCGAAAGTGGGAACCGGTTTCGGGATGAAGACATGCGTAAAATCAAAAACCTAAAGCGCATCGAGCGAATCCGAAAGATCCCGACGCGCTTTAGCGTCGGGCCTGAGACGGCTTGACCGGCCGGGTGCGTTTGGGATCCTGCTCGCCGGCAAGGCTCTCCGCCTCAACCGCTGTCATTTCAAGAAGATAGACAAGCATCTGATAGCGCGTGCGCGAAAGCATTTTCGCCAGCTTGCGCGTGATCTCCGCGACATATCTCAACGTTCGTAAATCGCTGGGCGCTCCATCCATCGTGAGCTCCTGACACGGCCAAGTTATTTGGGCCAAGTTACGGGGACCAAGTTATCGTTGGCGCCCACTCCCGACTCACGGCGCGTCTACAGATTTGCAGGTTTCCGATAAAACTGAAATCAATTTTTGATAAGCATCACGCTTGGCTCGTAAGATTTTGCCGTCCTTTTTTGGTGGCATCGTCGCTTGTACCGCCAATATTCCGACAAACCGGACTTGCGGTTGTCTTGCCGTGCCGCGTTGATCTTCCGCTGGGGCACGTTTGATCACCGCGGCACCTGTGGCGCGCGAGCCGCGCCGCTCAGCCTTTGTACGCAGAACAGAAGCCCGGCGGATTGTCCTTGCCGATCATGGCGCAGCCGCGCTTGATCTCGTCGATCATCATGCTGCAGGCATTCTGCCCGTTGCAGGGCGGATTGGTGGCCGGCGACACCTGGATGCACTGCGAGACGTACTGGTCCGACTTCGCCTTGCCGGCGGATTGCACGCATGGTCTCGTGTCGTTCTGGCTTGCCTGGGCAGGGGCGGGTTTCGCAGGCGCGGTCTTGGYCGTCGCAGGCGCGTTCTTCGTGGGGGCGGCATCGCCACCGCTTTGCGGTACGCAGGAGAGGTCGCCTTCGGGGCATTGCAGTTGGTGCTGCAACTGCGCCAGCCGTACCTTGGTCAACTCCGCCCTGCAGGTCTCGACCAKGGTCGAATACACCGAGCCATCGGCATAGGGCTTGGTGCGGAAGGCGCATTCCTTGTCGCGGAACGGGATCCAGGCGCGCTGCGCGTCRCGCAGGCGCTTCAGGTCGGCGGGAGCGAGGCGTCCCGCCAGCGCCTTGTAGACCGCGTTGAGCCCGACGTCCGCCGAAGCGGCATTCGCGGCCGTGCAGGTAGCAAGGTCGGCCTGCGTCTTGGCTGCCGCGCAGTCGATGGCTGCCGCACGGGCAGCGGGCGTGGTGAGAAGCATAGCCAGCCCAGCGGCGACTGCGAAAATCGCGACCGCCAGTGAGATCGAAAGGAGCGTGGTTTTGCCAGACATCTGATCTGCCCTCTGTTTGAATCGACCCRCCACTCGCGCCAGCATAGGTTGAGACAACAGCGGCGATCAACGCCAAACTTGTGACGTGGCAAGCAAAGTGTGACCGGGCKGGATCGGCGACGGCGAAGGAGCGAACAATCTCTCCTTGTGGTCCCCTTACGGGGAGATGCCCGGCGGGGCATCGCTGTCCTGACTCTCAGTCACTCAAGGGCGACGGGCCGGGATATTTCCGTTGTCGATTTGGATCAGCAGGTGCTCTGTCGCGTCCCCTTCCGGCCTGCCGGCCATCTCCCCCACAAGGGCGGAGATTGGCTGTGCCGGCGGCGCTCCGCCCATGGATTCGACTGGGATGGCGATTTGGGCATCCTCGAATAGAACCACCTGCGTCGCCAGAGCGGTTGTCGTGGCGACCTGGAAGAAAATGAAGGCGAGGGCGAGATAGCGGATCACGGGCCTCCAAACGCTTCGGCAGGCAAGTGGTTCCCTTATCGGGTTTCGCCGGCATCCGGGCGCTGGCACTTGCGAAGCGCCGATGTCCCGTGCAAAAGCGCGGCTATGCTTATCATCAACGACCTTACGCTGCGCATGGCGGGGCGGCTGCTTCTCGATCATGCCTCATTGACCTTGCCGGCCGGCACCAAGGCCGGCCTGGTCGGCCGYAACGGCACCGGCAAGACCACGCTGTTCAAGGCGATCACCGGCGATTTCCCTTCGGAGACCGGTTCGATCAGCCTRCCGAAGAACACGCGCATCGGCCAGGTGGCGCAGGAAGCGCCCGGAACCGAGGAGCCACTGATCGAGATCGTGCTGAAAGCCGATGTCGAGCGCCAGGCTCTGCTCGAAGAGGAAAAGACCGCGACCGACCCGCACCGCATCGCCGAGATCCACACGCGGTTGGCCGATATCGACGCCCATTCGGCCGAATCCCGCGCCGCCACCATCTTGGCCGGCCTCGGCTTCGATGATGCCGCGCAGAAGCGTCCGGCCTCTTCCTTCTCCGGCGGCTGGCGCATGCGCGTGGCTTTGGCCGCCGTGCTCTTCTCCGAGCCGGACCTTTTGCTGCTCGACGAGCCGACCAACTATCTCGACCTCGAAGGCACGCTGTGGCTGGAGAACTACGTCTCCAAATATCCGCACACGGTCTTGCTGATCTCGCACGACCGCGACCTGCTCAACCGCGCCGTCAATTCGATCGTCCATCTCGACCAGAAGAAGCTGACCTTCTGGCGCGGCGGCTACGATCAGTTCGAGCGCCAGCTCACCGAGCAGCGCGAGTTGCAGGAAAAGAGCCGCATCAAGCAGGAAGCGCAACGCAAGCACATGGAATCCTTCGTCGAGCGTTTTCGCRCCAAGGCTTCCAAGGCGAGACAGGCGCAGTCGCGCCTGAAGGCGCTGGAGAAGCTGAAGCCGATCGCGGCGGTGGTGAACGACACGGTGCGGCCTTTTTCCTTCCCGGAACCGGTGAAGACGGTGGCTTCGCCGATCGTGGCGCTGAACGGCGTCAATGTCGGCTACGCCGAGGGCAATCCGGTGTTGAAGAAGATGACGCTGCGCATCGATGCCGACGATCGCATCGCGTTGCTCGGCGCCAACGGCAACGGCAAGTCGACCTTCGCCAAATTGCTCGCCGGCCGGCTGAAGGCCGAGACCGGCTCCATGACGATCGCGCCGGGCCTGAAAGTGGCGATCTTCGCCCAGCACCAGCTCGACGATTTGCGTCCGGAGGAAAACGCCTACGAGCATGTGCGCCGGCTGATGCCCGACGCACCGGAAGCCAAGGTGCGCGCCCGCGTCGCCCAATTCGGCCTCTCGACCGAGAAGATGAACACCGCCGCGAAAGATCTGTCCGGCGGCGAGAAGGCGCGCCTGCTGATGGGCTTGTCGGCCTTCGAGGGACCCAACCTTTTCATCCTCGACGAGCCGACCAACCACCTCGACATCGACAGCCGTGAATCGCTGATCCATGCGTTGAACGACTTTCCGGGCGCCGTGATCCTGATCTCGCACGACCGGCACCTGCTCGAAGCCACCGCCGACCGGCTCTGGCTCGTCAAGGACGGCGCGGTCAATCCCTATGACGGCGACCTGGAGGACTACAAAACCCTGGTCACCGGCGTGTCGTCCAACCGGCGCGAACAGAAGGAAGCCGACAAGGCGTCCAAGGCCGACCGCCGCCGCGAGGCCGCCCAGCGCCGCGCCGCGCTCGAGCCTTTGGCCAAGGAAATCCGCGCCACCGAGGCGCTGATGGACCGCATCCGCAAACGCATCGACCTGATCGAGGACGAGCTCGCCAATCCGGCCGTCTACGAAAAGGACCCCTCGACCGCGACGCGGCTCGCCAAGGAGCGCTCGCAGCTGGCGCACACGCTGGCGGTGAACGAGGACAAGTGGCTGACCATGTCGGCGGAATATGRGGAAGGGATCGCGGAGTAAGCGTCATGCCTCCCGCGCGGGGAGGGCACGCGGTCGCATCAGTCGTTCAGCAAGTTTTCGCGCAGCATCGTGCCCGGATACTCCGTTCGATAGCGTCCACGCCTTTGCAGTTCGGGAACGACGAGGTCGACGAATTCCTCGAAGCAGCCGGGTGTGTAGGTGGCGATCAGCATGAAGCCGTCGGCGCCGCCATCGTCCATGAACTCCTCCAGCCTATCGGCGWTGTCGGCAGGCGTGCCGACCAGCACGGGCATTCCCATGCCCTGCGCGTAGATGATGGCGGCGTCGCGGATCGTTACCGGGGCGCCGTCGCGTGCGTAGAGGATCGATTCGAACAGGCCCTGGATACCGGGGACCTCGATGTCCTGGATCAGGTCGTCCAGATCGAATGTCGAGAAGTCGARACCGAAATGGCCCGACATCCAGGCCAGCGCGCCCTCGGGAGGAATGCACGCCAGGATCCGTTCATACTTGGCCTGCGCCTCCTCCCGTGTTTCCGCAACGACTGTCTGGACACCATAGATGAGACGTACGCTGCCATGCGGGCGATTGAAGCGCTCGCTGACGCGGGTATTGAGATCGTCGCTGTATTGGCGCATGCGGGCGACAGTCGGCAGCACCGCAAAGATCGCCTCGGCATGCTTTGCCGCGAAATCGCGGCCGCGGTCGGACGAGCCCGCCTGCCACAGCACCGGYTGGCCCTGCGGCGACGGCGCTACGAAATGGCGGCCGCGCGACCGGAAGAATGTGCCTTCGTGCACCACCTCGTGTACTTTGGAAGGGTCGGCGTAGACGCCGCTTTCCTTGTCGGCGATGATCGCGTCCAGCTCCCAGGAGTTCCATAGCTTGTAGCAAAGCTCCATGTACTCATCGAGCCGCTCGTATCGGTGGCTGCGATCGGTCATCTCGGCTCCATACGCCTCCCACTCGCTCTTCGAATAGGACGAGACGATGTTCCAGGCGATGCGGCCGTTGGAAAGATGGTCGAGGCTCGAAAGCCTGCGGCACATCGAGTAGGGGTGCTCGAAGGCGGTCGACAAGGTGACGCCGACGCCGAGATGCGTGGTCGCCGAGGTGATGATTGGCGCGATGGTCGACGGTTCATGCGTCGGGAACTGCACCGCGTATTTCACGATCGGATCGGATGAATTCGCGTGGGTGTTGTAAGGCGCCAGCTCGTCGGCGATGAACATCGCGTCGAACAGGCCGCGCTCCATGGTCCGGGCCATGTGCTGCCAGTATTCGGGGCGCGCATAGTTCCAGCCGACTTTGTCTTTCGGGTGGCGCCACATGCCGGTTGCGTGGCTGTTCACGCCATGCTGAATGAAGCCGAGCAGATGTGCTTTCTTTGCCATTGACGGTCCTGACTGTTAGTACTGAAGGAGGTTTTCGCGCAACGTCGTTCCAGCGTAGGCTCTGCGGTAGCGGCCGCGCCGCTGCATTTCCGGGACCACCAGATCGACGAATTCCTCAAAGCATCCAGGTGTGTAGGTTGCCAGCAGCATGAAGCCGTCGGCGCCGCCCTCGTCCATGAACGTCTCGAGTTGGTCGGCGATGTCGGCGGCGGTTCCCACGAGTGTCGGCATGGCGAACCGCATCGAATAGATTTCCGCCGCCTCGGCGATGGTCACGTCRCTGCCGGCACCCGAGCGCACCAGCGCGTCCCTGACGCCCTGAATGCCAGGGACGTCGATGCTGTCGAGCGGCGAATCCGGATCATACTTCGAGAAGTCGAGGCTGAGCTGGCCCGACAGCAGCGCAAGCGACCCCTCCCGCGGCAGCAAGGCGCGGATGGTCTCGTATTTGCGCTTTGCCTCGTCGCGGGTCTCGCCGACGATCGGCTGCACGCCGTAGATAAGCTTCACGCCGCCGGCACGTCGCCCGAATTTTTCGAGGCGGCGGTTGAGGTCTTCGGAGTAGAGGCGCATCTCGTCGACATTCGGATGGATCGCGAAAATCGCTTCCGCCTGCCTGGCCGCGAAGTTGCGGCCCGGCTCGGACGATCCGGCTTGCCAAAGGACCGGCTTTCCCTGAGGCGACGGCGCCACGAAATGTCGGGCGCGGCATTGGAAGAATTCGCCCCGATGCACCACTTCGCGCACCTTGGATGGGTCGGCGTAGATACCGCTGTTCCTGTCGGCGACGATCGCGTCCGGCTCCCATGAATTCCAGAGCTTCAGGCAGAGCTCGAGATACTCTTCGATGCGATCGTAGCGGCGGCTGCGGTCGTCCATCTGCGCGCCATAGGCATCCCACTCGCTTTTCGAGTAGGAGCCGACGATGTTCCAAGCGATGCGCCCGTTGGAAAGATGGTCCAGGCTGGAGAGCCGGCGGCACATCGAGTACGGATGTTCGAATGCGGTCGACAGCGTCAGCCCGACGCCAAGATGGGTGGTGGCGCCGGTGACGATCGGCGCCAGGGTCGATGGTTCGTGTGTAGGGCACTGAACGGCCCATTTCACGGTCGCATCGGAGTTGTCGGCAAAGCTGTTGTAGGGCGCCAGCTCGTCGGCGATGAACATCGCGTCGAACAGACCGCGCTCCATGGTCCGAGCCATGTGCTGCCAGTATTCGGGGCGCGCATAATTCCAGCCGACCTTGTCTTTGGGATGCCGCCACATGCCGGTCGCATGGCTGTTAACCCCATGCTGCATAAATCCGAGGAAGTGCGCTTGCTTCTTGGTCACGGACTGGTCTCGGTACTTGAAAACTGATTTTTGCTGGCACCCTGAAGCGCCGGCTCTCGGATTTGCGCGCGGTGAGGGCGTGGCGCGCCGGAAGCCGTTCGYGCCACGCCCGACCGACCGGTGGTCGTCGGATCGCGATCTATGGCTTGGTGGCCGGCACCTTCTTTTCGATGAAGAAGGCCAGGCCGACGCCGAATGTCGTTACCAGCACCAGGAACGGCCCGGCATAGACGAAACACGGCGTGTAACCGATGCCTGCTATGCTGACGATGGAGAGTGCGAACGCCAAGGCGATGCCGCCCCAATGGCCGTCCTGCGGCACCGGCGCCTCTTCCGTTTCGCCTTGGCGGAAGTCGTTGATCGCGTTCTGTACGCCACGCCAGTATCCGGCGRCAAAGACCGCCGTCGCCAGCACCGAGCCGATCGTGATGATGAGAGTGATTGCCGACATATCCATTCCCCTTATTCAGCCGGTGCCGTGACGGCGCCGGGCAGGGCGCTKTCAGCCGTTGCGTTCGCGTCCAGTGTGGTGCTCTGCCGCAGGGCGGCGTAGTCGAAGCGTTCGGGTCGGATGAGCGCTCCCAGCACCACCGTCAGGCCGCTGATCGCGACGATGCTGATCGTTCCCACCAGATCGCCGTAGACGTGGCGCAGCGGCATGCCGATGCCGATCRCCAGGACGATGCCCCCGACGAAGCCGATCGTATTGGTTCGCGGCCAAAGGATCGCCAGCACCAGCGGCAGCAGGATCGAGGTCTTGAGTGCATAGGTGGTCAGGACCAGCGTGGTGAAGTCGACGCCGGAAAGGACGATGCCGAAGGCAACCAGGCCGCCTATCAGGGTCGAAATCTTGGTGATGACGAACAGCCGGCTTTCAGCCGTCCTCGGGGCGAAGCGCTTGACGATGTCGACGGCGACGATTGAGGAAAGCGCTGACCCGGCACCGTCGATCGTCGAGTAGCAGGCGGCCAGGATCATCAGCACATAACCGATGATGATGAAGAACGGCAGGCCGAGATGCGAAATCAGATACGGCCCGATCGCCGCCGAGTCGCCGCCGATATCCGATAGGTTCAGGCCGTATGCGATACCGATCAGACCGAGTGTGCCGAGCGCGATCGGGATGGGATAAAACAGCGCGCCGGCCCAGAGGAAGGTGCGGTTGACATATTCCGATTTGATCGCCCACGCCTTCTGCCAGAAGGTCTGGTCGGCGATGGCGRCTGCGAATATGCCGAATGCCAGGGTGATGCCGAAACCGGCGGCGGCGTCCCAGCGCAGCACCGACAGATTGGCGGGGTTCACCTCTCCGACCTTGGCGACGACCGCCAGYGCGCCGCCCGGCACCTTGTCGAAGGCCAGCGAGACGATGATCGCCGCCGGCACCGTGATCATCAGAAGGTTGATGGTCGCGGTCATGACGCTCGTCCACAGGCCGCCGAAATAGGAATAGACCAACACCGAGATAAGGCCGACAAGCGCTGCATAGGTCCAGTCGATATTGAAGATCGTCGACATGACCACCGAAGCGCCCTTCAGGTTGATCAGGATCTCCAGGACGATGCCGAAGACCATCGTCAGCGTCACGATGGATGTCGCGACTCCCGACTGCTTGAAGCGGTTCTTAGTGAACTCGGAGATCGTGTAGCCGTTCGGCATCTGCCGGCGCAGGACGCGCGTGAACGGGATCAGCATCATCACCGCAAGCCCATTCGGCGCCACGAACCAGAACAGGCCCGACAGGCCCCATTCGAAAGTCATGGCGGAGGTCATCATCACCGCCATCGACCAGGTCCAGACGGAGATTACCGAGCCGACGCCGAAGCCAAACCCGATCTTGCGGTCGGAGATGATGAAGTCGTGGGTGTTGCGCACCAGCAGCCGGCGAATGACGATCGCCGCCACGAGGGTGGCCAACCCGAGCCCCACGAGAAGCGAATAGCCCAGAGTCGGGGTAAGCCCCTGTGTCAATTGGAGAGTTGTCTTGTCCATGTCAAATGTCCCGCTCGTTAGCTGGCTGCAAAGCGTTTCGTCCCCACTGGGCCAGCGCCGGGCGGAACTTAAACACCGGGTGTGCGACCGCCGAGAAAGAATTTTATAAAGTTGATAGATTTAGTAGATAAATAGGCTCGCGCAGGGGAGTCTTGACCGTCTATCTGACCCTACACCTCTCCCGCAAAACCCGCTAAACACCCCGCATGAACCAGCACGCCAAGCTCAGGATCGGCCATTCCGCCTGTCCGCATGATTGCCCCTCCACCTGCGCGCTCGAAGTCGAGCTGCTCGATGACAACCGCATCGGCCGCGTGCATGGCGCCAAGGCGAACAGTTACACGGCGGGCGTCGTCTGCGCCAAGGTCGCGCGCTATGCCGACCGCGTCCATCATCCCGATCGCCTGCTGAAGCCGCTGGTGCGCGCCGGCGGCAAGGGCGAGGGCGCCTGGAAGGAGGCGAGCTGGGAGGCCGCGCTCGATCTCGTGGCGGAAAAATTCATCGCGGCCGAAGCGAAATACGGCTCGGAGACGGTCTGGCCCTATTACTACGCCGGCACGATGGGGCTGGTGCAGCGCGACGGCATCGAAAGGTTGCGGCACGCCAAGAAATATTCCGGCTTCTTCGGCTCGATCTGYACCAATCTCGCCTGGACCGGCTGGATGATGGGCGCGGGCGCTTTGCGCGGGCCTGATCCGCGCGAGATGGCGAAGTCCGATTGCGTGGTGATCTGGGGCACCAATGCGGTGGTCACGCAGGTCAACGTCATGACCCATGCGACCAAGGCGCGCAAGGAACGTGGGGCGAGGATTGTCGTCATCGACATCTACGACAACGCCACGATGAAGCAGGCCGATCTCGGCCTGGTCCTGAAGCCCGGCACCGACGGCGCGCTCGCCTGCGCCGTCATGCATGTGCTGTTCCGCGACGGCATGGCCGACCGCGCCTATCTCGAGAAATACACCGATGATCCGCGCGGCCTCGAAGAGCATTTGCGCACCCGCACGCCCGAATGGGCAGCCGCCATCACGGGCTTGAGCGTCGCCGAGATCGAGACGTTCGCCCGGCTCGTCGGCACGACCAAGAAAACCTATTTCCGCCTCGGCTACGGTTTCGCGCGCCAGCGCAACGGCTCGGTCAACATGCATGCCGCGGCCTCGATCGCCGCCGTCACCGGCGCCTGGCAATATGAGGGCGGCGGCGCCTTCCACTCCAATTCCGGCATCTTCAAGCTGAACCAGGACGTGCTCGAGGGCACCGCGATGCGCGACCCGAACATCCGCTATCTCGACCATTCGCGCATTGGCCCGGTGCTGACGGGCGCGGCGGACGCGCTCTATGGCGGCCCGCCGGTGACGGCGATGCTGATCCAGAACACCAATCCRGCCAATGTCGCGCCGGAGCAGCGGCTGGTGAGAAAGGGTTTCCTGCGCGACGACCTGTTCACCTGCGTGCACGAGCAGTTCATGACCGATACGGCCAAGCTCGCCGACGTCGTGCTGCCGGCGACGATGTTTTTGGAGCATGACGACATCTACAAGGGCGGCGGCAACCAGCATATCACGCTCGGCCCCAAGCTGATCGAGCCGCCGGAAGGGCCGCGCACCAACCACTATGTCAATGAGGAACTCGGCAAGCGGCTGGGTGTCGGCGACCGTCCGGGCTTCGGCCTGACCGAGCGCGAGCATATCGACATCATCCTCGGCAAGCGCGGCCTCGGCAGCTTCGACAGTTTGAAGGCTGAGAAGTGGGTCGACCTGCAGCCCGACTTCGACGACGCGCATTTCATCAACGGCTTCGGCCATGCCGACAAGAAATTCCACTTCCGGCCCAACTGGACAGGCCAGTCGGCGCCCAACCGGCCGCCGAAAAGCATGGGCCTGTTCGGTCCGGTCGAGCGGCTGCCGGAATTCCCCGACCATGTCGAGCTGATCGAGGTCGCGGACGAGGAGCATCCATTCCGGCTGGCGACCTCGCCGGCGCGCAACTTCCTCAACTCCAGCTTTGCCGAAACGCCGGTCTCGAAGGCCAAGGAAGGCAGGCCCGAGCTGCTCATCCACCGCGAAGATGCAGCAGTGCTCGGCATCGAGGATGGCGGCCGTGTCGAGGTCGGCAACCGCCGCGGCGACCTGGTGCTGCACGCCAGGTTCTTCGACGGCGTGAAGCGCGGCGTGGTGATCGCGGAAGGCATCTGGCCGAACAGCGCGCATGAGCGCGGCGAGGGCATCAACGTGCTGACCGGCGCCGACGCTCCGGCACCCTATGGCGGCGCCGCCGTCCACGACAACAAGGTCTGGCTCAGGGCGCTTTAGACATTTGCTTTGATTACGCCCTGATCACTTCGCCGCCTGCGCGTCCAACGCCTTGACCTCGTCCGCGGCCGCCTTGCGCGCCGCGGCGTCGGTACCAGACGCGCCTTTGTCCTTGGCGAAGGCAATGAGGGCGGTGCGCGTGTCCTCGTCGCATCCGTCCTCGCCGACGCCGTCGATGCCGGCTTTCCTGGCCGCGGCCAGCACGGAGTCGCAGGCGTCCGGCGCGAAAGCGAACTGGCCCATGATGGCCCCGAGCGTCAGTGGATCCTGCAGGCGCGGATCGTCGCGGATCGCCTGCAGCGTCGCATTGCCGACCGCTTTCGATTTCCGGTCCTGCGCGATCTGCGTCAGGTCGAAGATGAACTCGAATTCCGGCTTGTCGACGCCCTCGGGTTTCGACACCAGTATGTCGAGCGCATAGCGGGTGATCTCCTCGGGCGTGACGACCGATCGGATTGCTTTTGCCTGATGGTAGTTGCGCACCAGCACCCAGCGCGCGGGAAGGTCGCCATAGCGGGCGAGAATGCCAAGCTGCTTGATGGCGGCAAGCTTCTGCTTGTCAGTCTTGGYAGCCTGCGCCTGGGCGAAGACCTTGTCGCGGATGCGGTTGAGAACTTCCGCGTCGAGCCCGCCCGGAGCGGGAGCGGCCTGCTGTGTCGCTGTGGCTTGCGAGGCGGGAGCATCGCCAAGCGGACCTTTCGCGTCGACCCAGGCGGCGAGCGCCTTGCGCGCGTCCGGGCCGAAATAGCCCTTCGGCTCGCCGGTATAAAAACCTTCGCTCTTCAGCGTCGTCTCGATGGCGATGCGGATCTCGTCGGGCAGCGCCTTGCCGATGCCGACGAGGTTCTCTTCCGCGAGCCCCGCCGGCGCTTCGCGGAACGCATCCATCACCGCTGCCGCGACCGCGGCGTTTCCGGCGCTCGAGGCCGGCCCGGAAAAGAGGCCGCTCAGTTCGATGCTCGCTGCGTCGCCGCCGAACACGCCGGCGCCCATCCTGCCGATGCCGTCATTGTAGAGCGCAATGCGGTCGGTGATGCCTTCGCGCAGCGTCATCAGATGATCGAAACTGTCGAAGGTGAAGGCGTTGGCGAGCTTGGCCTTCGCCTTGAGCGAACCGAGCCGCGCCGCCTCGCGCCAGGCATGCAGCCGCTCGCGCGGGTTCTTGTCGATACCGACACCGTCGGCATAGGCATCGCCCAGCAGCACCATGGCCTCGACGCTGCCGAGATTGGCGGCGTTGATCAGCATCGCCGTCGCCTTCTGGTCGTCCTGCGGATAGACCGCGCCTTTGCGCAACAGCTTCGCGTGCAGCAGATAGGCCTGTTGCTCCTTCTTGGCCTCGCCTTCGTCGATCAGCGCTTTCAGCTGGTCGTCGTTCAGGCCGTCGTCGCGGCGCGACGGGCGATAGCTGGTCGAATCGAGATTGGCATATTGCGTCGAGGCGTAGAGCCAGAGCGCGTCACGGTCGCCCGCGTCTGCCAGCGGCTTCAGCATGGCGCGCGCCACATCCTCGTTCTTGAACTGCTGGTCGTCGGAGAGCTGCAGCCGCGCCAGCGCAAGGGGAGCACCCGGCTCGCCGGCCTCGGCGGCATCGCTCAGGCGCTCGACCAGTTGGTCCGGATTGTCGATCTGAAAGCCGTCATAGTCGGGAAGCAGGTTCGCAAGCCTGATGCCGGTGTCGAGGTCCCAGGAGCCGTTGAGCAGCTGGATCGCCTCACGCGGCTGGCGGCCGACGAATTTTCCATCCAGGAGCAGGCCGGCGAGCATCGGCCCGGCCTCGGCGGCAGTCTTGGTTGCGGCGCGCAGCATGGCGATCGCGCGCTTGCCGTCGGTGGCGCCGCCTTCGCCCTTGGCCAGCATGTCGGCCAGCACAGGCACGGCATACTGATCGCTGCCGACGCGCGCTTCCAGCAACTGCCTGGCCTTTGTCGCGTCCTGCGAGGTCCCGCGGCCCAGCCGCAGCGCCTTGATGTAAGCCAGCGCCGATCGTCCGGAGCCGTTCGTCCCGGCCTGCGAATCCGTTTCGACTGCATGAAAGGCCTTTTGCTGCTCCTCGCTGGAAAATCCGTCATTCTCCAGCGTCGTCCGCGCAATCAGCAGGGGCATGGCGGCGCGGAACTGGCTGTCCCATTCGCCGGGCGACTGACCCTGGGCCGGCGCGTCGATGACGCGTTGCGCGGTCTCGACCACCTTGTGCGGGTCGCGACGCAGCAGCGGCCCGTCGATATACTGACGGAGCAACGTCTCTAGCGCCGTGAGATGACCGGCCTTGCCGGCCTTCTGCAAGGCATCGAGCGCCATGTCCCGGGTGACCGGCGGCGGACCGGCATCGGCGCCGTCGTGGCGATGCACCGAATAGAACTCGTAGAGCAGATAGTTCGCCTCCGGGCTGCCGCCGTCGGYGAGTAGCTTGATCTGCGGGAGGAGAAAGGTAAGCCCCGGCTGGTTGAGCGCGACCTGGACCCGCAGCCATTGCAGCGCCAGCCRCTTTTCCTGCGGCGCGCCGAGCATCGCAGCCTGGCATTTGTCGGCGAGGGTCTTGAGCTTGCTGAGATCAAAATCTTGCGGGAAGAGCTCGCCATATTGGACAGGYGGCGCCTTGGCTTCAGGATCGAGCGGCACGGAAGCGCCCTTGTCGCAGGTGCCGATTGCCTCGGCGAGCGCGGCCTTCTTCGCCGCATCGTCCGCAGCCTTCTTGGCCGCATCGTCAGATTTTTCGGAAGACGCCTGCSCCCCCAAGGCCGTTCCGGCAAAGGGCGTCAAGGCGAGGCAGGAAAGAACCAGGGCATGCACTGGCCGCARCATGAGCGTCCCCCCTCGGACTTGGGTCCGGGTGCTGCCGGACCCACAGGCGCTAAATTAGCATGCCATGTCAACGGTGATGAGTGTGGCGCTTCACATTCGCCTACAATTCGGCCTTCGTATCGCCCTGCGGTCGTTTAAATCAATTTGCCAAGGCGGCGTGCTAGAGGATTGTTCCGACTCAAGCTTTCGACAGGGATCGCCATGCCGCAGCTCAAGATAGCCATCGCCGGCGCGCTCGGCCGCATGGGCCGGCAGATGGCGCAGACCGTCGCGGCAGATCCGCGGCTGGAACTCGTCGCCCGCTTCCACAGGCCAGGCAGCATGGGCGAGGGGCTGGTCGAGCGCGACAGGGCGCTGGCGCTTGCCGATGTGGTCGTCGACTTCACCACGCCCGCGGCATCGGCCGAACTGGCAACAGCCTGCGCGGCGCGGGGTGGTCCGGCGCTGGTCATCGGCTCGACCGGTTTTGACGCCGCAGAGCTGGAAGCCATTGCGGAAGCCGCGAAGAAGATCGCCATAGTGCGTTCAGGCAGCTATTCGCTCGGCCTCAACATGCTGACCGGCCTGGTCGAGCAGGCGGCGCGGGCCCTCGGCCCTGACGATTGCGACATCGAGATCTTTGAAGCACATCATCGTATGAAAGTCGACGCGCCGTCGGGGACAGCGCTGATGCTGGGCGAGGCGGTTTCGCGAGGACGCGGCGTCGAGCTGGACGATGTGGCGAAGCGCGCCCGCGACGGCCTCGTTGGTTCGCGCAATGCCGGCGAGATCGGCTTTGCCGTCATGCGCGGCGGCAGCATCGTCGGCGAGCATAGCGTGAGCTTCCTAAGCCAAGGTGAGACRCTCACGCTCTCCCATGCCGCCGGAGACCGTTCGATGTTCGCGCGCGGCGCCATTGCGGCCGCACTCTGGGTCGTCGGGCGGTCGCCCGGCCAATACGACATGCACGATGTGCTGGGGTTCGCTAGCTCGTGAAATTCGCCGGATTGCATTTCAACGCACGCCAAAAAGGCTGAAAGCCAGCTGAAAGCTTGGCCGTGCCATGACGGTTTTGTGGCGTTCGCCACATGAGCGGCTGGGAGTGGCCGCAAGGAGGAAATGCGGCGCGCCGCGCCGCCCAGTGGAGGAAGTCACGTGACCCGTCTCATCTCTAAACGCGTCCTGCGCTCGGTGGCGCTGACGCTTGCCATGGTCGGCGCCGGCACATCGGCGGCTTCGGCTGCCGACAAGATCACCATCATCGTCGGCGGCATGGAAAAGCAGATCTATCTGCCGGCCGTGCTCACCCAGCAGCTCGGCTACTTCAAGGATGAGGGGCTGGACGTGGAGTTGGTGAACTCCCGAGCCGGCGTCGAGGCGGAGAACGAGTTGCTGGCCGGCGCCGTGCAGGGTGTCGTCGGCTTCTACGACCACACCGTCGACCTGCAGTCGAAGGGCAAATACATCCAGTCGATCGTRCAGTTCAGCCAGGCGCCGGGCGAGGTCGAGCTGGTTTCGGCCAAGCACCCGGAGATCAAGTCRCCGGCCGACTTCAAGGGCGCGACGCTCGGCGTCACCGGCCTCGGTTCCTCAACCGATTTCCTCACCCAGTATCTCGCGGTCCGCAACGGCCTGAAGCCGGGCGATTACACGCTGCTTCCGGTCGGCGCCGGCAACACCTTCATCGCCGCCGTCAAGCAGGATCAGATCCAGGCCGGCATGACCACCGAGCCGACCATCGCCAAGCTGCTCCAGACCGGCGAGGCCAAGGTGCTCGTCGACATGCGCACGCCCGAGAAGACCAAGGAAGCGCTGGGCGGCGACTATCCGGCAGCCTCTTTCTACGTTCAGTCGAGCTGGCTCGAGGGCCACAAGGACGAGGCGCAGAAGCTTGCCAACGCTTTCGTCAAGACGATGAAGTTCATCGCCGGCCACTCGGCCGAGGAGATCGCCGACAAGATGCCGAAGGACTATTACGCCGGCAGCAAGGACCTCTACGTGCAGGGCCTTGCCGGCGGCAAGGCGATGTTTACGCCTGACGGCCGCATGCCGGCCGACGGACCGGAGACGGTGCTGAAGGTTCTGTCGACCTTCTCCAAGAGCCTGCAGGGCAAGCAGATCGACCTGTCGAAGACTTACACGACCGAGTTCGTCGACGCGGCGAAGTAAGCGCCGGCGGGCGAGGGCGACGGACCCCGTCCGCTTCAGAAAAACAAGAGCTTGCGCCGGCTGCCTGAATCAATTTGGCAGCCGCGCTTTTCGGATGCCGGCGAGCAGGCCACTGGCCCGAGCCGCGCCACCCCCGCGCCACCACAACAGGAGTGTGCCATGCAATCGCAGACCATGGCGGCCGAGAAACTGTCTCCCGCCGCGCCGCCGACCGATGCCGCCATAGCCATCGACGATGTGACGCTGCGCTTCGTCACGCCGGACGGCCACATGATGACGGCGATCCGCGATTTCACGATGACGGTGGCGCGCGGCGAGTTCGCCTGCGTCGTCGGCCCG
This sequence comes from Mesorhizobium sp. LCM 4576, assembly GCF_001854815.1. Taxonomy (NCBI): domain Bacteria; kingdom Pseudomonadati; phylum Pseudomonadota; class Alphaproteobacteria; order Hyphomicrobiales; family Phyllobacteriaceae; genus Mesorhizobium; species Mesorhizobium sp. LCM 4576. Next base: position 672,231 of record NZ_MDDT01000057.1, read on the forward strand.
ACCGGCTGCGGCAAGTCGACGACGCTCAACCTCGTCACCGGGCTCTTGCGTCCGACCACCGGCAATGTCCGCGTCATGGGCAATCCGGTCACCGACATCAGCCGCGACATTGGCTTCGTCTTCCAGGCCGACGCGCTGTTTCCATGGCGCAGCGTCATTGACAATGTCGCCGCCGGTCCGCTCTTCCGCGGCACGCCGAAGCAGGAAGCCTACGACAAGGCGCGCGACTGGATCGGCCGCGTCGGCCTTTCGCGTTTCGAGAAGCATTATCCGCACCAGCTCTCGGGCGGCATGCGCAAGCGCGTCGCGCTAGCCCAGACCTTCATCAACCAGCCCAAGATCCTGTTGATGGACGAGCCCTTCAGCGCGCTCGACATGCAGACGCGCACCGCCATGCAGGACGAGCTCTTGGGCCTGTGGTCCGGACTGAAATCCTCCGTCGTCTTCGTCACGCATGATCTGGAGGAAGCGGTGGCCCTGGCCGACAAGGTCTATGTGCTCACCGCCGGCCCAGGCACGGTAAAGAGCGTCTACCGCATCGACCTGCCGCGCCCGCGCGTCATGGCCGATATCCGCTACGATCCGAAATTCATCGAGATCGCCAAGGTGATCTGGAACGATCTGCGCGAGGAAGTGCAGCTCGGCCAGAGCCGTGGCCTTCAGACCGGCCATTGAAAGGAGACCTGCCATGACCGCCATCTCTCCGACCGATCAAGCCGCCCGCGCCACTTCGATTGTCGCCGCCGAAGCGCAGGCAAAGGCGCGGCTGCGCAAGCGCCACACGCTGGTCATCGGCCTGCGCCTCGCGATCCTGGTCGTCTTCCTTGGCCTTTGGGAACTCTGCGCCGACTACAACATCATCGATCCGTTCTTCTTCTCCAGCCCGTCCGGCATCTGGGAACAGATTTGGTCCTGGGTCACCGAGGGCACCTCGCAGGGGCCGCTCTGGCTGCAGATCTACGTGACGCTTGAGGAAACCTTCCTCGGCTTCGCCATCGGCGCCGTCGGCGGCATCGTGGCGGGCATCATCCTCGGCCGCAACAAGCTCCTGGCCGATGTGTTCTCGATCTACATCAAGATCGCGAACTCGGTGCCGCGCGTGGTGCTCGGCTCGGTATTCATCATCGCGCTTGGTCTCGGCATGGCGTCCAAGGTGGCGCTGGCTGTCGTGATGGTGTTCTTCGTCGTCTTCGCCAACGCCTTCCAGGGCGTGCGCGAGGCCGATCGCGCGATGATCGCCAACGCGCAGATCCTCGGCGCCTCGCCAATGCRGATCACCACATCGGTCATCATCCCCTCGGCGATGAGCTGGATCCTCGCCAGCCTGCACGTCTCGTTCGGCTTCGCCCTTGTCGGTGCGGTCGTCGGCGAGTTCCTCGGCGCCAAGCAGGGCATGGGTCTCTTGATCTCCACCGCGCAGGGCGCCTTCAATGCCAATGGCGTCTTTGCCGCCATGATCATCCTGGCGGTGATGGCGCTGGTGGTGGAGTTCCTGATCACCCGCTTCGAGAACTATGTGGTGAAATGGCGCCCGGCGCCGTTCAACGAGCAGGGGACGTGATCAGGCAGCGGAGTCTTTAGCCGCAGCCAGCGGCAGCCTCACCTCGACCTTGAGCCCGCCGGCAGCGGCGTCGCCCAGCGTGACGCTGCCGCCGGCATTCTCGACCACCTCGCGCACGATGGCGAGACCAAGCCCRCTGCCTTCCTCGGTTGCGCCGGCAATACGATAGAAGCGCTCGAAGACATGCTCGCGCTCTTCAGGCGCAATGCCAGGCCCGGCATCGCTGACCGTGAGCTCGGCCTCGCCGTCCGAGGCGGCGAGCCTCACCGTGACGCTGCCGCCCGGTTTGGAATAGCGCAGCGCGTTGTCGACAAGGTTCACGATCATCTCGCGCAGCATCGTGCCGTCGCCGACCACCGTCACCGGTCCGTTCTCCTCGAGACCGAGGTCGATGGCGCGGTCGATCGCCGCCGGCGCCTGCGCTTCCAGCACATGGCGCGCAGCTTCGGTGAGGTCGATGCGATCGGCGCGCGGCCGTCGGCTGCCGGGTTCTGCCCTGGACAGGGTTAGCAACTGTTCGGCCAACCGCGCCAACTTGCCGGAACTCGCCTGCAAGGCGACCAGCGCCTCCTGGCGCCGGTCGGCCGCGGTTTCGCGCAAGGCATAGCTTGCCTGCATCGACAAGAGCGCCAGCGGCGTGCGCAGCTGGTGCGCGGCATTGGCGATGAAGCGCCGCTGCGCCGCCATCTGCGCCCGCACGCGCTCCATATAGGCGTTGAGCGCGTCGATCAGCGGTCGGATCTCGCTCTGCGCGCCCGAGACCTCCACCGGATCGAGATCGCTGCGGCTTCGCGAGCGCACGGCATCGCGCAGCCGGATGAGCGGCGCCAGCCCGCGGCGCAGGCCGAGCAGCACGAACACGCCGGCAATAGCCACCAAGGCAAGCTGCTGGGCGAAGGCGCTGAGCCACAGGCGCCTAACCATCGCGTCATGGCCGGCGAGCGTGACGCCGACCGTGACCTTGATCGGCGAATCCGTGCCGGCGCCGATCACGGCATGGCTGAGCGTCGCCAGGCGCAGCGGGTGATCGCGATAGGAGGCTTCGATGCTGCCGTGCTCCGGCGCCACGGGCAGGTCGGGATAGCCGGTCAGCAGCCGTCCGCCGGCCGTCTCGACGTGATAGTAGACGCTGTCGCGGTCGCCGGTGTCGAACATCTCGATCGCCGCCGGCGGCACGGTCGCGTCCAGCACGCCGTCGGCCATCGCCACCTGTTCGGCGATGGCGCGCGCCGAGCCGACCAGCATGCGGTCGGTGACGAGGTCCGCGGTCGCCAGCGCGTTGCGCTGGCTCGTCCACAAATTGATGGCGGCGAGCCCGGCCAGCGGCAGCACCACCCAGGCCAGCAATTGCAGGCGAAGGCTGCCGATCCGAAGCCTGCCGATCCTCATGGCGCCGGATCGTCGTGGCGCAAGAGATAGCCAAGGCCGCGCAAGGTTGCGATCTGGACGCGCGAGCCCTCGAGCTTCTTGCGCAGGCGATGCACATAAATCTCGATGGCGCTGGGGTCGGCATCCGTCTCGAAGTCGTAGATCGCGGTCGAGAGCGCTGCCTTGCTCACCGTGCGCCCGGCCTTGACGACGAGCTGTTCCAGCACGGCGTGCTCGCGCGGTGTCAGCGACAGCGTCGCGCCGGCAAGCGAGAACAGGCGGGTGTTGGTGTCGAACACAAGGTCGCCGCAGGCAATGACCGGCGCGGTGCGATCGTTGGCACGGCGCAGCTGCACGCGGATGYGGGCTTCCAGCTCCTCGATCTGGAAAGGTTTCGCCAGGTAGTCGTCGGCGCCTTCGTTGAGGCCCTTGACCCGGCCGTCGAGGCTGGCATTGGCGGTGAGCACGATCACCGGYACCGGGTTGCCGCGCGCCCGCAGCCTTTTCAGCACCTCCATGCCGCCCATGCGGGGCAGGGCGAGGTCGAGGATGATCAAGGCATGCTCGCCGGCAGCCAAGGCATGCTCGACATCCTCGCCGTCATGCACGACGTCGACGACATRGCTCGCCTGGCGCAGCGTCTTGCTCAGCCAATCGRCCAGTTCGCGATTGTCCTCGACARGCAGCAGCCGCATCGTTTGTCGCTGTTTCCTCCCAACGGCGCCGACCTTCRCCAAGTGCGGCGGGCGACGTCCAAATTGGTCCCTGAGGCAACCGATAGTATCGATCGGCCCGCAAGGCAAACGTGGTTTCCCGGCGGTCGCCGCCCGGTCACGGCGCCTGCCGAACCACCTGTCGGGCCATGCAAGTAATAAAACCGAACCGTTCGGTTCAATTAATGTTGACGGTTCGTGTAACCCTGGTGAACACCGCCAGCCCATATCAGGGTGCCCCATCTGGCGATGATGGCCCTAAACGACTGGTATTAAATGATAAAAATGTGGCCGCTGCATCGTTCACGCAATTTCAAGATCGAACCGAACGGTTCGGTTCACAACTTTTCGTGATTGGAAATGGCAACAGGGCCGACCCATTTCGGGGTGGTCCGAGCGACGCGAATTTCCATTAAGGCACGCCACTAGACGGACACGACTTTTGAAATCTGGAGTACCTAAAATGAACAAGATTGCTTTTGCCGCCGTTGCCTTCCTCATTGCCACGGGCAGCGCTTTCGCCGGCAGCGACCACTTCAACCCCAATGATGCCAACCAGTCGGCGGTAACGGCCCCGGCGGRCAACGTCGATCGCACCGTCACCGGCTCGATCAGCAAGTTCGAACAGCGCTTCATCAAGAACGCGCCGAGCTCGAACCAGCAGGAATCCGGCCAGGGCCTCTGGGGCAACCACTAAGCTGGTTCCAGTCCTGACCAATATCTCAACCCAATCATCAACTTTGAATTTGGAGTAACTCAAATGACCAAGATCGCTCTTACCGCCGCCGCCCTGCTTGTCGCCACTGGCGCCGCTTTCGCTGGGTCCGACCACTACAACCCCAACGAAGCCAACCGGCCGGCCGCTTCGGTCGACACCTCGGTCACCGCTTCGATCAAGAAGTCGGACGCGAATGTCCAGAAGCCGGCGGCTCAGGCTCCTGCCCAGGATCTGTTCGGCAACCGCTGAACGGCCCGGTCTTCCAAGACTCTCTCCCAAGACTTCGAAGCGGCGGGCTTGTCCCGCCGCTCTGTTTTTCTGCAGCCGGCTACCCTTGGGCCGGCTTTCCGGGGTTGATCAAGCATTCATCACGAAGCGGTGATGCCTGTAACGACGCCCCTGGTGCCGTCGAAGTGGGAGCAAGGGCCGATAGACGGGGCCGATGCCAGGAAATTCAAGGAGTGGAGCGAGCGGGCGGCACCCGGGCGATTGTCCGAGGCTGTCCCATGCCGATCCACCAGGTCATCGGATCGTCAATCGCGCCCGACCAAACAGCTCAACCCGAAACCAGGAGTATTTGAAATGACCAAGATCGCTCTTACCGCTGCCGCCCTGCTTGTCGCCACTGGCGCCGCCTTCGCTGGGTCGGATCACTACAATCCCAATGAGGCCAACCGGCAGGCTGCTTCGGTCGACACCTCGTTCACCGCTTCGATCAAGAAGTCGGACGCGAATGTCCGGAAGCCCGCGCCCCAGGCCGAGGCCCAGGACCTGTTCGGCAATCGCTGAACGGCCCGGTCTTCCAAGACCCTCTCTTCCAAGACCCTTGAGCGGCGGGACAAGCCCGCCGCTCTGCTTTTCGACAGCCGGCTATCGCCGGGTTGGATCGATCACAAGGATTTGTCATCACAAGCATTTGTAATTGTTTGTCTTTTTCCGGGCCAAATCCAAGCCGAGGCTGCTGTGGTGGCTGAAAAACGGATTGGCCGGGAATAAATCCCGACCGTCGCGGGTCTTGTCGGCAGCGGGGCCATCCTCCCAAGGCCACCGCCCCGACGAAACCAGATGAACAAGGAAAACTGAAATGACCAGGATCGCTCTCACCACTGCCGCAATGCTTCTCGCGATGGGCTCCGCCTTCGCCGGCAGCGATCATGCCGGAAGCAGCCATTATGACCCTAACGATGCCAATCGGCCGACCGCCGGCGTCGACACCAGCCTCACCGCTTCGATCCGCAAGCATGAGGTGGCGAGGCCGGGTGATGTCGACAATTCGATGACCACCGGTCCCGCCGGTTCCAAGGCTTGGCCCGATCCGGGCCAGGGCATCTGGGGCAACTGATTTTCACCCCGAAATGTCAAAGGCGGCGGGCTTGCTCCGCCGCCTTTTGTACTGAGCGGCGACGAAGCGCCAATTCTTTTCTTGCCGGGAGATTGGCGGCGTCGTCTACGCCAGATCCTTCGGCCGAATGCAATGGGTCAGCCGGGCGCCGCGAAAGTCGAGGTCCACCCAATCCTCGTCCAGCGTGAATCGCGCGAGCGCCGCCGTCGGAAACTTCGCTTCGATCTTCTTGAAGACGCTCTCATCCGATCCGGCGCCCGCCAGCCGCAACCCAAACTGCTGCAGGCCGGGATTGTGGCCGATCACGAGCAGGTTGGTTGCCTTGGCCTGCCGCACCCGCGCCAGAATGGTGGCAGGCGCCGCCTCGTAGAGTTCTTCCGCAAATTCCGCCTGCACATGCTTCGGCAGCTCCTGGGCAACCAGCCGCCAGGTGTCGCGGGTGCGCAGCGTCGGCGAGACCAGCGCCAGATCCGGCAGCCAGCCGCGCCGGGCAAGCTCCCGCCCCATCAGCGGCGCCGTCTTCAAGCCGCGCGGGGCCAGCGGCCGGTCGAAATCGGCAAGTGCCGGACCGTCCCAGCTCGACTTCGCGTGGCGCAGGATCAGCAGTTGTTTCAGGAGCATTGACGCCTCTACGGCGTGATCCGCGCCAGCTGTTCGAGGTCGGTTTCTTCGCGCAGTGGATCCGGCGCCATCACCACCGAGGTGGCGTTGTCGGCGTCGTCGGCGAAATGGGCGAGCACGGTGTGGCCCTTTTCCATGCGCGCCTTGCCTTCGGCGACCAGACCGAGCGCCAGCGGGTAGAGCCGGTGTTCCACCTTCAACACCCGTGCGGCAAGCGTATCCTCATTGTCGCCGACCATCACCGGCACCGCGGCCTGGGCGATGAGCGGGCCGTCATCCATCTMGGGCGTAACGAAATGCACCGAGCAGCCATGGATGCGAACGCCGGCGCGGATCGCGCGCGCATGCGTGTCCAGACCCTTGAAGGCCGGCAGCAGGGCGGGGTGGATGTTGATCATGCGCCCCTGCCATTTCTCGACGAGGCCGCGGCCGAGGATGCGCATATAGCCGGCGAGCGCGACGATGTCGGCGCCGAAGCCGGTAAGCGCCGCGTCGATCGCGGCGTCATAGGCATCCTTGCTCGGATGGTCGGCGCGCTGGATGACCTTGGTGGCGATGCCGCGCGACTGCGCGATGCCGAGGCCCGCGGCGTTCGCCCGGTCGGAGATGACGCCGACGATCTCGGCCGGATAGGCTGGGTCGCTGGCCGCCGCAATCAGCGCCGTCATGTTCGAGCCGCGTCCCGAGATCAGGACGACCGTGCGCTTCCTGCTCATAGGCCGATCGAGCCCCTGTAGATGACACCGGCGTCGCGTCGCGGCACGATTCGGCCGATCGGCGTCACGGTCTCGCCGGCTTCCTGCAGCACCGCCGCGACCTGTGCTGCCTGGCCGGAGGCGACGGCGAGGATCATGCCGATGCCGCAGTTGAAGGTGCGCATCATCTCTTGCGGCGCGACGCCGCCGGTCCTTGCCAGCCACGAGAACACCGGCGGCACGTCGATCGCCTCGAGGTCGAGCTCGGCCGAAAAATCCTTGGGCAGCACGCGCGGAATGTTTTCCGGGAAACCGCCGCCGGTGATGTGCGCGAGCGCCTTGATGYCATGCGTGTTGCGGATCGCCTTGAGGATCGACTTCACATAGATGCGCGTCGGCTCGAGCAGCGCCTCGGCTAGGCTGAGTTCCTCGTTGAAGGGCGCCGGATCGCTCCAGGCAAGACCGCTCGTCGCCACGATCCGGCGCACCAGCGAAAAGCCGTTCGAGTGCAGCCCCGACGAGGCGAGGCCGAGCAGCACGTCGCCCTCGACGATGTCGTCGGTCGGAAGCAGTTGTCCGCGCTCGGCGGCGCCGACCGCGAAACCGGCAAGGTCGTAGTCCTTGTCGTGATACATGCCGGGCATTTCGGCAGTCTCGCCGCCGATCAGCGCGCAGCCCGCCTGCCGGCAGCCTTGCGCGATGCCACCGACGATCGCGGCGCCCTGGTCCGGATCGAGCTTGCCGGTGGCGAAATAGTCGAGGAAGAACAGCGGCTCGGCGCCCTGCACGACGATGTCGTTGACGCACATGGCGACGAGGTCGATGCCGATCGTGTCGTGCTTACCGGAATCGATAGCGATCTTGAGCTTGGTGCCGACGCCGTCATTGGCCGCGACCAGCACCGGGTCGGTGAAGCCGGCGGCCTTCAAATCGAAGAGGCCGCCGAAGCCGCCGATCTCACCGTCGGCGCCCGGCCGGCGCGTCGCGCGCACCAGCGGCTTGATCTTCTCGACCATCAGATTGCCGGCATCGATATCGACGCCCGCCTCGGCATAGGTGAGCCCGTTCTTGCGCTTGGCCTTGTCGCCCTTGCTCATCGTCGGCTCGTCCCTGTTGGTCATTGCGGGCTCTTCGCATGAATGGTTTCGGGGAGCAAGGCGCGAGAGCTAATCTCCCTCAAGGGGGAGATTGCTCGCTTCATCGGCTCGCCCTTGCGCCCACCTCCCATCTACCTCATCTTTTCCCCAACAAACAAAGACGACGGGACATCACGTGACCTTTCCCAACATGATCACGATCATGCGGCTGCTGCTCGTGCCCGCCGTGGTRCTGGCCATGCTGCAGTCGCTTTGGGGTTGGGCCTTTGCCGGCTTCCTCGTCGCCGGCATTTCCGATGGTGTCGACGGCTTCATCGCGCGTCGCTGGAACCAGTCGTCCCGCCTCGGCGCCTATCTCGATCCGGTCGCCGACAAGCTCCTGCTGGTCTCCGTCTTCGTCGTCATGGGCTTTGCCGGCGAACTGCCGCTCTGGCTGGTGGTGACCGTGGTCTCGCGTGACGGGCTGATCGTCTGCGCGGTGCTCTTGTCCAGCGTGATGAGCCATCCGGTCGAGGTGAAGCCGCTCTTTGTATCGAAAGCCAACACCGCCGCGCAGATCGTGCTGGCGGCGCTTGTGCTGGGCGAACTTGCCTTTTCCGTGCATCTCGGCCCGTTGCGGACCGCGCTCATATTGCTGACCGGGGTCTTGACCGTGGCTTCGGCCGCAGCCTATCTCGTGGCTTGGCTAAGGCATATGAGCGGCTATGGCGAAGGCTCCCGGACGAGCAACTCCCAAACCGGCGACATCAAGTCGGGCGACACCAAGTCGGGCATCGGCAAATCAGGCGGCTCAAGCACGGACGTCTGACGATGATGGCGCGGTGATCGCCGTTGAGGACGGCTCGGGCGGACTTCGCCGCCAGGTCTTCTTCTGGCTGGCGACGGCGGTGCTGCTGGCRCTGTTCCTCTATGTCTTCTCGGRCATCCTCCTGCCTTTCGTCGCCGGCATGGTGCTCGCCTATYTCCTCGATCCGGTCGCCGACTGGCTGCAGCGGCTCGGCCTCTCGCGCCTCATGGCGACGGTGGTGATCCTGATCGCTTTCATCGTCGTCGTGGTGCTGGCCTTCGTCATCCTGGTCCCGGTGCTGGCCACGCAGATGGCCGATTTCGCCCGCAAGCTGCCAGAATACCTCACGCGCCTGCAGTCGCTGATCACCAGCTTCGACCCGAAATGGCTGGAACAGCGTTTTGGCGTCAACGCCGCCGGCCTGCGCGACGGGCTGAACTCGCTCTTGACCTCCGGCTTCARCCTGCTCACCACCGTCTTCACCTCGATCTGGAGCTCGGGCGTGGCGCTGGTCTCGGTGGTCAGCCTGTTCGTCGTCACCCCGGTCGTCGCCTTCTACATGCTGCTCGACTGGGACCGCATGGTGGCCGAGGTCGACGGCTGGGTGCCGCGCGACCATGTCGAGACTGTGCGCGCGCTTGCCCGCGACATCAACACCGCCACCGCCGGTTTCGTGCGCGGGCAGGRCACGCTATGCCTTGTGCTCGGCGCCATGTACGCCACCGGGCTGACGCTGAYCGGATTGAACTTCGCCATCCTCATCGGCTTCTTCGCCGGGGTGATCTCCTTCATCCCCTATGTCGGCTCGCTGACCGGGCTGGTGCTCGCCGTCGGCGTCGCCTTCGTCCAGTTCTGGCCGGACTGGACCRTGGTGGTGCTGGTAGCCTGCGTGTTCTTCGTCGGCCAATTCATCGAGGGCAACATCCTGCAGCCCAGGCTGGTCGGAAAGAGCGTCGGCCTGCATCCGGTGTGGCTGATGTTCGCGCTGTTTGCCTTCGGCGCGCTGTTCGGCTTCGTCGGCCTGTTGATTGCCGTGCCGGCCTCGGCGGCGATTGCCGTGCTGGTGCGCTTCGCCATCGCCCGCTACCTCGAATCGCCGCTCTACAAAGGCCATGCCGCCCAGCCCGTGCCGCCYTTGCCGGCCGATCGCGGCGGCGGCCATCGCTCGACGCGGGGCTGAAATGGCTGCTCAGCCAGCAGATACGCCGCGCCAGCTGCCGCTCGATCTCGGCCACGGCACCGGCTATTCGCGCGACGAGCTCGTCGTCTCGGGCACCAACGCGCAAGCCGCATCCCTGATCGACCGCTGGCCGGATTGGCCGTCGCCGGTGGTCGTGCTGGCCGGGCCGCCGGGCTCCGGCAAGACGCATCTCGCCCGCATCTGGCAGGATCGCACGCATGCCGTCGCCATCGATCCCGGCCGCATCGGCGGGCACATTGCCGGGCTCGGCGTCAGGCCGGCGCTCATCGACGACATCGACAAGGCGGCGATCGACGAGCAGGGCCTTTTCCATCTGATCAACGCCGTGCGCGGCGCGGGTTCGACGCTGCTGCTCACGGCGCGGCGTTTCCCTTCGGCCTGGCGCGTCGCGCTGCCCGACCTCGTCTCGCGGTTGAAGGCGGCGGCGACGGTCGAGATCCACGAGCCCGACGACCTGCTGCTCGCCGGCGTCATCACGAAGCTCTTCGCCGACCGTCAGGTCGAGGTCGAGCCGCATGTGGTGCAATATCTGGTACGCCGCATCGAGCGCTCGCTAGGTACCGCCATGCGCGTCGTCGAGCGCCTCGATCGCGCAGCCCTCGAACGCAAGACGCCGATCACCCGCGCCCTGGCCGCCGAGACCGTCAGCGCCATGGACGAAGGGCAGGGCGAGTTCGATATCTGATGTTGCCCGCCAGTGACATCAGGAACGCTTGGTGCTATTGATGATATCAGTGATATGGGACTGATATCAATGGGTGCTGTTACAATCAGAAATCTTCCGGAGGAGACGCATCGCGCCTTGCGTGTGCGCGCGGCCATCAATGGCCGCAGCACCGAAGCGGAAATCCGCGCCATCCTTGAGGATGCCGTTCGACCGGAGGGGCGTGTCAGGGTGGGCACGCTTTTGTCCGCCATCGCTCGGCGGGCGGGCGTGACGGACGAGGACGTTGAAGCACTTGAACAAGCCCGTGAGAAAAACCCGGCTGAGCCGCCGAAATTCGAATGATTCTCCTGGACACCAACGTCGTTTCGGAGGTGATGAGACCGCAGCCTAATCCCGCGGTCCTGGCCTGGCTGGACGACCAGGTCGCCGAGACACTCTATCTGTCCAGCGTCACGCTGGCGGAAGTGCTGTTCGGCATCGAAGCTATGCCCGCCGGCCGGAGAAAAAATGCGCTTGCTGAAACCTTTGCCGGGGTATGCACAATCTTCGATCAGCGCATGCTCGTCTTCGATGTCGAGGCGGCGCGCCGCTATTCCAGCCTTGCTGCAAAGGCGAGAGCCGCCGGAAAGGGGTTTCCGGTGCCTGATGGGTACATCGCAGCTATCGCCGCCGCGAAAGGCTTTCAGGTTGCTTCGCGTGACACGGCGCCGTTTCATGCGGCTGGCGTGTCCGTGATCAACCCGTGGAAGCCTGCGGCCTAGCTGYCCCATTCCGGAACAGTCTTTCCGGCATCACTCTTGCAAAGCAGACAGTGCCGGCTGATCCCGGTCCCGGTCGCGTTCCAGATCGGGTTGTAGGCTCGCCGGGCTCGAGGTGTTGGGGTTCTCGCCCGGCGGGTTTACCGTTCGGCGGCTTGAAATGGGCCAGGTCCGCGCACTCTTGAGCCGGTCCCGCAGCTTTCGCCATTTTCGCCACCACCTTGGCTTGGGCTTGCGCGGGATCAGGACCATCTTGCCGTCGATGACGGCGTCGTCCACCCAGTCATGTACCTGCATGCGCCAACCGGCGGTGACGCGGGCAAGCAGGGGCAGYGGATCCTCGCCCGTGATCCGCACTAGGTCCGGTTCCTTCAGCACGAGGCGGAAATCGAATCCCTGGGCAATGAGCGCGCGCAGGAACACGATCTGGCGCTCCATGCGATGGAAGTCGGTGCCCTTGCGATTGACCATCGTGCGGGCGCCAATCCACTGGTGCAACCGTTCACCGGATAGCATTTCGCCCGGTGGTCGGAAGGAAACCTGTTGGCGCCCGTCCTCAAGGCGGCTCGTCGGCGCCATCGGATACCAGAAGTCAAGCGGCGTGCGGATCGGCACGCTGACGCCTACTGCTGCAAGCGCGGCCTCGCTCGCGCCGCGCCGGAGGCAGATCGCGCTCTGCGCCGTGAATCCCAGTCCCGCAACCGCAGCAAGCTGCCGCCGCCATCGCAAAGGCGGCGTTGACGCGGTCGCCTATGAGAGGAGACCACAAGTCGCGCGGCACCCATTTCAGCCGCTGCCCGGCAACATCCACGACGACGATGATGTCGGTGTGGYGCCCCAATTGTCCCTGTGGAGGGGCGCCACGGCCACGGCTGTCACGATATGCGCCTCTCCGGCTAGGCTCATTGGGCCGCGCCGCCGGCCTGGATGTCTTAGGGAAGAAGCGATGGTCGGAGTGGCGTGATTCGAACACGCGACCCCCTGATCCCAAATCAGGTGCGCTACCAGGCTGCGCTACACTCCGACGTCCCGCGGCGTATAGGGGGCGGACGCTTGGAAGGCAACACAAAAACGGCAGGCCCTGACCCGAACCGATGCCGCGGTGTTGAACGGCACCGGCGACTATTGGTCCGTTCCGACCGGCGGCGTGACGAAGGCCTGTCTGAAGTCGATGCTGGAAGCCTTCGCGACCTCGGTGGAGACCGTCGCCACCTTCTTGGATAAATGACGACCGGGCTTCCGCTCAGCGCTTCTGGCCGGCGATCTTCCTGGCGATCGCGGCGCCCTGGATTATTGCGTTGGCAAAGCAGCCGCGAATGCTCGGCCGCATGCCGGTGAACCAGAGTCCGGGCAGCTTCGGATCGTTCAAGGCGCCGTTGAACAGCGGCACGCTCTTGGCGTCGAGCACGCCAAGCCCACCCAGCATCGTCTCCAGCCCGGTGCGATAGCCGGTGGCGGCAATGACGACGTCGGGCGCGATCGTCTGGCCATTGTCGAGCACGACGCCATCGGGCCTGAATTCGCGCAGTTGCGGCACGACGATGATACGCCCGGCCTTGATGGCTTCGACCGCGCCGTCATCTGCGGCGATTGCCGTATAGTCGGAACCGAGCCGGCTGGCGCCGCCTGCCGGGGCAGGCGGCAGGCCGTATTTCGTCAGATCGCCGAATACCAGGCGCTGTGTTGCCGCCATGGYCGCGTCAGCGAGCCTTGTCGGCAGGCTGGCCATCAGCGGCGATATGCGGTGTACGGCGATCTTGCGGATGCGTTTGGGCAGCAGCGAAGGTCCGTTGCGCGCCGAAAGCCACATCTGGTTCGTCTCGACGCCCGAAAGATGGTTGAGCGCATCGAAGCCGGAATTGCCGGCGCCGACCACCAGCACCTTCTTGCCGGCATAGTCGCTTGCCTTGCCGAAATCAGCGGAGTGGATGATCAATCCCGAAAAATCCTCCATGCCCTTCCAGGCCGGAATGAAGGGTTGCCGGTCGCGCCCGGTGGCGATCACCACATACCGCGCCGCCATCAAGCCCACATTCGTCCGCAGCAGCCAGTGGTCGTCGCGAAATTCGATCTTGTCGACCCCGACACCGAAGGCGATCGGCAGYCGGTGCGTTTTGGCGAAATCGTTGAGGTGACGGATGACGGCGCTGCGATGCGGGAAAGCCGGCGTCCCTGCCGGATAGGAAACGCCGGGCAGTGYGGAAAGGTCGCGATGCGTGTTGAGATGCAGATTGTCGTGACGGCGATGCCAGGGCTCGGCCARCCGCCCCTCGCGTTCCAGGATTTGCACCGTCACGCCGGCCCCGGCCAGCGCGTGCGCGGCGGCAAGCCCTGCGGCGCCCGCGCCGATGACAATCGCTCCGTCCAGTATCGCTGGCTCGCCGACCCCCGACGGCAAGACTTTCGCTTCCGCGCCCATTCGTGTCTTTATCGTCGTCATCATGCCTTCAAGTGGCACGATCATGTAACTGACATATGYCGCCCACCGGCCAAAAGGAATAGGTGGCTGTTGCAAAAAACCTCCGGCATTGTGTCGCGGATTACAAGCGCYGGCTAATGAACCGGGTCGGCGTGGCGATGCACCAGCTTGAAGGCGCCATCCTCCAGCCGGAACACCTCCGTCACCCGCAAGGTCATCTCGGTCGCCTCGCCGTTCCTGCCCATGCGTGTTTTGGCATGCTGCAAGCCGGTCCAGAAGGCCAGATCGCCGCTTGCCGACGCTTGCAGCACCTCGAGGTCTGTGCTGCCACCCTTGTGGAAGCTCGCGGCGTCGCGTTCGTAGCGGCCCGCAACCGCCTCGGCGCCTTCGACATGGTCGCCGCGCGGCGAGAAGAATGTCGCCGGCCCGGCATGGGTGACGATCGCCTTCAGCGAGGTGGCATCGCCGTTGACATAGTCATCGGCGATCTTCTCACGCTGCTTCATGAAGGCATCGAAGGACGAGCCGCCGGGATGCACCCTCCTGATCCAGGTTTCCAGGCCGGCCATGAAATTCTCGAGGAAGGCGGCGGTGTCGGCATTGGTAACGGCGCCCTTGTCGTCGAGCAGGTCCGCGACATTGCCGATATAAGCCTCCGGCTGCTGCATCACCGGCATGTCGAGGAAAACGAAGGTCTGCCGAAGCGCCTGGTTGGAGCCGAAGGCGCCGATCTTGCTCGGGCTGACGCTGACGACCCCGGCGGGCAGGCCCTTGAACACGTTCTTGCCCGGTGGCCGCGAGCCGACATCGAGCGCATTCTTCAGACAGCCCGGGACCGAGCGGTTGTATTCCGGCGTGACGAACAGCACCGCGTCGCATTCGCGTATCGCCGCGCGGAAGGCCGACCACTCCGCGGGCGGGCGGTCGCCATCCAGATCCTCGTTGTAGAGCGGCAACTCGCCGATCTGGACGAAGCGGCAGCGCACCGAATCCGGCGCGCGGGCGGCCAGCGCCTTGGCGATCTTGCGGCTGAAGGATTGGGCGCGCAGGCTGCCGACGAGCACGGCGAGCTGCAGGACGGCATGTTCTGTTGCATCGGTCATGGCGAAACGTCCGTTTTGGTGGCTCACAGGGAAGGCCGGCAGGGCTCGGCCCGCCTGACGTTTCGATAATGTCGGCAGCCGAGCGAGGTTCCCCGCGCGGTCGCGGTCGCGCCTCGGCGCTTGCGGCCTTGCCGCCGCGGTGATTGCACAGTAATGACGGGTTGGCGCGAGGTTCAGGCTCCCGATGGGACCCTGGAATGGCGCTGAACAACGGTGCCCGGTCTTCGGGCGGCAAAGAGGTGGTCATGTCCGCGCGCATTTTCAGTCCAGCCAAAACCGCGATGCAATCCGGCAAGGCCAAGACCGGATATTGGGTGCTGGAATTCGACCCCGCCCAGCGCAAGAAGATCGACCCGCTGATGGGCTACACCACCTCGGGCGACATGCTGAGCCAGGTGAAGCTCACTTTCGACACGAAGGAAGAGGCGGTCGCCTATGCCGAGAAGGAAAAGATCGCCTATCGCGTCGAAGAGCCGAAGGAGGCCAAGCGCCGGCAGATTTCCTATTCGGACAATTTCCGCTATGACCGCAGGACGCCCTGGACGCACTGACTTTCGAGTCTTGCCCCACGCGGCATGAATGACCAGCCGGCTTGGCCGGCCGACGGTCCCGTAGCTCAGCTGGATAGAGCACCGGCCTTCTAAGCCGATGGTCGCAGGTTCGAATCCTGCCGGGATCGCCAGTTTATTCAGGGTCCGTTCCGGACACATAGGTTACAGTCTATACCGGAGACATGGGTAACACTTTTGGCCCGAAGGCCTTGGTGGGCAACGGTTCCGCCGGAGTAGGGCGGCGAGTCTGCTGCGGTGGAGATCATGCCCCGATCTACCGAAGTCTAGGCTGTGAATATTTCTGGCCCGGTGCAACATTCTTACGGACCGCGATCCTCTTTGCTATGATACGGCCTTCTCGTTTTCGRCAGGGGGCGAGACACGGCCAGTTGGAATGCACGGGTGCGCCTGGGCAGTTCGAGGRCTATGTCGCTGCGCGCCGAGGTGAGTTTCAAAGTGTCGACTTTTTCGAAGTGGTTGAAGGACGTTCGCCACTATCTGCCTGAGAACGCGTCCGTGGGGYGCCACACCTATGGCGTGACATGGCGAAAGATCCTTTACTGCTCGAAGGATACTCCGCTGAGGATCGGAGCCTTCTGCTCTGTCGCTCGTGAGGTGCTTTTCATGTGCGGCGGGCAGCATCTGACCGACAGTGCGACCTCCTTTCCAATCTACAGCCGCATGCTGGATCAGCGCGACCCGGTTCCGAACGCAGGCAGGCCCGGCGGGATCACGATTGGCAATGATGTCTGGATTGGCTATCGCGCCATAATGCTTCCAGGCATCGAAATCGGCGACGGTGCGGTCATCGGCGCAGGCGCAATTGTCACCAAGGACGTGCYGCGCTATGCCGTCGTCGGTGGATCTCCAGCCAAGCTGATCAGATATCGCTTTCCGCAGGATATCATCTCGAAGCTGCTGGACATCCAGTGGTGGCAATGGGACGACGATAAGATCAAAAGCGAGGCGGTCACCCTCACCGGTCCGATCGAGACTTTCATTGCMAAGCATTTTGTGGCGGGCGCCGGGGTGAAGCACGCGGACTAGCTAGGCCGGCAGCAAAATGACGAAATCCTGTTTCTTTCTGGCGGCGGATGCCAAATACTTTCCTTATGCCTGCCTGGCGGCGCGTCGGGTACTGGACGTTTCCCCATCGATAGACGGCTTTATCCTGCAAATGAACGTCGGCGCGGCCGATCTTGCCGCAGCGCGGCGATTGCTCGCCGATCGCGTCAGCRTAATCGATCTCTCGCAGATGATGCAAAATGTGCGCTTTTCCCCCGGCCATCTGAGCCTCGCGGTTTATATGCGGCTGTTCGTGGATGAGATAGCCGAGTTCGCTCCGTACGGCAGGGTTGTCTATTTGGACAGCGACGTGCTCTTCAACCGGTCGATCGTCGACCTGATGGAAACCCCGCTGAACGCGCCGCTTCTGGCGGCCCATGATGTTCAGTCGTATTTCGAGCCGGGATATCGGGAGCGCCTTTCCATGCAGCCCGGTGCCCCATATTTCAATTCTGGCGTTCTTTTGCTCGATCTGCCTTGGATCAGAAGAGATGGCCTATTGGCCACGGCTCGGCACTTTGCCTCGCTTCGCGTCAACGGACTCGATCAAGGCGCGTTGAACCTTGCATTCGAAGGCAAATGGCAGACCTTGCATCCTTCATGGAACGCCATGACCAACTACAGTTGGYAGATACCGTTCGACAGCGCCTTTGCCCGACACTTCAGTTGGGGCAAGCCTTGGGACAAGGTGCCGCTCGGCGTCGAACGCGCCGCTCTCGGCATCTATCGCGACTTGGYGAGCGGCACGCCTTGGGAGGCTGTCTTCAAGCGCCGCGTTCCTTTCGAGCGCGGCCAGATTAAGCGTTTCATCCGGCGTTTTGACAAGGTCGGTAGTCTTCTGACCAACCGTGAGCGCCTTCGCCGTCGCGCCCGCTACGACGGCAGGAAGGTGTACGAAATCTACGCCCGGCAAGCGGAAGAAGGTGCGATGGCGGCACAGTTTCCCGAGGTGCTTGGCGGCTTTGGCTGAAGCATCCGCCGCCGCGGCCTGTGGATAATAACCAGCCGTTTACCACGTCTCGGTGCTCGCGTTGCGGCCTGCCGGCCGACTCGCCGAAATGAAAGCGCCTGAACCCGTCAGGCAACCCCGAAGCCAGCGGCCGGCGTTTTCATGTATCCACGGGACGCGTGCTTGAACGCGTTCCAAGTATGCGTCGGCCGTCAGCGCGCCTCCATTGAAAACGCAAGCCCGCCGCGGCAATGGGAAACCGCGACGGGCTTGGTGACGCACCTCATAGGGCGCCAGGGGAAAATCGGGGCTACGCCAGCAGGCCGGCGACCTTGGCCGCTTTGCGCAGCGTCTTGCGGGCCTCCACCGGACTGCGCAGGCCGTCGAGCGCGTCGCGGCAGACACGGCTCGCCGAGCGCCAGGCGCCGTCGCGCGCCTGTCTGGGCCAGCGCTGGTCGAGGCATTCCATCGCTTCGAAGCAGCTCGAAACCTTGCGGTGGCCGTTTGGCTGGAAATCGATCACGACCGGCTCGGAAAACCAGACATCGTTCATCACTTCCTCCGTTCTTATGATCGTCTTTTGAGCAAGCAATCGGCGCCGGATGGCGCCCGATGCGGATCCGCGATTGCGGACCCGCGCGTTAACCAACCACCGGGCGTTAGGTTCCGAAGAATTTCAAGGCTGGGACACCCCGGGAAGCGTGTGAGCGACTAGCCTCGGCGCCCTTCGCCGTAGCTTCCGTCGGGGGTTGCATAAAAACAAAGAGATAGAGCGATCCGCTTTACGACGGGCAGTGCGTCCGGATGGGCTCTTGGGCCGGCCGATCCGCGATTGCGGATGGTCGAAAATAGCGTGACCAAAGTCACTGCCGCACCCTCGCGGGCGGCGCTAATCAATCCGGCAGGCTGATGAAACGCGGGAAGACCTCTCATGCTTATCGCCGTGCTCGCATCCACCATGACCGTTGCCACCTTGATGGCGACCGCTTTCGGGCTCTACGAGGAAGCGCGACTGAACCGCTCGCAGGCTGAAACGGATCGTCCGCGCGCGTTTCGAACGGAGCGTCGGTTTCCCGTCAAATGGCGCGATCGGTAGGTCCGACACCGCCAGGCATGTTCACTCCGCTTCAGCTGGCCATGTGCATCTTTCGCGCCGGAATCCTGCTGTCTCCGGCGGCGTTGGCGGTGCTGGCTCTTCTATGGCTTTACTATCGATAGGCCGGCTTGTAGAGCGCCGGGCCCGCCACAGCCTATTCCACCAGCACATGCGCTTCGCGCGCGGCTACGATGAAGGCCTYCCTCGCGTTGTCCGCCGCAACGTCGCCGCGGATCGCCCGCCGGCAGGCGCGCAGGGCCGCGCCATGCAGCGCGCTGCCGGCATCGCGCCATTGGCCGGTCAACAGTTCGACGGCCTGTTCGGCGTTGGATATGTGGCGGATCGAGCCGGAAAGCCCGACGGCCACTTCGACCGGCCTGGAAAACCATCCCTGGATCATCGCTAAACCTCCCGAACTATATCGGATCACGATACATTTTATCGCGGAGTTGCGTCGCGAAACGTCAACTTAACGTGAAGCCGTTTCACGAATGCGGCTCAGCTTGCTCATCTTCCAAGCGGCTTCCGTGAAAGCTCGATCAGTTCCGCTTCGTCGGYGATGCCCGCCATGTAATTGGCGATGATGCGCGAGGCGCGCGCTTCCTTCTGCTCGGCAGTCTCGCCTTCGAAATTGCCGTTTTCGTAGACACGGCCAAGCATGGCCGTTTCATCGGGATTGAACGTGTTGCGTACGACGGACATGGCTTCCTCCTCGAGCCCGGCCCCTCTTGCCTGGCTAATAATAGCACGCTTCGAGATTGGGAGTGAGTCGCGGCAAGGTCGTGGCCGAAGTCTTTTCAGCCGGGCACGCCGGTTGCTGTCTTCCTTGCTTACGGCTCGCCGCTGTTTTGCCGGCCTCGTTATATTCTTGCCGAACGAGCGCTGCGCTGATACGCATTAGCAGCGCGGAATTTTTCCGAGTCTCCATTGACTTGAGCCCAGAAAAAGCGCCGCGCGTTCTGTCCGAGACCAGCAACCCCGACGTGGTGGCAACCGGGTTACGAAAGGGTTCTGGTCGAAAAGAAGCAGGGCAGGTCCCGCGTCCAAACCGGGGCAGGCTCATCAACGCTCTGGAACCCTGAAGCCATTGCCCCCATGGCCTTCGGAGGAGCCTGAACCATGGGGAAATCGATGGTTACCAAGAAACTTACCGCCAACGCAGAAAGCGCGGCAGCCTTTCTTGCGGTGATGGGCAACGAGAAGCGTTTGCTCATCATGAATTACCTCGCCGAGGGCGAACTCTCTGTCGGCGTGCTCGCCGACAAGGTCGAACTCAGCCAGTCAGCGCTGTCGCAACACCTGGCCAAACTGCGCAGGTTTGGCCTTGTCGAAACCCGCCGTGATCGTCAGATGGTCTATTATTCCTGCAAGTCTTCGGCAGCGCGCGAACTTTTGGCGTTGCTTGACGGCCTGCTGGCGATGAACAAGCCGCTTGCCGGACCGGCAAGGCAGGCCTTCGTCGAGAGGATGCGGCGGCCGCAGGCTGCCTGAACGGACTGCTACGCACGGACGAGGCCGGGGGGCCTTCGTCCGGTGCGGCGCTTCGATGGCGCAGACTGCGCACAAGCGGGCCGCATCGCGACGCCGCCCACGTTCCTTAAACTGCTCTGGCCATGCCGCTCGCCGCGCGGTTCATCACGTTTCTTTGAGAGGCGGTGCTTCGAAGCTCGGTTCTCGCTGCAAATTTCTGATAATAAAGGGTTTTCTTGTTCTGGCCGGTCCCGGCACAGCCGAAGATTACAGATTTGTAAGTCGCCTGGCCGGGCGCTGTTGGCTAAATTTCGAGTCGATCCACACCCCCGGATCATGACGGCGCCGAGCTTCCACTTCGGCCCCGTAAGAGGCTCGCCGATCACGGCGGGCCTCTTTCGTTTTGGGGCCCCGTGCCTTGCCGCGCTCACCAATGCATGTCGCCCAGAAGTGCGCGGCGATTCTGGACAACGACATGCATCAAGCACAGGCCTGAGGCGCGTCGCCTGAATCCGTTCCAGCGCGACGCGCTTTAGGAGCAATCCCAGGAAAAGTGTGAGCGGTTTTCCGTCCGGAATTGCGTAAAAACAACGGGATAGAGCGGTTCGCCGTTTCCGTGAAACGCTCTGGCGCGATCACCGCCTTTGGTGTCGTCGGGAGCTGCTGTCCGGTAATCTGGACTCTCGATTCCCCGTCACCTATCGTCTCGCTTGGTTCACATTGCGCAATGCTCCATGCCGGGCTCCCGATCCGAGAAGCGGCKGGCAACGTGGCATTCTTGATCTTCGGTGCTGACGATGTTCGGTACGCAAAAAGCCAGGGCCGCTTCGCGCCTGTTGGTGACCCACTGGGACAATGGCACCCGTCTCGATGCGATACCCGAGACGGTGCGGCCGCAAACGCGTTCGGAAGGCTATGCCGTCCAATCGTATGTGATGGATCGCTCGACGGCTCYGCTTTTCGGYTGGAAAATTGYCGCCACCAGCCTGGCGGGGCAGAGGCACATCAACGTCGATGGTCCGATGGCGGGGCGACTGYTGGCGGAGAAGGCGGTCGAGGTCGGCGGGGCCGTTTCGCTGGCGACAAGCAGGATGYGCGTGGCCGAAATCGAATTCGCCTTTCGCTTCGGCCGCGCCCTGAAGCCACGCGCCAAACCCTATGAGATTGCCGAGGTGATGGATGCCGTGGCGACCCTGCACCCGGCGATCGAGATACCGGACTCTCGATATGATGATTTCTGCGCGGTCGGCGCGGCGCAACTCATCGCGGACAATGCCTGCGCCAACCTGTTCGTCATCGGCGAGGCCGTGGAAGACGGTTGGCGCGATGTGGATCTGGCGAGGCACCCGGTGGTCGGGTTCGTCACCGGGAAGTCGCGTCACGACGGATCGGGAGCGGCTGTGCTGGGCGATCCCCGGATCGCCCTTCAATGGATCGTCAACGAATTGTCGGGCCTGGGCATCGCGCTGGAGCCGGGGCAGGTGGTGATAACCGGCACCTGCGTCAAGCCGATAGAAGTCGAGCCGGGCGATGAAGTCACCGGCGACCTGGGCAGGTTCGGTCGCGTCTCTGTCAGGTTTGTCTGATCAGGCCTTCACGGCGCGCTGCCTTGTGACGACGCTGCGCACGGCGAGCACCAGAACGGTGATGATGATCAGGATCACCGAGAGCGCCGCGATCGCCGGGTCGATGTTGTCGCGCAGGCCCATCCACATCAGGCGCGGCAACGTGATCGCGTTGACCGAGGTGATGAACAGCGTCACGCCGATCTCTTCCCAGGAGAGCACGAAAGAAAGCAGCGCCGCGGTGACGATGCCGAACTTGATGTTGGKTATGACGACGCGCGTCGCACGCTCCCACACGCTGGCGCCGAGGCCGCGCGCGGCAAGATCGATGCGGCGATCCAGCTGGCTCAGCGAGACCAGGATCAGCACCGTGGCAAAAGGCACCGTCATCACCGAATGCGCCATGGCGACGCCGAGCCAGGTGTCGTAGCCGAAGAACGAGGTCAGGCCGGAGACCGAGGTGAGCAGGAAATAGAGCGTCACCGCAGAGAYCACCGGCGGCACCACCATCGGCAACAGCACGAAGCCGACCAGGGCGGCGGTGAAGCGCGGCTGGAACATCCAGACGCCGAGGCTGAAGGTGAGGGCAAGCGCCGTGGAGAGGATACTGCTGACGACGCCGATCCTGAGCGAAAGCAGGATCGAGTCCAGCCAGCGCGGATCCTCGATCAGCGAGCGGTAGTGGCGCAGCGACAGTTCGCCCGTCGGCATGGTCAGCATGCGGCTCGGCGTCAGCGACACCGGGATGACGGCAAGCAGCGGCATCAAAAGGAACAGCGCCACCAGCACGGCGAGGATGAGCGAGACGGGGCCGGGGCGATAGGTCGGCATCGCGCTACACCAATTGCTTCGGTTTGACGTAGCGGAACAGCAGCGCCATCAGCGCGCCGACGAACACCACCAGCACGACGCTGATCGCCGCGCCTAGCCCCCAGTCGGGGCTCTGGAAGATGCGCAGGTAGATCAGCTCCGCGATCATGACGGAGCGGCCGCCGCCGAGGATTRCCGGCGTGACGAAGAAGCCCAGCGAGAACACGAAGGTGATCAGCGCCGAACCGATGATGCCGGAGCGCGTCATCGGCACGAACACCGTCCAGAAGGTGCGCATGCGGCTGGAGCCAAGCCCGCGCGCCGCGAGCAACACGCGCTCGTCCAGGCTGCGCATGGCGGACGCCAGCGGGAACACCGCGAAGGGGATCAAAAAATGCGACATGCCGACGATGACGCCGAATTCGTTGCGCACCAGGGTCAGCGGCTCCGAGATGAAGCCGATCGATTGCAGCCAGGTGTTGATCAGGCCGCGATTGGAAAGCAGCGCCACCCAGCCGAAGGCGCGCGTCAGCACCGAGATCCAGAACGGCACCAGGATGCAGAATTCGGCAAGCACGCGCTGCACCGGTGAGCCGCGCACCCACACGACGGTGATGGCATAGGCGGCGGTGACGGAAACCACGGTGACGATCGCCGCGATGCGCAGCGTGCGGATGAACACCGACTGCACCAGATCGTCGGTGAGCAAGGCGTGGTACTGGCCGAGCCCGGGCGTCGGCAGGGTAAAGCTCCATTTCACCACGCCGAGGAACGGCCATGCATAGGCAAGGATCAGGAACAGGAGCAGCGGCGCCATCAGCAGCGCCGCGCCCGTCCTGTCGGAGAGGGTGCCTCTCATCGGTCTGAAAATCTCGGCAGAGCATTTTGCAGCCAAGTGAAATCACTTGGCGTCGCACAAATGCGACCAACAAAAAGACAGAGCGGGATGCCCCAATCCATCAAAATGCATCCCGCTCTCAGGCCGAGATGATCTTGGTGTATTCGTCGAGCGCTGCGCCGTAATYCTTCGCGTACCACTCCATGTCGAGYGGGATCTGCTTCGACATGTTCGCCGGATCGACAGGGTTGATGCGCTTCTTGTCGGCCGGGATCAGYGCGTCCGCCGCTGGATTGGCCGGACCCTGTCCGAGCTTGTCGAACATCACCAGTTCCTTCTGCGGGTCCTGGGTGCTGGCGATGAATTTCATCGCCGCTTCCTTGCCGCCGGGATTGTTCTTCAAGACGGCCAGCGCGCCGGGCGAGATCAGGCCCTGATCCCAGATGAACTTGATCTGGCCGCCCGAGYCCTGCTCGATCAGCGAGGCGCGGGTCGACCACACGATCGCCATCGAGGCCTCGCCGTTGAGCAGAACGCTCTGGCTCTCGGCGCCGCCGCCCCAATAGGAGACGACGTTTTCCTTGAAGGCGGCGATCTTGTCATGCGCGCGCTTGAGGTCGAGCGGATAGAGCGACGCCGGCGCGACGCCGTCGGCAAGAAGGGCGGCTTCCCAACTCGACACGCCCCATTTGTAGAGCGAGCGCTTGCCCGGGAATTTCTTCACGTCGAAGAAGTYGGCCATGCCGGTCGGCGCGTTGGAGCCGAATTTCTGCGAGTCGTAGGCGATGACATAGGAGAAGAAATAGGTGGACGCGGCATATTCCCAGCCGAAGCCCGGCCGCATCTTGCTCTTGTCGACGATYTTGTAGTCGATCGGCTCGAGCWTGCCCTGGCCGCCGAGCGTGATGGCCGAGAACGGATCGACGTCGACCAGGTCCCAGGTCGGCGCGCCGCTCTTGAACTGCGCGGCGATCGCGCCTTCGGTCGGGCCCGAGCCGTCCATCTTGACCGGGATGCCGGTGTCCTTGGTGAAGGCCTGGCCGTAGGCTGCGTCATAGGCGGTGATGGCGTCGCCGCCCCAGTTGACCAGCACCAGCCCTTTGGTTTCGGCATGGGCGCCGGTCGAACGCAGCAGCATCGGCGTGCCGGCAAGCACGAGGCCGGCGAGCTGCGCGAACTGCCGGCGTGAGATCTCGCCGCGCTTGGTCCGCTCGGCCAGCGATTCGATCATTTGTTTCTTCGTGTCGTTCATGTCAGTTCCCCTTGTTGTCGTTGATTGAACCGAAAGCCGATGCGGCGCTTTCAGGCCGCAGCGGCAGTGCTTACTGTCCTCCGTCCGGAAGGAGGAAGCCCTTTTCCGCTGGCCAGGTCAGCCAGACCGAATTGCCTTTGCTGAGTGCCRCCGCAGCCACCTCGTTCGGCACCGAGACGGTGACCTTGGCGCCCTGGCGGGTGGTAAGGTCGAGCTTGGTTGCAGCACCCAGGTAAGTTGAGGCGACAGCCGTCGCGGCGATGCCGTTCTGATTGACCGACGCTTCCGGCGCGATCGACATRTCCTCGGGACGGATGGCGAGGATCGCGTCGCCTTTGATCGTTTCCGCCTTGCAGCGCATGTTGACCGCGCGGTCTTCGCACAGCCCGGTGGCGCCATTGTCGGCGGGGCRCACGCCCTTCACCGGAAGCATGTTGATCTCGCCCAGGAACTCGGCGACGAAACGGTTGGCGGGGCGGTCGTAGACCTCGTCCGRCTTGCCGACCTGCAACAGCTTGCCGTGATTGAAGATGGCGACGCGCGACGACAGCGCCAGCGCCTCGCTCTGGTCATGGGTGACGAAGACGAAGGTGGTGCCGGTCTCCTGGTGCAGCCGCTTCATCTCGGCCTGCATCTGGCCGCGCAGGCTCTTGTCCAGCGCCGAGAACGGCTCGTCGAGGAGCAGCACGCCCGGCTCGAACACCAGAGCGCGGGCCAGCGCCACGCGCTGCTGCTGACCGCCGGAAAGCTGCGCCGGCAGCTTTTTCTCATGCCCTTTGAGGCCGACGCGCTCGATCATCTCGCCGACGCGTTGCTTGATTTCGGACGTGGACTTCTTACGCACCTTGAGCGGGAAGGCGATGTTCTGCTCCACGCTCATATGAGGGAACAGCGCATAGCCCTGGAACACCATGCCCGCGGCGCGCTGCTCGGCCGGCCGATTGGTGATGTCGACGCCGTCRCTGAAAAGCTTGCCTTCGCTCGGCTGCACAAAGCCGGCCAGGATCATCAGGAAGGTGGTCTTGCCGGAGCCTGAGGGCCCAAGCAGCGTCAGGAACTCGCCGCGGCCGATATCGAGCGACAGATTGTCGAGCGCCCGGAACGAGCCGAAGCTCTTGCCGATCCCGTTCGCCTTGATTTCTGCGGCCCGGCCGGGTTGCTGCATCCTGGCTCTTTCCTCAGTTCCCAATGAAATCGTAGGCATGGCTGCGGCTCACCGCAACCGAATAGTTTTCGCCTGATCGGCAAATTTGATTCACGGGTGGAGGGAGAGGGGCGTCGCTGGAACTGCAAATCTCCCCCCTTGCGGGGGAGATGCCCGGCAGGGCAGAGGGGGGTGCTGTCCCGCCAGCGTAGAAACTGGAAAGCGCTGAATTTTCGGAAGATGGCAATCGCCACCCGGGGTATCCGGAAATGTCGGCGTTCCGTCACACCCCCCTCTGTCCTGCCGGACATCTCCCCCGCAAGGGGGGAGATCAGCTCTCCGTCGCCCCACTCAATCCGCCTAAACCCTGCTCTCCGACAGCTTCGCCCTCAGCCAGTCGCCGAAGGCGTTGAGCACCGGGTGCCCCGCCTTGGCGTGTTCGAAGACGAGAAAATAGGAGCGCGGCGATGGGACGGTCGCCTCGAAAGGCTTGACCAGCCGGCCTTCGCTCAGCGCCTGGCGGCCGGTCAGCTCGTCGCCGAGCGCAATCCCTTGGCCGGCGATAGCCGCCGAGAAGACGAGGTTCATGTCGGAAAAGAAGATGCCGCCTTCGGTGTCAGGATTTTCCACCTTGGACAGCGCCAGCCAGCGCGCCCAGTCCTCTGTGTCGGAAAGATGCAGCAGGCTGGCGCGCAGCACGTCGGCGGGCTTGGAAAAGCCGCCGACCTTGTTGAGCAGTCTCGGGCTGCAGAGCGGCGTGAAAGAGACTTCGCAGAGCAGCTCCACGGCCCGGTTCGGCCAATTGCCGACGCCGAAGGCGATGAAGGCGTCGGCATCCGGATTGCTGACATCGTCGAGCCGCCGCGGCGTGAGCACGGAGAGCGTTACGTCCGGATACATCTGCTGGAATTCGCCGATATGGGTGCAGAGGAACATTGAGGCAAAGCCCGGCGGGCAAGAGATGGCGAAAGAACCGCCGACGCCGGCGCCGCTGTTCTGGGTTCTGGCATCGCCGAGCACGGTCAGCGCCTTGCGGACATCCGCCGCGTAGCGCTGGCCGCGCGGCGTCAGCGCCACGCCCTTGCCGATGCGCTGCAACAGATCGAAACCGAGGTCGCGTTCGAGCAGCCGTAGCTGATGCGAAACGGCGCTGCGGGTGAGATGGAGCTCGTCGGCGGCGCGCCACACGCTGCCGTGACGGGCAAAACTGTCGAGGGCGCGCAGCGCCTGCGTGGACGGTATTCGCAAGAGGCCTCAGGTGAACCGAATTTGCACGAACCGGGAAAACATATCACTTTTTGATGAGCCGCTTCACTGCTTTTCTTGGACCATGGACAAACCGGCGACGAGTTCCGCGCAAGAAACCGCGCTTGCCACGATCGACAGCATCCAGCCGCTGCTGTCGGCCTGGACGCGCACCATCTTCGATTTCGGCGAGACCGCCTGGCGCGAGTACCAATCGGCCGCCTGGTATGTGGAGCGGCTGAAGCGCGAAGGCTTTTCGGTCGAGGAAGGCTCGGGCGGCATGCCGACCGCCTTCTGCGCCCATTGGACGAATGGCGACGGGCCGACGATCGGCATGTATGGCGAGTACGACGCCGTGCCCGGCAATTGCCAGGACGCCGCGACGGTGAAGCGGCCGCGGTCCRGTCTGGGCTTTGAGGCAGGCGGYCACACCGATCCGCATTCGGGTCTCGGCATCGGCAGCCTCGGTGGTCTTCTGGCCACCAAGGCGGCAATGCTGGAGCACGGCATCAAGGGTACGCTGCGCTTCACCGGCGAGCCGGYGGAGAAGGTGAGGGGCTCGAAGCCGATCCACGCGGCAAAGGGCTATTATGACGGCCTCGCCGRCATGATCTCCTTCCATCCCTTCTATATGCTGCCGCTCTGCAATACGGCGCGCTGGGATACGCATTGCGGCGCCGGCTATTCGATGATCTACCGCTTCGTCTGCGACGAGCCCGAGAACTGGACCCGCGCGGCAAGCGACGCAGCACCCATCCCGCAGGCGCATTCGGCGGTCAGGGCGCCCRGCGCCAACGACGCGCTGATGATGATGTATATGGCCTCCAAGGCGCTGCGCGATTCCATGCTCACCCATCAAGGCGGCTGGTCGATCAGCGAGGCGATCCTGACGGCAGGYCAGGCGACCGCCGACAATCTCCCGGCCGGCCTGGCTGAAATCCAGTACATGATCCGCGTGCCGACCATTGRCATGGCCGAGCAAGTCWCTGYCGTGCTCGACCGCAACGCCGAAGCCGCCGCCCGTATGAGCGGCTGCCGCTACGAGCGCCACTGGGTGTCGAAGTCGCGGCCCGGTCTCGCCAACCACGCCATGGCCGACATCACCTATCAGGCGCTTTCCGCCGTCGGCGCGCCGCAATGGAGCGAGGAGGCGAGGGCGATTGCCCGCGAGGTCCAGGTCAATGCCGGCGGCGAGGCGACCGAGAACCCCTTCGTCGACGAGCTGGAGCGGCTGATTTCGCCTCAAGAGGCCGAAGCGATCCTGCGCCGCGACCTGCCGCCCTCGCAGGTGAATTCGACCTCGGACGACTACACCGACATGAGCTGGCACGCGCCGACGTCGCGCTTCTACATAGCCCGTCCGGCGCTGCGCGCGGTCAAGGGYCATACTTATCCGTCCTGGGCGATGAACGCGCTGGGCGGCATCTCCGCCACCATCGATCCGATGGTCACCTGCGCAGCCAAAACCGTCGCGTTGACCGCGCTGCGCCTGCTGGAAGACAAGGCTGCGCGCGACGCCRCCATGGATGAGTTCGTAGAGCGAACCGGCGGCGGCGTCGGCGGCTCGAACTGGATCGCGCCGCTTTGCGACTACGAACCGCCGATCAATTTCCGCTGGCCGGAATATGTCACCACGCCGCGCGGGCGCGACTGGTGGATTCCGGCCGCTTCCACCGCATGACAACAAAACCGATCGAGGAGAACACCATGACCGTCCATKACCGCATCGTCGCCGAGYCRTTCTCACTGCAGCGCCGCAACCCCAATGGCGGCACCAAGCCGCTCACCGCCTGGGGCTTCGCCAACGAAACCGACGTGTTGACCGACGTGCTGCTCGGCTCCCCCAATTTCCTCAGGCATTTGTCGACCAGCTCGCTGTCCAGAAAACATCTGCGCGAGGCGCCCTGCAACGTCCAGATCGCCCAGGCGCAGCACAAGGACCTCGTCGCGRCCTACGAGCATTTCGGCGTCAACATCCACTGGCACGAGCCGACGCCGGAACTGCCGATGCAGGTCTATTCGCGCGACTCCAGCGTCATGACCCCCTACGGCGCCTTCATCACCGCCATGGCCAATTGGTGGCGGCGCGGCGAGAACTACGCCGCCATCCGCACCTATGAGAAGCTCGGCATCCCGATCTACGACATGGTGACGGCCGGCACCTTCGAGGGCGGCGACTTCAACGTCATCGAGGAGGGCGTGGTGCTGATCGGCTGCGGCGGCGCGCGCACGCAGGAAGAAGGCGCCCGCCAGGTGCAGGACTGGTTCGAGAAGGAAGGCTGGGAGACGCGGCTTGCCTTCATCGACGAATATTACGTCCATATCGACCTGATGGTCGTGCCGATCGCCGAAAAGCTCACCGCCGTCTGCCTCGCCTGCACCGAGCCCGGCATCGTCGACTGGCTGAAGGGCAAGGGYCACGAGATCATCGACGTGCCCTTCCAGGACACGATGGCGCTCGGCTGCAACTTCATGTCGCTCGGCAAGGACAGGGTGATCGCGCCGACCTCCAGCAAGACGCTGATCGAGAAGCTGAAGGCRCAAGGCTTCGAGGTCGCGGCCGTCGACATGAGCGAGATCTCCAAGACCGGCGGCGGCATCCACTGCATGGCGCAGGCGCTGAAGCGCGTGCCGGCGTAACGGGCTTTCAAGTCCGAGACCACCGAAGGGGAACACCTATCCCCCTGGCCGTCGGCCCTGGGGGATTTTCTATTTGCAGGTCCGGCCTGTCAGGAGACTTCGCCATATCCGTTCCGATCATCCTTGCCCTGCGCTAGGCTCCGGCTAGCCGAAACAGGATTGCCGCAAAGATGATCGTCCAGGCCTGCATCAACGGCGCTCGCCCCGCCGATTTCCACCCCGCTTTGCCGCTCGATCCTGATGCCATGGCGCGCGACGCAGCCGCCTCGATCGCTGCGGGCGCGGCCGAGCTGCATGTCCATGTGCGCGGCGCCGATGGCCGGGAAAGCCTGGCGCCGGAAGCGATGGACAGGACGGTCGCAGCGCTCCGCCGCGCCTGCCCGGGCACGCTGATCGGCGTCTCCACCGGCGCCTGGATCGAGAGGGATGATCTGCGCACGCTGGTCGCCATCTCCGGCTGGCGCGAGCTGCCCGACTATGCCTCGGTCAATCTCAGCGAGACGGCGGCACCTGTGGTCATGGAAAGCCTGCGCCAGCGTGGCATCGGCATCGAGGCCGGCCTTGCGTCCGTCGCCGACGCCGAGCGCTTGGTCGGGCTCGACCATGGCGGCCGGGTGCTGCGCGTGCTGATCGAGATTTCCGAACAGGCGCTGGGCGAAGCCTTTGCAGTGGCCGACGGCATCGAGACGGTCTTGCAGCGCGCCGGCATTCGCCGCTCGATCCTGCTGCATGGCGAGAACGCGACGGTCTGGCCCTTCGTGGAAAGGGCGGCGGCAAGGAAGTTGTCGACGCGGGTCGGGCTGGAGGATGGKAAGGCGTTGCCGGACGGCAGCGTGGCCGATGGGAATGCAGCGCTGGTGGCTGCGGCGGTGGGGATTTATCGCGGAGCATGACCCGGGTTCCTCGCCCCACGAAGTGGGTACGAAGTGGGGAGAGGTGGCTCGGCGAAGCCGAGACGGAGAGGGGAGCGCGCTACGAAGACCCCCTCTCCGTCCGCTTCGCGGACACCTCTCCCCCGCTTTCAGYGGGGGCGAGGAAGCGCTACTGCGTATCCGCGTTGGCCCTCAGCTCGGCGCGTTTCTCGTCCGACACCACGGCAAGGTCCAGCACCTTCTGCAAGCCGGCCGCGTGGCGGAAGGTCGGCTCGGTCTGCACGCCGCTCTTCACCGCCTCGACGAAGCGCTGGTAGTTGGTCGGCACGGTGCCGGCATCGAGCTCTTCCCATTTGGCATTCTCGACATTTGCGCCAGCGCAAGTCTTGAGGAGCGAGTCGTCGAGATTGTGCACCACCTCGATGCCACCCTTGTCGCCATAAATCCGCAGCCTGAGTTCGTTGATATGGCCGGTGGCCCAGCGGCTGGCATGCACCACGCCGAAGGCGCCGTTGGAAAAATCGAGCGTCATGGCGAAGCTGTCATTGGCGTCGAGCTGGTATTCGCCGATGCGGTTGCCCGGCGCCTTGTCGAAGGCGCGCAGCCGGCAGAACACATGGTCGATGTCGAGCGCCGCGCCATAGCTGGCGAAATCGAGGATGTGGATGCCGACGTCGCCGAGCACGCCGTTGGAGCCGTGGCCGCGCGACAGCCGCCACAGCCATTTCGGATCGGTGCGCCAGTCGCCCCAGAATTTCGATACCAGCCAGCTCTGCAGATAGGACGCCTCGACATGGCGCACCRTGCCGATCTCGCCGGCCTGCACCATCTGGCGTGCCTTCTGCAGCGCGGCGACGTTGCGATAGGTGAGGTTGACCATGTTGACGATGCCGGCGGCTTCCGCCRCATCGGCCATTTCGTTCGCCTTGCCGAAATTCTCGGCCAGCGGCTTCTCGCACAGCACCGGCTTGCCGGCGGCGACCAGCGCCATGGTGGTTGGGTGGTGGATGCGGTCGGGCGTGACATTGGCGACCGCGTCGAAATCGCCCCAGTCGAGCGCCGCCTCCAGCGAGGTGAAGCGCTTCGGGATTTTGTAGGCGTCGGCGTACTCGCCGACGCGAACCGCATCGACGTCGACCGCGCCGACGATGTCGACGCCCTCGATGGCGCCGAAGCGGCGGGCATGTTCCTGCGCCATCCAGCCGGTGCCGAGTATCAGAAGCCGCATTTTCTGCTCCTTTGAGCGGTTTGGTTCGATTCAATACTGTGAGGCGAATGTGACCCAGGCACTGTTTCCGCGCAATCCCAGCCGAAGCCGAGAGGGCCTTTTTTAGCGGAAGCCGGCCTCGCCATGCGCATGCAGCTTAGGCCCGCGCTCCTCGATCGGCTCCAGCGCCTTCTCGACCGGCACGTTCGGCGCATTGAGGACGGCGTGATTCGACCCTTGTGGGTTCACCGCCCACTTCACTGCGTTGCGCAGCACCTTCTGTACGGTAGCGTCGTGATAGGTCGGATAAGTCTCGTGTCCGGGGCGGAAGTAGAAGACATTGCCGGCGCCGCGCCGGTAGGTCAGCCCGGAGYGGAACACCTCGCCGCCCTGGAACCAGGATATGAAGACGGTCTCCAGCGGCTCCGGCACGGCGAATTGCTCGCCATACATCTCCTCGTTCTCCAGYTCGAAATAGTCGCCGACGCCTTCGGCGATCGGATGGCTGGGGCTCGTCACCCACAGCCGCTCGCGCTCRCCGGCCTCGCGCCATTTCAGCGTGCAGGGCGTGCCCATCAGCCGCTTGAAGATCTTCGAGAAGTGCCCGGAATGGAGCACGATCAGCCCCATGCCTTCCCAGACGCGCTTTGCGACACGMTCGACCACCTCGTCGGCCACCGCGCCATGGTCCTTGTGGCCCCACCAGACCAGCACGTCGGTTTCCRCAAGGCGGGCTTCCGGCAGGCCGTRCTCCGGCTGCTCCAGCGTTGCGGTCGAAGCGGAGATTGCCTTATCGGCGTTCAGGGCCTTGGCGATGGTCGCGTGCATRCCTTCCGGATAGATGCCGGCCACCACCTCATTGGTCCGCTCATGGATGTTCTCGCCCCAGACGACAGCGCGAATTGTCATGGATTGCCTCGTGATGATTGGGGTGGAGCCGCCCGACGGCCATTCATAAAGCGTTCGGGGTATATTGGAAGGCCTTTCACCTCATCCTGTCCGCCAGCCATTTCGCCGCGGCATCGGCTCCATTCGCGCGAACCTTGCCGGCAAGGGCACGGGCACGCGCCGGAACCTTCGGCGCCAATGCCATCTCCAGCGCCGCTGACAGCGAGGCCGCCGTAGGCCCCGCGCCGTCATGCGCGGCGCCGATGCCCAACTCCGCCACCCGCCGCGCCCAATAGGGCTGGTCGCCGATCTGCGGCACGATCACCTGCGGCGCTCCCGCCCGAGCGGCGGCAATGGTCGTGCCTGCGCCGCCATGGTGGATGACTGCGGCGACTCGGCCGAACAGCGCCTGCTGGTTGACCTCGCCGACGGCGAAGCAATCATCGCCATCGTCGACGGGGGCCAACTCTGCCCAGCCCTGCGCGAGCACCGTGCGGAAGCCCTTGGCGCGGATCGCCGCGATGGCGGCGCTGCCGGCTTCTTTGGCCACCGCTATCGAGCCGAAGCCGACATGGACCGGCGGCGGGCCTGYATTCAGGAAAGCCTCCAGCCCGTCGGGGAGGGGCCGTTCATCCGGCAGGATGAAGGCCCCGGTCTGCACCGCATCGATCAGGTCCGAGGGCAGCCACGGTCCCAGTGTCGGATCRCAGGCGAGCAGGACGGGATTGCCATAGACATAGTCCCGGACATTTTGCACCGGGGATAATCCCAGCGAGGCGCGACGGCCGTTGACCGCCTCGCCGAAGAGGGCGTTCTTGGTCCGGATGTCGATGTCCCACAAAAGCCGGTTGTCGGTCACGCCAGCCGGGAGCGGATGTCCAGGATATTCATGCGGCCGGTTGTGCTGCGACGGCAGCCAGATGGGGCAGAACGTGCCGAGCATGTAACGCGTGCCGCGTTGTTCCGCGACCAGCCGCGCGGCGGCGCAGGACGGGAAGAGGCCGAACGCCACCACGGCGTCGCAGCCTTCGGCAGCCGCGCTCAGCGCCTCATATTGCCTGGCGACGATCTCGGCCGCCTGGCCGGAAATGAGCCTGGCCCGGTCCTCGGGCGAGGCCGATCGCGACCGGTTGATCATTTCCTTCGCCCATTCGCGCACCGGCGCGAAGGCCGGCGCCAGCGGTACGCCCGCGCGGGCGAGAAGCGCGGCAAATTCCGCGTCGGCCGGCGCGCTCACCCTGGCCTGGACGCCATGCGCCTGCAAGGCCGCGCCCAGCGCCGCCAGCGGCTCCACGTCGCCGCGCGAGCCGTAAGTCGATAACAAGATCCGCATTCCATGCTCCGTCGGGGTTTTTCGGAGCAGCGTTGATACGCCATGTCCAGGGGCTTGCCGCAAGCCCGGGCTGCGCCATATCTACATTCTGGGAAGGGTCGCTATCGCTTCCTCGGGTGAGGTTGCGACCATCGCTGTGCTCGAAACGGCGACGGCAAATGCTCCGGCGCGTCTTGGCGCCAAGCCCTTCCGATCAGCAAGTGGGGATCGACAAAGCCGGCGGTCAGCGCGCCGGCTCGGGTGGGACTTAACCCTGGCGGCCTTCCTGGGCGACCTGGGTGGGGGACCTTGTGAGCCGCGGGACGACGACGAGGCGCTTGATCTTGCCCTTTTTGTAGGCGGCAAGGAAGCGGTGGTAGTCCTTGAAGACGACGCAGCCATTCGACTCGGCGCGGCCGCCGCGCAGCATATAGGTGTGCGCGAGCAGGCCGTTGCGGCCGTATTTGTTCCGGCCGCTGGTCGGCGTCAGGCGTATCGCCTCGACGCCATGGAAGCGCGATTCACGGATCGACAGATTGTAGGTGTCGGGCGGCGTCGGGCCGACATTCTTGCGGTCGACGAAACGCGGCTGGTCGACCATCGAACCCAGGCCCGAATGCGCCTCCAGCTTCGAGCCGTCGGGCATGTAGACGGTTCTCGCCGAGATATCGTAGACGGCGACGCCATTGCCCGTGGAAGGACCGTTGAAAAGGTTGCGGAAGGCGCTGCCGAGACCGCCGCTCTCCGGCGTGTCGGGCTTGGCATAGGCCAGCATCTCGGATGTCTGCGCCTTGCGCTTGCCGAGTTTGGACTCGGCAACCATCGGTTTCGAGCCCGCCACGCCCGGCAGGGCCTGGTCGCCGCTTCTCGGCGAGACTGCCGTCGGCGTGCTTTGCGCAGTGTCGGCCGCGGCCGGCTGCGGCTTGGCCTTGGCGGCCTGCGGCTTCGCGGCTTCGGGCTTCTGCGGCTTGGCCGCGTTCTGCTCGGGCGCCTCGGTAGCGCGCTCTAGCATGGTGCGCGGACGAAGGCCGGGCACAGCGATCGTGTCGGGCAAACCGTCCTGCGGCGGCAGCGAGGCGACCTGGTACGCGCCATCCTGGCCATTGTCGGGCTTGTCGGCGACATTCGGCGCGTCACTGTTTTGAAGCGCGACGGCGGTCGGAACGTCGGCCGTCTCCTCTGGCGATATGTTGGCGAGCGCGAGCGCCAACTCGGAAGCGCCAGCGATTTCGGCTGGCTGCGAACCGAACCGCGCTTCCGCCGGGGCGCCCGGCAGCGCGCCGCCGAAGCGGTTCGCCGAGGGCAGGCTGGCCAGCAGGAACGGCGCCTTCTCGGCGCGGGCAAAGGCATCGGCAAGCTTTTGCGGCGAAAGCGCCGCACGCTTCACCACGCCGTCGAAACGGTCGGCGGCCCCGGCGGCCGAAGCCACCACCGCGACCTTTTCCTGCGCGACGCTGTCGGGCGCCGGCAGCTTGAGGCGCGCCATCTTGCCGTCGCGGCCTTCATTCTTCTGTTTTTCAAAAGCTTGGCCGTTATGCCTGAAGCTTGTCGCGAGGTTGAAGCAGCCAGCGTCGCAGCCGCCGATAAGCGAGCCCGCCTTGTAGCCGCCATTGGCGGCAAGGCGTGGCGCCCATGCGTTGGCGATCTGGCGGCGCTGGTCGCCAAGCGCGATGTTGCGTGGCGAAAGCAGACCTTGCGGCAATCCCTTGGAAGCGGCGGTCAGCGAGGTGCTTACCGAATAGAGCCCCGCCAAAGTGGCGATGGACCATAGGGCAAGAGCGGCGCCGACAGCAGGCACCACAACCCAACGATGACCAGACTTTTTCGAAGTTACCCCCCCGTGAGGAGCGTCACCCCGGTTTTTCAAACGCAAAAACGCCATACGACCACTCTCAATCGGCATGCCGGTTTGCGGACCTGGCACCCGTCACGATCACAGTTCGCTGGTGCCCCCTGCACCTTCACGCGTCTGTTGCCGATTGATTCAAAAGATGGACAAAGATGGTTAACCAATCCCTCCACCAATCGCCGATTTGGCGACGGTCCATACGAAAAAAGAGCTTTTCCACGGTCTTCGCCACGGTAAAAATGCTCTTTCCACCTGCTTTGCTGCCCGTTTTTCCGGCCTCTGTCAAGAAACCGTGAAGACCGGAACCGCAGTAATCCTGGCCGCCTATCGGGCGATTAGGGTCAAAATGCGGCCTACGCGCCTGGCGCTGGAACAAGCCGGCCAAAGATGCGGTGGACCAGCCGGTCAAGCCGAGGGGAAGACATTGGGGCGCCAGAACACCCCGAAAAAGTCACCTCCGCCGCAGGGCGGAGGTGACATGAAGGGAGGAAACTAGGGGAAACAGAGCTTTTCGACCGGCGGCAGCATTTCGGACGCTCCTGGCCTGGCTGGCCGCGACCACGCTGGTGTCTTCAACGCGTTTCGTCCGTTGCGTCGGCGACACCGACGTGACGCCGATAGACCATTCCCCAGCCTTTCCAGCCGGTGAACAGAAGAATGAGAACGACGATCAGCGACAGGACCAGGCCGACCGGCACCACGGCCGCCTCCGCGTGGGCATATCGCGAATACCAATTGTAAAGTTCGATCAGGACGACAATCACGTTGCCGCCGGCGTGAAGCCATACGTCGCTAAGACTACGGATTTGGGCATCGCCCAAGACATCGGTCAGGCCGGCCAGGGCGGCCAGCGCGGCCATTATCAGACCCGCCCCAAGAAGCCAGAGCGAAGCGGAGACCCAAATCGGATTGCCGGTTCGCCAGAAGATGAGGTCGCAAACGAAGGTCGCGACGAAGAAGGCGATCGGGAATGGTATCAGCATTGCATGGATGGGATGGCCGGCAATGCTTGCGGTGCTGTGCGGATTGTGGGGGATCGTGTGCTGGACCATGGTGATGTCTCCCGCAGGCGTGGCGAGCGCCGCCTCATGCCACGTCGCGACATAGGCTCGGCGGCGGCAGGAGCCGTATCGCATACCAACCCCGATCTCCCCTGAATGTTCCATAACCCGAGGCGTGCTCGTCGAGCCACGCACTCCGTCAGCCAAAACCCGGCGCCGCTCTCGTCTTGCCGCTGAGCCGCGCGCCCATGGTCAATACTTGCGGAAAATTGCGGACAACAGCTCTCATCATGGCGCCGCCGCCGGGGCCAATGGCGATGCGCGCGATGGCTTCCGCAGCGAGGACACGGGTCGAGAATAATTCTCTCCAGGCCGCCTCGTAACGTCTGCCGACCGCTTCGCGTTTCGCCTGCCCACATCCTGCCGTGCCGAGTTCYCGGGCCAGGAGCCAGCCGGATTGAAGCGCCATCGATATGCCCTCTGYGATGATCGGATGCGACTCGCCGGCGATGTTGCCGACGCGAAAGATGTCCCCGTCGTAGCCGGTGCGGATGCCTGGTCGGATCGGGCCGGCGGCAAGCCTCGGACCGTCGAGGCTGGCTTCCTGCAGCGCCTTCCGCGCACCCTCGCACGTCGCCCTGAGATGATGCTCGACGGCTTCGGCCGCCGAGACCTGGCCACCATGTTTGCGGGCAAGGTTGCCGCGCAACCGGGCGAGCATATCGCGCCTTATGCAGCAGGAGAGGGACATGCGGCCATGGTCTGCTAGCACCATGCCGCCATAGCCGCCGGGAAACGTCAGCAGCGGCATCAGGTCGGGCGGCAGCGTCGATCCTGAAAAATGCGCCTTGAAGCCGAGCAGGTCCGAGGGATGCCCTTTCTTCCCTAGCTGGCTCGGCAAAGGTCCCGGTTCCCACGAGCCATGCGCGGCGACAATTACCGGTGCCCGTAGGATCGTCGCCTCGTCGCGGGAATTCCGGGCTCCTGCCTGGATCCGCACCGCTTGGCAGACGCCATTGCGTTCGATGGCGACGGCGCGGCAAGGCTGAAAGACGTCCGCGCCGGCCGATCGGGCCGCATCCAACAGCAGCGAGTCCAGCACGTCGCGGCCGAGCGCCCGGCCGAAACCGTCTCCTGTCGCCGGCACGGACTTCGCACGCGGCATCGGCGCCTCGACGCTGGTATCGCCGGAAAAGAAGCCGATCCGGCGAATTTCGGGACCCGCCTCGGCCCGCCACGCATCGACGATCTCCAGTCGCTCGAGGAGCGCGAGATTGCTTGCCGAGATATATTCGCCGCACACCTTGCGACGCGGAAACGCGCTCTTTTCCACGATCGCCACAGTCCAGCCGCGCCGGGCCAGCGCCAGCGCCGCCGACGTGCCTGCCGGGCCGGCGCCGATGACGATCGCATCGTGGGTCGATGCCGGTCTCATGGCACAGCCTCGTCAGGCATCGGCGCGGCGCCGGCAAAGACATGGGAGAAGGGGCCGACGCTCCGCTCATCGAGTGGCCGGCCGCCGGCAGCGCTCCAGAGATCGGAAAGCTCGCTGCCGCGAAAACCGGCGCGCACGCTCTGAGCGGCGTCATGCCTAGTGACTTCATTGGCGCCGATCACCGGCAGAAGGCGAGTCGTCGCGAGCGCCAAGYCTGCCCTCAGCGGTTCCGTCGCCAGGAGCAATGGCGCCTTGCGAACCAGCAGCGAAAACAGACGCAGCAGTCCGGCCTCGTCGAAATGATGCAGAAACAGGTTGACCGTGATCACATCGAAAGCCCCGCCATCCGTCCTCTGCGCCCAGTCGAAGACATCGCCGGTGAAGGTTTCGAGTTTCCATCCCAGACCGGCGAAATCCGCCGTGAGCTCGGGCGTGACGAGACCGACGCGATCGAGCATCGTCAGCTCCACCTCCGGCCAGTCTCTTGTCATGCGCCAGGCGACTTTCAGCATGAAGGTGCCRTCGCCGGCGCCGATCTCAAGGATGCGGCGGGGCGCCGTGGCCACGAATTTTCTCATGAGCGATGCCATGATCGGCGCCTGGAACATCAGCGCGTTAATCCTGCGCAGATCGCGCCGCGAGTGGAGCGCCCGCGGATCGTCCGCGGCGAGGCGATCGAGGATTTCCGGGACGAGCGTCCGTCGATCGAGCGCGTTCATGGGGCGGTCCGGAACAACATGGTCTCGGCCGTCAGCCCGGGTCCGAACGACATGCCGCAGCCGAGCTGTCCGCCCGGCGCCTTCAGCATCTCTTCCATGACGAACATCACCGTCGCCGACGACATGTTGCCGTAGCGGCGCAGCACCTCGCGCGACGGCC
Organism: Mesorhizobium sp. LCM 4576; assembly: GCF_001854815.1. Lineage (NCBI taxonomy): Bacteria > Pseudomonadati > Pseudomonadota > Alphaproteobacteria > Hyphomicrobiales > Phyllobacteriaceae > Mesorhizobium > Mesorhizobium sp. LCM 4576. The sequence goes on from NZ_MDDT01000057.1 coordinate 711,349, forward strand.
CGAGCGCGGCCGGCGCGAGGTCGAGCGCCCTCTCGACGGCATCAAGAATACTGCGCCCACCGGGATGCACGGCCCAGAGGTCGATTGCCTCCGGCGGCCGGCCACCGAGGATAGCGTCCTGGTTGCTTCGCAGTGTTTCATGGACCGCCGCAGGCACCTTGCCCGAGAGGAACATATCGAAGCCGTGATCGCGGATATCCCAGGTCATCAACTCCCGCCGCTCCTCAGCGACGGTGCAGCGGAAGGAGTCGAGTTCGATACCGGACGGCTCGGCGGTTACGAGCGTCGCCGCGCAGCCGTCGCCCCAAAGGCAGAAGGACAGCAGCTTTTCCAGCTCGGTGGTTTCCCTCAGATGCAGGGTGCAGACCTCGATATTGACGACGAGGACCCTGGCCCGTGYGTCGGAGCGGACGATATGGCGGGCAAGCTTGAGGGCATTGACCGCGGCGTAGCAGCCCATGAACCCGATCATCGTGCGTTCGATACCGTCTGAGAGGCCGCATCGCGCGGCAAGGTCGAGGTCGATGCCCGGAGCGGAGAATCCGGTGCAGGTGGTGACGATGAGATGGGTGATGCGCGATGCCTCATCGCCAAGCTGCAATCCGTCGACGGCCTTTTGCGCCAGAATGGGTGCTGCTTGGCTGAACATAACCATCCTGGCGGCTGTTCCCGGAAAGGCGCCGCGCCTGAAGGTCCCGGCAAGGTCGGCCGACGGCCCTTCGGGGTCGAGAGCGGGCGCAAAGCAGGAAAAGCGGTGCTCGATGCCGGCAAGGCCGGCCATGCGCTGGAATATCCTCCTGCGGTCGGCGGTCAGCATGGAGGCCGCGTAGCGCAGGTAGAACTGGTGGACTTCATGCTCCGGAACCGCTGTCGCGATCCGGTTGATATAGGCGTTGGCGGACATCTACTGTCTCCCTGGGCCTCGGGCGCGGAGCGCGCTGTTGCCGGAGGGTTTCATTGCTCGCGAGCGCCTTTGTCGGGCGCCAGACGCTGAGCGTTGCCTGTTCGATAAACGTTTCGGGAAACCTGTTTCTTCCCTGGCGCGTGATCCCGAGCCTAAAAGATTTGGGAKGGAATAGTAGGCAAAATCAAACCGTTACAGCCTTTCCCTGCCTCTGGAAACAAGGACTGCGGGCCGATCACTTATTGCCTTGCGTCGCTCCGGGCACGATCAATGCTCCCTGGTCGTGCTCCGAATATCTGAAGCCGATAAAGAACAAGGCGATGATGATGAGGCAGATCGCCAGTACGGTGGCGAGAATCCTTCCCGGGTTTTCGGCAGGCGGTTTGTCTTCCATGGCGGTTCGCCTCGCATATAAACCCCGCGAGAGGATGAAGAGTTCCAAACTCGACGRCGCGGCCGCGGGGGTCGCCGGCGCGTAAGCGACGCGGCTTTGCTATCGCGAGAATTCACGGCTCGACGCCTTCGCCACGAAGATTCTCTGAACGCTCCCAGGGCGATGGGTGAGCGCATCACAAAAGTGACGCGCTCATGTCGCTATATGCCAGRCTCCCGCCGCCAAAACAGGGTTCATCGTTATGGATGCCAGCGAATTGCAGGCCATAGGTGATACGCTGATGCGCGTTGTCACCCCCGATATGAAACCGAAAGACCTGCTCAAGGCGGTGCGAAAACGGCATCCGGATGCCAAGAAGAAGGATATCGCCCGGGCGGCCTTCCACGCCATCATCGCCAACGCCGACCAGGACCCCGGCAAGTCGCGCAACCTCCAGGCCTTCGCGCTTGCCGAGCGTACCCAGCAATCGGAATAAATTGCCGCGAATTGTAGCGTGGGGCTTGCCGGAAACTTAATAAGCAGTTTCTAATTTAATGGCTCAACCGGCAGCTAGCCCCCAACCGGTAATGAGCTCATGACCAAAAACCTCGGCAATGCCAAACCCAGCGCTCCCGCCAAGGAGATAAACCCCTCGCTGTTCGRCAAGGCCGCGCCGGCGCTGTTTCCGCTGGTCGTCGCGGCGCTCGGCTATCTCGTCGGCCGGCATTTCTTCGGCTTTTGACGCGGCCGGCGGTCGTGAGGGCCATGCCCTTGCAGCTTTGGTCCTAGGGCCTAGGTCGTTCTTGTCCTTGGCTGGGCCCGAGCGCATGCTTATGACAGCCGGCGGCCTCGCAAACTCCGGTCAGGCCCGGCCGCCGAACCCAGTATCACCCCCCAAGGCTGCCGGGCCGCCGCCGCGGCGAATTCGTCCGCATCCACGCACCGCCAGGCGCCAGGCTGCGCGATCCGCAGCCCATCCGAACGCTTTCGAAATCCAGTGCCACGCCGTTTCGCAGACCGGACGTGGTAGCGAAGTCGGATTCCGCTGGGCAAAGTTGCAACGGCATGCATGCTCCACCATAATCGTCTTTATTCGCGGTGCCCCGCAATTGTGATGAATAACGGTGAGCTGGTTAGAACTAAACGCCGATAAGCCACCACTTTTCGACAAATCCAGGCGCGCTAGATCATATTGGGAATGAAATAGGCAGTTCTTCGAGCAAAGAGCAGGGGCTGTATATGGTAACGAGCGAGCCAGACAGTGTCCGCGTAAAAGCCATCAATGGTCAATGGATCGTGCGCGTCGTCGATGGCGGCAGGCTGACGCAGCAGGTGTTCGACATTCACGCGCAGGCCGAGATCTTCGCCGAGGAGGAGYGGCTGCGATTGGGGCTGCCCGGGGAACCGCCGACCGAGGAGCCGGTCGGGCCGCTGCGACGCGGGCGGGCCCGCTGAGGCATCTTCCACACGAGGGAGATTGGCAGCCCTACTACCCCAGATGCTCCGCCCTGAGCCTCTCTTTCATCCGCTGGAGCGCCGGCTCACCGCCGGCCGCGAGCTCATCCGCTATCTGCGCGAGCTTGTCGTCGGCATTGCGATGTTTGCTGCCCCAGGCGCCCAGCGTCGCCAGCACCGGTAAAAGGTCGATGCCGGCTTCCGTCAGCCGGTAGATCRCCTTCAGCGCATGCGTCGGGTCGCCGCTGCGGGTGACGATGCCTTCGTCCTGCAGCGTCTGCAGCCGCTCGGCGAGCGTCCGCGACGAGATGCCTTCATCGGATTGCAGGAACTCGCGAAAATGCCTTTTCCCGGCGAAGACCAGGTCGCGGATGATGAGCAGCGTCCAGCGGTCGCCGACGAGTTCGAGCGAGAGGTTGATCGGGCAGCCGGATCGTCCCTTGGTCGACATCGGTACGGTTCCATTTTAAAATCACTCTACTATTGACATCGCTCCTGCCCTGCGTCAAATGGTTTTAAAAGTAAATCATTTGAGCAGAGAGGAGAACGTGATGAACCAGCAAGCCAACCGTACGATCGTGGTCGTCGGCGCGACCAGCGAAGTCGGCGCCGAGGTTTCGGTCAGGCTGACCAGGGCAGGGCATAAGGTGCGCGGCATCGCCCGCAGCCTGGGCGTTGCGCTTGACGACCAGGCGGCGCTCGACGTTGCCTTCTCGGGCGCCGACAGCGCTTACGTGATGATCCCATTCGATGTCACCGCGCCCGATCTGCACCGCTTTGAGGACGAGGTCGGCGCACGGCTGGTATCCTCCATCGGCAAGGCGGGCTTGCGTCGGATCGTACTGCTCAGCGGCCTTAACGCCCATCTCAGAATGGGTACCTCGCTTGGCGCTGCGCTGATGGAAGAGCGGCTCGCCGCGCTGGGCCTGGAGGAACTCGTCTATCTGCGCGCTGCCTTCTTCATGGAGAATTTCATCAAGGGCATGGGCTTCCTCGAGCAGGCGGCGTCCGGAGTCTTCGCCTCGCCCTTCCGTGGCGACCTGCCGATGCCGCTGATTGCCGCCAAGGACATTGGCGAGCGCGCCGCCGCGCTATTGAGTGCCGAACATTTCCCGGCCCGACGCGTTGTCGAATTGCATGGCGGCGGTTCCTACACGCTCGAACAGGCCACCACGATCCTGGGCCGGGCCATCGGCAAGGACGTCGCCTACCATGAAGCGCCGTTCGCCGAAGCGCGGGCCGGCATGGTCGCCAATGGCATATCGGCGAGTTTTGCCGATGCGCTTGGCGAGACGGCGGCAAGTTTCAACAGAGGCGAGCGCTGGGCGCTGGAAGCCCCCACGGCCGAAAACGCCACGCCGACCAGCTTCGAAGCCTGGGCACGGGCTATCGCCCGTTCGCACGCTGCGGCCTGAGCTTTCACAGGGAGACCGGACATGAAAAAGCTCATCCTGCAAATGCAGATGTCGGTTGACGGTTTTGTCGGCTCCGACGAGGACCGCCGCTGGCAGCTCTGGGAATGGGGCGACGACAGCGCATGGGACGAGGAGCTCAAGCGGGACTTCAACGCTGTTTTCACGGCGATCGACACCATCCTGTTGAGCCGCAAGATGGCTGAGGAGGGGTATCTGACCCATTGGGGCAACGCGGCGAGGAAATATCCGAAGGACCCGTTCTACGCCTTCGCGCAACGCATCGTCGAGATTGAGAAGGTTGTGGCGAGCGACAAGCTCGAAGCATCGCGCTGGGAGCGCACGCGGGTCGTGAGCGGCGATCTGCCGCGCGAGGTGCGCAGGCTGAAGCAAGGCGCGGGCGGCGATATCGCCGTGTTCGGCGGTGCGGGCTTTGCGTCCGCGCTGATCGCCGCGGGCCTGGTCGACGAATTCCAGCTCTTCATCAATCCGGCGGTGCTGGGCAGCGGCCGCCGCATCTTCGACCAGGGTGGTTTTTCAAGCCTGAAGCTTCTCAGCTCGAAGGCCTATGCCTGCGGCATGGTGGTGAGCCGTTACGCGCCGGCGCAATGAGAGGTGCAACCGCGGCCGCGCTGCCTTGAATCAATCTGGCAGCGCGCCTTCTCAACCGCCTGTTTGGCCGTGCCTTTCCCGGATCGGCTGCGAGCCGCCTCCGCTGACGAGCCGCAGTTGCCCCGCTGGCCGGCCGGGCCGCGGCCAGGCTGCATGGTCATTGCCCGCGGCGACGAACCAGCGGGCCTCACGCCATGTCAGGYCGATAAGCACCCGCCCGGCATATTCCGCCGGCGACCCATTGCCCGCGTCGAACACCGCCCAGCTGCTCCCGGGCGGCTCCTGCACYGCGACGAACCTCATCGGAGACTCCATCTGTGAAGAGATGGGCAACATAGCAGGCGCGACTTGGCGTTCCTATGACGTGGCTCACATTGGCACACATTTATGGTGGATATCCGGACCTCGGCTGCAATCAGGCCGTGCGTCTACCGATCTCCGTAGCCATTGGCCCTACTGCCCCGCCTGGTCGGCATCGGTCAGCGTGCCGAGGAAGGCGACGATGTCGTCGATCTCTGCGTCGGTCAGCGCCGGCTTGTCGCCGGGTTTCCTGCCGTTGAACGGTGGGTCGGTGTTGAGGTTCGGCCAGTAGGCTTTCGGCAGGTCGTCGAATTTGTCGACCATGCCATCGGCCTTCTTCGGATACCAGCGCGCGGGATCGCTGTYGCGGCTGGCGTAGAAGGCGACCGCCTCGCGCAGCGTGTGGAAATAGCCATTGTGGAAGAAGCTTTTGYGCAAGGCCACGTTGCGCAAGGTCGGCGTCTTGAACAGCCCACAATATTCCGTCCGCCCTTTGAAGTCGGTGCGCAGCGGACCGCACAGGCCGAGGTCGACATAATTAGGATCCGCATTGGCGGGGATCGCCGGATTGCGCGGCACTGCGATCGCGATCAGGCCGTAATCGGTGAATTGCGGCGRCTCGCCGTCATTGGCGGGCTCGCTCAAATGGCAGCTCGCGCAATTGCCCTTCGCCTCGTCCTCGAACAGCATGCGGCCGCGCAGCTCCTGCGCCGAGAGCTGCGCCTTGCCGGCAAGGAAGGCGTCGTAGCGGCTGGAATAGGGATAGAAATCGGTGCTGCTCTGCTCGAAGGTGCCGAGCGCCTCCACCGCGGCGTCGAAGGCGTCCTGCGGATGGTCGAAGACATCGGCGCCGAAGGCAGCCTTGAAGGCGTCGGCATAGGGCGCTTTGCGCAGACTGGCGACCACCTGGGCCTCGTCCTTGTTGCCCATCTCGAAGGGCGACAGCAGCGGGATCCTCGCCTGATCCTTGCCATGGTCGGCACGGCCGTCCCAGGTCAGGCCGCCGGTCGGGCCGTTGTCGACGCTCTCGTCGCCTTCATCCTCGGAGTCGTAGAAATGCTCGGTGAAGGCGGGCGCGGCCTGCAGGTAGCGCAGCGACGRCACGGCGCGAATGCCGGGCCGGTCGAGGTTAGGTCCGCCCATCTCGACGGGTGCCGCCGATGCCGGTCCGAAGGCGTGGTTGGGATCATGGCAGGACGAGCAGGCCTGCTTGCCCGAGGCYGAGAGCGACGGATCGAAGAACATCTGCCGCCCCAACGCCGTCAGCGCCTCGGCGCGGGCGAAGGCGTCCTGGCGTGACATCGGGCCGGGATGGACGCCGGAAGGCTGCGCGGTGTTGGCAGGCGCGGTCAAGACGATCATCGCGGCCGCGCCAATGGCGATCCCCTGATTTCTCCAACGTCCCATCATCTTCGGCGACATCCCTGGGTTCTTTGGCGAAGTAGGAGGCTAGTACAACGGATTGATGACTGGCTTCCTCGCTCACGAAACCGTGTTCGGACGCTGCGGAACTGTCACATGGGTGACAAGGCGTCGAAGTAGCTGGGCATTGATGCAGCTGCGTCCCTGCATTGCCGTCCTCCAGCCATTCCCAAGCCACGAGGCATTTCCCGATGACCCGAACCTTTCTCTCCCTTTGCCTCGCCTCCACAGCGCTGGCATCGCTCTCCRCTGCTGCCCACGCGGCACCTCCCGGCTATGACAAGATCGACACCGTCGTCGTCATCTACGCCGAGAACCGCAGCTTCGATAACCTCTATGGCGGCTTCCCCGGCGCCAACGGCCTGGCCAACGTCTCGCCCGGCCAGGCGCGCCAGCTCGACCGCGACGGCACGCCGCTTTCCGAACTGCCGCCGGCTTGGGGCGGGCTGACCGGCAAGGGCGTCACGCCGGCGGTGACGGAGGCGCAGAGCGCGCATCTGGCCAACGCGACATTCGCGATCGACGATCCCAAGGGCTTCAACGAGGGCACCAACGTCGTCACGCACGAYCTCTGGCACCGCTTCTACCAGGAGCAGATGCAGATCGACGGCGGCAAGAACGACAAGTTCGTCGCCTGGGCCGATTCCGGCTCGCTGGTGATGGGCCACTATGACGGCTCGGTCCTGCCAATGTGGAACATCGCCAAGAAATACGTGCTGGCGGACAATTTCTTCCAGGGCGCCTTCGGCGGCTCCTTCCTCAACCACTTCATGCTCGCCTGCGCCTGCGCGCCTTATTACCCGAACGCCGCCACCAGCCCGGTGAAGGGCCAGATCGCCGTCGTCGAACCGGACGGCGTGACGCTGAAGCCGGCCGACAATTCACCGGCCTCCGCACTTGGCGGCGTGCCGAAATTCGCCAATGACGGCGCCATCACGCCCGACTTCTACGCCGTCAACACCATGYAGCCGCCTTACCAGCCGAGCGCCAACAAGCCGGCCGAGGGCGGCGACAAGGCGCTGGCCGATCCGGCGCAGCCGACCACGCTGCCGCCGCAGCACGAGATCACCATCGGTGACCTGTTGTCGCTGAAGGGCATTTCCTGGGCCTGGTACTCGGGCGCCTGGCAGGCCGCGCTCGACGGCAAGAACGCGACGCCGGTGCCGAATTTCCAGTTCCACCACCAGCCCTTCAACTATTTCGCGGCCTATGCGCCGGGCACGGCCGCGCGGGCCGAGCACATCAAGGATGGCGGCCTCGACGGCGTCGAGTTCATCAAGGCGATCGACGACGGCAAACTGCCGGCCGTCACCTTCTACAAGCCGCAGGGCAACCTCAACGAACATGCCGGCTATGCCGATGTGACCTCCGGCGACCAGCACCTGACCGACCTCGTTTCGCATCTGGAGAAGAGCCCGCAATGGGCTCACATGCTGGTCGTCATCACCTATGACGAGAATGGCGGCTTCTGGGACCACGTCGCGCCGCCCAAGGCCGACCGCTGGGGCCCGGGCAACCGCATCCCGGCCTTCATCATCTCGCCCTATGCCAAGATGGGTATCGTCGACCACACCCAGTACGACACCACCTCGATCCTGCGCTTCATCACCAACCGCTACGACCTGCCGGTGCTGCCCGGCATCGTCGCCCGCGACAAGGCGCTGCGCAACAACGACCAGCCGCCGATGGGCGATCTGACGGCGGCGCTCGACCTGACGAAGTAGCGTTTCCTCGCCCCGCCAAAGGCGGGGAGYCGCGAAGCGGACGGAGAGGGGCCTTCGTAGGGCGCGATGCCAGTTGGCCGTCGCCGCGCTGCCCCTCATCCGCCCCTCGGGCACCTTCTCCCCGTATAGTGACGGGGAGAAGGAAATGGCCGCGACGCCGGCGACAAGCCCTTTCCTCCCGTCACTATACGGGGAGAAATGTCCGGCAGGACAATGAGGGGCAGCGCCGACCTTGCTGGTTGTCCTCAGCAATTCCCCTCCGCTATCAATGTCTCCAAAATTGGAGACTTCACGATGGCAGAATTGAAGGTCAGAACCCGAAATGTCGGCGCGCTCGCCGTCCTGCCGCCGGGCGGCCTGCCCACGGTCACGACTCCGACCGGCGGTGCGGTCGATGTCGTCACGCAGGTGAGCGCTCCGGGCTTCAGCCCGCTTGACCTGCTCTATGCTTCTTTGGCCGCCTGCATGGTGCTCAGCGCCCGCATCGCTGCCACGCGCCTCGGCGTCGCCGACCGGCTTGGCGAGGTAAGGGCGGATGTCACCGGCGACAAGGCGAAGGACGAGCCATCGCGGGTCGAGACATTCACCGTCAAGCTCGAGATCACCGGCGACCTCGATACGGCAACGAAGCAGCGCATCCTCGCCGACGCCGAGGGCATCTGCACTGTCTCCAACACTCTACGCGGCGCGCCGGCGCTGCACGCGACGCTAGGATGATCGCGATGGCGCATCTCTCGCCGATCGACTACGCGACCGCTTCCGACGAGATCCGTGCCGAGYACGACCGCGAGCTTGCGCTGCGCGGCCGCATGACCAACATGAAGCGCATCCTGCTGCATTCGCCGGCCGCCCACCGCATCTACGCCGAATGGTTCACGCTGCGCGACCTGCTGAAGCCGACGCTCGACGACCGCGCCATCTGGCTGTTCTCGAAGGCGATTGCCGAGACGATGCGCGCCGAGATCCCCGTGACCTTCTTCCGCCGCGCGCTGATCGACAGCGGGTTCGAACCCGAGGGGATTGCGCCTTCGGCCGACGAGGCGCTGCTGATAAAGTTTGGTAAGGCGGTCGCCGCCGATGCCAACGCCGTTCCGGACGAAACCTGGGCCGCGCTCAAGGCGCGCTATGACGAGACGCTGCTGGTAAACCTCACCGCCTTCGCCGGCATCATGGTGGCGACCTGCGTGTTCACCAATGCGGTGAGGGTGGATCTCGACCCGGAGTTGGAGAAGTATCGCAGAAAAGGTTGAGGCCGAGATCCTTCGCGCCCCCCTCTGTCCTGCCGGACATCTCCCCCACAAGGGGGGAGATCAGCTGCCGTCGCCGCTTTCGCCAATCTCCAGCGTCGCAAGAAAGAGCGCCGCCGCCCAAGCTGCCAATCTCCCCCCAAGTGGGGGAGATGTCCGGCAGGACAGAGGGGGGCGCTGTCCCTCCAGCTTCTCCGATGGATCTCACTCACCTCCGCAGGAATCGGGTGGCCGAGGCGCGTCCTTCTCCCCACTTTGGTCGCATCGAAGGAGCCGACCCATGACCATTCATTCCCTCAGCACCAAGCGCGTCAGCCGGTCCTCCGAATCCCGCGTCGCGGCGCAAGACTGGCAGGGCATCGTCTCAGACCTTAACGCCCATGGCTGCGCCGTCATGCCCGGCCTGCTGTCGGCCGAGGAGTGCGCCGACCTCGCCGGCCTCTATCCGCATGAGGAGCATTTCCGCAGCCATGTCGTGATGGCGCRCCATGGCTTCGGCAAGGGCGAATATCGCTACTTCAAATATCCGCTGCCGGACCTGATCGACGGGCTGCGCACCGCCCTCTACCCGCGCCTCGCAACCGTCGCCAACGACTGGAACGAGAAAATGGGCGTGGCGCAGCGCTATCCGGCTGAGCACGCTGCTTTCCTGGAGCGCTGCCACGACGAGGGCCAGACGAGGCCGACACCGCTTCTCTTGCAATACGGCCCTGGCGACTTCAACTGCCTGCATCAGGACCTCTACGGCGCGCTCGCCTTTCCGCTGCAGGTGGCGATCCTGTTGYCCGAACCTGGCGAGGATTTCACCGGCGGCGAATTCGTGCTCACCGAGCAGCGCCCGCGCATGCAAAGCCGCGCCGAGGTGGTGCCGCTCAAGCGCGGTGACGCGGTGATCTTTGCGGTGCATAACCGGCCGGTRCAGGGCACCAAGGGATATTACCGGGTGAATCTCAGACACGGGGTCAGCCGACTGAGATCAGGACGGCGACATACAGTCGGAATTATCTTCCACGACGCGAAGTAGGCGCAGCGCTGTTCCTCGCCCCCGCCGAGGCGGGGGAGAGGTGTCCGCGAAGCGGACGGAGAGGGGGCCTTCGTAGGGTGCTCCCCTCTCCGTCTCGGCTTCGCCGAGCCACCTCTCCCCACATTCGTGGGGCGAGGAACCTTCATCCTGCGGCGCTTCTGCCTCTTCCCCTCGCACCCTCATTCGCGTACACGCCCGGGCAAATCCCGCCACGCCAGCGCAGTTTCCCGGACCGTCCCATGATCCGTCTTGAAAGTATCGGCAAGCAGAACGGCCGACAGATCGTCTTCATCGAAGCTTCGGCCGCCTTGCAGAAGGGCGAGAAGGTCGGGCTGGTCGGCCCGAACGGCGCCGGCAAGACGACCTTGTTCCGCATGATCATCGGTGAGGAGCAGCCCGACGAAGGCCAGGTCTCGGTCGATCGCGGCGTCACCATCGGCTATTTCAACCAGGATGTCGGCGACATGGGCGGTTTGAGTGCCGTCGCCGAGGTCATGGAAGGGGCGGGGCCGGTGAGCGCCGTGGCCGCCGAGATGCGCGAGCTCGAGCACGCCATGGGCGATCCCGAGCGCGCCGACGAGATGGATCAGATCATCGAGCGCTATGGCGAATTGCAGCACCGCTTCGAGGAGCTCGACGGTTATGCGCTGGATGGCCGGGCCCGCGAGGTGCTGGATGGCCTCGGCTTCAGCCAGGAAATGATGGACGGCGACGTTTCAAAACTCTCCGGCGGCTGGAAGATGCGCGTGGCACTTGCCCGCATCCTCTTGATGCGGCCCGATGTCATGCTGCTCGACGAGCCGTCGAACCATCTCGACCTCGAAAGCCTGATCTGGCTGGAGAAGTTCCTCAGAGATTATGACGGCGCGCTGCTGATGACCTCGCACGACCGCGAGTTCATGAATCGCATCGTCAACAAGATCATCGAGATCGACGCCGGCGCGCTCACCTCCTATTCCGGCAATTACGAATTCTACCAGGAGCAGYGGGCGCTGGCCGACAAGCAACTGCAGGCGCAGTTCGAGCGCCAGCAGGCGATGCTGGCCAAGGAGATCGCCTTCATCGAGCGCTTCAAGGCGCGCGCCTCGCATGCGGCCCAGGTGCAGAGCCGGGTGAAGAAGCTCGACAAGATCGACCGCGTCGAGCCGCCGAAGCGCCGCCAGACCGTAGCCTTCGAGTTCCAGCCGGCGCCGCGCTGCGGCGAGGACGTGGCGACGCTGAAGGGCATCCACAAGGCCTATGGCAGCCGCAGTATCTATTCCGGCCTCGACTTCCAGATCCGCCGGCGCGAGCGCTGGTGCGTGATGGGCGTCAACGGCGCCGGCAAGTCGACGCTGCTCAAGCTGGTCGCGGGAGCTTCCCAGCCGGACGAGGGCTCCGTCGCGCGGGGTCCCAGCGTCAAGATGGGCTATTTTGCCCAGCACGCCATGGAATTGCTCGACGGCGAACGCACCGTCTTCCAGACGCTGGAGGACAATTTTCCGCAGGCCGGCCAGGCGCCGCTGCGCGCCCTAGCCGGCTGCTTCGGCTTCTCGGGCGACGAGATCGAGAAGAAGTGCCGCGTGCTCTCAGGCGGCGAGAAGGCGCGCCTGGTGATGGCGCTGATGCTGTTCGATCCGCCCAATCTGCTGGTGCTCGACGAGCCGACCAACCACCTCGACATCACCACCAAGCAGATGCTGATCGAGGCGCTGTCGCAATATGAAGGCACGATGCTATTCGTCTCGCACGACCGGCATTTCCTGGCGGCGCTGTCGAACCGCGTGCTGGAGCTGACGCCCGRCGGCATCCACACCTATGGCGGCGGCTACACCGAATATGTCGCCCGCACCGGCCAGGAAGCACCGGGGCTGCGGGGGTAGGGCGTTACAGCGCGTCGTAGACGGCGTCGATCAGCGCCTTGCGGCGCGGGTCCACATCGTCGAACCCCAGCATGTGGTTGGTGACGTAGCCGAACCCCAAGCCGGCACCGGGGTCGGCAAAGCCGATGGCGCCGCCCCAGCCGGTGTGGCCGAAGGTTTGAGGCGATGCGCGGCCGGCATAGATAGGATCCTCGATCTGGTAGCCGGCGGCAAAGGCAGCCGGCAGCGCGAAGCTGTCGTCCAGGCCGCGAAAGCGCGGCCTCGCGGCCTCCTCGATCGCCGCGCGGCCGATCAGGCGCTTGCCTTCAAACGTCCCGCCTGCCGCCATCATGCCGTAGACGCGCGCCAGCGCATGCGCGGTGGACTGGCCGTTGCCACCGGGCACCTCTGCGGCGCGCCAGGCGCGGTCGTTTGGCGCCAGGGCGCGGGGCGCCGGGTTGTCGCATGCGTGGGGAAAGGGCGAGGCGCGCACGAACTCCACCCATTCGGAAGCTTTCGGGCCCTCGATCATCTCGGCGGCCCGGAAATCTTCCGCTTGCGGCAGACCGACATGGAAATCAGCCCCAAGCGGGCCGGCGATCTCTTCCGCGATGAAGCGCCCGACGCTGCGCCCGTCGACGCGCCGCAGCACCTCGCCGGCGAGGTGGCCGTAGCTGAGCGCATGATAGACGCAGCGGCTGCCGGGCTCCCACAGCGGCGCCATGGCGGCAAGCGCGTCCGTATAGGGTGTCCAGGCGAGCAGGCCTGCCTCGTCCATCGGCACGGCGAGGCCGTTCAGCCCGGACTGGTGCGACATAACCTGGTCGAGCGTGATGCGCTCCTTGCCGCCTTCTGCGAATTCCGGCCAATAGCGCGCGACCGGAGCGGCATAATCCAGCTTGCCGCGCTCCACCAGCATCGCGATCGCCAGCGCCACGACGCCCTTGGTCGAAGACCAGACATTGATCAGCGTGTCACGCTGCCACCGCCGGATGCGCGCGGCATCCGCATGGCCGCCCCAAAGATCGACGACGGCCCTGCCGTCGGCTACGACCGAGACGCCGCCGCCATGCTCGAGGCCTTCAGCGAAACACCGGGCGAATGCATCGCGCACGCCGGCAAAACGCGGATCGCAGAAGCCTTGGATGTTCATAGCCAAAGTCCCACCAGGTGCCGACGGATGAATCTGTCCAGACCGTCACGGATTGACGCAGTTTGCCACCAGCACCTCAGCCGAACAGCCTGGTCACGAAACCGCGGATCCAGGCATGCTGTGCCGCGTGGTGGGCTTCCATCAACCGGTCCTGCTCGTCCCGGTCTTGCGCGCCGAGCGTTCCATAGGGCGCGCCTTGCCGTTCCTGCCAGCGCCGGAAGCCGGCCGGGCCCTGCTCGGCATGGAATTGCAGCGCATAGGTCTTGTCGCCGATCCGGAATGCCTGATTGAGGAAGGTCTCGCTCGAGGCGAGGTGCACGGCGCCCGCCGGCAGGGCGAAGGTATGAAAATGGTTCTGCGGCAGGAAGAGCGGCCGGTCGAGGAAGTCGCCGGCCTCGGGCGTCGGCGTGATCTCGAAATAGCCGAACTCCCTGATGCCGCTTTCCACCGGCCCGACATTGGCGCCCAGATGCCAGGCGATCTGCTGCGCGCCCTGGCAGATGCCGAGCAGCGGCAGGTCGTTGTCCAGGCAGTGCTCGATCAGCGCGGCTTCGTCATCGAGGAACGGATGCTTGTCGGTGTCGAAGACGTTGAACGGGCCGCCATAGATCACGGCGCCGTCGACAGCGTTGAGGTCGATCGCCTCGCCCTTGAACGGCATCGCCGTCGTGACCGCATGGCCGTTCGCTTCCAGGGTCGTCTGGACATGATCGTCGCCCGGTTCCTCCGAGTGCCTGACCAGAACGATGCGCTTCATCGGAGGCTCCTGCCGCTTATCCGTAGGAAACGATAAGGCTAAGCGGCCTGTCGGAAATGTGCCAGCGCCCAGTTACGGCTGGACGCCGGCAAGCCGCTCAGGCGCAGCGCCGAAGGTCACCCCTTCGCCAAGCCGCGATCGATCAGCCGGGCAAGCCGCGCCGAGAAGGCCTTGGCGTCCGCCGGCTTGTCGCCGTCGAGCACCCGCGCCTCGTCGTAAAGCAGATGCGCGGCGTCTTCCTTGAACGCCTTCTCGTCGTCGCCGAGCTTTGCCAGCGCCGCCACGCGCTCATGGCGCGGGTTGATCTCGAGGATCGGCTTGGCCGCCTTGTCGAGCCGGCCGGCGGCGTTGAGCAGGCGCTCGAACTGGCGGTCGGGGCCGTGCTCGGGCGCGACCAGGCAGACGGCGCTTTCGGTCAGCCGGTCGGAGGCCTTCACGTCCGACACCTCCTCGCCGAGCGTCGTCTTCACGAAAGCCAGGAAGGACGCGACATCCGATGACGTCTCGGCATCCGGCTTCGCCGCGTCCTCGGGCAGCGCGACATCGGCAAGGTCGGCGGCGCCCTGCGTCACCGATTTGAACGGCTTGCCGTCGAATTCCGGCGCCATCGTCACCCAGAAACTGTCGACCGGGTCGGTAAGCAGCAGCACCTCGATACCGCGGGCGCGAAAACCTTCGAGCTGCGGCGAGGCTTCGAGCCGGGCGCGGTCGTCGCCGGCCATGAAGAAGATCGCTTTCTGACCCTCCTTCATCGCTCTGACGTAGTCGGCAAGGCTGCGCCAGCCTTCGCCCGAAGCGGTCGAGCGGAAGCGGGCAAGCTTCAGCAACTGCTCGCGCCGCTCGTAATCCTCATAGAGGCCTTCCTTCAGCACGACGCCGAAATTTTCCCAGATCTTCCCATAGGTTTCGGCATCGTTTTCGGCGGTCTTGGCGAGGTCGCCAAGAACGCGGTTGGTCACGCCCTTGCGGATCGAGGCGAGCAGCGGGCTTTCCTGGATCATCTCGCGCGACACGTTGAGCGGCAGGTCGGCGGAATCGACCAGGCCGCGCACGAAGCGCAGGTAACGCGGCAGAAGATCGGCATCGTCGGTGATGAAGACGCGTCGCACATAGAGCTTCATGCGGCCCTTGCGGTCCTGATCGAACAGGTCGAACGGCCGCGACCCGGGCACGAAGGCGAGCACGCTGTATTCCTGCCGGCCCTCGGCGCGGAAATGGATGGTYGAAGCCGGCTCGTCGTACTGGCCGGCGACGCTGCGGTAGAAGTCGGTATATTCCTCCGGCTTGATCTCGCTCTTCTGCCGCACCCAAAGCGCCGTGCCGTCGGCGATGTCGCGCGGCTCGGCGCCGGGTTTCTCGACAAGCGTGATCGGCACCGGCACATGGCCGGACTGCGACTTCGCCAACCCTTCGAGCCGGTAGGGCGTGGTGTAGGAGGAAGCATCCTCCATCAGATGCAGCACGACGCGC
This sequence comes from Mesorhizobium sp. LCM 4576, assembly GCF_001854815.1. Taxonomy (NCBI): domain Bacteria; kingdom Pseudomonadati; phylum Pseudomonadota; class Alphaproteobacteria; order Hyphomicrobiales; family Phyllobacteriaceae; genus Mesorhizobium; species Mesorhizobium sp. LCM 4576. The sequence continues at coordinate 727,043 of NZ_MDDT01000057.1, forward strand.
GTGCCGCGCTTGGGCGCTGCCTCGAGCGGAACCGGCGCGATTTCATAGGTGCCCTTGCCGTCGGACGACCAGCGGAAGGCCTCGTCGCTGCCCGCCTGGCGGCTGATGACGTCGACCCGGTCGGCGACCATGAAGGCCGAGTAGAAGCCGACGCCGAACTGCCCGATAAGCTGCGTGTCCTCCGCCGCCTTGCCGGCCTCGACGCGCTCCATGAAGGCGCGCGTTCCGGAGCGCGCGATGGTGCCCAGCGCCTCCGCCATCTCGTCGCGGCTCATGYCGATGCCATTGTCCTCGACGACAAGCTCCCTGTTGTCCGGATTGGCCGCAATGGTGATGCGCGGCTTCGGATCGTCGCCCAGAAGCTCAGGCCGGCTCACCGCCTCGAAGCGCAGCTTCTCGCAGGCGTCGGCCGCGTTGGAGATCAGCTCGCGCAGAAAAACATCGCGGTCCGAATAGACCGAGTGCACCATCATGTGCAGCAGCCGCGAAACGTCCGCCTCGAATGTCCTGGTTTCCGCCGTCTTGGTGTCCGTCGTCATTCAAAATTCCTGGGTTGGTCGTTTTGTCCGCCGCGCCAACACGCGCCGGGTTTCGAATCTTCAGCCATTGTTGCTTGTGGACGCGCGCCCTGCCAGCGCTGCGGGCGCCAGCGAAACCATGTCCGGCGCCAGAATATTGTGGCGGCGGGCGAAGGCAACAAGGGTTGCCCGCACCGTCTCAGCGTCGATTTCGCCGGCAATGCCGGCTTTGCAAGCATTGAGCGCGATCATATGTGCGCTGCTCCTGCTCGTGGCCGGCCAATCCTGCAGCATGGCATAGGCTTCCGCCACGTTCTCAAGCCGCACCGGCAAGCCCATGCCGACAAGCACCGTGACAGGCTCTTCAAAGCGGTCGTGGTTCATGGTCTGGATCCTCTTTCGGATGGATGCCCACGGTGCCCGGGCGAAGCCCTCCAGCCAGCATATGCCGGCGCGGGTAGGGCGGTTGCAGCACGACGCCGTGCGGCCGGGATTGGCTTATGGCGGGAAAGGCGTGCACAACCACCGCCCCGGCCGGCGTGGTGTGCGTCGCTGAAATCTGCTGCCTCAGCCGCGGCGGCGGCAGCGCGTTATGCGCCTTGGCCAGGGCCTCGATCCAGGCGGCGACCGCCAGCGGCACCGGCGCGCGCCCCTCGATCCAGCGCGTCGCATCGGTCCTGGAACAGCCAAGCTCCTGCGCGAGGTCTCCGGCGTCCCATCGCAAGCTTTTCAGGCATTCCCGCAAGCGTCCCGCAATCATGGCAATCGTGTTCCTACCCCGTCTCAATGCAGCTTGGCGGATCCCGCCCGCGAGGGGCGGGACCGATCTTGCTCAGCTTCGCGCCGATGTTTCAGTGGCTGACACCTGCTGCGCGGCAAGGAACATCAGCGTCGAGGCGACCGTCCGCCGGTTCCATCCGGCGGCTTCGGCTGCGTCGAGCAGGCCTGCCAGCAGCGGCTTCAGCGCGCTTCGGCATTCGGTTTCATAGGCGAGGAATTCGCTTGCCGAATGCGTCGGCGCGGGAATCGAGCCATCTGCGCTCATCATGTTCATGAGGGCCTCCCAAGTTTTGGTGAAACGCCCGCCCCCGTAGCCGGGAGCGGGCTCCCATCTCTATCTCAGAAGTCCATGCCGGCGCCGGCCGGCACGGCCGGCGCGGTTTCCTTCTTCGGCTTTTCGGCCACCATCGCCTCGGTGGTGACGAGCAGACCGGCGACCGAAGCGGCGTCCTGCAGCGCGGTGCGCACCACCTTGGCGGGGTCGATCACACCCTGCTTGTAGAGGTCGCCATATTCGCCGGTCTGGGCGTTCCAGCCAAAGGCGAAGTCGGTCTTCTCGCGCAGCTTGCCGACGATGATCGACCCTTCCGATCCGRCATTCTCGGCAATCTGGCGCGCCGGAGCCTCGATCGCGCGCCGCACGATGTCGACGCCGTATCTCTGGTCGGGATTATCGACGGCAACCGCGTCGAGCGCCTTGGCCGCCCTGAGCAGGGCGACGCCGCCGCCGGGCAGGATGCCTTCCTCGACCGCGGCGCGCGTGGCGTGCAGCGCGTCGTCGACACGGTCCTTCTTCTCCTTGACCTCGACTTCCGTCGCGCCGCCGACGCGGATCACCGCGACACCGCCGGCGAGCTTGGCCAGCCGCTCCTGCAGCTTCTCGCGATCATAGTCGGAGGTGGTCTCCTCGATCTGCGCCTTGATCTGCGTGACGCGGCCCTGGATCTCCTCCTTCTTGCCGGCGCCGTCGACGATGGTGGTGTTCTCCTTCTCGATCGCGACCTTCTTGGCGCGGCCGAGCATCTCCAGCGTGACATTCTCCAGCTTGATGCCGAGATCCTCGCTGATGGCCGTGCCGCCGGTGAGGATCGCGATGTCTTCCAGCATGGCCTTGCGGCGGTCGCCGAAGCCCGGAGCCTTGACGGCGGCGACCTTCAGCCCGCCGCGCAGCTTGTTGACCACCAGAGTGGCCAGAGCCTCGCCCTCCACGTCCTCGGCGATGATCAGCAGCGGCTTGCCGGATTGYACCACGGCCTCAAGCACGGGAAGCAGCGCCTGCAGGTTGCCGAGCTTCTTCTCATGGATCAGCACATAGGGCTCGTCGAGCTCGACGCGCATCTTGTCCTGGTTGGTGATGAAGTAGGGTGAGAGATAGCCGCGGTCGAACTGCATGCCTTCGACGACTTCCAACTCGGTCTCGGCGGTCTTGGCTTCCTCGACGGTGATGACGCCTTCGTTGCCGACCTTTTCCATGGCCTCGGCCAGGAAGCGGCCGATCTCGGCATCGCCGTTGGCCGAGATGGTGCCGACCTGAGCGATCTCGTCGTTTCTGGTGATCTTGCGCGCGTTGGTCTTGAGCTCGGCGACCACCGCATCCACCGCTTTGTCGATGCCGCGCTTCAGATCCATCGGGTTCATGYCCGAGGCGACCGCCTTGGCGCCTTCGCGAACGATCGCCTGGGCGAGAACGGTGGCCGTCGTGGTGCCGTCGCCGGCGAGGTCGTTGGTCTTCGAGGCGACTTCGCGGACCATCTGGGCGCCCATGTTCTCGAACTTGTCCTCGAGTTCGATCTCCTTGGCGACGGTGACGCCGTCCTTGGTGATGCGCGGGGCCCCGAACGACTTGTCGATGACGACGTTGCGGCCCTTCGGGCCGAGGGTGACCTTCACCGCGTCGGCGAGGATGTTGACGCCGCGCAGCATGCGCTCACGGGCATCGGAATGGAATTTGACTTCCTTGGCAGCCATTGGATCACTCCTTCTAGGCAGTTTTCATTGACTGGTTGCGGTTCGATCGAAGCCCCGATCAGGCGGCTTTCTTCAGCGTCGCGGCCTGCTCGATCACACCCATCACGTCGCTTTCCTTCATGATGAGCAGATCCTCGCCGTTGAGCTTGATCTCGGTGCCGGACCACTTGCCGAACAGGATGYGGTCGCCGACCTTCACGTCGAGGGGCACGAGCTTGCCGCTCTCGTCGCGGGCGCCTGGGCCGACGGCGATGACTTCGCCTTCCTGCGGCTTCTCCTTGGCAGTGTCGGGGATGATGATGCCTCCGGCCGTCTTCTCTTCGGCCTCGATTCGGCGGACGAGCACGCGGTCATGCAATGGACGGAACGTCATATCGTTCTCCTTCAGGACAAACAGATTGCGAGAGGTTCCTCCGCTCCGGACCGGAAGGTCCGGAGCGGGGCGCGCGACCCTTTCGGCGTCGCGCGCATGTCGAGCTAATTTTGCCTTCTTCTACTTTCAAGGGGATGTCGAAAAAATTTTGGCACTCTCGACCCTTGACTGCTAGTGCGCTGAAAACATGCGGTAAATTCGGTAGCGCCGGTGAGCGAAAGGCTTGAATTCGCGATTGAGGTGAACAAAATTATCGGCGCCCGRCAGCGCCGGAACCGACAAAAAATTAAACCCTGAAACAAGGAGTTTTTGGAGACGGAGGACAGAAATGGACCGACAGACACTATCGCCGATCATTCCTTCCCTTGCTCCCGAAATATCGGATCTTTCGCTCGACCGGCTGCTTTCGCCGGCCAGCCATTTTCAACACCCGCGAGACGTGCTGGAGGACGGCTCGCTCGACATATGGGAAAAGCGGGCGATCCTTTCGTCCTGGGCTTCCGACGCCTGCGCCGTGGAATCGATGCCGGCGCTGCGCCAGCCGCCGGGCGCCGAGCGGCCGGTCTCCTTCGACGACATCATGGATGCGCTGCGCCGGCTCGACGCAACCGCGCCGCCGCCCAGTCGCCCTGCCGATGACGACCAGCGTCAACTGGTCGAGCGGCTGAGCGCGTGAGGGCCGAAGGCGATGGCAAGCACGGTCAGCAGGGAATTCCGTTTGCAGATGAATGGCTATGGCCTGACCACTGCCGAGATCCATTATCATCTGCCCGACCATCCCAGCTTGCTTCAGCTCTATGTCTGGCAGGACTATGATCTGGCCCCGGATTTCCCCGCGCTGAAAGGCTTTCTGGGCTTTTGGGAACGCGAGCTGGCGGGCGCCCTGCATTCGATCCGGGTCGCCCACCATCGGCTCATCAGGCCATCGGAATGGCGGGCCGTCGACGGGATCATCGCGATCCATTGAAGATCAGCGCCCTGAGGCGGTCGCGTTGCGCGGCCGCCTTCCTTTCATCTTTTATCCGCCCGCATGCCGACGAAAAGCGCGACTTTTCACGACCTTGAAGGCGGTTCATGGCCGGGTCTTGACGTCCCGGATTTGAATTCCCAGATGGATTTTGCCGGTGCTTTGAGAGACCGGCAAAGGTCAAGGGGCGCCGCTTCCTTGGCGCCCCTCGTATCTATGTTGCTCAATGGAGGATGTAGCTATGAGAACCACCTTTGACTTCAGTCCCCTGTTTCGGTCGAGCATCGGTTTCGATCGAATGTTGAACGCGCTCGAAACGGCGAGCCGAATCGAAACCGTCGACAATTGGCCACCCTACGACATCGCCAAGACCTCGGAAGACGACTACCGCATCAGCATGGCGGTGGCAGGCTTCGCGCAGGACGAACTGGACATTACCCAAGAGCAGAACATGCTCATGGTCTCGGGCCAGAAAGCCGGCGAGGACAAGGGTGAGTACCTGCATCGAGGCATCGCCGGGCGCGCGTTCCAGCGCCGTTTCGAGCTTGCCGACCATGTCAAAGTCGTCGGCGCCAGCCTGGTGAATGGCCTGCTGACGATCGATCTGAAGCGTGAGATTCCGGAAGAGATGAAACCGCGCCGGATCGAGATCGCAGCCGACAAGGCGATGCCCAAAGGCGCGACGAAGAAGATCGAAGGCGAGAAGCACGCGGCCTGAGGCCTTCTTGTTAGCGCTCCACGCAATGCGCCGGGCGCATGGCCCGGCGCAACAGGGGGCCGTTTCAGTCCGACGAACAGAAAGGAGGAAACCATGAGTGTCCGTGATCTGATTCCCTGGGGCCGGAGCAACGGCAACCAGGTTCCAAGCCTGTTCCGCGACGGCGAACGCGATCCGTTCCTGTCGCTGCATCGCGAGGTGAACCGCCTGTTCGACGATGTTTTCCGCGGCTTCGACAGCCGGTGGCCGTCTATTGGCGGTGCCTCCGCCCTCGGCACTGGTTGGCCGAGCGTCGAGATCTCCAATGGCGAGAAGGAGATCAAGGTGACGGCCGAGGTGCCCGGCCTCGAACAGAAAGACATCGAGGTCCTATTCGACGACGGCGTGCTGACGCTGCGCGGCGAGAAGCGCTCCGAGACGGACGACAAGGACAGGCAATTCTCYGAACGCTATTATGGCCGCTTCGAACGCCGCAYTCCCGTCGGCTACGAGGTTAAGGAAGACGAAGTCGAGGCGCGCTTCAGGAATGGCGTGCTGACCGTCACCTTACCGAAGAGCGAGAAGGCGCAGTCGCAAGTCAAGCGCATCGACATCAAGAGTTGATGCACCGGCGCGGGGGGCGCGTCGATCGCCTCCCGCGTCCAATCAACCACATCGAACGGATGCCCGCGCGGCACAGGCCGTCGCGGCCGCTCTGGAGCGGCCGAGGTCGAGAAAATTCAAGTGGCGAGAGCTTCAATTTTCCATCCGAAAGTCTTCGCATCGGTCATGTGAATGATGACAAGCAGCGCGCTGTCTCTCCCTGTTGGAACGCGGGCATGGAGCGCAAGGACCGAGAGAGAAAATTCACATAAGCTTGGAGCGGAAGAGCGACCACTTGGCACCCGGTCCGCATAGCATTGGGACTGGCGATAACCTTAATTTTGCTTTCTTTCGCAGAGGCTTCCCGAGCGGAAGGTAAAGAGATAAATTAGCAATTCGTTAAGTACGCGTGGGGCGCGAGTAAGGGATGTGCCGTGATGAATTTCAAGTCTCTGATTAAGCGGGCCGAGGACGTCGATAAGGAATTTCAGGACCTCCAATCGGATCTGGCGGAAGCATTCGAGGACGTCCTGAAAGATGATGARCAGCCACCGTCGGGGGACGATGACGTTRCCGGCCAGGAACTCGTGGCAAGCGACGAGAATCCGCCGCCCGCGGAGCAGCCCGAGCCAGCTTCATCGCGGTTGACGCCCCATACCCAAACGCGGCTCGCCGCCCTGGAGGCGGTCGCCGGGCTTTTCCGCGACGGACAGGGGCATCTGCAGGAGATCGAGGCGAAGCTGGCGGAGATCGCCACCGCGCACCACATGACGCGCGAGGTCCTCAACGTCTTCCATCGCGACGTGTTGCGCTCCAACGAGCTGGAGCTGGCAAACCTCGCGCTCACCACCGAGCACAAGGCGCTTTCGGAACAATTGCTCGACGCCGCCCGCAAGCAGCGCGAGCGTGACGGTGCGGCCGAGGCCCGGCAGCAGCGCGAGGCGAGCCTCGTCCAGGATCGCGAGCAGCTGCGGTCGGCGCTGGCGGCCGTGCGCCTGGAGCTGGTGGAGATGAGCAATGAGAGCGCCAGGCGCGAGAAGGAGTTCGGCGAGATCGTCAAGGCCTTGACGGCCAAGACTGTCGAAGTCGACAGGCGCGGCGCCGAGAACAAGTTGCTGCGCGAAAAGCAGGTCGGCCTCTCGGTCGACCTGGAGCAGGCGCAAAAGCGCGAGGCGGAGGCCCGCCACAAATTCGACGAGTTCGCAGCGACCCACGCCAGCGAAACCGCCCATATCGCCGAGCTGCTGGCTCAACTCGGCAGCCACGAAAGAGAAGAAACCCGGCTGCAGAAGGCACTGGAGGCAACGCAGGCCAAGCTTGCCGAAACAGCCGAGGCGGCGCGGATCGCCGAAAGCGACGGTGCCGCCGAATTGGCGCGCAGCCAGGCGGAAATGCGCGGCCTGCGTGCCGAGATCCAGGAGTTGCAGTCGCGTCTCGACAAGGTCTCTACCGACAATGGCGAAGCCACGGACGAGATCATCAGGCTCAAGGCGCAGCTGAACGACGCCGTGACCGAACGCCAGATTGCGGAGGAAAGGCTCGCCGTCCTCAAGGAAGAGAGCGACGCGGACAAGAAGAACCTGTCGGTGGCCAGCACCAACCTCTCGCAGCTTTCGCTGCAGCAGGCGTCCGAGCAGATCCAGCTCGATATCCAGAAACAGGAATGCGAGGATCTGCGCGCCGAGGTGGAAGCGCTCAATGCCCGCATCCGGGAATTGCTTCCTTACGAGCGGCTGCATCGGGTGACCGACGCAAGGTCGCGCAAGGATGCCGTGCCTCAAGCCAACGGGATCATCGCGGAAACGGTGCGTTCCGCGCCGCGGCGTGTCCCACGGCGCAACATGCGGGCGAACGCGGGCTGAGGAACCGCCTCGCCCCGGAATTGCTACTGCCGGCTATTTGCCCGCCATGCCGTCGGCTAGGTCCTGTGCCTGCTTGAGCAGCGCCGGGAAGGACGGATCGCCGGGCAGGCGCTGGGCCATGCAGGCGCGGTAGTCTGCGTCGCCTTTTTCCCAGGCGGCGTTGGCCGGATCGGAGGCCTGCGGGTCGTCCTGATCCGAGCCCTGATCGGCCTGCTGGGCTTTCTGCGCGGCGGCGTCGGCCGCTGCCCAGATCGAATCGCAGGCCGCGATCTTCGGCACAGCGGGCGAGGCTGGCGCTTCGGCGATCATCACGCGGTCGCCTTTGACGACCRCCACCACGACATGCTGCTCGTAGATCGGCCCGACATCCTGCGTCCAGCCGCCGAGCCGAGCCACCACCACGTCAGCGCCCTCGGGCTTCGTCAGTGAAAAGTCGAGCGTGCCGGAGAACGCGGCGTCGCTGCCGATGGCCTGGGTGTAGAAACCATCGAGCTTCAGCGCCGCGCCGATGTCGGCGGGCAGCTTGAAATCCGCTTCCGCCTCGGCCGATTTGGATTTGAGCCAGCGCTCGGTCAGCCCGCGCGTCGAGACGATGATGCTCGGACCGTCGTCGCTCTGGGCATACCGCAACCCGTCGAGCATGCCGTAGCCGATATCGGAAGCGTTGAGGCTTTCGATGTTGTTGGTGCCGGTCGCCGGGAAACCCTTGACCGAAAGCGGACCGAGAATCGCGGCGAGACGCTGCTGGAGGTCGGCCAGCGCTTTCTCGTTCTGCGCATCGATGGTTTCGATGGCCGCGTTGGCGCTTTCCTGCGCCGYGATATCGGCAATCGCCTTGTCGCGCGCCGCGATATAGTCGTCTTCCGGCGAGGCCGCGAGCGCCGTGCTGCCCGCCAGCGTGAGGAGAAGTGTCAAGACCAACCGCATGCTGTAACCCCCAAGGTTAGCGATCAAGAGCCCATGCGAGCCATCGCCCGACTTGGCGGCTTTTGCGTGGCRGAAATCAGGGTGGGAGCAAATCTTTATTCCGCTTCTCCACCTCGGCCTTGCGCAGCAGGAACCGCTGGATTTTGCCGCTCGGCGTCTTCGGCAGCTCGCTGACGAACTCGACCTCGCGCGGATAGGAATGCGCCGACAGCCGCTTCTTGACATGCTGGGCAAGCTCCTCGGCCAGCGCCTCGCTGTCCTTGAAGGCGGGCGCCAGCACCACGAAAGCCTTGACAATCTCGGTGCGCTGCGGATCGGGCACGCCGACGACAGCCGCCTCGTTGACCGCCGGGTGCTCGATCAGCGCGCTTTCGACATCGAACGGCCCGATGCGGTAGCCGGACGAGGTGATGACGTCGTCGGCCCGGCCGATGAACGAAACCGAGCCGTCCGGCTCGTATTCCACCGTGTCGCCGGTTCGGTAATAGCCGCCGGCGATCGCCGGCGTCTCCGCCTCGTGGTAGCCGCCAAACCAGCGCAGCGGCGATCTGGCGATGTCGACGGCAAGCACGCCAGGCTGGTTGGGGCCGAGCTCGTTGCCTTCGTCATCCAGCACCACCATGCGGTAGCCCGGCATGGCGAAACCGGCGGAGCCCGCGCGGACAAGATGCTTAAGCCCGTGATGGTTGTTGACCATCATGCCGTTCTCGGTCTGGCCGTAATGGTCGTGGATCGGCGCGGCGAGGTGCGCGTCGAACCAGCGGATCACTTCCGGGTTGAGCGGCTCGCCGGCACTGCTCACCACGCGCAGCTTTCCTTTGACGCGCGCGGCCGCTTCCGGGCCCTCCGCCATCAGCAGGCGATAGGCCGTCGGCGAGCCGGCAAGGCTGGTGACGCCGAGTCGCTCGATGATGTCGTAGGTCGATTTGGCGTTGAATGCGCCTTCGTAGAAGGTGGTGGCGATGCCGAGCTGCAAGGGCCCGGTGATGGCGTAGTAGAGCCCGTAGGCCCAGCCGGGATCGGCGATGTTCCAGAAGATGTCGTCGGGCGTGAGCCCGATCGCGTCGCGCATATAGGCGCCAAAGGCAAGCAGCGCGCTGAGCGGCACCGGCACGCCCTTCGGGTGCCCGGTCGTGCCGGAGGTCGACATCATCATGAACAGGTCTGAGCCCTTGCGCATGACCGGCTCGCAGTCGGGGGAGGCGGCCGCGAGCGCCGCGCGGAAATCGATGTCGCCTTCGGGAAGCGTCTCGCCAGGTGCGAGAATGGTGGYGATGCGCGGATGGTTGCCCACCTCGTCGAGCTTGCCGCGGTTGGCGGGGTTCGTGACCACCAGCTTCGCCTTGCTGTAGCTCAGCCGATGCTCGATGGCCTTCGGYCCGAAAGCGGTGAACAGCGGCTGGTAGACCGCGCCGACCCGCCATGTGCCGAGGATCAGCGCCACCAGCTCGGGAATGCGCGGCAGCATGCCGGCCACGACATCGCCCGCGCCCACGCCGAGATCCTTCAGCATTGTGCCGACGCGGCCGGACATATCGGCCAGATCGTCGAAGGAATATTCGCGCAATTCCCCGTCGGCCGAGATCGCGCGCAGCGCCAACCGGTTCTCGCCTGTATAGCGGCCGCAGCATTCGACATAGGCATTGATGCCGGTGGCGGGGTCGCCGTGAAGGCGCGCGATCTCGTCCTCGATGCGGAAGCGCTCGACGGCATCTTCGTAGCGCGGCAGCGCCTGCGTCTTGGTCATGGTGGTCCTCCCTCGGTGGCGGATCATCTGCCCGTGATCGCCGTTGGCGGGAGATTGCCCGAAAAGATGGCGCTGGTCGATTGCGGCGAAAGTCGAGGCAGGYAAGCAAGGCCGGCCCCATAAAGACCGCCGCCGTTCATGGCGTTAAACGTTTCCGATCAACAAGCTGGACCCGACATCGGAATCGGGACCTGAACCGCCTAACCGCGCTTCCGATAAAGGCTCAGCGTTATGTCCTTGCCCACGCCAGCGGGCGCCAGCATGAAGTAGTCATAGGTCGCCACCTTGCCGCTTGGCCCGACCAGTCCCTTCGACCAGATCGACGCTTCCTCCACTCGCATCTCCGCCCATTGGCGCGCGAATTCAGGGCTCAGCGCCTTGAGCGGGTCGAGCACGGCGCGGACGTCGGCCGCAGACGCGTAGCCGACGGTCGCGGCGCGGAACTGCGCCATAGCCGAGCGCGCTACAACCTCCCAGTCGGCAAACAGCGCATGCCAGGCCGGGTCGAGGAAGAGCCGCTTGAGAAGGTTGCTCTTCGTCGGCTCCTCGGGATCGAAGCCGCCGAACAAATCCGCCGCCTCGTCGTTCCAGGCGATGAAGTCCCAGGCGCGGTTGAGCGCATAGGCCGGATTGGGCGAGAGCGTGGCGAGCAATGCCGCGATGCGCGGATCGGGCGAGGGGTCTTCGGGCGCCATCGCCTCGGGCAGCCATTCCGGCCTTGCGAGCTTGAACAGGTGCTGACGCTCCACGGGCAAAAGGTCCAGCACGTCGGCCAGCGCATTGAGCACCGGCGCGGAAGGGTTGGCCTCGCGGCCCTGTTCCAGCCATGTGTACCAGGTGGCGCTGATCCCGGCGAGTAACGCGACTTCCTCGCGCAGCAGTCCGCTTGCGCGCCGTCGTGTGCCGGTGCGGATGCCATGCCGCGACGGCTCGACGCGCTCGCGCATGGCGCGCAGGAAGCGCCCCAGTTCCTTGCGCCTGTCGATCTCGGCGGTCTRCTCCAGCATGCTCGTGCCTCGAAAGGGGGTAGCGACGCCACCAGTAGCATCGCTCATCTTGTACCACCTTGCTACCAGTATAAACGGGACAGCGCATCGCACAATCAAATCGCGCCGGAACGCGGCGCCAGGCAAAGGAGTCCGTCATGAACGCGCTGAAAAGTATCAGGAACATCGACTACACCGTCCTCTTTGCCCGCGACATGGAGGCGATGCGGCGCTTCTACGAGGACGTGATGGGCTTTGCAGTCCATTCCAGYCTGGGCGAGGGCTGGATTGCCTACCAGGTTGGCTCGTGCCTCCTGGCGCTCACCGAGCGTGGCGTGATGTTCGATGACGCGCCGACGCCGGCGCGCGCGCTTTCCGTGCAACTCGCCTTCCGTGTAGCGCCGGGCCAGGTTGACCAATGCGCCGACGCGTTGCGCGATAAGGGCGTGGCGATCGAAGGCGAACCGACTGACCAGCCCTGGGGCCACCGAACGCTGTTCTTTCGCGATCCCGACGGCAATGTGTTGGAGATCTACGCCGATATTTAGCCCTGCGGCAGGTGAATCCCCAGCGCCGCCATATGCCGTTTCCAGCGGCTGCGCAATTCGGCTGGCCGGCAGCCGATGCGCTCGTCGAGGAACTCCGCGGCACGGATGCGGTCGGTGCGGAAATGGCGGAAATCCTGGCGCAGCTCGCACCAGGCGGCGATGAGCCGCACCGTCTCGGCATAGCCGATCATGGTCGGCCAGATGACGCGCTCGCTCTCGTCGCCCTGTTCGCTACGGTAGCGGATCCGGATCTTGTGGCCCTTGCGGATCGAGGCTCGCGCCTTCGCGATGTCGAGCCCATCCGGCAGGCTCGCGCGGCTGAGCGGCGCGCCGACGGTCGGATTGCTGACGAAGGGGCGCAACCGCTCGGGCACGACGGTGGCGATCTTGGCGATCAGGTCGCGCGCCGCGCCGGCCAGCGCGGCATCGCCCTTATCGGCCACCCACTGCGCGCCGAGCACCGCCGCCTCCAGCTCGTCCGGCGTCAGCATCAGCGGCGGCATGTCGTAGTCGCGGTCGAGCACATAGCCGAGCCCGGCTTCGCCCCGGATCGGCACGCGCTGTCCGACGAGGTCGGCGATGTCGCGATAGACCGAGCGGCGCGAGGTTTCGAGCTCTTCGGCGATCCGGCTGGCGGTGATCGGCCGGCTCGAGCGCCGCAGGATCTGGATGATCTGGAACAGTCGGTCGGCGCGGCGCAAGGCATGTCTCCTGTTGCCACTATGCTGGCAGCAGGGTCGGTCCACAAGTCGGGCAGGGCGCCTGAACGGGCGCCACCGACGAAGAAAATTTTCGCGGCGAGCCAACGGAGAAGACTTGGATGAATTTCGTTTCGACCCGCATCATCACCGCCGACGTCAAGCGGCTCGTCGCCTTCTACGAGATGGCGACGGGCATCAAGCTCACGCTCTACACCGAGGATTTCGCCGAGCTCGTCACGGAGGCGGGCACGCTGGCCATCGGCAGCACCCGCACGCTTCGGCTCTTCGGCGGCGATAATGTCGCGAGCCCGGCCGAGAACCGCACCGCCATCATCGAGTTCCGCGTCGCCGATGTCGACGAAGAATACCGCAGGCTGGGCGGTCTCATTGACGGCGCGCTGGTGCAGGCGCCGACGACAATGCCCTGGGGCAACCGCTCGCTGCTGTTTCGCGATCCCGACGGCAATCTGGTGAACTTCTTCACGCCGGTGACGGCGGAGGCGATTGCGAAGTTTGAAAGGTGAGGGTGCTCCAGGAAGAGCGGGCACCGAAACAGCCAATCTCCCGCCTTGCGGGGGAGATGTCCGGCAGGACAGAGGGGGGTGGGCGGAAATTCGGCGCTTGAGAGTCTTGAGCAACCCCTGCCATTGACCTTGCCGCCCATCCAGCCGATATCCCGGGCAAATTATGCCCGAGCCCCGAATGACCACCGATCTCAAACAACTGGCCGCCGACACCGCCTGGCAGGACGATGTCCGCGCCGGCGTGCGCCATGTCCGCGACCTCGCCCCGCTGCCGCTCTCGCCGGCCGAGCGCGCCGCCGCGCAGGAGGCCGCGGCCGCGCACAAGGTGCGCGTGCCGAAACCCTATCTCGACCTGATCGACTGGGACGATCCCGAGGACCCGATCCGCGCCCAGGTGATCCCGTCGCCCGACGAGCTGGTCGCCACCGAGGGCGAGCTCGACGATCCGATCGGCGACCATGCCTTCAGCCCGGCGCCTCGGCTGACGCACCGCCATGCCGACCGCGTGCTCTTGTTCCCGACCTATCAGTGCGCCGTCTATTGCCGCTTCTGCTTCAGGAAAGAGTCGCTGACCTCCATCGGCCGCGGCTACACACGCGAAGCGCTGGAACCTGYGTTGGCCTATATCGCCGGCCACCCGGAAATCCGCGAGGTGATCCTGACCGGCGGCGATCCGCTGTCGCTGCCCGACAAGGCGCTGGCCGAGATCCGCGCCCGCCTGGAGGCGATCCCGCATCTCAGGCTGTTGCGTATCCACACCCGCGTGCCGGTGGCGCTGYCGTCGCGCATCACGCCTGGCCTGGTGGAGGCGTTGCAGGGCCGGCTGATGGTGACGGTGGTCACCCACTTCAATCACCCGCGGGAAATCACACAGGCCACGGAGGAAGCATGCCGCACGATGCGGCAGGCGGGCTTCGTGCTGCTCAACCAGAGCGTTCTGCTGAAAGGCATCAACGATCATGTCGAGGTGCTGGAGGAGCTCTGCCGCGAGCTGATGTATCGGCTCGGCGTAAAACCCTATTACCTGCATCATGGCGACCTCGCGCGCGGCATGGCGCACCGTCGCACCACGATTGCCGAAGGCCAGGCGCTGGTCGCCGAACTGCGCCGGCGGCTTTCCGGCATCTGCAACCCGACCTACGTCATCGACCTGCCCGAAGGCGGCGGCAAGGTGCCGCTGGCCGCGAGCCATATCGAAGGGCGGGAAGGGCAGACGTGGAGAGTTCGCGGCCAGGACGGCAAGGAGAGGGCCTATACCGAGGTGGTGGCGGGCATCTGAAGCGCGGGGTTTTCCCCGCTCAAAGGCGGCCCGGCAGCCCTGTTGGGGGCAACTTGCCGACTGCCGGGCCTAACCGACGGGCAGGTGGCCACCCGCCGGCTGAAACCAGCGTGGGTCGAAGCTGTCAAGACTGCACCATGTGAACGAAGGATCGCGTGCTTTTATTCCTTCGTTTGCACCATGYAGCGGGCCGGAAAAGGCGCGACGCTGCGCTCGATCCTTTTGGATCATCAAAGACTGCAACTGAGAAAGTCCTCAGCTAGGTCCCTTCTAGCGATCCTTGAGCCTCGCCTGCCTCTCCCCCGGGGCATGCGAGGCTCTCCCGTTGCTGCCGGCGGGTCTCAACATTGCCCTCTTCTCGTGGGAACTGGAGCCTGCGCCCCGCATTCTATGAGCAGGGGCTGAAGGAGCGTTGCGTGAAGGCTTTGTTGGGAATTGCCGGCGGCTTCGTGCTGACCTTGGCCGTGTTCGCCAGCGGGCTTGCCTTCGCCACCTGGCTGCTCGCCRCCAAGCCGGTGCGCCAGGCAACGCCGGCGATCGGCGTTTCCGAGCTCTGGACGAAGGACGYGCAGCCGATCGATCCGCGGAAGCAGAACCTTGAACGCATTCCCGCCCAGCAGGCAGCGGCCGCGCCCGCCAAGGCCGGCGAACCGGCCCCAAGCGAACCGACCAAGGCGGGAGGCGCAACGCAGATGACGGCGCTCGCTACGCCCACGCCGCCCGCAGCGCCGCCACTGCAGCCATTGCCGGACGTCTCTGGCCCGGGCCAGCCCGCGCCCGACGCCGGCGCGGYCCAGCAGCCGGCCGCGGCCGATCAGCAGGCGCGGCAAYAGCAGCTGCCGGTTGCCCATCTGCAATGGTGCGCCACCCGCTATCGCAGCTACCGCCCGGCGGAAAACAGCTACCGTTCCTACAGCGGCGAGCTGCGTCCCTGCATCTCGCCCTATTACGACCCCGGTGGCGACCGCACGGCTTCCACCGACGCTGGCCAGAATGATCAGGCGGCAGCGAACGATCGCCCAGGTGCCATGGCCGACGACCGGGTGGGCGACGACCAGGCCGAGATGGAAGGCTACGCCCCGTCCGGTGACGGCTACGCCACCACCTATGGCGGCCCGCCGGAAGAGATTTCGCCGGAGGCCGAGGCCGCCCAGGCATCGGGTCGGGCGGTTCGAGGTGACCACGTCGACTATTGCTTCAGCCGTTACCGCTCCTACGATCCGCGCGACAACACCTATCAGCCCTTCGACGGCGGCCCGCGCCGCCAGTGCGAGTAGGAGTGGCGCGTCTTCGATCTGCGATTGGCGCTCGCTAGTTCAGCACCCTGCCATCGATCTCATTGACGCTGCGCGTCCCTGTCAGCGCCATGGTGACTGACAGCTCCTTGTGCAGGATATCTATGGCCGTGGCCACACCGGCTTCGCCGCCGGCGGCGAGGCCATAGACATAGGCGCGCCCGACAAGGCAGGCGCGGGCACCCAAGGCCAGCGCTCGCATCACATCCTGGCCCGAGCGCACGCCGCCGTCGAACAACACCTCCGCCTCCGATCCGACGGCTTCCGCGATCCTAGGCAACATCGAGATCGTCGAGGGGGCGCCGTCAAGCTGCCGGCCGCCATGGTTGGAAACCACAATGGCGTCGGCACCGGCCGCGCAGGCGCTCCGCGCATCGTCGGTGTTGAGGAGGCCTTTGACGATCAGCTTGCCCGGCCATATGCTCCGGATCCATTCGACGTCGCTCCAATTCAGCGTCGCGTCAAACTGATGCGCTACCCAGTCCGCTACCGCCCGGACATCGTCCTCGCCCTTGAGATGGCCGGCGAGGTTGCCGAAGTTCCAGCGTTTGGCGGTGAGCATGCGGGCCGCCCAGGCCGGATGGGCGGCTATGTCGAGGATCGTGCGAAGTTTTAATGCCGGCGGCACCGAAAGCCCGTTCCTGACATCGGCATGGCGCTGGCCCAGCACTTGCAGGTCGACGGTGAGCACCAGCGCGCCGCAACGGCCGGCGATCGCCCGCTCGACCAGCGAGCGCACGAAACCGCGATCCTTCATCACATAGAGCTGGAACCAGAACGGATAGTCGACGGCTTCAGCCACGTCCTCGATCGAGCAGATCGACATCGTGCTCATCGTATAGGGAACGCCTGCGGTCTTGGCGGCGCGGCAGGCGAGGATCTCGCCATCGGCCCATTRCATGCCGCCGAGCCCGATCGGCGCCAGCGCCACCGGCAGCGAGACCTTCTCGCCGAGAATTGTGGTTGCCGTGTCGCGCTGCTCGACATCGACCAGCACGCGCTGCTTCAGCGTGATGCGCTCGAGGTCGGCGCGGTTGGCACGCAGCGTCTGCTCGGCATAGGAGCCGGCTTCGAGATAGTCGTTGAAGACGCGCGGCACCCGCCGCCGCGCCGCCTGGCGCAGGTCCTCGACGCAGGTCATCCCGGCCATCAGCCCCGGCGCCGCCGACGCCGCCCTGAATTCGTCGGGCAAGGTCACGATGCCTGTTGGGATATCGCGCACTGTGGGGACCACTCGTTCCATCGCCGTCCTCCCTTCGAATATTAGAGAATGCTGATCATTGAAGGCCAGGTCGTCCCTGATGTAAATTCACTTGCGAGTATAMTTATCGACGGCAGCGCTCATGCCCAGAGCATCCGACGCGACCAGGCCCGTGATTCTCCAGGCGGCGTATAAGTTGTTTCGCCGCCGGGGCTTCTTCCGCGTCGGCATGGAGGAGATCGCTGAGGCCGCCGGCGTCACCAAGCGCACGCTCTACTACCACTTCGACAGCAAGGACGCGCTGTTGACTGCCGTGCTCGCTTCGCAGCACGAGCGCACTTTCGCCGATTTCCAGAACTACGGCATCGAGCTGTCGGGCGGTGCCGACGCGCTGATCGATAAGCTGTTCGAGGGATTGGTCAAATGGTCATCCAAGCCGCGCTGGGCCGGCTCCGGCTTCACCCGGCTGGCGATCGAGCTCGCCGACCTATCGGGCCACCCCGCGCGCTTGATCGCACGCCAGCACAAGGCATTGATGGAAAAGCAGCTGGAAACGATGCTTGCCGGAGCCAGGATACCGTCGCCGAAGGAGAGGGCGCGCGAGCTGTTCGTGCTGATCGAGGGAACCATGGTGATGATCCTGATCCACGGCGACCAGAGCTACTGCACGGCGGCGGCGGACGCAGCGAAGAGGTTGATGGCAGTTGGTTCCTCGCGCTCCGGTCCTTGAGAAGCGCATCATGAGGCGCGCTGTCCCGTCAACACTTGCCGATTTCCTTCATAGGGCTTGATACGTTCCAGAGACCAAGCTGAAACACACCCTCCCTACAACCGGCATGCTTGCGAAACGCTCGAGCCGGATGGTCTTGGCTCCCGGAACCCAGGAGCTACGCGCCGATGACACCCGACCAGATCAAGCTTGTGCAGGACAGTTTTCGCGAGGTCGTCCCGATCAAGGAGGCCGCCGCGGCTTTGTTCTACGAGAAGCTGTTCGCCCTCGATGGCAGCCTCAAGCCGCTGTTTCGCGAGACCGATATGAAAAAGCAGGGCGCCAAGCTGATGGCCGCGCTGGGCTTCGTCACGCATGGGCTGTCGCGCGCCGAAAACATCCTGCCCACCGTCCAGGACCTCGCCCGGCGCCATGTCGGCTACGGCGTCGAGGAGCATCACTACGCGACCGTCGGCCAGGCGCTGATCGAGACGCTCGATGCGGGCCTCGGCGAAACCTTCACGCAGGAGGTGCGCGAGGCCTGGGCTGCGGCTTACGGCCTGCTCGTCGGCGTGATGATCGCCGCGGCAAGGGACGTGCAACTGGCGGCTTGAGGCCTGTTTCCTCCCCCCATTTCATGGGAGCGAGGAAAGAGCCTTTACCCCACCACCTTCCCCGGATTCATCACACCAGCCGGATCGATCAATCCCTTGATCGCCTTCGCCAAATCGCGCTTCACCGGGTCGGCGTGCCTTTCATAAGCCGCGCGCTTTTCCAGCCCCACCCCATGCTCAGCCGAGAACGAGCCGCCGGCGTCGCTCAGGCCTGCGTAAAGCACGTCCTCGATCGCCGCGTGCCGCTCATGCGCGACCGGCCCGTCGCAATTGATCGAGATGTGCAAATTGCCATCGGCGAGATGGCCGTAGACGTAAGGCGCGTACGAGGCGTCGATCTTCTTCAACCCGGCCTCGATGCGCGCCACATAGGCGTCCAGCCCGCCGGCCGGCACGGACACGTCGAAGGAGGGCGCCATYGGATGCGCGCGCTCGATCTCAACCGTCTCCTCGCGCAGCCGCCACATCRCCGCCGCCTGCGCCTCCGAGCTCGCGACCAGCCCGTCGAGAATRCCGGCCTCTTCCCAGACCGCCGCGAGCCCATCCTCAAGCGCGCTTCTCGCCGCCTCGATCGAGTCGGCGCCGAGYCCCAGCACCAGCAGGCAGGGCGCGTCGAGCGGCAGGCTGCCGGGCGCATAGCCAAGCGCGCGCTGCATCAGCGACGCAAAATTGCGCCACAGGATCTCGGCGGCGCTGAGCCGGGCGCTGGTCGAGCCCAGGAAATGCCGCACGATGCGCTGCGCGCTGGCCGCATCCGGAACGCCGACCAGCGCCGTTGCGCTGGCGCCTRCCACCGGGTCGAGCCGCACCGCCACGCGGGTGACGATGCCGAGCGTGCCCTCCGCGCCGATGAAGAGATGCTTCAGGTCGTAGCCGGCGCTGGTCTTGAGCACCCTGGTGAGGTCGCAAAACACCCGCCCGTCCGGCAGCACGGCTTCGAGCCCGAGCACGCGGTGGCGCATCGTGCCGTTGCGAAACGCCATGATGCCGCCCGCATTGGTGGAAGCCATGCCGCCGACGGTGGCGCTGCCGCGCGCGGCAAGGTCGATGCCCGGGTCGAGCCCGTGGACGGCGCAAGCCTCCTGCAGCGCCCCCAGCGTCACCCCCGCCTGCACGATCGCCACGCGCGCGAACGGATCGATCTCCTCGATTTGGGTGATCCCGCCGAGATCGCAGATCACCTGACCAGGGGAAGTCGCCGCCCCGCCCRCCAGCCCCGTGCGCCCGCCCTGCGCGACAAGGCTGACGCCATGCTCCGCGCAGAACCGCACCAGCGCTGCGATCCCGTCGACATCGCGCGGCCGCACCAGCGCCGAAGCGCCGAAATTGCGGGCGTCGAAGCCGGGATCGCGCGAGGCGARCTCGGCGGCGTCCCAGACGGTGGCGGTGGGGAGGAGGGTGCGGAGGGTGGAGAGGAGGGACATGGGAGAGCGATTGACACCGTTTTATTTTGATATTCAAGCAAATCGAATTGAATTTCCAGAATCCAAACACCCCACGAATGTCGGTTTCATCGCGTGTAGAATATGGTAAAAGCCACGTGGGGTTACCTGGGGGTGAGAATGCCAAGAAGCAGATCTTTTTCGATCTATCTTCTCAAAGAAGGTTACAACGCTGGGAATTCTCTTCGAGAGGACAATAGCCTTGATGCGGTCGAAGCTCAGCATCTCTCGAAAGACGCATCGATCTTCATCTTAGACAGCGATCCCTACCAACCTTGGTGGAAGGGGTATTTTGGTGTAGAAAAGAATCTGCCTCAAGTGAACAAAGGCGCCCTTGTTTTCCAACCAGTCGCCGATCGTTGTTTTGCGCTTTCGTTCGGCCACGTAGCTCACAACCTAATTGACTCTAGTTATGAGTATGACTTTGGGCTTCGCGTGACGCTAAACAGTTTGGACCCTCAGAAGCTCAAAAGCACTGATACCCTGCAGCCGGGCGAGGCAAAGCGCCAGAGGACGCAACTTCCGATCGAATCCGAACTCACGTTGTTTGACTTCGACCGCGACAGCACAATTTTACGCAGCCTGACGGGTAAGGTTCGCGAGGAGTATAAGGAATTTTTTCGTCATGCGACAGGCGGCAGCAGCCTCCGCATCAGCACCGATGTGGCGGCCGACGAGTTGACGGAGCTTTGCGAAAAACTTCTGGAGCTTTATGGGAGCGAGCAATACAAAACGGCCTTTCCGGAGATACAGAACATCGCTCCTGTTCGAGACCCGGGCCAAATCGAAGCCCTCAACGAGTTGCTTCTGCTTGCATTACGAGAGCGCAATCCAGATCTTAATATTACAGTTCCGGATATTGTAAGTTACAGTGATAATTTATACACCACCTTCGCCGGCGCTGGGCGTAGCTTAATTTACGACGATGTTTATATCGGAAGATACTATGGTTACCTAGACCAGCATGAGGTTGACCTGGCTGCGGTGGGGATCGACGATCTGCGTCGACACGCGTTGGTGCTGACTGACGAGAATGGCAATGCGCGCGACCGCTACAGCATCTTCAAGAGTCTTATTTTCGACACGACGCTTCAAGGTGCCCAAGGCGAAACGTTCCATCTCTCTGAGGGTAATTGGTATCGAATAGACGATGGATACATCACACGCCTCGTCGCCTACCTTGATCCACTCTGCATCGACAGCGACCTTCCTCCCTACAATCATTCCAGTGAGGGCGAATACAACGAAGCTGTTTCAGCCGAGAACGTTGGCATCGCCTGTCTGGACAAAAAGAATATCAGCCCCGACGGTCAGACTGCTGTTGAGCCATGCGATCTATTGGCAATACACGACGACGTCGCTGTATTCTATCATGTTAAAGTATCAACATTGTCTGCGCAACTAAGTCACCTATTTAACCAAGGCGTAAATGCCATCGAATTGATGAGATTGGAGCCAGCGGCGGTTGATAGACTTGAGGCGATTATCCGCGACGCTTTGCCGCCTGAGGTTGACGTGGATACATTCGTGACTCGCGCCCGGGATCGGAACTGTCGCGTAGTCTTTGGGATCGTCACCCGCAAAGACCCGGYGGCGCGATCATCGAATCTTCCACTGTTCTCCCGCATCAGTCTTATGCGTAGTATGAAAGCACTACGGCTCATGGACGTAATTGCGAATGTCATTTTTATTGCGGATGACGTTGCGCCAGCTCAAGGTCGGAAAAAGAAGCGGATGAAGGGTACTCCGGCTGCCGTACAGCCAGTCGGTGCCGAGCCAGCAGAATAGCGGGTGAGGAATGGATTCTGGGGACGGCGAGGAGACTGTTGCTGGTCGGAAGGCGGCGCGTGACCGAAGCATCAAGCGGCTATGGCTGAAGGCTCGGGATGGATTAGGGGCTGTCTTTTACCTTGTCGCTTCAGCTCTAATTGTCATGGCGGGTTGGGCTGCATATGCAAACGCAGCCATATCAGGTTGGGACTCCAATGCTGCCGCTTGGGTTCAGGCCGCTGGTTCGATCGCAGCGATAGCCGGCGCGGCGTGGCTTGCCCAAAGCGAAAGCAGGAGGGCACGAAGACTGCGGCGTGAGCAAAACGAAGAGGCGGCTTGGTACGTACGCTTTGCCGTCGTTCAGGCACAGCTTGAAAGCCACATTATTGCTGATGGTCTGGTCAACCGATCGGTTCCGATCGAAACGAGYGATGTCAGGGAATGGCGTCAGCGTGCAACAACCTGCGCCRTTGGGTTGAATGCTCTGGCTGATAGAACAGATCATATCCACCCCGCCGTGACGCACGTGATTTCGAATGCGAAGGTTTTGGTTGACGATCTAGTAAGCGACTTAGTTCGGCTGAGCGAGTTAGTGAAGGATGGCAAGAAGCCAGATGGCGAACTGGTTGGCCTGATTGTTGGGCCACATCGAGCTCTGCAAGATCTGGTCGCCCTCTATGACGAGAGGATGCACGGTGTTCACCTGGCTCTAGATGAGGGAGGCGATGCGCTACCCATTCGGACGTGGTCACGCGGTACGCAGGTCAGGACCAACTAGCCCTCAACTTGGGGGGGGCTGATGCCCGCGCCTCGTCGGATTGCGCGGGCGCCGATCGCGGCTAACTCGAGGCGCTCGGTCATCTGCGGCTCGCCGGTTGCGGCGCATCCAGATATGTTCGACTGTACTTCCCCTAACCCGCCCACACCGAGCATCCCACCTTCTGCCCTGTCGCCGCATCCCGCACGGTCTTCGCATACACCCGCCGCAAGCCGGCTCGGTTGGACGCAACATCCTTGCTCGCGAGATACGCCGGATCGCCGACTTCCCAATGGTAGCGGGTGTTGGCAGGCGCGCGCTTCCAGGTGAATTTCGAGCGGTAAGCCACTTTGCCCGGCCTGGTGTCGGCGAAGCGGCAGTCGATGGTCGCCGGCATCATGCCTTTCGCACTCATCGCGCTGACGACCTTATCGGCGTCAGCTGTCGTCAGCCATTGGTTTATGCTGCTCGTCCGGTATGCGTCTATGCCGGTCGGCTGGTGCGTCATGCATCCTGAAAGCAGCATCAGCGCTGCCATCGCGGCACCTGTCTTGCCTGCCCGCTTGCTGTCCTGCTGGTCGATGCCCATGCCCGTCTCCCTCCTGAAGGGAGTGGAAAGTTCCGGGCAAGAGGATCGTCCGTGCGCGTCGTTTCGTATATTAGGCGCTTCACATGTCGCCGCTATCAGCTTGCGCGGGCAGGGGGAGCGATCGCCCCTGGAACGATGTCGGTGTTCTGGGCCACCTTGATCCGCCATCCAAGCTGTTCCTTCCTCACCACCAGAAGCAGGATGCCTTCCCGCGTTCCGGCTGGTGAGCCGTCCGGAGCGGATGCACCGGTCAAGGTCCATCTGTAGTGCACGGATGCGAGGCCGGGAGACAGCTCCACGACCGACGCGGCGACACCCTCCAACCGGCTGTCGCGAAACATGGTCGCATGAGTGGCGCGGTGCGCCGCTTCGATCTCGGTCCGGTTCTTCCACCACATGCCCACGACATTGACGAAATTGGCATCCTCGGAAAACAGCGCCGCGAAGTCGTCCATGTCATGYCTGTTCCAGGCATCGGCAAACRCGGCCGTGACATCCTCAGGCTTGCTGAYCTCCAGTCTCACGGCATGACCTCCCTTGCTTTCCGCCAGGCCGGGGTGAGACGATAGCGGCATCGGCGGGCCCTGTCACCGCGCTGCCACAGAACTTCGCCGCGCCACTTCCTTAACGGCCGCGATCCCCAAAATTAACCTTTTGTTAACCATTCGGCCGGCACCCTTTAACCATTGAGTAAGGATTCGCCMGGACRTGACCTTCGCCRCCCCTTTGCACAACAAATCGATCCGCTTTCGCGCCCGATCCTTCGTCGCTTTCACGCTGACGCCGGAGGCGCCGATCGCCGACTGGCTGGAGGGGCTGGATCGCTGGATCGCCAACTCGCCGGGCTATTTCAACGGGCGCCCGGTGGTGCTGGATCTGAACGTCCTGCAGCCGGGGCCGGAGGAGATCGGCGCGCTGGTCGGCGTGCTCCGCTCGCGCGGCATCCGCGTCTACGCCATCGAGCTCGAAGGCGCCGAGCTCGGGCCCGAGCTGCCRCCGCTATTGGCCGGCGCCAAGGAGGCGACCGCCGAGGGGCTGCTGGGCCGCGCCGCGCGCAAGGCGCGGGCGGAGGAGTTGGAAGCCGCCGCCGGGGAGCGGGTCCAGGCCGCCCAGATGACGCAGTTGGCCCCAGAGGCGCCGCAGGCGGACGTTTCCCCCATAGAGATGTCCGGAGACGAGCCGGTGGACCCCGAGCTGGCAAGGCTGGAGGCGGTCCGGATCGAGCCGGCGCAAGCCGCAAGCGCAGGGCAGGGCGCCGAGCCGGCGATGCCTTCGGCCGGCACTCTGATGATCAAGGCGCCGATCCGCTCGGGACAGTCGGTGTTCCATCCGCATGGCGACGTGATCGTGCTTGGCTCGGTCGCGTCCGGTTCCGAAATCGTCGCCGGCGGCTCGATCCATGTCTATGGCACGCTGCGCGGCCGCGCGATCGCCGGCTCGGAAGGCAATGTTTCGGCGCGCATCTTCTGCCGCAAGAACGAGGCCGAGCTGCTCGCCGTCGACGGCTGGTACACGACCGCAGAGGAGATGGAAGGCGTGTCGCGCGGCAAGGCCGTGCAGGCCTTCCTCGACAATGATGCGCTCTGCGTGGTGCCGCTGGGCTGAGTTTTTTGGGGCCGGCAAGCTTCGGGCCGGTTTCGCGTGCGATTGTTCCCGAGAGTCCGTCGTGTCCAACACGGGCGGGCCCGACATAAAAACGCCAACGGAGGCTGGATGAATATGGGCAAGGTAGTCGTGGTCACATCGGGCAAGGGGGGCGTCGGCAAGACGACCTCGACGGCCGCGCTCGGCGCCGCCGTGGCCAAGACCGGCAAGAAGGTGGCGCTGGTCGATTTCGACGTCGGCTTGAGAAACCTCGACCTCATCATGGGCGCCGAGCGCCGCGTGGTGTTCGACCTCGTCAACGTCATCCAGGGCACGGCGAAGCTGTCGCAGGCGCTGATCCGCGACAAGCGGCTGGAGACGCTTTACCTGCTGCCGGCCTCGCAGACGCGCGACAAGGACGCGCTGACCGAGGAGGGCGTGGCCGAGGTCATCGCGCGGCTGCGTTCGGTGTTCGACTATGTCTTCTGCGACAGCCCGGCCGGCATCGAGCGCGGCGCGCAGCTTGCCATGCGCTTCGCCGACGAGGCGGTCATCGTCACCAACCCGGAAGTGTCGTCGGTGCGCGATTCCGACCGCATCATCGGCCTGCTCGACGCCCGCACCATGAAGGCCGAGCAGGGCGAACTGATCCAGAAGCATGTGCTGGTCACCCGCTATGACGCCTCTCGCGCCTCGCGCGGCGAGATGCTGTCGATCGACGACGTGCTGGAGATTCTGTCCACCCCGCTGCTCGGCATCATCCCGGAAAGCCAGGATGTGCTGCGCGCCTCCAACCTCGGCTCCCCGGTGACGCTGTCGGAGCCGATCAATTCCGCCGCGAAAGCCTATCTCGAAGCGGCAAGACGCCTGGAAGGCGAGGACCTGCCGGTGGTCGTCCCCTTCGAACGCAAGGGCTTCCTCGACCGGCTTCTCGGAAGGAGGGCCGCATGAGCATCCTCGACCTCTTCAAGCGGCGCACCAGCGCGCCGGTGGCGCGCGAGCGGCTGCAGCTGCTGCTCGCCTACGAGCGCCAAAGCCGCGGCCAGCCGGACCTCGTCTCCATCCTGCGCGAGGAGATCATGGCGGTCATTGCCAAGCATGTGCAGATCGACCAGGACTATCTCCAGGTCTCGATGGATCGCGGCGCGACCATGTCGACGCTCGAGATCGACATCCAGATCCCCAACAAGAGCGCCGTGCCGCTGGCAATGGCGGGGTAGAACTTGGGTTCCTCGCCCCCGCCAAGGCGGGGAGAGGTGCCCTGCGCAGCGGGGCGGAGAGGGGGCCCGCGCTAACGCTTCGTCATCCTCGGGCTTGACCCGAGGATCCATGCCTTGACCTTCGACATGGAGCGCAGCGGTGCAGAATTCTGCAAACGTAGCAACGCTTTAGCGTCACGGCATGGATCCTAGGGTCTGCGCGCGTCGCTTCGCTCCTTGCTCCGCCCTAGGATGACGAAGGCGCCAAAGCGGCCGTCCTTCCATGCCTCACTCCGGCCGGTACAGCTCATCCATGCTGTGCGCCGCCATCTCCGCGAACGGCGCCTGCTTCTTCACCCGTCCATGTTCCAGGATCACCAGGTCGTCGCAGAACGAGATCGTCGAGTGGTGGTGGCTGATGACGATCGTGGTGCGGCGGCCGGCGCGTGACTTCAGCGTTTCCACGATCGCCGCCTCCGAAAGCCCGTCCACCGCGTTGGTGGCCTCGTCGAGAATCAAGATGTCGGGATCGCGCACCAGCGCGCGGGCGAGCGCGATGCGCTGCCTTTGCCCGGCCGACAGGTTGACGCCGCGWTAGCCGACGACCGTCTGGTAGCCTTGCGGCAGCCTTTCGATGAATTCATGCGCCTCGGCAAGCTCGGCCGCGCACCGCGCCGCTTCCGCGCCCGCCGTGTCCTTGCCGTAGGTGATGTTGTCGAGGATGGTGCCGTCCACCAGTTCCAGCTCCTGGCTGGCCAGGGCAATATGCGCCCGCCAGGTGACGGGGTCGATCTCGTCGAGCGCCGTGCCGTCGACGAGGATCCGGCCCTCGTCCGGCTCGACGAAGCGGCAGAGCAAATTGACGATGGTCGTCTTGCCGGCGCCGGAGCGGCCGATCAGCGCCGTCGAGCGCCCGCTTCGGATGTCGAAGCTCGCGGCATGCAGCACTGCCGCGCGCTGCTCCTCATTGGCATAGCTGAAGCTCACGCCCTGGAAGTCGATTTTTTCGCTTAAAGACGCGAAGGGCCGGCTGCCTTGCGGCGGCGCTGGCTTGCCCGTCGGGTCGAGCAGCCAGCTCACCTCGTCCAGCGAGCCGGAAAGCCCCTGCAGTTGGCTCCAGGTCATCTGCAGCGCCCGCACATGCGGCTGYAGGCGGTAGAGCAGGATAAGAAAGGCGGCGACCAGCGGGAAGCTCAAGCCCGCGAGCCAGGCGCCGATCACCACCGCCAGGAACAGCATGGCGTGCAGCACTTCCGTGAGTGGTCCCAGCGCGCCCTGGCGGTTGGCAAGCTGGAAGGCCGCCCGGCGCACGCCGTCCGACGCCGTCTCGAACGCCGCCTTTTCGCGCTCTTCCTGGCCGAAGATGCGGATCAGCCGGCCGGCATGCACCAGATGCAGCATCCGCGAGGCCAAAGCGCTGTTGCGCGCTGTAACGCTGCGGCTGGGCGCCTTCAGATGCGCCGACAGCGTCATATGCGCCCCTTGCACCAGCGCCAGCCCGATCATTACCAAAAGCGTCATCTGCCAGGAGAGCAGCAAAAGGAAGCCTAGCAGGATAAGCGCGGCCGAGGCGCTGACGATCGAGCCCAGCATTGCCTGGATGGCGTCGGAGGCGCGCCAGGATTCACTAGAAATGATGTTGAGGAGGCGTCCTGGGCTCTCCTTCAGGAAGAAGGGATAGCCGACCTCGAGCAGTCGCCCGGCGAGCGCCCCGCGGATCGCCTGGCCGGCCTTGCCGTAGATATGGGCCGTGAGCACCGAATTGGCGAAGGCAAGCAGGTTCTTGAGCAGGATCGAGCCGAGAATCGCGGCCGCAATCGCGATCAGCCGCTCGCGCTCGCCAAGCCCCGCGCCAACCTTTTGCAGCACGGCCGAGAAGCCCGCCATGCCGGCTGTGTCGCCATGCCCCATGATGATGCCGAGCAGCGGGATGATCAGGCCGATGCCGAAACCTTCGAGCGCCGCGCTTGCAAGCCCGAGCGCGACGACGATCGGCAGCAGGCCGAGCTGCCGGCGGCCGAGCGCCTGGCACAGCATCGACAACGTCGGCCGACCGCTCATCGCGCGCCGGCCTCCGCCTTGGCCTCGGGCGTTTTCTGGGCGTGTCGCGCTTGTCGCGGCAGATGCCTGGCCAGCACCAGAAACGCGAATTGCGCCGCGCCCGCGAGGTTCATCAGAACGATTGGCCAGTGCGACAGRCTGAGATCGCCATCGAATCTGGGGCCGCCGGCAAGCTCGCGCAGAGCGGCGCGCGCGGCCCAGTAGAAATGTCGCAGCAGCCACGGCGCGCGCCGTAGATGCTTGAGGCAGAGCGCGCCGTTGCCGAAATGATAGTCGCGGTGCAGACGGTCGATCGCCTCGCGGTTGCGCCGGCCATGATGGTGGAAGATCGTCATGTCGGGCACAT
This sequence comes from Mesorhizobium sp. LCM 4576, assembly GCF_001854815.1. Classification (NCBI taxonomy): domain Bacteria; kingdom Pseudomonadati; phylum Pseudomonadota; class Alphaproteobacteria; order Hyphomicrobiales; family Phyllobacteriaceae; genus Mesorhizobium; species Mesorhizobium sp. LCM 4576. Next base: position 755,090 of record NZ_MDDT01000057.1, read on the forward strand.
ATTCCACTGCCATGCCGGCAAGCATCGCCCGCACCAGATAGTCCGTGTCCTCGGCCGAGCGCAGCGCCCCGCCGGCGCCGAAGCGCTCGTCGAAGGGACCGATCAAGGCGGCGACCTCGCGGTGCATGGTCATGTTGCAGCCCAGCACGAAGCCCCCGGATGGACGGCCGGCGTCAGCACTTCGCGCTTGTCGCAGCGCTTGATGGTGAAGGGCAGGTCGCGCGCGTCGCCGATCTCGACGCGGCCGCCTCGGATCAGCCATTTCTCGCCGCTCGCATAATGCCGCTCCAGGTCGACCAGGTAGTTGCCGTCGAGCCGGCARTCGTCGTCGACGAACACCAGCACCTGCCCGCGTGCCCGCGCCAGCCCCGCATTGCGCGCCGCCGCCAGCCCGTGCCGCGGCTCGCAAATCGCCGTCAGTGCGATGTCGGATGTAGCGGCGGTCGCGGAAAGATAGCTGGCCGTGCCGTCGCGCGAGCCGTTGTCGACCACCACCAACTCGGCGGCGAATGCGGGGTGCGCGCGACAGGCGACGCGGATCGAGTCGATGCAGGCCTCGAGCACCGCGAGCCGGTCGCGCGTGCAGACAATGAAGGAGACCGCCAGCCGCTGCTTGGGCCTCGGCGGAGTGGGCGGGGCCGGGCGAGCGTGCCGCGGCAGGGGATGGCGCTCGACGTTCATGCCGCCTCCACCCGATAAGGCGCGAGCACCGATGCCGCCGGCGCGGATTTGAAGCGGTAGGCGACCCAGTCGGCACGTTTGCCGGCCCACATTGATGCTTGGCTCAGCCAGGGTGCCAAGGCGCCGGGGCTGAGCGCGTATTTCTCGCGGCGGCGGATCGCGTTCCATTTCCCCGTCAGCGTCAGCAATTCATGCGCCAGGGCCGGCCTCTCCTCGTCATTGACGAGCTGGTAGAGGAAATAGAACAGGTTGAGCGCGCCGGCCTCGAAGCTCGGCCTCGTCGTATCGGGAAGAGCGGCGATCCGCTCCTCAAGAGCATGGACGAAAGCCGCGGCCCGGGTCACGGTGTCGAAGGTGACCGTCTCGCCGATGGCGCGCAGGTTCGCGCCGTCGTCCGTCAGCCCCTCGCTCTCGAGATTCTCGCCGACTATTCTGAGGTGCGTGCGCCGCATCTCCTTGCTGTGCAGGCTGGTCACGCTGCCGGGATGGATGCGGTAGACCAGCAGGCTTTCCGGGATCAGCGCCGCCGGATAGCGTTCGGCCAGCCGCCGGAAGAGGTCGAAATCCTCGGCATGCCGGTAGAAGCCGTCATAGCGGAGATCGGCCTCGCCGATGACCTTGCGATTGTAGACCACTGTCGGATGCATGAAGATGGTGAAGAATTTCGACAGCACAGGCAGACCGAGACGGAACACCGGATCGAGCCGGCCCCGGGCGATGCGGCCGTGCAGCAGCGTGTCCACCAGCGCGCCGCAGAAGCCGAGCTCCGGCCGCGCGGCAAACAGCGCCRCCTGGCGCGACAGCCGCCAGGGATAGGCGAAGTCGTCGGCATCCATGCGCGCGACAAGCTCGCCCCGCGCGACCGCCAGTCCCTCGTTGAGGCTGGCGACAAGCCCGCGGTTCTCGCGCGAGATTATGGATACCCGGCTGTCGTCCCGGCGGCAGCGTTCGAGGATCTCCAGCGACCGGTCGGTCGACCCGTCGTCGATGGCGATAAGCTCGATCCGGCCGTGGTCCTGCCGCAGGATCGACTGCATCGCGGCGGCCACGTAGGGCTCGGCATTGTAGACCGGCAACAGCACGGAGATGAGAGGTGTCGCGGTCATGGCCGGCTCTGGTCCGTTGGCCGCAGATCGAGCGCCGGGACCGCGCCAAACCCGCGCTCCTCGCTCGCGCCGCGCCGACGCACGGGCGCGACGTAAGGGAAATAGCGCTTGAGGCCGTTGAGCGGCTTCTCGAAAAACACCCAGGAGAGCGAGGCGACGACCAGCGTGGCGGTGCCCGCGACAAGGAACCGCCCCGGCCCCTGTTCCGAGACGTTGACCGGGAGCCATGGCTGCGCCCTGACGGTCAAGGCGAGAAGGATCGAATGATAGAGGTATACGCCGTAGCTGATGCGACCAAGCCACAGCAGCGGGGGGAGTTCGGCCAGCCTGCCCGGCGCGCCGCCGAGGCCGTTCGAGCACGCCGCGACGATTGCCAGCATCGGCACCAGCGGCAGCACTTGAACCAGCGTCCAGCGGGGCCACTCCCAGGCGGAATTCGCTAGCCCGGGATCGGACCAGACTATGAGCAGGAACATCGCGGCCAAGACCGGCCAGCCAAGCCGCATCCACTGCGGCGCATCCGCCCCTCGAGCGCGGCGCACGGCAAGCAGGGCGCCGCAGCCAAGGGCGTCCATCGAGGCCGGAGGCAGCAGGTCACGGGTAAGCGCCGGGCTGGCGGCAATCGGCCCGTAGAAGCGGTAGGCGAGCGAGAAGGCGATGACGCCGACGGTGATCGCCTCGATGCGCTGGCRCGGCGCCAGAAGCACGATCAGCGGCCAGACGAGGTAGAACTGCTCCTCGATGCTGAGGCTCCAGAAATGGCAGAGCAGCCAGGGCGTCCAGTCGTTTTGCCGCGCATACCAGAAATTCGAGAGGTAGAGCGCATGCCAGGCGAACGAGGCTCTGGATTGCTCCGAGGCGAACCACACGAGCCCCAGCACCGCGAAATAGGGCGGGAATATCCGGATCATGCGCCTGGCATAGAAGGAACGCAGCGCCGCCCCGGCGGCGAATGCACCGGTATCACGCGCGTCCAGCAAAAGCCGGGTGATAAGGAAGCCGGAGAGCACGAAGAACAGCCTGACCCCGAGATGGCCGACGAATGACGAGCCGTCCGGAGCGAAGAAATGCGAGTAGAGCACCAGCGTCACCGCGATGGCTCGCAATGCGTCCAACTGAATGTCGCGCGCGTTCGCCATCAGCGGCATCCGCCGGGCCGGTCACGCCAAGCGGCAGAGGTGGAGCAAAACGCGCCGCTGTGGGCCGACGACTCGCCGTCCGGGCCGGGGGCACAATCCGTGCCGACCAACGGAATGCCCATCCGAGTCACAATAATGGCATCCTCCAACAGGCATGCCCCCAGCCCACGATTGTCGCGGCCGATGTTGCGGCGCAACACAAAATGCTTACGTCCATGAAATAAGATGTGATGCCGCGACGTGACAGAAATAGTTGTGCCCTAAAACTATAACCAGGGCTGCCCAATGGTCCTATTCAACCGCGGGTAATTGGTCTGATTCTGGCAAATATTAATCGCAAAGGATGTCGGAAAGATACCAAGCAACCGCAGCGAGTATGATGGGAAATATTGAGAAAAGGCTCGATGGCGGCGCTAAGTTCTATGGATAGGTCCATAAAAGCCTTGATTTTCAAACTCTTGTGCGGTGCAACAGGCCTGCCCGAAGGGACGGGGGCCGCTTGTCCCACCATCCGCCGCCTGCTGCCTCACGACGGCGCAGCCCCCAGGCTTTATCTCCGATCCCGACAAGGGCAGGGGAATGGAGAGCAARTGACGTCGACGCCGATTGCACAACCGGACGCTCACATGGGCGCCATGCCCGTGCTTGGCCTGCTTGGCGCAATGCTGTCCGTGCAGGTCGGCGCCGCCTTTGCCAAGGGCCTGTTCCCGGTGTTGGGGCCGGACGGCAYGACCATGCTGAGGCTTGCCATCGGCGCGTTGATGCTGGCGGCGGCGCTGAGGCCCTGGAAGGTGCTGCCCTCGCGGAAAAACCTGCCTTGGCTCGCCGCCTATGGCATCACCGTCTGCGCCATGAACATGCTGTTCTATGCTGCGCTCCAGCGCATTCCGCTGGGCATCTGCGTGGCGCTCGAATTCACCGGGCCGCTGTTTGTCGCCACGCTCGGCTCCAGGCGCCTGCTCGACCTTGTCTGGGTGGCGCTGGCCATCGTCGGCATCGGCCTGCTGTCGCCCTTTGCCGGTATCAGCAGCGGGCTCGATCCGCTGGGCGTGGTGCTGGCGCTGGCGGCGGGCGCCTGCTGGGGGCTCTACATCATCTTCGCGCAGAAGGCCGGCGCCGAGCTCGGCGTGCGCACCTCCGCCTATGGCATGGCGATCGCCGCGGTGCTGGCGCTGCCTTTCGGCTTCAGCGCAGCTCAAGCCCACCTCACCGACCCGCACGTCATGGCGGGCGCTGCCGTGGTCGGCCTGTTCTCCAGCGCGCTGCCCTTCTATCTGGAAATGCTGGTGCTGGCCCGCATGCCGGCCAAGGTCTACGGCATGCTGGTCTGCCTGGAGCCGGCTGGCGGCGCGCTGACCGGCTTCCTGTTTTTGCATGAGAAGCTCAACCTGTTGCAATGCTTGGGCATCGCCGCCGTCATTGCCGCCGCTTTCGGTGCGGCGGTTGCGGCGCGGCGGCCGGCGCCATTGCCGGCCTGAGCGCATCTTGCGAACATGCCGCAAGCGCGAATCTCGTTAACAGCTTGGTCGGCCTGGAAAATTGACCCCGCGACGAAAGTGTCCGACCACATCCGTTGGTTGAAATAAGACTTAGGTCCTACAGTAAAACGCAATAGGTCCGAGTGGACAAGACAAGGGTCGTGGGCCACTTCCTTATGACCTGCTGATTGGGGATGCTTATGCTGCGACATTGCCGGTGGGGTAGCTTGGCCGATGGGCTGAAGGGCTGGCATGGGGAGAGCGGGATGCGCGTAAAGCGCAGGGGCTGCAGGCTGGTCTTGCAAGCGCTTACTGCGTTGGCGCTTGTTGTCGCGCCTTTCAGTCTCTCCCTCGATGGTCCGGTCGTGACCAAGGCCTATGCCGGCAAAGGCGGCGGTGGCGGTGGAAACGGCGGCGGCAAGGGTGGTGGAAACGGTAACGGGGGCGGTAACAGCGGGAACGGCAACGGAGGCGGGAATAGCGGCAATTCCGGCTCTGCAGGTGGTTCCAATTCCGGTTCGGCCGGCGGCTCGAATTCCGGCAATGGCGGAAACAA